>JBLWUG010000007.1:0-160608 GCA_048269045.1 Pseudidiomarina sp.
AGCAAGGTCTCGCGGCATCATGAACCACCACATGGGTAAAGCCATCTGCTGCAGCACGTAACACGCCGGCCAATACCGATGCAGCACGATGTTGACCACCGCTGACTCGAATAATGGGTTGCTTAGTAGCAATGCTGAGCTGATCAAAATAGGTGTCATCTGCCGCTAACGCGACATAAGCTGCTTGCACACGCTCATCGGCGAGCACCGCGCGTAAGCTATGTTCCAACACGCTTCTACCGGCAATGTCCAAATATTGTTTGGGGCGCGTCAAAGCCATGCGGGAGCCGACCCCCGCAGCGGGAAGAACCGCAGCAATTTTTATTGGATTCGTCATCATTCTTGAGGTTTTAAAGGTACCAGCCGAAAAAATGTTTCGTGCTGTTTAATGAGGCCAAGTTCGTTTCGGGCGCGTTCTTCTAATGCTTCTTCACCCTCGCGTAGGTCGCTAATATCCGCCGCAATCAACTGATTACGCTGCTGTAAGCGCGTATTGGTTTCAGCTTGGCGCTGCACATCAGATTGTAAGTGCCAGTAATCTGGCAAACTATTTTTACCAAACCAAAGGCGATACTGTAGTGCTATTAAGGTGACGATGAAGATCAGTTTAAGCAAACGCATTGCTGTCCTCGTTAGTTTCTATTCTTCATTATAAAGAATTGCTACTTTTCTGCTAGTATATCCAGCTTTACTCACAAGCCCAATGAAAAACCCATGGAATATTTGTTAATCACCTTAATTATGTTTCTCGGTGCCTTTTTGCAAGGGATTACCGGCTTTGGATCCGGGCTTATTGCAGTACCGTTACTGGCAATTTTTTTGCCGTTAACATTGATTACGCCCCTTCTTTCAGTGATTAATTTGGTGCTAGCCTTGTATTTAAGCTGGATGCTGCGCCATGCCATCCAGCTCCGTCAATGGCTACCACTGCTATTTACAGGTGTACTTGGCACCCTCGTAGGTAACTTTCTACTGGTGTGGCTCAATGTCGATTTGCTCCAGCTCATTATGGCTCTATTGGTGATCACTGTAGGGCTAATATTCTGGTTTGGTCTCCAACTAAAGAGTACAGGAACGCCTTGGCAACAAGGGTTTACTGGCACTATCGCAGGCTTTTGCAATGGCGCGTTAACCTTGAGTGGACCACCGGTAGTGCTGTTTCTAACTAGCTATGGCTTAGCCCGAGTCTCCTTTCGCGCCACCTTGGCGGTATTTTTCTTCACTATTGCGGTAACCAACGTGCTCTCTTTTTCGCTGCAAGGCAGCTATGAACTTGCCCATATACCGATGCTGTTAGCCATGGCTGCAGGGGCTTTAATCGGTGGTTGGATTGGTCACCGTATTAGCGACTATTTATCAGAACAGTTGTTTAGAAAGGTAAGCTTATTGCTGGTGATTGCGGCAGGTATCATTGCGTGCTGGAGTGCGTTACAAAAAATCTTTTAACTTAAGGTAATAGTAGTTGCTAGCAACACTTCGCGCAGTGACAGTGTGCGCGGGTCAATGCGACCACGATGATTCCACTGATGTCCTGCCAAAGCCGCACCTAGTGTGGTTTTTTCAGGTTTGACTAAATACAATGTTAAATCATCTGCCTCTAAGGCATCACCGTTGAAATCAAACCAACCAAACTGGTTACAGTGTACGCGCTGTTGCGCCTGATCAATATCATCGATGGAGTCGAGTCTGACCTGCTTTAGATGAGGTGTGATCACGTAAATGGGTACAGCGTCGCCAAGCCGAGCATCTTTACTTAACCAGCGATATAATTTTCGCGGTTGCGCTGCGGTACGTGCGAGTTTGGCTTTTTGTGGTGCATGCCAACTGGCGTTTTGTAAGTCCAGTTGCAAAGGTAATTCATTTTCAAGCATACCTCGTGCGGCATTTTGCACGTAGTAAGGTGTACTTTTTAAGCGTCGCTGCAAACCAGCAACACTGGTCGCTGGCTGCTGCGCTAACTGACTAATTTCACGTTCATATAAGGCCATGCAAAGTTCCGCAAATGCGGCCATCGTTTCCCCCACCTCGCCGTCACGTGAAGTGATTGGTAGTGTTAACGATTTAAAAATATCACCTTGCATGGGCTTTTATCAGTTCGATTAATTAACCGTTGTTCGCGTTAACTTCTGCGCGGCCACGGTATGGTGCTGTGCCATTAAGCTCAGCTTCAATACGCAATAGCTGATTGTATTTAGCAACACGGTCAGAACGACATAGCGAACCCGTTTTAATCTGACCTGCCGCTGTTCCTACTGCTAAATCAGCAATGGTAGCGTCTTCGGTTTCACCTGAGCGATGTGAAATCACCGCCGTAAAGCCCGCTTCATGAGCCATACGAATCGCTGCTAGTGTTTCTGTTAAGCTACCTATTTGGTTGAACTTAATCAAGATCGAGTTACCGATACCTTCATCAATACCACGCTTCAAGATTTTAGTATTGGTTACGAAGAGATCATCGCCTACCAATTGTACGCGGTCGCCAATGCGGTCGGTAAGTAGTTTCCAGCCGTCCCAATCGCTTTCATCCAAACCATCTTCAATAGAGATAATTGGGTATTTGGCACACAAACCATCTAAGTATTCCGCAAAACCAGCAGCGTCAAATGACTTGCCTTCACCACTCAATTGATATTTGCCATCCACATAGAACTCGGTCGCGGCACAGTCGAGCGCAAGAGTTATATCATCACCCATTTTGTAGCCAGCTTTTTCTACCGCTTCAACAATAACGGTTAAGGCTTCTTCATTCGATGCTAAGTTTGGTGCAAAACCACCTTCGTCACCAACTGAAGTGCTGAGGTTGCGGCTCTGCAAAACTTTGCTCAGAGCATGGAATACTTCAGCGCCCATGCGTAAGCCTTCACGGAAGTTAGTTGCGCCCACTGGCTGAATCATAAACTCTTGAATGTCTACGTTATTATCAGCGTGTTCACCACCATTAATGATGTTCATCATCGGTAATGGCATGCTGAACTGGCCGGCAGTGCCATTAAGCTCAGCAATGTGTGCGTACAGCGGCATGCCTTTGCTGTTGGCTGCTGCTTTTGCTGCCGCTAGCGATACTGCAAGAATCGCGTTTGCACCTAGTTTTTCTTTGTTTTCAGTACCATCAAGGTCAATCATGATTTGATCAAGCTTAGCTTGGTCTTTAGCGTCGACGCCTTGCAAGGCAGGCGCAATTAAATCATGAATGTTAGCAACGGCTTTCTCGACACCTTTACCTAAGTAACGCGTCGCGTCACCATCACGCAGTTCTAACGCTTCGCGTGAACCAGTTGAAGCACCACTCGGTGCAGCCGCTCGGCCACTATGACCGTCGCTTAAAATCACATCTGCTTCAACCGTAGGGTTGCCGCGTGAATCCATTATTTCGCGAGCTACAATTTTACTGATTGTTGCCATGCTGATAATTACTCCTGTTCGTATACACGCGACGTAGCACTACGGCGCTCTTTCTGATAAAGACCAGCAGCTTCAATAAAGCCACCGAATAAAGCATGTCCATCACGCGGCGTTGACGTGAATTCCGGGTGGAATTGCGCGGCAACGAACCAGCGGTGAGATGGAATCTCAATAATTTCAACGAGACGATTATCGTGAGACCAGCCAGAAATTTTCAATCCAGCTGCTTCCAATTGCTCAACATAGTGCTCGTTCACTTCATAGCGGTGACGATGGCGCTCATGGATCACATCAGCAGCATAAAGCTCGCGCGCTTTCGTACCTTTAATCAAGTTGCATGGTTGCGCACCCAGACGCATGGTGCCGCCTAAATCTGAGCTGTTATCACGCATTTCACGCTGACCTTTGGCATCCATCCACTCGGTAATTAAACCCACCACTGGATGAGCAGTGTCAGGATCGAATTCAGTGCTGTTCGCGCCTTCAAGCCCGGCCACATTACGAGCGTATTCAATCAACGCAATTTGCATACCAAGACAAATACCCAAATACGGAATATTGTGCTCACGGGCATATTGCGCAGCCATGATTTTGCCTTGAATACCACGCTCGCCAAAGCCGCCTGGAACAATAATGGCATCTACATCAGCTAGCTTTGCTACGCCTTTGGTCTCAACATCTTGCGCATCAATATAACGCAAATTCACTGTCAGTCGGTTTTTCAAACCGGCATGCGCAAGTGCTTCGTTCACTGATTTATAAGCATCAGGTAACTCAATATATTTACCGACAAAACCAATAGTGACTTCGCCACTAGGGTTTGACTCTTGATACAGCACTTGTTCCCACTCTGACAAGTCAGCTTCTGGGCAATCTAAACGGAAGCGATGGACCACAAGCTCATCAAGGCCCTGCGATTTCAAGATCGCTGGAATCTTATAAATGCTATCTACGTCTTTTAAGCCAATAACCGCTTTCTCTTCTACGTTGGTGAACAACGCAATTTTAGAACGCTCGTTGGCCGGTAAGGCACGGTCTGAACGGCACACTAAAATATCCGGCTGAATACCGATAGAGCGTAACTCTTTAACTGAGTGTTGGGTTGGCTTGGTTTTAACCTCGCCCGCAGCACCTAAGAAAGGTACTAAGGTCAGGTGCATGAACATGGTGCGGTCACGACCCACTTCAGTCGCCAATTGACGTATGGCTTCCAAGAATGGTTGTGACTCAATATCGCCAACGGTGCCACCGATTTCGATAATAGCCACGTCGTGCCCTTGGCTACCGTCAATAATGCGGCGTTTTATTTCGTTAGTGATATGAGGAATAACTTGAATGGTTGCGCCCAAGTACTCGCCACGACGTTCACGTCGAATCACGTCTTCATAAACGCGACCTGCCGTAAAGTTATTTTTCTTAGTCATGCGGGTACGAATAAAGCGTTCATAATGACCTAAGTCAAGGTCAGTTTCAGCGCCGTCTTCGGTTACGAATACTTCACCATGTTGGATGGGGCTCATGGTGCCTGGATCAACGTTAATGTATGGATCCAGTTTTAGGATGGTGGTGGTTAAACCACGTGCTTCTAGAATTGCCGCCAATGAAGCTGCAGCAATACCTTTCCCCAGCGAAGATACAACACCGCCGGTGACGAAAATATAATTAGTTGTCATGCGAAACCTAAGTCGTCAGGTTAATATGGGAATTGCTTCAAGACGGGAAAATAGTATACCCGAATGACCTATTTTCGACAATGAATTCTATCACTTTATCTGTAAAGCTTTGCTCACGCCTGTTTCGCTGCTTGCCATAAAGCTTCAAGTTCATCCAAAGTTAATTCTTCTGGACGTTGTGATGCTGCGGCTAAATGCGCTTCAATATGGCGGAAGCGTTGCATAAATTTGTGGTTAGTGAGGCGTAAAGCATGTTCGGGATTCACCTGCACGTGGCGAGCTAAATTTACGACTGAAAATAGTAAATCACCAATTTCGCTTGCTAGAGCATCTTGGTCACCGTTCACTAGCTCAGCCTCAACTTCAGCCAACTCTTCCTTAATCTTATCAATGACAGGTGCGGTTTCTGTCCAATCAAACCCAACATTAGCGGCACGCTTTTGCAGCTTACTGGCTAGTAGAATACTCGGCAAATTACTCGGAATACCGTCGAAAACACTATTTACAGCGCCTTTTTCAGCTCTTTCCTCTGCTTTTATCTGTTCCCACTGCGCTTTTATCTCAGCATCGGTGCTTGCTTGCTGATCGCCAAATACATGGGGGTGGCGTCGAGTTAGCTTGGCTGCCGTGTGAGCGGCAATATCATCTAGGTTAAACAAATCTTGTTCTTGCCCAAGCTGAGCATAGAAAACCACTTGGAATAGCAAGTCGCCGAGCTCGTCTTTAATTTCATCGCTATCCCCTGCCGTAATCGCTGCTGCGACCTCGTAGGCTTCCTCAATGGTATACGGAATTAAGCTCTGCATGGATTGCTTTAAATCCCATGGACAACCCTGCTCTGGGTCACGCAAAGCTTCCATGACCGCGACTAATGCTTGAATACCGGGCATGGTTTTGGCTTGTTGGTCTGTCATTATTGTGTGGTTCTCGTAATATCGTGAATACCTTTAACTTGCTGCAGACGCACAATCAAATGCTGCAAGTTATCAATATCATCAATTTGTACGCCAAGCATGATATAGGCTTGTCCGCTGTTATCATCGCTACTGGAGTCTAACTGGGCGACTCGAGCTTTCTCATTCGCCAACACCGTTGTAATATCATGCAATAGCCCAGAGCGATCATCGGCTTCAATCCGCAAAGTCACACGATAACTAGCCCGTTTACTGCCACTCCAATTCACTGCCAACGCGCGTTCAGGGTGTTTTTGTAGTAAGTGTTCGAGTTGCTCGCAGTCGTTGCGATGCACAGATACGCCACGCCCTTGCGTAACAAACCCTAATATCTCGTCGCCCGGTACGGGCTGACAACATTGTGCAAACTGCACCAGCAGATTACCTATACCTTCAACGGTTACATCACTTTGACTCTTGGCTTGGCTTTGGCTGCCTCTTGAAGCTCGTGCGGTAAGGCGCTCAATGCGCTCAGCAGCACTATCAGTCGCAGGCCGTAATTGATTGATGACCTGCTGCAGGCGCACATCACCAGCACCGATCGCCGCCAATAAATCATCGACTTGGGTCATATTAAAACGTTCCAACACCGTAGCTGGAATATTTTGCGGTAAACCTAACTTTTGCAGCTCGGTATCCAGTATTTCTTTACCGGCCTTAATATTCTTATCTCGATCGAGCTTTTTAAAGTAAGTTTGTACTTTAGAGCGCGCCCGCGACGTTCGTAAGTAGCCATTATTAGGGTTTAACCAATCGCGACTGGGTTGGGTCGCTTTCTGCGTGAGTATTTCTACGCGTTCAGCGTTTTTTAATTGATAGGTAAAGGGCACAATGTGTCCGTCTACCTTGGCGCCCACGCAACGATGCCCGACTTGCGAGTGAATATAATAAGCAAAATCTAGCGGTGTGGCGCCATTAGGAAGATCCATGACTTCGCCTTTCGGGGTGAAGACATAAACTCGGTCTTCAAACACTTGCGAGCGAATTTCATCGACCAGCTCTTCGTTACCAGCCATGTCATCATGCCAAGCCAATAGCTTACGTAGCCACGCAATTTTTTCTTCAAAGCTTGACCCCTTACCTGCTTGGGTCCCCTCTTTGTACATCCAATGCGCAGCAACGCCGAGCTCAGCATCATCATGCATTTCAGCGGTACGAATTTGGATTTCGACATGTTTGTCTTCCGGCCCATGCACCACGGTATGAATCGATTGATAGCCATTGGCTTTCGGGGTTGCAATATAGTCATCAAACTCTGACGCTATATGGCGCCAATAACTATGTACTAGGCCTAAGGCACCGTAACAATCTTTAAGTGAGTGGGTGATGATTCTCACCGCGCGAATATCAAACAACTCGGCAAAATTTAAATGCTTCTTATGCATTTTGCGCCAAATTGAATAAATATGTTTAGGCCGTCCGTAAACAGTAGCTTCAATGCCTTCCGCAGCAAGACCTTCCTGCAAGTGTGTTACGAAGTCATCAATATAGGTTTCGCGATCAATACGACGCTCATGCAGCTGCTTGGCGATCGTTTTATAGGTGCCTGGGTGCAAATAGCGGAAAGCTAAATCTTCGAGCTCCCACTTTAATTGCCCAATACCTAAGCGGTTCGCCAGTGGTGCGTATATTTCATTACATTCTTTTGCTGCGAGAACCCGCGTTTCTTCATCGAGGGTTTTTACCTCGCGCAGAAAACAAATACGCTCGGCAAGTTTGATAAGCACAGCGCGCACGTCAGCCACCATGGCCAACAGCATTTTACGCACATTGTCGACTTGGGAATCACTGGGGCTACCATGCTTGAAATGTTGTAAAGCGCTGATACTCTGCATTTGTTGCACAGCATCAAGCAAATTGACCAGCTTGTCGCCACCAGCCGCAGCAGTTTGTTCGCGGCTGATTATTTCCGCTTCGTAGAATGGACTATAAAGGGCAGCAACGAGCGAGTCTTGATCGAGCTTTAAGCCCGCTAGAATCTCGACCATCTCCTGCCCTTTAATCAGTAGATTGGAAGGTTGCGGTTGTTTGGCGCTTAGTTTCTTTAGATTGAGAGCATGCTCAGTAAGCTCATCGCGATGTGCCGCTGAGGTTACACCCGCTAACCAATCACCTTGTTGATGATTGGGTCTATCAACATGGGTACTACGCACCAATACCACTGTTCTACTCCCGTTGCTTCTATAATCGAGCTCTCAATGTGCGGTTTCAACGCGTTGCTGTCAACGACTTTATGCCACTTTAAATGCCCGGTTAAACTTGTGCACTTTGCATGGCATGCGCTCGTGCCTGAACCATCAATGCTTTCATATCACGAACCGCTTGATCCAAGCCTACCAATACCGCTCTAGCCACAATGGCATGGCCGATGTTGAGTTCAATTAACTGTGGAATTGCAGCAATTGGCGCGGTGTTGTGATAGTGCAAACCGTGACCTGCGTTGACTTGTAAACCAGCAGCTTGAGCATATTCAGCGGCATCGCGAATTTGCGCTAATACTTGCAACTGATCCACTTCGTTGGTTTGCTCAGCATAATGACCGGTATGCAATTCAATAATTGGCGCGCCGGTTGCTACTGCCGCGTCAATTTGGTTTTTATCAGCATCAATAAACAAAGATGTTGCGGTACCATGCTCTGCTAAGCGTGCCACCGCCTCTTTGATTTTAGACTGTTGCGAAACTACATCTAAACCACCTTCGGTAGTTAACTCTTCACGCTTTTCCGGTACTAAACAGCAGTAGGTAGGTTTAACTCGACCGGCGATGCTTAACATCTCTTCGGTAACTGCCATTTCAAAGTTCATACGTGTTTGTAGGGTGTGGGCTAACACATCCACATCGCGGTCGGTAATATGCCGACGATCTTCGCGAAGATGAATGGTAATACCATCGGCACCTGCTTGTTCCGCTATGGCAGCTGCGGTTACCGGGTCTGGATAATTGACACCTCGTGCATTACGAATAGTCGCAACATGGTCAATATTGACACCCAACAAAATAGGATTCACCACAACGTGCATTATTTAGTTTCCTTAAACTGAGTAAATAATTCTCGACTGCGCAACGGTTGCTCGCCTAAATAGGGTTGCAAAGCACGGCGCATGACTCTTTTAAACAAGTTTAGCAAGCGTTGATCTTGCAGTTCAAATGCAGCCATTTTCTGAATATCTGCACCCAACATACTTTGCTGACTGTTGGCCGATGCCATCCTAAAGCCAGCATCAGGGAAGAATTCATAGCGGCTTGCCAGTTCAATCGGCTGCCCTTCATAGTCTTGGTGCCAGTCAAAGCCGTGCCCTAATAACACTAATAGCTGCCACTCAAAACGCCTTAAAATAGGTTCTATCTGCTCCACCTCAGCTAACAATTTGAGGCTTTGCTGGTATTCGTCAAACAGCCCTTCGACGACCTGATAAGGTGACGTGAGTCGCTGCATGAGTTCATTTAAGTAAAATCCGCTATAAAGGCTAGTACCTTGTAAAGGAATTGCCATACCCGTTGCTTCTGCACTGGTTAGCGTTTGTAATTCATGCCGGCCTCGCGACTCGACCAACAAGGGAATAAATGGCTGTAAAATACTACGCCAAGGATTCTTAGCGCGCTTTGCGCCCTTGGCTATAACGCGAAATCGCCCAAATTCGGGCGAAAACAGTTCAACGAGAAGACTCGTATCTTGATAAGGCCAGCGATGAAGGACAAACGCCGGTTGCATGGAGACTAATCCTCGCCGTAGCCTAAGCTGCGCAACGCGCGTTCATCATCGGCCCAGCCTGACTTCACTTTCACCCACAGCTTGATATGCACTTTGCCGCCGATCAATTCTTCCAAATTACGCCGGGCTTCAGAGCCAATGGTTTTCAGCTTGCTACCGCCGGCACCAATAACCATACGCTTCTGCCCTTCGCGCTCAACTAAAATCAGTGCATGAATATGAGTGGTACCATTATCGGCTGTTTTAAACTGTTCTATTTCAACCGTGGTGCTGTACGGCAATTCATCACCGGTAAAGCGCATCAGTTTTTCACGCACGATTTCGGCGGTCATAAAGCGTAAGGAACGGTCAGTCACATAATCTTCAGGGAAATGGTGCGCACCCGGTTTGGCATAATTGTGCACCAGCGTGCGTAATGCTTCCACTTGCTCACCTGTAGTCGCCGACAATGGCACAATCTCAGCAAAGTTATGACGCGCAGCTAATGATTGTAGCTGCGGTAATAAGCTCCCTTTGTCTTTGATTTGGTCGATTTTATTAACCACTAAAATAACCGGCCGCTGAGAGCGCTTAAGCTTAGTTAGTACCATTTCGTCATCACTGGTCCAGCGATTGGCTTCGATCACAAAAACAACCGCGTCTACACCGCTCATCGAGCTCGCTGCGGCGCGGTTCATCAAGCGGTTGATTGCTTTTTTCTCGTCTTGGTGAAGCCCTGGCGTATCCACATAGACCACTTGGCGATCAGCTTCGGTTTCAATGCCGAGAATACGATGACGCGTGGTTTGTGGTTTATTTGACGTGATACTAATTTTTTGCCCAAGAATACGATTCAATAGGGTCGATTTGCCCACGTTAGGTCGGCCTACAATGGCGACAAATGCTGACTCTGATTGGTAATCTTGCTCGTCTATCATTATTTTTCCTGCTGCTGCAACTGTTCCAGCGCGGTACTGGCAGCCTGCTGCTCAGCTTTACGACGACTGGTGCCTGTACCTAAAACGGGTTCATCTAAGCCTTCTATGGTACAGGAAACAGTAAATTGCTGATTGTGTGCTTGCCCTTGTGTGGCAACCACTTCATAACTCGGTAACGCGCGCTGGCGACCTTGGAGGTATTCTTGTAGACGCGTTTTAGGGTCCTTATGGCTTACCCCTGGTTTAATCGCGGCGAGTTGCTCTGCATACCAGTTTAGCACGACCTTGCGACAGGTGATTAAATCACTCTCAATATACATAGCACCTAACAACGCCTCTACGGCATCCGCGAGAATGGATTCGCGACGATTACCGCCACTTTTCATTTCGCCAGGGCCTAAGACTAGATATTTTCCTAATTTAAAGTGACGCGCCAACTTGGCAAGGGAATGCCCGCAAACCAATGTGGCACGCATGCGACTTAAATCGCCTTCATCAATCGTGGGAAACCTTTCAAATAATGCTTCAGATATAATAATTCCCAACACTGAATCGCCCAGAAACTCGAGGCGTTCATTGTGTTGCGCTGAGGCACTTCTGTGCGTCAAGGCTTGCTTTAAGCGATCTCGATTAGTAAAGGTGTAGCCGAATGTTTGTTCTAAGTGTCTAATTGGTGGTTTTGGTAGACTCAAACCTTACTCCACGCTGCCGAGACGGTGCCAACGAATACCGGTTGGTAACCATTGTGGCAACCAGCTATCACGGCTTCTATCCATCTCAAAACTCATCCAAATAAAGGTGGCTTGACCGACTAGATATTCCTCAGGTACAAAGCCCCAGTAACGGCTATCTTCTGAGTTATCGCGGTTGTCACCCATAAAAAAGTAATGCCCTTCAGGAACAATCCACTCATCGGCTGCCGTGCCCGGCTGCTGATAAAAGTGAGCCGTTCGTGGCGCTACTGTCGGGTCTAATAAAATTTCGTGCTCAACCTGTCCGAGTTGCTCGCGATAACGAACTAAAGGGGTAGAACGACTAAAATAAACTTCTGCTTGTGGCTGCACATCACGATCCACCACGCGTAATTGTGGACATTCTCGCTGGCCGTCGACACAGGCTGGTTCTAAATATAAGGTTTTATTACGGTAAATAATACGGTCGCCAGGGGTACCAACAATGCGCTTGATGTAGTCGACTTGTGGGTTACCAGGGTATTTAAATACCGCAATATCGCCACGTTCTGGTGTTCCAGTTTTAACGAGCTCACTACGAAACAAAGGATCCCGTAAGCTATAGCTGAACTTTTTTACCAGAATAAAATCGCCTGCTAGCATCGTTGGCATCATCGACGCCGACGGAATCCGGAACGGCTCATAAATAAACGACCGCACGATTAAAATGACAAATAATATCGGAAATACCGACTGTGCGAATTCCGCAATACTTCCCTGCGGCGCAATACGAGCACGCGCCTCATCATCGAGGCGTGCCTGTAAGCGTTGCTCTTCCTCAGCTAAACGCTGCTGGCGTACCGGTTTTTTATACTTAGCGTCATAAAACCAAATAATACCAGCGGTTACGGTAATTAAAGTTAACAATACCGAGTAAAAATTTGCCATTTTAGGTTTCCCTAGCGGTCTTTTCTATTATTTTCCAACCTTCAGTACTGCTAGGAATGCTTCCTGCGGCACTTCTACGTTGCCTAATTGCTTCATCCGTTTCTTACCCTCTTTCTGCTTTTGTAGCAGCTTTTTCTTCCGGCTGATGTCACCACCGTAACATTTTGCTGTTACGTTTTTACGTAGCTGTTTCACCGTTGAACGGGCAATAACATGAGTTCCAATAACCGCCTGAATAGCAATGTCGAACATTTGACGTGGAATTAACTCACGCATTTTTTCGACCAATTCACGGCCTCGACCTTGCGAATGATCGCGGTGAGTGATCATGGCTAAAGCATCAACTTTATCACCATTTATCAATACGTCTACCCGCACCATGTCAGCTTCTTGGAAACGCTTAAACTGATAGTCCAATGATGCATAGCCGCGACTGGTGGATTTCAAACGGTCAAAGAAATCCATCACCACTTCTGCCATCGGCAATTCGTAGGTTACCGCAACCTGATTACCGTGATAAGCCATCTTAGTTTGCACACCACGCTTATCAATACATAAGGTAATCACGTTACCTAAAAATTCTTGTGGTACTAAAATATTAGCTTCAACAATAGGTTCGTAAATAGTGTCGATATCCGTCAGCGCCGGTAAGTTCGCTGGGTTATCAACATCCACTTCGCTACCGTCATTACAAACGACTTTATAAACCACCGTTGGTGCTGTGGTGATCAAGTCAATATTGTATTCCCGCTCTAAACGTTCCTGAATGATCTCCATGTGCAACATGCCAAGGAAACCAATACGGAAACCAAAGCCAAGTGCAGCAGAGTTTTCCGTTTCAAAAAATAATGACGCATCGTTCAGCGCTAGCTTGCCTAAGGCATCACGGAAGTTCTCATATTCGTCAGAAGAAATTGGGAACATTCCTGCGTATACCTGTGGTTTCACCTTTTTAAAGCCTGGTAATGCTTCTTTAGCCGGTTCTTTGGTCAAGGTTAAGGTATCACCGACTGGTGCGCCGGTAATTTCTTTAATACCAGCAATCACGTAGCCTACTTCACCACAACGAAGTACACCGGTTTCGGTTGGCTTCGGTGAAAAGAAACCTACTTTATCAATTTGGTGAGTTTGCCCGGTCGACATCACTTTCATTTTGTCGCCAGCGCGCAAGGTTCCGTTTTTAACGCGAACCAATGATACGACACCTTGGTAATTATCGAACCATGAGTCGATAATCAGTGCTTGTAGTGGCGCATCAGGATCGCCCTGCGGAGGTGGAATCTGGTTAACAATACGTTCCAGCACATCACCAATACCAATGCCGGTTTTTGCAGAACACTGCACGGCATCAATAGCCTCAATACCAACAATGTCTTCAATCTCTTCAGCAATTCGCATTGGATCTGCTTGTGGTAAATCGATTTTGTTCAAAATCGGTACCACTTCAAGATCCATTTCAATAGCCGTATAACAGTTTGCCAAAGTTTGTGCTTCAACACCTTGTGCGGCATCGACAACTAATAGCGCGCCTTCACAACCCGCTAGGCTTCGAGATACTTCATAAGAAAAGTCGACGTGACCCGGCGTATCGATGAAGTTCAATTGGTAAACTTCGCCGTCGTTAGCCGTATAATTTAAAGTTACGCTCTGTGCTTTGATGGTTATTCCGCGTTCACGCTCTAAATCCATCGAGTCGAGTACTTGGTTCGCCATTTCGCGATCAGTTAACCCGCCACAGTGTTGAATCAAACGATCAGATAACGTTGATTTACCGTGGTCTATATGCGCAATTACAGAGAAGTTGCGTATATTTGCTTGCTTAAACGCCTGTTCTGGCATTAATGCCCCCGCAAAAACAAAAGTAAAATATGACAATTACCGCTGATCATACTGATTCCGCGGTGAGGAACAAAGGTTTTTCGATGATGTTAGTGGATTTGTTGCACACTAAGTAATTGGCTTACTTGTAAATCGCGCTTTTTCATCCACGAGCGTAAGCCTTTAAAGCTTAGTCCGAAGCCAACAAATGCCGCTATGATTACCCACCCCTCTGACATCCAAGCTACATTCGATAGCACGCTGGCAATGAGCAACAAGGTTAGGATGGGAATTCCATACATCAATAATGAAAATTTGGTTAATGCCACTTCAGGTAGTAGCAATTCGATCTGTTGCCCGACATGAAAATCGCCTGCTGGGCGTGACACCGAGAATTCGGCCCGCCGATCGGAAAATGCTTTGGAAATGATTCCAGCACCACAGGTATTCTGCTGTGCGCAACCGCCACAACCTGTTTTAAGTTGTGTGGACACCACTAAGCGCTGTTTTTCAACAGCCACAATCTCAGCTATCTCGCGAATCATACCCTTTATCGACCTGACTGCCTTGGAACTTCCATATTTTCGCCAATTCGGCGCAAAGTTTCAACGGGAAGCTTTCCAACTACAGTAATGACATAACCTCGTTGCTGGGTATTATACAGTGATTCTGGCCCTTGCAGTGCTAAATCGGGTAATTTTTGCTCATTATCGTTGGCAATATAAATCGACACTTCGGTAAGACCATCACTATAGAGGTAATAGTCGGTAGGAATACCCATGTGATACAACGATCTATGGTGTTTACGCAATAATTTAAAACCTTGCGGTAACCATTGCGGCTCAAAACCAAACTGCAGCGCTTGAAGTTTTTGCTTATCGTAGAGTTTTGGTGGTCGCTGCGCACCTTTGAGATGATCCAGTGATACTGGCAATTCGGCAAACAGCTGCAGCGTTGTTAACTGTAATTGTTCAAGTATTTCGCCTTGCGGGGTCATCATTTGTAGCTTTAGCAGCATTCCAGTGTCGCGATCTATCCATAAATCGTAGTGGTAGCGATTGTTATCGCGGCTTACCAAGCGCAAATATTGTGCTGGACGTCCAGTAACGCGCATGCCGCCGCTAGCAACCACTTGATAGTGTTCGTTCAACTCCGAAAACGGTTTATAGAACGCCGCTGGCAACAAGCCAAAGGTAACATCGGTTTCAAGGGAGTAGGAATTGTCGGAAGGCTGAAAATAATAGGACGTTTGGTCACCTAAACGCAGCACCCGAACATCGGTGCCATTTAATTGCATGAGTAACTCAACTTCCAAGCCATCTTGGTGCAAGCCATGCATCCACAGCATCGGCTGAATTCGTTGCCCATGGGTTTTTACCAATGTGGCTTCAAAATTAAGTTCTCGTAATGCACTAGCCATTCGGTCATACCACGCTTGGCCTGCATTCTCGGCTCGCTCAGATTCAGTTTGAGCGAGCCCAGGAGGAGATGCTACACACCCTATGAGTAAGGCAACAACGAGCAAATGTTTAGTCATTCTGTTCCAGTGGCTTCTCTTGTTCTTGACGTTGTTCTTGGTTATTCACCCGCTCTGCTTGCAACGATAATTGCAACTGACGCTGATGATCGAGCATATAGGATTGCAGTAGCTGTCGCTGTTGTGCAACTTCGGCCGCAGAAGGTGCTTCACCCTGAACCACGGTGTTGTAACTCACCAGGTTACGACCACCAAAGGGATTGGTGACTAACGCTGGTGTTGCACTATCCACATTGGCTGGCGTGCCTACCGGTGGTTGTACCGACATGACTGCCACTACCGCGACGCTGGCTGCGATAGCAACACTAGCCGCCGGTTTTAACCAACGCTGGGCTGCACTCGCCAAAGCACCTTTAGCGCTCCACTGTGGGCGCACCACATTATTTTCTTGCTGCAGCTGCTGCTGCACTTGGGCGCTGATATCGATAGGAGTTGATACTGGGGCTTCGTCACGCATAATGTGACCAACCATGGCATAGCGCTGCCATGCATCTGTGGCTTCACGGTTCCCCAATACGTCTTCAATATTTGCGTCAAACGCGCTCGCGTCATCGTCATCCCGACGATGATTATCTAATAACGCTGAAGCTGTTTGTAAGCAACGATCTGACATAAAAAATCCTCAAGTTCAGTTTTAACGCTCTAATAAAGGTCGCAACTGCTGGTCTATTGCCTCACGTGCACGAAATATCCGTGAACGTACGGTGCCGATAGGACAGTCCATTTCTATCGCAATTTCTTCGTAACCTAAACCATCTATTTCTCTTAATACAATGGCTCGGCGTAAATCTTCTGGTAGCTCATCAATGGTTCGCATCACGACATTGCGAATTTCATCAGTAAGCAGCATTCGTTCAGGTGAAGCACTATCTTTTAGTGCGCCACTACCTTCATAAAATTCCGCATCCCCTGCATCAACATCACTCGCTGGTGGCTTGCGCCCTTGTGCGACTAAGTAGTTTTTCGCAGAGTTCACTGCAATTCGATACAGCCATGTATAAAACGCACTATCACCACGAAAATTCGGTAACGCTCGATACGCTTTAACGAACGTTTCCTGCGCCACGTCAGGCACATCTGCTGGTTGCTTGACGTAACGAGAGATTAAACTCATCACTTTATGCTGATATTTCTTTACCAACAGATCGAACGCTTTTTGATCCCCTTGTTGGACTCGTTCAACCAGGGCTTTATCTGTTTCTAATTCGCTCATCCGAGCCTGCTCTCCTCAACCCCTAGTTACGTCAGATATTAGGCCCGATGTGCAATTGCAAATTATGACCCGTTACAGCGTAAAAAGTTCGCAAAATAAATTCAAAAGAGTAAAATCTATTTTATTCCTTTGGCAAATCAGCGTTTTTTAACGCGAATATCCCTCATACTGTATGGAACAAAATCCACAATATCAATGTGATGTCTTGATTATAGGCAGCGGAGCCGCGGGTTTAACCCTAGCTTTACAACTCGCCGACCAAACTCAAGTCATGGTACTCTCAAAGGGCCCTCTTACCGAGGGCTCGACCTATTATGCTCAAGGCGGTATTGCCGCCGTTTTCGATGAAGATGATAGCATCGAAAGTCATATTGAAGATACGCTAGTTGCCGGCGCGGGTCTATGTGAACCTGCGGCGGTTGAGTTTACCACCCGTCACGCCAAAGAAAGCCTACAGTGGTTAATTGACCTCGGGGTGGGCTTTGATCGCGTCGCTGATGCTCAAGGTGCAGAACGTTTTCACCTCACGCAAGAAGGTGGCCACAGCCATCGCCGCATTCTCCATGCCGCTGATGCAACCGGTCGCGCGGTTCAAACAACATTAGTGAGTGAAGTTAAAAAGCATCCTAATATCACCATACTCGAGCAAGTCAACGCGATCGATCTGATCACTGAGAAACATGTGGGTGGTGAAGCTCGGTGCTATGGCGCTTATATTCTTAATCGACTGACACAACAAGTAGAAACAATATCAGCACGCTTTGTGGCCCTAGCCACCGGCGGTGCATCGAAGGTCTACCAGTATACCAGCAACCCTGATATCGCCAGTGGCGATGGCATTGCCATGGCCTGGCGCGCTGGTTGCAGCGTAGCCAACATGGAGTTTAATCAATTTCATCCCACCTGCTTGTATCACCCGAATGCCCAAACATTTTTACTCACCGAAGCGCTGCGCGGTGAAGGTGCTTATTTAAGACGTCCAGATGGCAGCCGTTTTATGCCGGAATTTCATCCTGCCGCAGAACTAGCACCGCGCGACGTGGTCGCTCGCGCCATCGATTACGAAATGAAACGCCTTGGCGCCGATTGCATGTATCTTGATATCTCTCATCAGCCCAGCGCCTTCATTAAAGAGCACTTCCCTAATATTTATGAGAAATGTTTAAGCTTAGGCATTGATATCACCCAAGATGCCATGCCGGTCGTACCCGCCGCTCACTACACTTGTGGTGGCGTTAAAACCGACCTCAAGGCACGCACCGACATCAACAATCTATATGCCATCGGTGAAGTGGCTTACACGGGCTTACACGGCGCCAATCGCATGGCCAGTAACTCATTGCTTGAATGCTTGGTATTTGCCCGTGCGGCGGCCATTGATATTGCTAGCCGGCTACCGGAAGTGATTCAACCGGTGCGTTTACCCGCCTGGGATGACAGCCAAGTTAGTGACTCTGATGAAGAAGTTATTATTCAGCACAATTGGCATGAATTGCGCTTATTTATGTGGGATTATGTGGGTATTGTGCGCACCAACAAGCGCTTAGAGCGTGCGTTGCGGCGCATTGAGTTGCTCCAGCAAGAAATTAACGAGTATTACAGTAACTTTAAAGTCAGCAATAATTTATTGGAGTTGCGTAACTTAGTGCAAGTTGCCGAGCTAATCGTGCGTTGCGCCATGCAGCGTCAGGAAAGTCGAGGTTTGCACTTTAATGCAGATTACCCGCTGCTACTCGAAACTACGGCGCCGTCCATTCTCACGCCAACGCAGTAACATCCGGCATAAGCGGCGGTATTCGAGCGGGCTCAGCCAACCATGCCAAACCCACAGCCATTGCGTTTTAGTTGAGCCGGGTTGATACAGCTTTAGCAAAATGAACCAACTAGTGACCCAGCTTAGCGGCTGGGTTCGCCATACCACCTGATCGAGATCAGTTAAACACACCCATTCACAGGGTTGTGACTGCACTCCCCACGTTTGTGGTGGCAGTCGCAGCCAGCGCCAAGGACAAATAGCCAGCTGCCAACGCACGTTACACCTTTACGCGGCTCAAAATGTAAGCCACCATGGTTGCTAATTCTTGGTCTTCACATTGCTGATGCCCCATAAACCAAGCAAATAAATCAGGATCATCACAGGTTAATAAGCGACGAAAGACGCTTTGCTGTTGAACATCAAGATCATCATAAGCTTGTTCTACGAATGGCATGAATAAAACATCTAACTCCAACATGCCACGGCGGCATGCCCAACGTAACCGATTCTTATCTTTTAGAGAATCTGCATCTTGTTGTAGTTTTTCCATGACCTTTCCTTCTGACCTTATCAAAGAGCTTGTATAATAAACTTTCGTCCCCACCTAATGGTGATATCGAGAATAAGAAACGAGGTTCATTGTGTTAAATACAGAGTTTACCAAAGCTCCGCCGGAATACGTAACGGTTTCACTTAAATCCTATGGGGTGATTTCGCTTACGGGCCCTCAAACTGATGCCTTTTTACAAAATCAGTTAACCTGTGACATGACCACATTAACCGATTCTCAATGGTTATACGCGGCTCACTGTGACAGTAAAGGTAACACCATGAGCACTTTGTTCGTTGCTCGTTACGGTGAATCAGTATTACTAATTACGACATTGCCCGCCTTGCAAGAATCTCTCCAGCAGTTGCAAAAGTTTGGGGTGTTTAGCAAAACTGAAATTGTCGACGCCACAGAAGAATTTAATATTTATGGTGTTTTCGGCACCGCAGCACCTGCTCGTGTGGCTGATTTTGTCCAACAACCATTAAGTAATGATGCTGACAAGACAGTTACGCAGTGCGGCGAAGGTGTTGTTTTACAACTCGGTCATGAGCCAGAACAGTACCTCATGGTGACCACTCGCGATGATTTTCCAACGAATTCTCACGAAAATTATTGGCATGCCCTTGAAATCGAACGTGGTCGACCGTACCTACTTTCAGGTACACTATTAGAATATGTGCCCCAAATGCTAAATATCCAAGCTTTAGATGGTATTTGCTTTACTAAGGGGTGTTATATCGGCCAAGAGACCATCGCCCGAATGAAGTATTTGGGCAGGCAGAAGCGTGCACTATTTCGCTTGCGTGGCCAAGGCCAGCCAGTTTCAGCGGGTGCCACCGTTGAACGGCAGCTTGGTGAAAACTGGCGTCGTGCCGGCACGGTAATTAATGCAGTGAGCCGTGCAGAGCATTCTCTTGATATATTGGCGGTACTCCCGAGCGATTTCTCGGCAGATACCAAGCTACGTATTAAAGATGATGACGCGAGTCTCTTGGAAATTTACCCACTGCCCTATAATTTGGATGAAACATGAGTCAAACAATTAGCCAGGACAAAGTCGTTGGAATTCACTACACCGTGAAAACCCAAGAAGGTAATGTGCTGGATCAATCGAAAGAAGATCAGCCGTTACAGTTCATCTTTGGTCGCGGTATGTTGATCAAAGGCTTAGAAGACGCTTTAGCTGGCAAAACACAAGGCGATAAGTTTGACGCTGAAATTGAGCCAGCTAACGCTTATGGCGAACGCCACGATGGTTTAATTCAAACCGTTCCGCGTAGTTTATTTGGTGAAAATGAAGTTTCTGTTGGCATGCAGTTCCGTGCTAGCACAGATAACGGTGAGCAGTCAGTAATGATTGTTGACGTAAAAGATGACGAAGTTACTGTTGATGGTAACCACCCATTAGCAGGCGTTGCTTTAACTTTTGACGTTGAAGTTGTTGAAGTACGTGACGCTGATCCGAGCGAACTTGAGCATGGCCACGTTCATGCAGACGGTAACCACGATCACGACTAAGTTATAAAGTAGTCAGGAAAAGCGCACCTTTAGGTGCGTTTTTTTTTGCTTGTGTGATCAGCGGATATACTTGAAACTGTTAAGCTGAACAACACCAGCTACAGTGAGATTAAATCGCTATGTCCAAGCATAATTACCCGTACAGTTCGGCTACCGCCTTAGCACAGGCTATGGGCAACCATGACCCACTCACGCAGGGTGTGGTATCCCCTATTCATGTAGCTAGCACTTTTATTCGTGGTGCTGACAACAGTTATCCAACTGGTAATGTCTACTCCCGCGCTGACAATCCAACCTATAAACCCGTTGAGCAGCTACTTTGCCAGCTTGAACAAGGCCATGACGCCTTAATTTTCGGTTCCGGCATGGCCGCGGCCACCGCGGTGTTTCAAGGTTTGCGACCGGGGGACCACGTGCTCGCACCAAAAGTTATGTATTGGGCCTTGCGCAACTGGCTAACTAACTTTGCTACCGATTGGGGCTTACGTATCGAGTTTATTGATATGACTGACCTTAATCAGGTGCAAAACCATCTGCGCCCCCATGAAACGAAATTAGTTTGGTTAGAAACGCCGGGGAATCCGTTGTGGACCATCAGTGATATTGCGGCTATCAGTGAGCTAGCACATGCCGCCGGCGCTCAAGTGGCTGTCGATTCAACTTGCGCAACGCCATTACTCACCCAACCTTTATTGCTCGGCGCCGATATTGTTATGCATTCGGCGACTAAGTACTTGAATGGGCATTCCGACTTGGTTGCCGGAGCCTTAGTCACGGCCACTGACTCTGACCTGTGGCAACGTATTCGTAATGTTCGTGCTCAAGGTGGTGCTGTTCCTAGCCCTCATGATGCTCATCAACTTCTGCGCGGAATGCGTACCATGCACTTACGCGTACGCGAAGCCTGCACCAATGCTCAATTCATTGCGGAACACTTAGCCAACCACCCAGCCATCGCGGCAGTGTTGTATCCTGGCTTAGCCAGTTTTGCCGGGCATGACATTGCTCGCCAACAAATGAAAGGTGGTTTTGGTGGGATGTTATCGGTACGTTTTAAAGGCGGAGAAGCCGCTGCCATTCATGTTGCTGCGCACACCAAACTATGGAAACGAGCTACTTCTTTAGGGGGGGTCGAAAGCTTAATTGAACATCGCGCTAGCATTGAAGGTGAAGGCACACCTTGCCCTGCCGATTTGCTCAGATTAAGTTGTGGTATCGAAGATAAACAAGAATTATTAGATGATTTACTGCAAGCCTTGCCAGCAACAAAAAAGTGAACCCGAAGGTTCACTTTTTCTATATCAGCAGCCCATTATTTTTTAACGGGGCGCATGTGTGGGAATAACAACACATCACGAATTGAAGGTGAACCTGTTAACAGCATGACCAAGCGATCGATACCGATGCCTTCACCTGCTGTTGGTGGTAAGCCGTGCTCTAGTGCCGTGATGTAATCTTCGTCAAAGAACATGGCTTCATCATCACCCGCATCTTTCTGTTCAACTTGCTCTTTGAAGCGTTGTGCTTGGTCTTCCGCATCGTTAAGCTCAGAAAAACCATTGGCAAGTTCGCGGCCACTGACGAAGAATTCGAAACGGTCAGTAACAAAAGGATTATCATCATTTCGACGCGCTAATGGAGATACTTCCGCTGGGTACGCGGTAATAAAGGTCGGTTGAATCAGCTCATGCTCAGCAACCTCTTCAAAGATCTCAATTTGTACTCGACCTAAGCCCCAGTTATCTTTTACATCGATGCCTAAAGTTTTCGCTAATGCCGTGGCACTTTCTAAGGTGCTCAATTGATCTTCATTGGCGCTAGGTAAGTACTTAAGAATCGCCTCGTTCACCGTTAAGCGATCGAAAGGCTTATTGAAGTCGTATTTAACGCCTTCACTTTCAAATTCTGCCGAACCTAATATTTCGGTGGTCATGCCACGCAACATATCTTCGGTTAAATCCATTAGGTCTAGGTAATCAGCATAGCCCCAGTAAAACTCGAGCATGGTGAACTCTGGGTTATGACGGGTAGATAAACCTTCGTTACGGAAGTTACGGTTAATCTCGAATACTTTTTCAAAACCACCAACCACTAAACGCTTCAAGTACAGTTCAGGGGCAACCCGCAGGAATAAATCCATATCTAACGCATTATGGTGCGTGGTGAAAGGACGCGCTGTAGCACCGCCAGGAATGCTATGCATCATCGGCGTTTCAACTTCTAAGAATTGTTTCTCTGCTAAATAGCGGCGAATGTACTCAACCACTTTTGAGCGTACCAAGAAGGTTTGACGAGAATCATCATTGGTAATGAGATCAAGGTAGCGTTGACGATAGCGCATTTCTTGATCAGCTAAACCATGAAACTTATCTGGTAACGGGCGTAATGCTTTGGTCAGCAAACGTACTTCGTCAACTTGTACGCTCAACTCACCAGTACCGGTAATAAATAAAGTACCTGAAGCCCCTAAAATGTCACCCAAATCCCATTTTTTGAACTCTTCGTTATAGAAGCCTTCGGCAAGATTATCACGTGCCACGTAAAGCTGAATCTTACCCGACATATCTTGAATGGTCGCGAAGCTCGCTTTACCCATAATACGACGCGTCATCATACGGCCAGCCACTTTTACACGAATGCCTTTCGCTGCTAATTCTTCTTTATCTAAGCCATCATATTGCGCATGCAAATCAGCGGCTAAGCTATCTCGACGAAAGTCATTCGGAAACGCGACGCCCTTTTCACGTAACGCAGCAAGCTTTGCTTTGCGCTGAGCAATCTGTTCGTTTACATCTAACTCAGGTGCTTGCGTTTTATCGTTCATGGTAATTCATTCCTATTAAATTTACGGGTGTTCAAAAAAGGTTTACAGACCTGACTTCAGGCTTGCTTCAATAAAAGGATCCAAAGCGCCATCTAATACCGCTTGGGTATTACGCGTTTCAATGCCGGTGCGCAAATCTTTAATTCGCGCATCATCCAATACATACGAACGTATTTGGCTGCCCCAGCCAATATCCGACTTGGTTTCTTCCAATGCCTGCTTTTCGCTCATTTGTTTTTGCAATTCTAACTCATAGAGCTTAGCGCGTAACTGCTTCATCGCTGAGTCACGGTTTTTGTGCTGTGAGCGGTCGCTTTGACATTGTACTACGGTGCCAGTTGGCTCGTGCGTAATACGAACCGCCGAGTCCGTGCGGTTAACGTGCTGTCCACCTGCACCAGAAGCCCGATAGGTATCTACGCGTAAATCCGCCGGATTGATGTCAATTTCAATCGAATCATCAATTTCCGGGTAGGTAAACACCGACGCAAATGAAGTATGGCGACGATTACCTGAATCAAAGGGAGATTTTCTTACTAAGCGGTGCACACCAGTTTCAGTGCGTAACCAGCCGTAAGCATACTCACCGGTGATTTTAACGGTTGCAGATTTTATACCTGCCACATCGCCTTCTGAAATCTCGGTAATTTCAACTTTGAAATTATGCGACTCTGCCCAGCGTAAATACATTCGCAATAATATGTTCGCCCAGTCTTGGGCTTCAGTACCGCCAGACCCCGCTTGAATATCAAGGTAGCTATCAGAAGCATCTTGATCACCGGAAAACATTCTGCGGAATTCGAGCCTTTCTAACTGCTCGTTCAATTCGTTTAATTCAGCTACCGCTTCGTTATAGGTGTCTTCATCTTCTGCTTCTACAGCGAGTTCGACTAACCCTTCAACATCATCTAAGCCTTGCGCCAATCGGTTTAAGGTACTAACCACTTGGTCTAAGCTAGAACGTTCTTTGCCTAACGCTTGCGCGCGTTCAGGATCATTCCAAATCTCTGGATCCTCGAGTTCGCGGGTAACTTCTTCTAAGCGTTCGACAC
The DNA here is from genome assembly GCA_048269045.1 of Pseudidiomarina sp. Classification (GTDB taxonomy): domain Bacteria; phylum Pseudomonadota; class Gammaproteobacteria; order Enterobacterales; family Alteromonadaceae; genus Pseudidiomarina. Next base: position 24,549 of record JBLWUG010000007.1, read on the forward strand.
GTTCAGCATAGTCAAAGATACCCCCGAAGCATCTCGCTGCGGTTGCGCATTTCTTTGATTGCGACATAGGTAGCATTGGTTTCAAACATAATTCTGCGGTCCGATTTAGTGTTGTCTAGCAAAGGGACGGTATTCTACCGTAAAGCTTCAAAATGCTCTAGTTGCAGCTGCACAGAAGTGCGCCCTCTAAAGTGATTTAATTGCACTCGATACAGTGCATGAATACGTTGCACCGAAGCATTAGGCCAAATTTCGGTATCCACCTGAAATGCAATCGCATCTAAGACCACACGGTCAGCGGTTTCCAGTACTAACTTTAAGTGTTTTTCACCCACTAAACGCTGCTGAACGACTCGAAACTCACCATCAAAGAGTGGCTCGGGAAAGCCTTGTCCCCAAGGGCCCAAGGCTTCAAGCTGACGCACAAACGGCTCGCTAAAGCAGGATGCATCCAATGCGCCGTCAGACCAAAGTACGCGAGTTAATTGTTGTTCATCGAGCCATTCGCCTGCTAATTCAGTGATTACCGCTCTAAATGTATCCAATTGCTCGGGCTTGATGCTGAGCCCTGCGGCCATCGCATGACCACCAAAACGTTCGATTAATCCAGGATGTAAACTATGCACGCGTTCCAGCAGATCACGAATATGTAAACCTGGGATAGAGCGTGCGGACCCTTTCAATGTACCATCGTCAGCTTCGGCAAAGGCAATCACCGGACGGTGACAACGCTCTTTGACGCGCCCCGCGACAATCCCAACCACGCCCTGATGCCAACCTGGTTGATGCAAAACTAATGCGGCCGGTAAATTAGCCACGTCCGTCTCTATCGAGGCCACATAAACTTCAGCTTCTTCGCGCATACTCGCTTCAATAGTGCGGCGCTCTTGGTTCAAATTATCCAGTTGTTGTGCCAAGGTGGTCGCTGATACTGTTTCGTCGGCTAACAAACATTCGATGCCCGCGGCCATATCATCCAATCGCCCGGCGGCATTAATTCGAGGCCCAATCGCAAACCCTAAATCGGCAGCTTGTAACTGTTTGGGGTCGCGCTTTGCCACTGCTAACAGTGCCTGTAACCCCGGTCGACAATGGCCAGCGCGGATTCGCTGCAACCCCTGCTTGACTAAAATTCGATTCACACCGTCGAGTTTCACCACATCGGCAACCGTGCCTACCGCCACCAAATCCAGCCAATCTGCCAAGTTTGGCGTCGCCAAACCCAGCTCTCGACATTGGTTACGCAAAGCAAGTAGCACGTAGAAAGCTACGCCCACGCCGGCGATGTCTTTACTCGGGAATTGGCAACTCGGCTGGTTCGGGTTCACGATCACATCTGCGGGCGGCAACTGCTCACCGGGCAAATGATGATCGGTAACAATAACGCGCATGCCGAGTGCTTTAGCAGCGTTAACGCCCGCATGGCAAGATATGCCACTATCGACAGTTACAATTATATCTGCGCCTTGCTGGTGCGCTTGCTTAACAACCGCTGGCGATAGCCCATACCCTTCGGCAAAGCGGTTCGGAACAATATAAAAAACGTCCTTGGCGCCCATCGCCTGCAACGCAGAGATCATCAATGCGGTGGAGGTTGCGCCATCGGCGTCAAAGTCACCACAAATACATATGGCTTGGCCGTTTTTAATGGCCTCAAGTAGTACCGCAGCGGCTTCGTTAGCACCCTGCAATTGCTCGTAATGAGGCAAATTGCGCGCACTTAAATCTAGTTGTTGCTGATCTTTGATGCCGCGACGCGCCAGTATTTGCGCCAATAAGGGAGGTAGATTATGGGACCATCCAGTCACATCCACAGGTTCATAACGGCGTATTTGAATGCTCATAATTATGGTTCTAATTCAGCTAATAATTGTTGAGGCGGAACAAAGCCCGGAATTAAGCGGCCCGAATCGAGAACTATCGCTGGCGTGCCACGCACACCAAATTTGTGACCCAGCGCAAAATGTGCGGCTACCGGATCCGTGCAACTTTGTGTGGCGATTGGCTGGTCTTGCTTGAGCGCAGCAAGCGCTGCCGCGCTATCTTCTGCACACCAAGCATTGCGCATCAACTCTGCAGTATCACTAGCTAACCCGTGTCGCGGCCAAGCTAAGTAGCGCACGGTAATTCCAGCGGCCAAATACTCGGGTAAACGCTTATGAAATTGGCGGCAGTAGCCACAATCCACATCAGTAAACACATGAATCACATACTTCTCGTGGTCGGCTTTGTACTCAATGGTGCTGGCTGCAACCTTCGCTAAATCTTGTTGACGCATTTTGTTGAGGGTTTGATCACTCAAGTTTACCGGCTCACCCGAAGTCATATCATAAATGCGGCCACTGATTAGTTTTTCGCCGGTAACATCGGTATAGATTAAGCCTTGGTCGGTAATCACCTGCACTAACCCCGGTATCGGTGCTGGTTGGTGTGATTCCACGGTAAAACCCATTCGTTCGAGATGACTAACGTCCAGTTCTCCTTCAGTTGCTGGCGAGCACGCCATTAACAGCAAAGAAGTAAAGGCAACACCCAATAGTTTCTTCAAAATAAACCCTTTCTTGTCGTTGCTATGCTCGCGGATGGTGCGCGGCATGTAGTTGTTGTAATCGCTCGCGAGCAACATGTGTATATATTTGTGTGGTGGATAAATCGCTATGGCCCAGTAACATCTGCAACACGCGTAAGTCAGCACCATGATTAAGCAGGTGCGTAGCAAAAGCGTGCCGTAGCGTATGTGGCGACAAGTGCGATCGCACATCAGCTTGTTGGGCATAGTAGCGAATTCGATACCAAAATGCTTGTCGGGTTAAAGGCCCGCCCCGACGACTGGTAAATACCCAGTCACCTGGCTGTTGATGCAGGACTAAACGCCCATGCTCAAAGTATCGTTGCAGCCATTCTAATGCTTCTTCACCTAAGGGGACCAAGCGCTCTTTGTCGCCCTTACCTACTATACGAACCAATTCCTGCTGCATACTCACTTGATCAACCGTCAATTGGACCAGCTCGGTAACCCGTAGCCCGGTTGCATAAAGCACTTCTAACATGGCTTTATCGCGTAATTGCATTGGATCTTCACAATTTGGTGCGGCTAACAGTGCCTCGACTTCAGCTTCAGATAAGCTATGCGGTATCGCTTGCGGTTGTTTCGGCCGTTCGAGCCGAGCGGTCGGGTCACTCGCGCACAAGCCTTCAGCAACGGCATATTGATAAAACTTTTTCAGCGCACTCAAGGCGCGCGAAGTGCTACGCGGTGATAAGCCTTGTTGGCGGCGCCAGAGTAGATAGTCTTCAAGCTCCGTTGGTGCAGCTTCGACTAACGATGGCCGCTTAAATTGGGTTAAAAACTGCTGGAATTTACGTAAATCAGATCGATACGCAGAACTAGTATGGATGCTAACGCCCTGCTTCAACCAAAGCCGATCTAGAAACCTGTCTATTAACTCGTCAACTTCTGGTTGAATACCACTCACTTAGACACTCTCGCTTTAATTACTTGGATAAAACCATCATAAACGGGTTTACAGAAAGGCTCAATCTGCTATTATGCCCGCCTGTGTGGAGGGGTTCCCGAGTGGTCAAAGGGATCAGACTGTAAATCTGACGGCTCAGCCTTCGAAGGTTCAAATCCTTCCCCCTCCACCATTTCTCTACTCAATTTCTTCCGAATTACCAAGCCAGTATTAATTTCCCTTGAGTTTCATTTCTTGCCATTCGTGCTAGTGCCTGCTCGACATTTTCAATCGGTATCACTGTATCTATATTTGCGCGCAATCTGTTACTCGCAAATAACGGCCAGAGCTGCTCATGTAAAGCTTGCATAAGTTTAGCTTTAATCGCATTCGGTTGGCTGCGTAAGGTGCTGCCAATTACCCGTTGGCGTTTCATTAATAACCGACCAAAATCAATGGAAGCCGCACGGCCACCAAGCAACCCTATAGCTATCAGACGGCCATCGAGATTTAGTACTTCTTGATTCCAAGCAAAGTAATCACCACCGACAGGATCAAGAATAATGTCCGCACCACCCCATTCTTTGACGGCTTCAACAAAATTCCCTTGATAGCGATTCCAGCCTTTTTCAGCACCTTCTTGTAAGCACAACTCTAGCTTGTCATCACTGCCGACAGTCACAAAGGTTGGATTATTAAAGTGTTTAGCCAACTGCAACACAGCTTGGCCTACGGCACTGGCACCGGCATGAATTAAAATTCGTTCGTGGGGTTGAGCGGCGGCTATATCGTAAATATTAAACCAAGCGGTAGCAAAAACTTCGCAAATACCCGCGGCTTCGGCCAATGTCATGGCTTGAGGGATAGGCAACACTTGATTCGCGGGCGCTACCACTTGCTCCGCGTATCCGCCACCACTTAGCAAGGCACAAACTTCATCACCCACAGCAAGGTTAGTGACTGCAGCGCCCACGTCAATGACGGTTCCACTGACTTCTAAGCCAAGCACATCAGTCACCCCTGGCGGTGGTGGGTAAACGCCGCCGATCTGTGCAAGATCCGCGCGATTCATACCGCTGTAAGCTACTTTAATGCGTACTTCATCAGCAGCCATCTCGGGTTGCTCATGCTGCTCCCATAAAGGTAAACCTTCGTTACTAGCGATAATGGCGCGCATAGATACTCCTTAATCGATGTAGCTACTCACAATATCCGCACTGATGGTATCGGCTTGTTGCTGTAATTGGATATGAAGTTCGGTAAAGCGGTCAATAATACCAGCGGCGTTAACCGGCTCTATTTGTTGCAGTAAAGCTTCAGCTAAGCGTGCCGGGGTTGCTTGCCCTTGGGCAAACTCAGGAACAATTTTTTCAGCTGCCAATAAATTTGGCAGACCAAAATATTTGGCTTTGAAAAGTCGTTTTATCAACTGATAGCTCAGCCAATTAAACCGGTATGCGATCACCATGGGACGCTTAATTAGCATGGCTTCTAAAGTTACGGTACCTGAAGTTAATAGCAAACCATCGGTTGCTGCCATTGCGGTTCGTGCATTGCCCTCAATGACGCGAATGGGCAACTTAGGGGCGATACGCTTAATCATTTTCTGGAATTGTTCAACTCGCGCCGCGTTAATCATGGGTGCGACAAATTCCAAGTCAGGCCGTAGTTTATGCATGCGCTTAGCGGTCCGCAGAAATAACGGTCCAAGGCGGGCTACTTCACCCTTACGACTACCTGGTAATATACCAATCAATGGCGCTGCGAATGGTAAAGCTAATTCAGCGCGAGCCAGTTGTTCACTCCAACGCAACGGAATGCTATCCGCTAACGGATGGCCCACAAAAGTCGCCGGAAGCTCATGTTCATCATAGAACTTCTTCTCAAATGGCAGCAAACACAGTACATGATCAATGGCTGCTTTTATGCCTTTAATGCGACCCTGGCGCCATGCCCATACCGACGGGCTAACATAATGCACCGTAGGTATGCCATCAGCTTTCAATTGCTTGGCAATAGGTATATTAAAATCTGGAGCGTCAATTCCCACGAACACATCAGGGCGACGATCGAGAAAAGTTTCGATCAACGTCTTTCGGTGTCTTAGCAAGGTAAATAGACGCGCAGCAACCTCTGCGATACCCATCACGGCTAAATCTTCCATCGGAATCAGGCTCGTAAGCCCTTGTTTTTGCATTAATGGGCCGCCGACACCAATAAATTCGGCTTCAGGATAACGATGGCGTAATTCGGCCAACATTCCAGATCCCAATAGGTCTCCCGAATGCTCGCCAGCTATTACCGCGATTAAAGGTTTAGTTTTTGACATGTTTTTGGTTTCTGACTCAGGGCTGTCGAGTTATCGAATAATTCCGCGCGAACTATTTTCAACAAAGCTAATGAGTGGTTGCAAGGCTTCATCGTTGAGCGCTGCCATTTTTTCTATGGCTTCTGGCACGGTCAGACCTTGGCGATATAAGATTTTATAAGCGCGCTTAATGTTCTGCACTTGCTCAGGCGTATAACCACGGCGCTTCAGGCCTTCACTATTGATGGTGCGAGGCACCGCATTGTGACCCTGAGCCATAACGTAAGGTGGAATATCTTGTACCACCACCGAGTTAACTGCGGTAAAAGCGTGGGCACCGATATGACAAAATTGGTGAACACCAGTGAAACCACCTAAAATCGCCCAGTCACCGACATGCACATGGCCGGCTAAGGTAGTGTTGTTGGCTAGAATTACATGATCACCAACGATGCAGTCATGCGCAACGTGTACATAAGCCATTAACAGATTATCGCTACCAATTTTGGTCAGGCTTTGATCTTGGATAGTACCGCGATGAATGGTGACACACTCACGAATAACGTTGTCATCGCCAATTTCTAACCGCGTGGGTTCGCCGGCATATTTTTTGTCTTGGCAATCTTCTCCCACTGAGGAGAATTGAAAAATACGGTTACGCTTGCCCATGGTCGTTGGTCCGCGAACCACGACATGGGGACCTATCACGCAATCATCCCCAATTTCGACATCGGGACCAATAACGCTATAAGGACCAATTTCAACATTGGCCCCTATTCTTGCTTTTTTATCAACGATTGCAGTTGAATGAATCACTTAACTTTCTCTTCTCGCACAAATAATATCGCAGCTACAAGCCAATTCGCCATCCACTTCAGCGCGGCCTTTAAATACCCAAATACCACGGCGCTCTTTAACGAATTCAACATGTAAATCCATCGTGTCACCGGGTAACACTTGGCGTTTAAAGCGGGCGTTATCGACACCAGCAAATAAGTACAAATCATTGCTGCCTGGCGTGCTTGAGGTGATTTTAAAGCCGAGCAAACCTGCTGCTTGGGCTAATGCCTCAAGAATTAATACCCCTGGAAAAATCGGGTTTTCCGGGAAATGTCCCGTAAAAATCGGTTCGTTCACAGTGACATTTTTAATGGCATGAATTTTTGTGGTGTTATCACAAGCAACCACACGGTCTACCAATAGAAATGGATACCGATGGGGTAATAAACTTAATATTTCTTTAATATCAAAAGCACCATTATCGGACAAAACGAAAACCCCTTAGCTATTTTGATCATTATCGAGTTGTTTCTCGATGGTTTTTACACGCTTGAATAAATCATCTAATTGACGGTAACGCGCGCCATTTCTCCGCCACTCTCGATGTGGCGCCGCTGGTATTCCCGACGCATATACACCGGGCTCAGTGATCGCTTTTATGACCATTGAGAAACCGCTAATTTGCACGTCATCGCAAATCTCAATATGCCCATTAATAGCGGTAGCACCACCAATTAAGCAGCGTTTGCCGATGCGGCAACTACCAGCTAATACTGTGCAACCCGCAATGGCAGTATCTTCATCAATAAATACATTATGGGCGATCTGGCACTGATTATCGATAATACAACCAGAACTAATTATTGTATCATCCAGTGCACCGCGATCGATGGTGGTACTCGCACCGATATCAACACGGTCACCAATAACTACGCGTCCGAGTTGTGGAATCTTAATCCACTTACCTTGCTCATTCGCCCAGCCAAAACCGTCGGCACCAATAACTGTGCCAGCATGCACTAAGCAATCGCTGCCTAAAATACAGTTATGATAAATAACAACGTGTTGCCACAGCTGCGTTCCTGCACCGAGTTGAACGTCAGGACCAATATAACAACCAACACCAATCACTACGTTATCGCCAATAACGGCATTTTCTGCAATCACTGTATTAGCGCCCACCGCGACATTAGCACCCAACTTTGCGGTTGGATGTATTTGTGCTGAAGCGTGAATGCCCGATGCCGGAGCTGGAGTGGTATCGAGTAACTGCGCAACTTTTGCAAATCCGGCATAAGGGTTTTTCGTCCGTAACGCCGAAGTGTTATCTCCAACTTCGACGTTTGGTGCGACTATCACGGCGCTGGCTTGGGTGCTGTCCAGCTGCGCACGGTATTTTTCATTAGCCAAAAATGCAATTTGCCCCGGTTTGGCCGAGGCAAGCGTTGCAACTCCGGTGATCTCCAGATTGGGATCACCCTGTACCTCAGCGTTAATAGCCTCGGCGAGTTGTTGCAAAGTTAGGGTTTGCATTAACTTACTTACCACCTGTCATTTTTTTGATGACGTCATCAGTTAAGTCTGATGCTTCTGTTGCATAAGCTAGAGCTGAACGTTGTAATACTAAATCATAGCTGTTTTCTGTAGCTACGCTTTGGGTATTACGCATAATGTCCATTAACAACTGGTCACGCAACTCGTTAGAGCGACGGCCCATGTCTTCACGCAATGCTTTCACTTTCAACTGACGAGTCGTTTCTAGCATTTCCATTTCGCGCTCTGCACTGACGCGCTCACCCGCTGACATGATTGATGCATCACGTTGTGCTTTTTCGCTCAACTCACGCATTTGCGTTTCAATTTTATTGATCGCATCAATTTGTGCTTTGAATTCGTTTTGTACTTGGGTTTCCAAGTCACGCGCTTGCGGTAAGCTTTGGAAAACTTGCTGCACGTTAATCACACCAATTTTTTGCTGCGCTTCTGCGGCGTTAGCAAACATGGCGGTTGATAGCATAGCAGCTGCAATACCTGTTTTAACTAGTTTGTTCACAATTAACTCCTTGATAACTCTTTATTTTATATAATTAGAATGTAGTACCGATGTTGAACGAGAATACTTGTGTTTTATCACCAAACTCTGACTTAAGTGGACGGCCTAAACTAAAGGTTAACGGGCCCATAGGTGATATCCACTGTACCGAAATACCGGCTGAAGCACGGAACAAGTCTGGCTTACTATAGTCATCCAACGGGAATGAACCTGGGTTGGTTTGTAGCTGACTATAAGTTTTGTAGTCAAACTCAGTATCCCACACGTTACCAACATCGACATATAAGCTTGTACGAACTGTATTCTTATTTTCTTCAGAAATAAACGGTGTCGGTACAATTAATTCTAAACCACCGACGAAGAGTGCGTTACCACCCACCGAGAATTGACTTACCGTTAAGGTATCTGAAGAACTCGGTAATGGAATCGTACCCGGGCTGCCGTCGACACCAGGAATGCCGTTCAAGTTCTGTGGGAAACGATAAACGGCCTTAGGACCGACAGTATTCGCTTCAAAACCACGCAGGCTATCACGACCACCTAAACGGAAGTTTTCATAGAACGGGAACAGATACTCGTTACCATTACTGTCTTTACCGTAACCGTTACCATAACCCAAACGCATCCGCGTCATGAACACAAAGCTGTGATCACGAGTAACAGGTAAGTAATGACGGAAATCATAGTTAATACGGAAGTAGTTCACATCACTAAATGGCGTTGCGACCCCAACTTGCACTGAGTTCGATGAACCCGCGGTTGGGAACATTCCCCGGTTTAAAGTGATGCGGTTCCAAGCCGACGTTAATTCATAAACATCAAAGGCGACACCCGCATTAGGATCTTGAGGGTCGACAAATGGACGATAGAAACGCGTAACTTGCTCGTAGCTTTCCACATCGTTAATTTCTTCACTACGATAGGTTGCACCAAAGCTAAGGCTTTGAATTTCACTAATCGGGAAACCTACCTGCGCGCTAATACCATATTGTTTCTTGTTATAACGCACAAAGTTATCGAGTTTACCGGCATTGAACTCACTCATGTAGAGGCTACCGGTTAAGCTCACGCCATCTTTAGTAAAGTAGCGGTCGGTATAAGCAATACTCGCGGAACGGTTGTATTTATTGGTATTCACGTTTACCGATGCGCGGTTACCTGAACCCATGAAGTTTTCTTGGGCGACACCAACACCGATTTGCAAACCTGAATAATCACCGTAACCAAAGTTAAAGTTAAAAGAGCCTGATGGCTGCTCTTTTACCACAAAATCAACGTCGACACGTTCGTCACTACCGTCAACTTTGGTGGTATTGGTTTCTACAGTTTCAAAGAAACCCAGGCGTTCCAAGCGAACTTTACTTTGTTCGATTTGCGAGTCGTTCAAAGGTGCGCCTTCTAACTGACGCATCTCACGACGCAACACTTCATCAGCGGTAACATTATTGCCAATGAAGTTGATGCGGTTTACATAAACCCGCTTACCTGGATTGATCGAGAAAATCAGATCAAACTCGGTGCTGCCTTCTTGTACGTCAGGAATGGCTCGAACTTCAGGGTACGCATAACCAAAGCGCCCGTAGAACTTCGAAATGCCCTCTTCCAGCATGGTAATTTGAGCAGCATTGTAGGTGGTGCCTGGTTCAATCTTTATAAAGGATTCAATCAGCTCATCGTGGCCTTTTAAGTCACCAATGACACGCACGTCTTTAATGGTATAAATATCACCTTCTTCAACATTCATGGTGATATAAACGCCTTTACGATCTGGCGTCATACTGACTTGCACTGACTTTAATTTAAAGCCGAGGTAACCACGATCCTTATAAAAACTTTCTAAGGTTTCCAAGTCGCCCGTTAGCTGTTGTTTTTGATAACGGTTTTCACCGATAAAGTTCCACCACGGCAGTTTGTCTTTCAACTCAAATCGGTTGAGGATTTCTTCATCGCTAAAGGTGTGGTTACCAACAATATTAATTTGCTGAATGGTCGCAGAATCACCTTCGTCAAAGTTGAGCTTCACACTCACACGGTTACGATTCAATTCAACGATGTTCACATCAACTTTGGCATTGTATTTACCCACGCTATGGAAGAAGTCTTCCAAGCCCGTTTCAATACTAGCAATAGTGGTACGATCGAGTTGCTCACCTTCAACAATGCCGCTATCCGATAGGCTAGAAAGCAATTGCTCATCTTTGATGTCTTTGTTGCCATCAAACTCAATGGAACTGATGGTGGGACGCTCGGTCACTTCAAAAATAAGCATATTGCCATCGCGTTTAACCACGATGTTTTCGAAATGTGTTGATGAATAAAGAGAGCGAATGCTTTGGCGCACCGTGCTGTCGTCAACGGTGTCACCAACGCGAACAGGAATATAGGTCAACGCTGCGCCAAGGGCGACTCGTTGTAATCCTTTTACACGAATATCTTCAACGACAAAATTTTTGACACTACTTTCGGCGTTATTTGCAACATCCAGTGCGTAAACACTTTGTGCGGGTAGAGCTGCCGCTGCAACCAGGGCGCTCAAGAACAGCTTTTTTAACGTCATTCTGTGCTACTTAATTGTTATGTTGTACATGTCGTTTCATTGCGACAATCGCAAAATATCATTACTAATTGCGATGGCCATTAATGCAAAAATTAGTGCTCCACCTATCCGGTAAAATACCGCTTGCACCTTTTCCGAAACGGCTTTTCCGCGTATACCTTCAACGGCTAAGAAGGCTAAATGCCCGCCGTCGAGCATCGGAAGAGGTACTAAGTTGATAATACCGAGGTTCACACTAATTAGCGCCAGAAACCCTAAAAAGTAGACCAGACCATAACTGGCCGAAGTCCCTGCTCCCTCAGCGATGGCTACCGGCCCGCTGAGGTTACTAACTGATACGATGCCAGTTAGCAGTTTTCCAATCATTTTCACACTGAGAACCATGAGTTCCCATGTGCGCTCCGTACCTTTTACTAAGCCATCTATCAAACCATATTGCTGAACAAATCGGTAGTGTTCAGGGTAAGGTTCAACAGTCGGCGCCACGCCTAGATAACCGATATTGCCTTGTGCCGTTTCACGCTCGCCTATAACCACATCTATGGTTTCGGTTTGACCGTTACGAAGCACCGTAAAGGTTACTGTCGTGTTTGCCGATTTGGCAATGAAGTCACTGGTTTGAGGCCAATCTTCCGCAGGAGTTCCATTGTAAGCAACAATTTTATCGCCAACGGCTAATCCAGCAGTTGCAGCAGGCGATTCTGCAGCAATTTGAGTTAGTACCATTGTGATGTGCGGTCGGTACGGTTGCAAGCCCAAGGCCATAAAGGTTGGAATCTGCTGTTGCCCGAGACGCCAGCCACTTATATCTAAGCTGAACTCATGTTCTCGTAACTTTTCGTCACGGACGACAACATCAACCTGTTGCTGCCCTAACGCTCCCGCGAAAGCCAAATTAACCTGCTGCCAATCGATCGTTTCTTTACCATCAACGGCAATAATCTCAGCAGGACTAATCACATTCGCTCGTGCCGCAATCGAATTCTCTGTTACTTCACCGATAACAGGTTTAATCGACGGCACACCGATTAAAAACATACCCCAGAGTACGACAATAGCCAACAAAAAGTTTGCAATTGGGCCCGCTGCGACTATGGCTGCTCGTTGTTTAATTGATTTTGAGTTAAAGGTATTAGCTTTATCTGCAGCTGATACCTCATCGGCGCGCTCATCGAGCATGCGCACATAACCACCAAGAGGAATAATCCCTACTTGATAATGAGTCCCGTCTTTGGCTTGGCGCTGCCAAATAGGTTTACCGAAGCCGACCGAAAAAGTTAATACTTTCACACCACAGCGACGGGCCACCCAGAAGTGCCCAAGCTCATGAAAAGTAACTAGAATACCTAAGGTCACTACAAAAGCAGCTAACGACCAGATAAAACTCAACATTACTGCGACTCCATAACTTGTTGAGCTATGGCCCGAGCTTCCTGATCCAGCGCAATTAATGCAGCCACTGAATCCAACTCTTGTGACGATAGCTTTTGCAGCACCTTATCACATGTTTTTGCAATTTCGGTAAAAGCAATTTGTTCTTTCAAAAACGCCGCGACCGCCACTTCATTGGCAGCATTTAATGCTGTGGTTGCCCACTGCCCACTCCAACAGGCTTCAATAGCCAGTTGTAAACAAGGATAACGCTGCGGATCGGGAGCACAAAACGTGAGTTCGTTTAAGGTGGCAAAATCAAGCGCTGCTACCCCACTCTCCATTCGCTCTGGGTAGCTTAAACCGTAGGCAATGGGGGTACGCATATCAGGTTGTCCTAATTGGGCAATTACCGAACCATCTTTGTAACTAACCATGGAATGAATCACGCTTTGAGGATGAATCACTACTTGCAGTTGCTCGCGTTCGCAGTTAAATAACCAGCGCGCCTCAATGTATTCCAACCCTTTGTTCAGCATGGTTGCTGAGTCGACGGAAATTTTTTGTCCCATCGACCAATTCGGGTGCGCACAAGCTGCTCGAGGCGATTGCTGCGCGAGTTCAGTTAATGGCGTTTCACGGAATGGACCACCGGAGCCGGTGAGTAAGATTTGTGAGATCCCAGCTGCCGCCAAAGATGCATTACCTAAAGGCTGTTGTATCGATTCCGGCAAACATTGGAAGATAGCGTTATGTTCGCTATCGATAGGCAGTAGTTGGGCGCCATGTTGCGCGACCGCATCCATGAACAGCTGACCTGACATCACCAGAGCTTCTTTATTGGCGAGTAAAACGCGTTTTCCAGCTGCTACAGCGGCCATGGTGGGCATTAGACCGGCGGCGCCGACAATAGCGGCCATTACGATATCTACTTCAGCAGCTGCGGCCACTTGATTTAAGGCCTCTTTGCCGGCTAACACTTCGGTTTTACAACCGGCCAAGGCTTGTTGTAACGCTGCGGCAGCCTTTTTATCAACCATGACTGCATATTGCGGCTGATAGGCCAGACAAAGTTCAGTCATACTCGCGACGTTGCTTTGCGCTGTCAGCGCAAAAATTTCAAACCGAGATTCATGTTCTGCAATCACGGCCAGCGTACTTTTACCAATAGAGCCAGTAGCCCCTAAAATCGTAATGCGCTGTTTCATATCAAGCCAAGAGTAATAAGTAGGCGAATGCAAACACCGGCAACGCCGCTGTCAAACTATCTATTCTATCTAGGATACCACCATGCCCTGGCAGCAATGAACCACTGTCCTTCACTCCGGCACAACGTTTGAACATACTTTCATTTAAATCACCAAACACCGATGCCACGACAGTAATGAGGCCGGTTAAGTAAAACCCTGTGTATTGCTCAGCAGGAACCTTCAACCATTGGGCAATAACCATCATCACCACAAAAGCTAAGGTAATACCGCCAAGCAAGCCTTCCATGGTTTTTCCAGGACTTACTGCCGGCATTAACTTATTGCGTCCATAGCGAACACCGGCGAAATAGGCTCCTACGTCTGCCGCCCACACCAGTAACAATACGAATAGCACCATAAAGCCGCCAAACAAGGGCTGCTCTGGATAGTTTAAAGCTCGTATCGCCATGATTCCGGCCCAGGCAGGAATTAGCGTTAACCAGCCGAATAAGCCAACGATAGAGCGCGTCCGCGACCATACTCGACGACTACGGGGATAATTAAGAACTAGGACTAAGGCGAATAGCCACCACACACAGCCGATAAGAATGATGTAGTACAAAACCGGCGCTAATTCGCCGTCGGACCAAATCTCAGTAATAGGTACCCACCACATGAGTGCAGCAATAGCCGCAACCACACTTAGCGTGTAAGCGATACGGCCAGAGCGACGATTTACGCCCATTAGCGGAGACCATTCCCACGCCCCTGCCGCCATTAGCGCCAAGATAGCCATCGCAAAGCCTATCAAAGGCAATCCAAATACCGCGTATAACGCGACAGGTATTAAAATGAGTGCGGTTAACAAACGTTGTTTAAGCAAGATTTTCCCCGGTTGTCACATCGGTATCAAGTATAGCCTGTTGCAGTTGTTCGCTGGTTAAACCAAAGCGACGCTCGCGGCAACTAAAGTCAGCAATTGCCGCAGCAAATTCCTGATCATTAAAGTCGGGCCATAATACCTTACTGAAATAAAACTCTGCATAGGCCAATTGCCATAACAGAAAATTACTAATGCGGTGTTCTCCACCTGTTCTTATTAATAAATCTGGTTCGTGCTGGTCGGCCAACTGTAACTCGCTAGCCAAGCGTTCAGCATTGATATCCGTTGCTGCTAGTGTGCCACTTTGCACTTGCAGAGCCAACTTTTGTGCCGCTTGAGCAATATCCCAACGGCCACCATAATTCGCTGCGATATTAAGATTCAGGGCAGTATTATCGGCAGTTAAAGCTTCAGCTTCGGCAATTTGCTTTTGTAAACGCGAACTAAAACCAGAAATATCGCCAACTATGCGTAATCGAACGTTATATTTATGGAGTTTTTTAACTTCACGTTTTAGCACCGTCATAAAAAGCTCCATTAATACTGAAACTTCTTGTTCTGGACGCTTCCAATTTTCGCTACTAAACGCAAAGAGAGTTAAAGAAGGGATACCTTTCTGACGGGCAAATTGGACGGCTTTCCGCACCGACTCTGCTCCAGCCTTATGGCCAAAAGTTCGATGTTTGCCGCGAAGCTTCGCCCAGCGACCATTACCATCCATGATAATCGCCACATGCTTAGGCATTTGAATTGTTGAAACGTCCGTTGAGTTCATAATGCTTGCCATACAAGAAAAAACGCCGTGCGAGTATACCTGACACGGCGCCATCCACCAAAGTGAAAAACAGTTATCCGATTAAACTTCCATCAGATCCTTTTCTTTTTCTGCTAAAGCTTCATCAATTTGTGCAACGTAAGTGTCTGTTATCTTTTGGATTTCTTCACCTGCACGACGCTCTTCGTCTTCTGAAATCTCTTTATCTTTCAATAACTCTTTCAGGTCGTTATTCGCATCACGACGAATGTTACGTACCGCAACGCGGCCTTGCTCTGCTTCTGCACGAACAATTTTAACCAGATCACGACGGCGCTCTTCAGTTAAAGGTGGTAGTGGTACACGAATCACGGCGCCTGCAGAGGCTGGGTTTAACCCCAAGTCAGAGGTCATAATCGCTTTCTCTACCGCACCCGCTGACGACTTATCAAATACCGTCAGTGCTAATGTACGTGAATCTTCAACGGTGATATTCGCTAACTGTCGCAACGGGGTGTCAGCGCCGTAATAAGGCACCATAATACCGTCCAAAATACTCGGATGCGCACGACCTGTACGAATCTTCGCGATTTGACCGCGCAGCGCTTCTACGCTCTTACCCATACGTTCTTTAGCGTCTTGTTTTATTTCGTTAATCACGTTGTTTTTCCTTCAATGCTTCGAGCTGGCCTAAGTGGCCTGATTGATAATAGTTTCGTTGGCGATCAGTGTACCTTCATCTTCACCCGTTATCACGGCTCTTAACGCACCGGGCTTGTTCATGTTAAACACTCGGATCGGAAGATTATGATCACGAGCTAAGGTGAAGGCTGCCAAATCCATCACTTTTAGCTGCTTTTCTAATACATCATTATAACTAATTTGGCGATAAAGTTTTGCGTTTGGATCTTGTACTGGATCCGCCGAATACACGCCATCGACTTTAGTACCTTTCAGAACCAGTTCAGCTTCAATTTCAATGCCACGCAAGCATGCTGCTGAATCTGTGGTAAAGAAAGGGTTACCGGTACCGGCAGAGAAAATCACTACCCGTCCTGATTTTAATAAACTGATGGCTTCTGCCCAGTTGTAACTATCGCAGACTCCATTTAACTCAAACGCTGACATCAAACGGGCGTTAACAAAAGCACGGTGCAGCGCATCGCGCATCGCTAAACCGTTCATTACGGTTGCCAGCATACCCATGTGGTCACCCACTACGCGGTTCATTCCCGCTTTGGCGAGCCCTTCGCCGCGGAACAAGTTGCCACCGCCAATGACGAGACCAACTTGTACGCCTAATTCTACTAACTCTTTAATTTCCTGAGCCATACGATCAAGCACTTTGGCGTCAATTCCAAAAGCTTCATCGCCCATCAAGGCTTCGCCGCTTAGCTTTAACAAAACACGACGATAGCTTGGTTTGCTACTAGGTGTCATCAGTTCGCTCCATGTTCAGGTTATAAGGGGGTTCACCCTTAAAAAAAAACCGCATCCTGCCGAGCAAGATGCGGTTCCTATTATCGACTGTAAATGGTCGGTAATTGCGTCATTGGCATTAAGCTTTTTGAGCTGCAGCCATTTGCGCTTGTACTTCAGCAGCGAAGTCTTCTTCTTTCTTCTCGATGCCTTCACCAACTTCAAAACGAACGAAAGTGACAACATCAGCACCTTTCTGCTTCAGTAATTCACCAACAGTCATTGAAGGATCTTTTACGAATGCTTGACCAGTTAAGCTGATTTCGCCCGTAAACTTACGCATACGACCTTCAACCATCTTTTCCGCGATTTCTTGTGGCTTACCACTTTGTACCGCGATATCGATCTGAATGCTACGCTCTTTTTCAACAACGTCTTCAGACACGTCTTCTGGCTTCACAAACTGAGGCGAGCTTGCTGCAACGTGCATAGCTACATCTTTAGCTAATTCAGCGTCGCCGCCTGCTAATGCAACCAATACACCAATGCGACCGCCGTGAACATAACCTTCTACCACGTCAGCACCAGAAATGGTCATCACGCGGCGAACGTTCATGTTCTCACCGATTTTAGCAACTAATGTTTCACGAACTTCTTCAACAGTACCACCTTCGATGGCTGTTGCTTTCAGTTTTTCAACGTCAGTTTCTTTGTTTGCGAACGCTGCGCTAACAACATTGTCAGCAAAAGCTAAGAAGCTTTCGTCACGAGCAACGAAGTCAGTTTCACAGTTCAACTCAACCAAAGTACCAGTGTTGCCTTCAGTTTTAGTCAGGATTACACCTTCAGCGGCAATACGACCAGCTTTCTTAGCTGCTTTCGCTTGACCACTTTTACGCATATTTTCGATCGCTGCTTCGATATCGCCGCCGGTCTCTACTAATGCTTTTTTGCAATCCATCATGCCAGCGCCAGTGCGCTCGCGCAGTTCTTTAACCAGAGCTGCTGTAATAGCCATGTACTTGCCCTCTAATCAGATGACTTTAAATTACTCAGAATCAGCTTCAACGAAATCGTCAGCTTTACCTTCAACAACAACACCACGTGCGTCATTGATAGCAGCAGCTGCAGCGTTTAAGTACAGTTGTACTGCACGAATCGCATCATCGTTACCTGGAATGACATAATCAACGCCATCAGGGTTTGAGTTGGTATCAACGACAGAGATTACTGGGATACCCAGGTTGTTTGCTTCTCTAATAGCAATGTGCTCGTGGTCGGCATCGATAACAAACAATACGTCTGGTAAACCAGCCATATTTTTAATACCGCCAAGGCTTTTCTCTAGCTTTTCCATTTCGCGGGTGTTTACCAACGCTTCTTTCTTGGTTAGCTTTTCGAACGTACCGTCTTGACTCTGAATTTCAAGGTCTTTAAGACGCTTGATTGATTGGCGAACTGTTTTCCAGTTGGTCAACATTCCACCTAACCAGCGATGGTTAACATAGAACTGATTACAGTTAATCGCTGCTTCTTTTACAGCATCAGATGCTGCACGCTTAGTACCAACAAACAGAACTTTACCTTTGTTAGAAGCAACGTGTTGCAGGTAGTTCAACGCATCGTTGAACATCGGCACAGTTTGTTCTAGGTTAATGATATGAATCTTGTTACGAGCGCCAAAAATGAATGGTTTCATTTTCGGGTTCCAGAAGCGGGTTTGGTGACCGAAGTGGACACCAGCTTTCAGCATGTCACGCATAGACACGTTTGCCATGATAATTTTTCCTTTGTAAGGGGTTATGCCTCCATACATCCCATAGTTCGACTTGTAATTAAAACAAGCACCCCGAGCTATGTGTCGATGTATGTGTGTGTTTAAGTTTTAGTGCAATTTGAATTGCGGCGGCTTTATACCATAAATCGCCCTGTCATCGCAAGTTTTTCGACTCAGTTTTGTGCTTCACCGCTGCGGTTTGAGCTGCTAAACTAGCGGCCATTACCGGTCAACAAAGATAAAGTAGAATGAGTATTAGTATTAAGACGCCTGAAGAAATTGAAAAAATGCGCGCAGCCGGCCGCTTGGCTGCTGAAGTGCTAGATATGATCGGCCCTTATATTAAGGCCGGTGTTACCACCGACGAAATCAATACCATCTGCCATGATTATATCATTGCTAAAGGAGCGATTCCGGCACCATTAAACTACCACGGTTTCCCGAAGTCGGTTTGTACCTCGGTCAACCATGTGGTGTGCCACGGTATTCCCAATGAGAAGCCGTTAAAAGACGGTGACATCTTAAACCTCGACGTAACTGTCAAATTGGATGGTTATCACGGCGACACCTCAAAAATGTTCGTCATTGGCAAGCCTAGCATCTTGGCAGAGCGCCTCATCCGCGTTACCCAAGAATCCTTGTATATGGCCATTAAAATGGTGAAACCGGGTATTCGCACTGGTGATTTTGCGGCCGTTATTCAAAAGCATGCTGAGCAACATGGTTACTCAATTGTGCGTGAATATTGTGGCCATGGTATTGGCGCGGTATTCCACGAAGATCCACAAATTCTACATTATGGTACGCCGGGTACTGGCGATTTGTTAAAACCGGGCATGTGCTTCACTATCGAGCCTATGGTTAATGCTGGTAAACGTCACACTAAACTTATGCGTGATGGTTGGACAGTGCTTACCAAAGATCGCAGTTTAAGCGCCCAGTGGGAGCATACGCTATTAGTCACTGAGGATGGTGTTGAAGTATTAACACTGCGAGAAGATGAAACGCTTCCGCGTGTGATTACGCCAACTACTGCCTAATGGCCAACATCGCTCCTGAAGCTTGGCCCACGGTGATTAATGTCGCCTCGGGTCGCGCCAGTCTAGAGCGCTACCAGCGATGGTCAGCCGAGGCCTTCATCTCGGCTGATATTGATTATTTACTGCAGCATCGTAGCCAACATATTGATCAGTTGCTGCAACAGCTCTGGCAACAATTTAACCTTGCTGACGAGCCTTTGGCTTTGATTGCCGTGGGCGGCTATGGTCGGCAAAGTCTGCACCCCTACTCCGATATCGACTTACTATTTCTAGCCGACTCTGAGCTTACCCCAGCACAAGCTAATGCAGTCACTGCAATTGTGCAGCTACTCTGGGATTTACGTTTAAACGTTGGTCATAGCGTGCGCACCATTGAACAGTGTATCGCTGAAGCTGAAAAAGATGTGAGTGTTGCCACCAGCCTGCTCGAACATCGCCGCATCGTTGGCCACCAGCCGCTAGCTGAACAGTTAAACTTAGCCATCCAACAACAATTCCCTTGGTCAAGTCGCGCCTTTTATCAAGAAAAGCTGAGCGAGCAAAAAGTCCGCCACCAGCAATATCACAGCACCTCATATAACCTCGAGCCCAACGTAAAAAGCAGCCCCGGTGGCTTACGTGACATTCAAACCATTGCTTGGATAGCAAAACGGCACTTTAAAACTCAAAGTGAAGAAAGTTTGGTGCAATACGGTTACATCACGGCTGCAGAGCTGGTCGAATTAAAAGAATACCAACAGCTAGTCGATCGCATTCGCTTTGCGCTGCATTTAGAAGCCAATAAAAGTGAAGAACGCTTGTTGTTTGATTTCCAGCCTGGGGTGGCTGCGCGCTTAGGTTATGGCGCTCCGGGTAAGCATGCCGTTGAAGCCATGATGAAAGATTATTTCAACGCAGTCGTTGGCGTCAGTGAATTAAATGCGATGCTACTGCAGTTTTTTGATCAAGCCATACTGGGCGCTACTGCAGACACCGAAGCCGTTATTTTAAATGATGACTTTGTCCGTATCGGTACTTTAATCGCCGCTCGCCATGACCAAGTTTTTCAGCAGCCTGCGCAGTTTTTAGAGTTTTTAATACTCCTCGCAGAAAGCGATAAAGTTACGGCGATTCAAGCACAAACCATACGTTTGCTGCGCAACGCGCGCCGTGAGCTTGAACAGCCACTAAGCAGTGACCCGCAGTGTCGCCAATTATTTTTACAACTGCTTCGCCATCCGCGTGGCTGTGGCCATGCATTCCGTTTGATGCATCAACATCAAGTGCTGGCCCACTACCTACCACAATGGCAACAAATTGTGGGGCAAATGCAATTCGATTTATTTCATGCCTATACAGTAGATGAGCATACCTTTCGGTTAGTGCGGAACCTGCATCGGTATTCACTCCCTGAATACGAAGAAGAGTTTCCTTTGTGTGCTGAGTTAGTCGCAGCAATGAACAAGCCTGAACTCTTATACATTGCCGGCATATTCCATGACATTGCTAAAGGCCGTGGCGGCGATCACTCTGAGCTGGGTGAAATTGACGCGCTTAACTTTGCCCAACAACACGAACTCGAAATAAACGATGGCAAACTTGTAGCTTGGCTGGTTCGCAACCATCTCATCATGTCGATTACCGCCCAAAAGCGGGACATTCATGATCCGGTGGTTATCCAAGAATTTGCTGAGCGGGTGGGCACCAAAGAACGTCTCGATTACCTGTACTGCCTAACGGTGGCGGATATTCGAGCTACCAACAGCAGCCTATGGAACAATTGGAAAGCCACCTTACTTGAGAATTTATACCTTGCTACGGCTAAGTTTTTGCAACAGAAGAAGGTGTCGACCGCTACCGAGATGCGCCATCGCGTTCATGAGCACCAGGCACACGCCATGGGGCTATTACTGAGCGCCGGTTACAGTGCGACCCAAGTACGCGAACTTTGGGGACGCTTTACCGCGGACTATTTCTTGCGTCACCAACCTGAACAAATTGCTTGGCACTCACAACATATTCTAACCATTCAAAGCGATGAGCAGCTACCACTCATTTTGTTGGGTGATGAAAACAATCAAGGCACCACCGAGCTGTTTATTTATCACCTCGAACATGAATATCTGTTTGCTGCCGTCGCAGCGGTGCTTGATAGCCAATGCTTGAGCATCCACGATGCGCAGATTTTGGCGACGCGTGATGGCTACGTTATGGATACTTTTGTGGTGCTGCAAGATGATGGCAACCCATTAACTCACGCGGGTCATATTGAATCCTTGAAGCAGCAATTACACGACGTGTTGCGACAGCGTCAACCGGTGCCCAGCAGTCAGCGCCGATTGCCACGTCGATTGCGCAGCTTTAAGGTTAAAACCAAAGTAGTGTTCGTTAGTGAGCGACACGCTCGGCGCACTGCTTTTGAATTAATCACCTTAGATAGACCAGGCTTAGTTGCGCGAGTTGCTAGTGTGCTCCAAGCCCTAGATTTAAATATTTTAGCCGCTAAAATCACTACCGTAGGTGAACAGGCGGAAGATATGTTTGTGGTCACCACCAAGCAAAATAAAGCTTTGACCGACGATCAGAAACAACAACTGAGAACCAAGATTATTGCAGCCTTAGATCGCTAGTTAAGCGATTTTAACGATGAAGTAAAACCATAGGATTCGTAATGAATACATTAAAACAGCGTATTGAAACGGCGTTTGACCAACGCGCAGATATTAATCCAAGCAACGTTTCAGCGCAGCTGAAAGATGATATCACCACCGCTATTGAGGCCATTGATCGTGGTGAACTTCGCGTCGCTGAAAAAATAGATGGCGAATGGGTGGTACATCAATGGCTCAAAAAAGCCGTTTTATTGTCATTTCGCACCCAAGATAACCACCTGATTGAAGGTGGCGAAACGCGCTTCTTTGATAAAGTTGAGAGCAAGTTTGCTGATTACGATGAAGCTCGCTTCCGCGCCGAAGGCATGCGTGTGGTACCACCAGCCCAAGTCCGTAAGGGTGCTTTTATCGGCCGCAATGTGGTGTTGATGCCGTCTTATGTGAATATTGGTGCATTTGTCGATGAAGGCACCATGGTGGATACCTGGGCAACCGTCGGTTCTTGCGCACAAATTGGTAAAAACGTGCATTTATCCGGAGGTGTAGGCATTGGCGGTGTACTAGAGCCTTTGCAAGCTAACCCAACCATTATCGAAGACAACTGCTTTATTGGCGCTCGTTCTGAAGTCGTTGAAGGCGTGATTGTAGAAGAAGGCGCGGTGATTTCGATGGGCGTTTATATCAGTCAAAGCACTCGTATTTATGACCGCGAAACCGGCGAGATTCACTACGGCCGCGTACCTGCTGGGGCTGTGGTTGTGCCTGGTACCTTACCCAGCAAGGATGGTTCGCACGGGCTCTATGCTGCTATTATCGTGAAGAAAGTAGATGCACAAACCCGCGCTAAAGTAAGTATTAACGAGTTGTTGCGTGGGGCTGAGTAAACACCTGCAAAAACTCCTTGGGAATGGGCAGTTCAAGCTGAACTGCCTGCCCCGTAACCGGATGCTCAAAACTCAATCCGGTAGCCGCTAGCAGTAGCCGTGACAGATTAAAGTGCTCACGATAAAAACGATTGTGACGCCCGTCACCGTGATTGGTATCGCCTATTATTGGATGCCGAAGATGCGACATATGGCGACGCAATTGATGCTTACGCCCCGTCAACGGCTGCAACTCCATCAGCGAGTAGCGAGAGGTTGGATAACGCTTGCTCACCGCAAACGGCAGTTCTATTTGGTCTAAACAGCGATAGTTAGTAACGGCTTCTTGTGCCGCCTTATCGGTATCGGCCTGTGCGTCTGCTATTTTGTCTAATTCTTCTTTGAGTGGATAATCCACCACCCCATCACCTAGGTATCCACGCACAACCGCATGATAGGTCTTGCTTACCGCCCGGGTTGAAAATAATTCAGTCATTTGCCGTGCTGCATCAGGGTGCTTAGCAAATAGCAAAATACCCGAGGTTGGCCGATCCAAGCGATGCACAGGGTAAACGCGTTGACCAATCTGATCACGCACCCGTTGTAAGGCAAACTCGGTGGCTTCTCGCGCAATCCAGCTGCGATGGACTAATAGGCCGCTAGGCTTATCTATCGCAACCAGATCATCATCCTGAAACAGAATGGGAAGAGGATTGTTATTAGACATCGTCAACGAGGGGGTCAGTACCGCTTAATAGCACATCAAAGTCACGTAAAATCATGATCAAGGTTTCGTATTCCTCAAGCTGTTCACGATAAACCTGAGTGGCCATTGGACTAACTGCAATGTTTTCTGGTAGCGGTAGCTCGCCATCAAGTATGGCCCACATTCGCGGCAACATGATGAATTGCAGCCACTGGTGGAAATCTAACGTGTCGATGGCAAACGGCTCTTGGCTCGCTAACGCTTGCGCCGGTGGATTATGGCTTTGCCACACCCCAAGACTATTTAATTCAGCTTCAATCCGTTCCAATAACCGTGCGGCTCGTTGGCGCTGATTCATCACTACCTCCACGACCAATTTATTCGCTATAATGGCGCACATCTTTCAGCAAAATGACTTCAGTTGCAAGTGAAATGACAATAACAACTCTCTCTGAACTACTTAACGAAGGGCACAGCGATTACCTCGTATACGATTTGGGTCGACGAGTGCAGCCAATCGCCAATGATGCCTTTCATGCTATGTGCCAGCAGCAGCGGCCTTATCCATTTCCAGTACAACAACAGGCGTGGTTCGCAATTGCCTTTTGGCCGAAATTAAGCAATACCGATAGCCAAGTCTATTTGTGGTTTTTAAAGTTACCACTCGATGAACGCGGCTTATTAAGTTTAGCTGCCCAGCAAGAATATATCACCCAAGTAATCACCTTATTAGGCAATCAAATTACCGGTGCACTGAATGAGCAACAGCAACAACAATTGCAGCAATCAGCCTATTTATTCACCCCCGCCGAGTCGAAACGAGCAGCTTTGCATGCATCGCTGAACCAATACTGGCAGCGCCCTGCTTCAATTTACTTTGAGCACGCCCAAAGCGAACTTTGCAACCCAACGCAAGATGGCTGGCGTACCCTTGGGGTACAGGGCATTCACGATGTCTGTGCACGCCTCAACGAGCACCCTGTTACTCTAGAACAACTCGCCCATAATTTTAGTAGTTACCCGCCGGAATTAAGCCGTGCTGTCGCAGAGGCCTTAGAACATATAACTCCACCTAAGGCTTTGGTTACAGCGTTGCTCAGTCAACTTACGCAAGCCACTGAGGAGCAACGACTACAGGTGTTGCGGGCTTTAGCAGGCGCCGCGGAACAAGAAGAAGTGAAAGCAGCCATTGCCAATTTAATCCCCGAAGCCACTGAAGACGAACTGGTCGTATTGTGCGCGCGATTATGGCCGACTTTGGCTGGGGCGAATCTAGAAGCTTATTTATTACGCCTCGCTGAATTACAGCAGCCAAAGCTTTTTGCCGGGGTGGTTCGTGATATGCTCAGTTTACCAGAGCTTCGTGCCATGGTACTGGGCCTGTTTCATCGACAAGATCTGCCAAGCAGCTTGCAACAGGCGTGGCAACATTTTATAGGGCAAGCATAAATGATTTTATCCGATGCGATTGTTTTACTCTGCGTCGCCTTAGTTATCGTTTTATTCTGGCAAGGACGCCGCCAAGCAGAGTACGCGCGCCGCTACGCGCAGCAGTATTGTAAGCAAAACCAATTGCAGTTTCTTGATATCGCGTGGAAGCGCGGCCGTATTGCCAAAATAGGCCGGCATATTGGTTGGTTAAGCGATTATGAGTTTGCTTTTAGTAGTGATGGCGAAAGTCGCTACGAAGGTAATATCTCGCTGATTAATTTGCGTCTGCGAGATGTTTCAACACCACCCTATCGTTTACCATCGGTAGACTGATTGGATTGCAATCGAAATAGTCGCAATAGAAATTCGCCATACATAACCCAGTCGGCAGCTAATGAATACCAAGGGTGTTTAAAGGTTGCCGGCTTGTTTCCTTCAAATACAAAATGTCCAAACCAGGCGCAGCCGTATCCTGCTAGAGGTATCGCGAGTAACCACCAAGCATTGCTCGTATAAATCGCTAACATAATGACGCCGACTACCAAAGTACTGCCGATATAATGCATAGCACGACAATACTTATTACTATGTTCGGCTAAGTAATAGGGATAAAATTCGGCGAAACTATTAAATCTCATGATCCTTCACTCCAGTTTGGTTCGCGGCTGAAATAACAACTTTCCGACCACATCCCCAATAGCAAATTCCGTAACTTCGGTATAATCATGCTGATAAAACAACGGTAGTAACTGCGGTTGAGTAACATACACAGCTATACCACGCGAGTCGGGCTCATCCTCCAACGCTTTTTGCGCGGTATGAATCAGTACATCACCCCAGCCTTGGTGCTGATAACGAGGGCTTACCGCAATAAAGGCTAGCATATGGTAATCGGTACCCGGTATTTCTTCTTGGATCCGCTTTTCTTTTTCAATCAATTGCTTGGTACTGACAAAGCCAGCCGTCAACAACATCTTTAAACGCCAGTGCCAGTAGCGCCCTGGGCCAAAGCTTTTACCCGGTTGCGTTAGACAAGCGACCCCCACTAGAGAATCACCATCAAATACACCGACCATGGGTTGCTGAGCCTCCCAAAACGCGTTGAGTTCTTCCCGTATTGCCGCGCGCAAACGCATTTCATAATCTGATTTTTCGGCCTGAAACAATGACATTAACAAGGCATCATCATGATACGCTTGGTACAGCAGCGAGGCGGCCATTTTTAAGTGATCGGCCACCAAGTAAGTTATGGTCACTTGCTCTAAGCGTAATTCAGCACTGGTTGGCATGCTATTTCCCTCATTCTGTTCGTTATTAGGTACTGCAGCTTGCTCTAACCTACCCCATTCATTGGCGCGGGTCTACTACTCGCGGGGTTAGTTTCTGTACAAATTCAGCTAAGTTAGCGGCGAGAATTTCATGGTGAGGTTGCCCCACAAATTCAAGCCCAACTTGGCCGCTGTCGTTATCCAAACTAATCAACAGATCATCAGATTCTTCCGCCAAGCCAATGAATAGCGTTATTGGCTGCTTTAAGCGGCGCTTCATCAACACATGCCCGGCTAAATTGGACTGCAACCGCACTGCATCTTCTGGCCCGTGATTTTGCAATAGCCACAACGGATGCCCATCAAATTCCACAGCAAGATCAGCTGCGTACCAGCGGCCAAATAAAACCTCTAAATCTGCATGCAATGGCTGCTCTAAAGCATTGGCTAAATCGGTAAACGCCAAGCTACTCGATTGTTGTAGCGGTTGCCAATGGACCCAGTCAGCGTCGGCTTCTTCTAAGTATATTGGCGCCTTCCACTCGTCACTCGGCTCCACCAACAGCGGCGTTTCCGCGGCTTTATATGCAGCTTGATAGGCTTCGACTAAGTTATCTATATGTTGCGCTAAGCTCATGAATTTCTCTCAATTTCTATTTTTCTGGAAACCTACAGCCGCGAGCGTTACAATGTCCGACTGCATAAAATTCAGTAGTGTAACAGGTAATTGATATTCATGAAGCAACCTCTCGACCATTTAAACCTAGGCCAAGCCACCGTTTACCCTCAACATTTTGACGCGAAACTACTGCAATCAGTGCCGCGCCAGTTGAATAGAACGCCAATAGGCCTCGCTGAGAACCAGGCATTGCCCTTTCATGGTGAAGACATATGGCATGGCTATGAGTTATCTTGGTTAAACCAAAATGGTCTGCCACAAGTAGCCATGGCTGAATTCCGAGTGGATGTGAAATCGCCTAATTTAATTGAGTCAAAGTCGTTTAAGCTTTACCTTAATAGCTTCAATCATAGCCGTTGGGCCAGCTGGGACGATGTGGCACAACAGCTACGTACCGATTTAACTCAATGCGCAGGTATGCCTGTAGCAGTACAACTGGTCACACTGCAAGACGCCCAGCGGCAGCCATTTGTAGATTTACCGGGTACTTGTATCGACAATCAATCTGTCACAATAGATTGCTATGATTACAACCCAGATTTATTAGCCGCTGACCCAAAACAAATAGTCAGCGAAACCCTACATAGCCATTTACTCAAGTCCAACTGTTTGATTACAAATCAGCCAGATTGGGGGTCAGTAATGATACGTTACCAAGGGCCACGTTTAGATCCTGATGCCCTGTTAAGGTACATCGTTTCATTTCGGCAGCACAATGAGTTCCATGAACAGTGCGTTGAAAGAATGTATATGGATATAAAGACTCGGTTTAAGCCTGAGCAGCTAACTGTGTATGCACGTTATACACGCCGTGGAGGGCTCGATATTAACCCCTTCCGTTCAGACTTTGAGGCAGCCCCTCAATCCGCTCGCTTAAGCCGACAGTAAGTTCAGAAAAGGATAAAGAATGAAAATAAAAATATCTCCACGCGGTAGCATGAGTCTACTGTCACAATTAGAAATCAACCGTCTTAAGCAAGCCAGCGATAAACCTCTTTACCAACTATTCCGAAATTGCTGTCTAGCGGTATTAAACGCCGGCAGCAAAACCGATAGCAGTGCTGAAATCTTTGATAAATACAAAGATTTTGACGTTAACCTGATAAAATCAGAGCGTGGGGTTCAGCTCGAGCTTATTAACCCGCCTGCCGAAGCCTTTGTTGACGGTCACTTGATTGTGGGTATGCAAGAGTTGGTAGAAGCGGTATTGCGCGATATTTTGTTTACCGGTAAGCGTTACAAGCCAGAAGTCTTAGAAGGTGCAGACACCCATACCTTGACCCACGTGGTGTTCGATATTCTGCGCAACGCACAGGTCGTGCAACCGAACCTCGATCCGAACGTTATTGTTTGCTGGGGTGGTCACTCCATTAGTGATGTTGAATACAAATACACCAAAGAAGTGGGTTACCAACTTGGTTTACGCAGCTTAAACATCTCCACCGGTTGCGGCCCTGGCGCTATGAAAGGTCCAATGAAAGGTGCCACCATTGGTCACGCCAAGCAACGCATTACAGAACGTCGTTACCTCGGCTTCACCGAACCTGGCATTATTGCCGCAGAGCCACCGAACCCAATCGTGAACGAGCTCGTTATTCTGCCTGATATCGAGAAGCGCTTAGAAGCATTTGTCCGCTGTGCTCACGGTATTGTGGTATTCCCTGGTGGTGCCGGTACTGCTGAAGAGTTGCTATACATTCTTGGTATTTTGATGCATCCAAATAATGCGCGCCAAGTATTACCTATCGTATTAACAGGCCCTGAATCTAGTCGTGGCTATTTTGAAGCCATAGACGACTTTATTGTGGCTACTTTAGGTGAAGAAGCTCGCCGCTTATACGAGGTCATCATTGCCGACCCAGTACAGGTGGCAAAAGTCATGACCGAAGGTGCACTGCAAGTTAAAGAATACCGCCGCGAAACCGGTGACTCTTACTGCTTTAACTGGACTTTGCATATCGACGAAGCTTTCCAGCGCCCATTCATGCCCACTCACGAAAATGTTGCCGGCTTGAATTTGCACAACAGCCAAGAGCCACAAGCCCTTGCTGCTGACCTACGTCGCGCGTTCTCCGCTATTGTTGCCGGTAACGTTAAAGATGAAGGCATCCGTGCAATTCGCGAGCATGGCGTATTTGAAATTCATGGTGAAACCGCCATGATGAAGAAACTCGACGTGTTACTACAGGCGTTCGTCGAACAAGGACGTATGAAGTTGCCGGGATCGGTATATCATCCATGCTATCGTGTTATTACTGACTAATACTTAGCGAAATACTGGATGTTGTGGAGTACCAGATATGTCAAAAACCGTAAAATATGTGCTGATAGGGTTTGCCATTTATGCCGCTGCGGCGGCTTTGGTGCTTCACCTTTATCAAGCTGATCCCGAAAATATGAGTTGGCAAGAGCGTGAAACCTTTAATCTAAAGCAGATTGGCCGACTCGACTTAGGTATTCCCAAAGGCGATGTCATTCGCCTGTTGGGCTCCCCCGATATCAGCGAAGCAAAAGCCATTGAAGAAGGTGAAGTTTTAATCCTATTTTACCGTACCCATCACGTAAAATCCGATGGCATCACCACCCGTGATGAATGCACCCCATTGTTATTCAAAGATGACATTCTCATCGGTTGGGGCGCCGACGCTTATAGTGAGTATCAATCGTTTTAATGGCTGGGCTACGCCCGCTACCCGCCCAAATCTGCTATAGTTTGCACCCTTGTTAATAGGTTCATTTTCAGTCGCTAAGTTGTAAGGAACGAATTTTTTATGAGCAAAACAATCACAGTAATTCCCGGAGACGGTATTGGCCCAGATATTGTTGGTGCAACTTTAAAGGTATTAGACAAAGCCGGTTGTAACTTTCAATATGAATATGCCGATGCCGGATTAGCGGCTGTCGAAAAAACCGGTGAGTTACTGCCGCAATCTACGCTTGATGCGATTGCACGCAACCCTGCGACCTTAAAAGGCCCATTAACCACACCTATGGGGCAAGGCTTTACCTCTATCAACGTGAGCCTGCGTAAACATTTCAATCTCTACGCTAACTTACGCCCTGTGAAGTCGTTCAAAGGCACGCAAGCGCGCTACGAAGACATTGATATCATTACCGTTCGTGAGAACACCGAGGGTATGTATTCAGGCTTGGGGCAAACCTTATCTGAAGATGGCAACGAAGCACACGCGTTAAGCCAAGTTACCCGCTCAGGCGCAGAGCGTATTGTGCGTTTTGCTTATGAGCTTGCGCGTCGTGAAGGCCGTAAAAAAGTAACAGCGGTGCATAAAGCCAATATTTTGAAGACTACTTCAGGATTATTCTTAGAAGTTGCCCGCCAAGTTGCGGCTGAATACCCTGATATTGAATCCAACGAAATGATTGTCGACGCGGTATGTATGAAACTGGTGATGTACCCAGAGCAGTTCGACGTAATCGTAACCACTAACCTTTTCGGTGATATTGTTTCTGACCTTTGTGCCGGTTTAGTTGGTGGCTTAGGCTTAGCTCCAGGTGCGAACATCGGTGATGATTGTGCTATTTTTGAAGCCGTTCACGGTTCTGCTCCAGATATCGCTGGGCAAAACTTAGCGAACCCGACTTCGGTTATTCTTGCCGCGATTCAAATGCTGGAATACTTAAACATGCCTGAACAAGCGCAACGTATTTTAGCCGCAGTTACTGATGTTATTGCAAGCGGTGACCGCACTACTCGTGACCTTGGCGGAACAGGTGGTACAACTGATTTTACTCAGGCTATTATTGACCGCCTGTAACTTTAGATTTTGTTCTATGCATAAAAAAACGGCGCTAAGCGCCGTTTTTTATTGTCCGTTATTTTATAACCAACGAATATGAACCGTTACTTCTTCGCGGTCATGATACAGCTGCTTCGCTTGGATCTCATATTTACCACGGCCATGTTCTTTTAAAGTGTTTTGCATATGAGCAAGGTATTCAGCCACAGCGAGGTAGCGACGTTTCATTGGCAACTTCAAATTAAAAATGGTTTCTTGGCAGTCGCCATCAATCAGCCAACTCGTGATCAACTCACCGACTCGCGCTGGTTTCTCAACCATATCGCACACCAACCAATAGATATTCTTCTTTTTCGGGCGAAACTTAAAGCCGTCTTCTTGAATATGTTTGACTTGACCGGTGTCCATCAAACTCTCGGCCATTGGGCCGTTATCTACGGCTTGTACCATCATGCCACGACGCACCAACTGATAGGTCCAACCGCCTGGCGCTGCACCTAAATCAACGGCATTCATACCCGAGGTTATGCGGGCTTCACGCTCGTGTTCTGGCACAAAAACTTGAAAAGCCTCGTCTAACTTTAAGGTTGAACGACTTGGCGCATCGCTTGGCGAGCGTAATCGTGGAATACCCATTAACCATGGCGACTGGTTGAAACTATAGGAATAACCCAAGATCACTTCTTGATTCGATACGAAAAAAGCATGCACGGTAGGACGGCGATCGCTCTCTTTTTCTGTTAGCCAATCAATTTGGCGCAATCCTTGGCGCAGTGGCACGGTGAATTTGCGACAAAATTTTGATAGTTCTTTACCTAAGTTGGTGTCGGGGGTTTCGACACGTAAATCGCCACAAGGCTTTATCGCAGCGAAACTTTGTTGTAAGTCTTCATCCAATAACGCGACTTGTAAACTGCTTACCCGATCTTGCTGCGGTAATTCAGTCACTTCAGCGAGAATAGCGAAAAATTGGCGAGTAAATATCAGGTCGTCCAACTCAAGCTTTTTAGCGAGATGATCCGACTCTTCGCTTTGGCAACGGTAAATGACGTAACCTTGCTGTGGTTTCGTTTGGCAATAACCATATATACCCAATAAAGCGGTTTTATCTTGTAGTTCAGCGGCACAGTCGCTTTCAAATCCTGGGCGGCAATAGGCTACAATTCCTGTCATCATCTCATTACTCATTGGTTGATATCTTGCTGATTCTTGATAAAAGCCACACAGTGATCAATGGCGTTTTGCCAGAGTTCTGCGCGGTCTAAGCCCGTACGTTTCAAGGGCTCAAAGCTATGATTGCCTTCTTCAATCCATTTTAGTTCTATATTTTCCGGTATAGTATAGTTGGCCACTTCACGAGCCGTACCCATTTTATCTTTAGTGCCTTGCACAATAAGATTACTGCGACACTCATTGACTAAATCATCGAGCCGCAAATTATTTGGCTTTTTTACGGGGTGAAACGGAAACCCCAAAGCGATAGCGCCTTGTGCTCCGAGTTCCGTTGCCAATCGAAAAGCAACGCGTGCCCCCATCGATTTACCTACCAGATAGAAGGGTTTGTCATCGCTAAACTGACCCACCACGGCACGCATGCAATGATCGAGTTCAGCCATACGGTTGGGTGGTCGGCGTACTCCAGTTTCCATGAAGCTTTGCCAGAAGGGAAAGTTAAACCGCACCACTTCAAAGCCTTCAAGTGCAAAGGCTAATGCAGAAAACTGCATAAAATCACTACGTAATCCAGCCCCGGCACCATGAGCAAAAAACAATCGAATACGACCCTCAGGGTTATCATGCTGAATGGCGATACGTTGGGTTTCACTCATAACTATCTTCTTCTTCCTCGACTACGCTGAGTATCCAATTCCGGAAGGTGGCGATTTTACCGACTTCTGCCTGAGAGTCACGACAAACTAAATAAAAAGATTTTTTCCGCGGTAATGCATCCGGGAAAATCTGAATCAAATGCCCAGCATCAATTTCTGGCTTTACTAACACGTTGTTCGCTAGCGCCACGCCTTGTCCATGCACCGCCGCCTTTAGCGCCAGGTTGGAATGGCTGAAAATCGGGCCATTATCGCCCTTATTTTTGTCGATGCCGACCGATTTGAACCAATCTTTCCAGGCATTTCTGGTTTCATCATGCAGGAGCGTGTGATTAAGTAAATCGCTAGGTTCGCGTAGCGGTTTGGTATCTCGCAACAAATGTGGTGAACATACGGGAATCAAAAATTCATTGTGGAGTTTATACGCTTTTAAACCGGGCCACTTACCAGCGCCATAATAAATCGCAACATCGACATCATCGGTTAATGAACCGTCGACTTCGTCTACCGCGCGAATGCGCACATCAATATCCGGACATGCTTCACGAAAGCGACTTAAACGTGGAACAAACCATAGAATAGCAAAGCTCGGTGGCAGTGAAATAGTTAAGGAGCCACTTTGGCTGGCATAACGTACGCGGTCTGTCGCTTCGATTACTTTATCGAAGATCTCTTTTAACTCGAGAAAGTAAGTTTGCCCTTCGGGCGTTAGCAGCAGTGACCGGTTGCGCCGTAAGAAGAGTTGTACACCTAAAAACTCTTCAAGTGCTTTAACCTGATGGCTCACCGCCGCTTGGGTTACGAAAAGCTCATCTGCAGCACGGGTAAAACTCAAGTGCCGTGCTGCGGCCTCAAAGGATTTTAACGCATTCAGAGGAGGTAGTTTTCGCATGAATATCCGTTACAGTCGAACTCCACCATCAATTTCGATGACACGGCCGCTGAAAAAGTCGTTTTCAATGATGTAACGCGCACTGTGCGCGATTTCGTCGGGTTGACCCCAGCGACGTAGCGGCACCAAGCTTAATGCTCGCTCAACCGCTTCCGGCTTCATTTGCGCGGTCATTGGTGTTTCAATAAAGCCTGGTGCGATAGCACCACATCGAATTCCAAAGCGACCCAATTCGCGAGCCCAAGTTACCGTCATCGCGACCACGCCCGCTTTGGTTGCGGCATAGTTCGTTTGACCAAAGTTGCCGGCACGAGCAACACTGGAAATATTAATAATAACGCCACCGTTACCAGCTTTAGCCATATGTGCTGAAGCTTCGCGGCCGCACAAGAAACTACCGGTTAAGTTGACATCGACCACCGATTGAAACTGCTGCAATGGCATTTTATGCGTAACTTCGCCATCTTTGCATTTAATCAGTAAGCCATCGCGCATGATTCCGGCATTATTGATAAGTACATGAATAGCACCAAAGTCAGCCACGATTTGTGCAAACGCCGCTTCTACATCGGCTTCATCAGTTACGTTGACCACGTAACCTTTAACTTTCGCCGCACCTCGGTCAGAGCAAACTTGTTCTGCTGCAGCTAAAGCGTCGGCATTCATATCGATGAGGGCGATTTGGGCACCATCAGCGGCAAAGTGTTCCGCCATGGAACGACCTAAGCCTTGGGCGCCACCGGTAATTACAATTGTACTTTGTGAAATTTGCATGCCTTTCCTATTTCTTTTTTGAGTTATTGACTGGGTGCCACATAGTTAAAGATACTCGAAAAATCTTCTCGGCCGTGGCCCAGTTGTGACCAGCTGCGATACAGATTATGCGTAAGTGCACCCATCGGCGTTACCGCGCCACTCGCCAGCGCAGACTGTTGCGCTAAGCCTAAATCTTTAGCCATCAAATCGACTAAGAAGCCCCCTTGATAGCCGTTACTTGACGGGACATTCTCCATCACATTAGGGCATGGATTATATACATCCAGCGTCCAATTGCTACCTGAGCTATGGGCCATGATTTCCGACAGCACTTTTGCATCAAGACCGTGCGATATACCTAGCTGTAATGCTTCTGAAGTGCCGACCATAAGAATGGAAAGCAACATGTTGTTGCAGATTTTGGCAACTTGGCCCGCACCAATATCACCAGCACGGTACACATTTTTGCCCATATGTTGCAGCACATCTTTAGCTTGTTCAACAGCACTGGCTTCGCCGCCGCAGATAAAGGTTAAAGTACCGGCTTTCGCGCCAGCCACTCCACCTGAAACTGGCGCATCAATAAATCGAATGCCACGATCATTTAAGTGCTGACCTACTTCACGCGCGGTTTCAGCACTGATGGTTGAGCAATCAATAACCAAAGCGTTTTTATTCAGCACATGCTCTAAGCCCTGCTCACCAATGTACACGTTTATTACGTGTTTATCTGCAGGCAGCATGGTGATCATAAAGTCGACGTCGGTTGCTGCTGCAGCCGCAGATTCAGCAATACTGCAGCCCGCTTCAGCAGCGGCTGTTAGCGCCGCTTCTGAAAGGTCATAAACTCTGACACTATGGCCAGCTTGTGCCAGATTAGCGGCCATTGGGCCGCCCATATTACCTAATCCGATAAAGCCTACTGTTGCCATAACTTGTTCCTCTGGTGATCCAACGATCATCACAATATTTTTATTATTATTTTCCGAGATCAGCTAACGGGTGGTCTGTGGCCGTCCACGGGGATGTGAAAAATGCATCCACATCATCTGCTGAGACAGCTGCTACCGATTGATGACGCCATTTTGGCTGCCTATCTTTATCAATCAATAAAGCGCGAATACCCTCAACAAAATCGCCTTGCATCGCGCTTTGCACCGATAAGGTTAACTCTAACTTAAAGCAGTCGGCGAGACTCAAATCTGCACCATGTTGTAGCTGATTCCAGACAATATGCGCGGTCATAGGGCAGCCATGAGCAAGGTTATTACGGGCTCGGCTCAACCATTTATCGTCACTTTCGTCAGCTAAAATCTGCTCAACCACATCAGTCAGTTGCGATCCGGACGTCAGTTTTTCAATTTGCGGCAAGTGGGCTTCCACTTGGCCTTGCGGGCGTAAACTACTATCACGTCCACCCAGTTCATTGAGTACATCCGACACTTTTTGATAGTTTAATGCTGCAGTATCACCCCATTGTGCGGCCAATAAGCTTTCCATAAAGTCAGCTTTACTTGAGCTAGCTACAAAGTGGTCGGCTAGTTTTAAGAATAGCGCATCGCTGCCATTCATGTGTGCACCGGTTAAACCGAGGAATAATCCGCAGCCGGCTGGCATTTTATTAAGAAAATGCGTCGCACCCACGTCAGGATATAAGCCAATAGTGATTTCTGGCATGGCTAGTAGTGAACGCTCGGTTACTACACGGTGGCTGGCACCATTCATCAAGCCCATACCACCGCCCATGACAATACCGTCCCCCCAAACCACAAAAGGTTTCGGATAGGTATGGATGGTATAATCTAAACGATATTCGTGGCTAAAGAACGCCACCACTTCATCAATTACTTCGCCAGGCTTAGCTTGCATGGCGTTATACATAGCCACAATGTCGCCACCGGCACAAAAAGCTTTGTCACCGCTACCTTGCAATACCACACAGGCAATGTCGTCATTATCAGCCCATGCGTCTAGCTGCGGTTGCAGTAATTCGACCATATCGATGCTGAGTGCATTCAGTGATTTTTCTGAATTTAAAGTAGCAACTCCGATACGTTTGCCTACTTGCGTATCTAACTCTTCAAAGCGCACTACATTCGTATTCATTTAAACTCCCCTCATGCTGTACGTACAGCAACGCGTGCGATTATAAAATCGCACGATCCATATCTGCCAACAAACGACGAGCAATGATCACTCGCATAATTTCGTTGGTACCTTCTAAGATTTGATGCACGCGTACATCTCGAACATGGCGTTCTAATGGGTATTCTTTGATGTAGCCATAGCCACCATGAATCTGCAGGGCTTCATTACAAACTTGGAAACCAACATCTGTGGCGAAGCGTTTAGCCATCGCACAATAGGTGGTTTTGTCTGCGTCATTGGTATCCACTTTAAATGCCGCTAAACGCACCATTTGTCGTGCTGCAACCAATTCCGTTGCCATGTCGGCTAACTTAAATTGCAACGCTTGAAATTGCGCCAGCTCTTTACCAAATTGTGAACGCTCGTGCATGTAGTTGCGCGCCGTATCTAGTGCCGCTTGCGCGGTACCTACGGAACACACAGCAATGTTGATACGACCGCCATCGAGACCCATCATGGCAAATTTAAAGCCTTCGCCTTCTTCGCCGAGCAAATACTTGGCCGGAATACGCACATCTTCCAAGGTAACGAGACGTGTAGGCTGGGCATTCCAACCCATTTTGTCTTCTTTTTTACCATAGCTAACACCTTCAGCATCAGCCGGAACGATGAACGCTGAAATACCTTTAGGACCATCAGCACCGGTACGCGCCATCACCACCAATACATCGGTGCTGCCCGCGCCTGAGATGAACATTTTCGAGCCATTGAGTAGGTAGTCATCACCGTCTTTCTTAGCGGTGGTGCGTAAACTCGCGGCATCAGAACCGGAACCTGGTTCGGTTAGGCAATAAGAACCTAGCTTTTCACCCGTGACCAGTTCAGGCACCCACTCATCGATAGCTTCTTGAGTGGCGAAAGAACCAATCATCCAGCTGACCATGTTATGAATGGTCATCATCGCCGTGGTGGCCGTACAACCCATTGATAATTGTTCAAAAATAAGTGCGGCATCAAGACGATTCATGCCAAAACCGCCAGCAGCTTCAGGGGTATACATCCCCATAAAACCCATTTCACCTGCTTTACGCAGTACCTCAACTGGGAAGTGTGCTTCTTCGTCCCATTGCGCCGCGAACGGCGCAAGTTCTTTATCAGCAAAGGCTTTTGCGGTATCCACGAAAGCTTGCTGATCTTCAGTTAAATTAAAATCCATGGGGGGTCACCCTTATTTCAAGTGAATCGTCATGTTTGGGCCGTTGACGTCAGCAATATCGCTTTCAAACCAACGGGCAGTAATGGTCTTGGTTTCACTGTAGAAACGCACTGCTTGCTTACCATAGGCGTGCAAGTCACCAAAGAATGAACCTTTCCAACCGGTGAACGAGAAGAACGGTAGTGGTACTGGAATCGGAATGTTGATTCCCACTTGCCCTACTTCAACTTCGTGTTGGTATTTACGTGCGGCCGCGCCGCTGGCAGTAAAGATTGAAGTGCCGTTACCGTATGGGTTGGCGTTAACCAACTCGAGCGCTTCTTCAAGAGAATCAACTTCAGTTGCACATAACACGGGTCCGAAAATTTCGTTCTTATAAATTTCCATATCGGCAGTTACCTTACCAAACATGGTCGGCCCTACCCAGTTACCATTCGGGAAACCTTCGACCACACAGTTACGGCCGTCTACGAGCAATTCTGCGCCTTCTTTTTCGCCTTGAGTGATAAAGTTTTCGACACGTTGCTTCGCTTGCGGACTAATCACTGGACCATAGGCAGCATTTTTATCATTCCATGCACCTGGCTTAACTTTTGCCAGCTCTGCTGCTACTTCTGGAATCCACTCACGTGCTGCGCCGACAAAAACCGCAACAGAAATCGCCATGCAACGCTGACCGGCGGCACCCACTGATGCACCAACAAGGTTGCTAATCACTTGTGATTTATTCGCATCAGGCATAATCACACAGTGGTTTTTCGCGCCAGCAAAAGCTTGCACACGTTTCATGTTCTCAGTACCACGACGGTAGATGTACTGGCCTACGGCTACTGAGCCTACAAATGAGATAGCTTTAACTGCTGGCTCGTCGAGTAAGAAATCAACTTGCTCTTTACCACCGTGTAATACCTGTAACACCCCTTTAGGAGCGCCAGCTTGCTCAAATAATTCAACTAAACGCGTTGGCGTTAACGGATCTTGTTCTGATGGTTTCAGAATAAAGGTGTTACCGCATGCAATTGAAAGTGGGAACATCCACAACGGAATCATCGCTGGGAAGTTAAACGGAGTAATACCGGCACAAACACCTAAAGGCTGGGTGTAGCTGTAAGTATCAATACCGCGGGCAACGTTTTCAACGGTTTCACCCATCAGTAAAGAAGGAACGTTTGCGGCATGCTCTACTACTTCAATACCACGCCAAACATCACCTTTAGCATCATCAAAAGTTTTACCAGTTTCACTGGCTAGAATGGTTGCGATTTCATCATGATGTTCTTTCAATAGCGCTTGATAGCGCATCATTACGCGTGCACGTTCAGATACTGGTACTTCTTTCCAGGTTTCAAATGCTTTTTTCGCACTGGCTACCGCGGCTTCCATTTCGGCTTGAGTTGCACAAGGAGCTTGCGCGATAACCTCTTGGGTGGCGGGATTAGTGACATCAATCCAGTCATTAGTATTCGATTGCACGAATTCGCCATCAATAAATAATGGAACTTTCTTCGCCATGATAATTACCTCGTTGTTCAAAATTGTGACGATGTTGTCTTGTTATTATTCATTAAAGCACTGACGCTAACTATTTAACATCGACGATATTGCCCCTATAATGGACAAAATTGCGTTTTTTAAGAGTTAACCATGAGTCAACCTTCAAATTGGCCGCTTCCTGCTGGTAGCGCCCGTGTTGTATTACCGCTGCATTGGGCGCAACAATTGGCCCAACATGCCTTAACTCAGCATTTGTACCCGGTTGCATTAGGTCACTATGTTGAGGCGCATGGCCATCACGTACAGCGACCTCAGCATACCGATTACTTACTCATCTTCTGTTATCGCGGCCACGGGTGGTTTCGTACCGAACATGCCCATGGCCAGTTACATGCCGGGCAGTTATTGTTACTACCCGCTGGCCAAGCCCATGCCTATGCAGCTTCTGCCAGTAATCCTTGGAGCATCTATTGGGCTCATTACAAAGGCACTTCCGCGCCACAGTCTATGGCACTCTTAGGCCTTTCACTAGCGCAACCGGTATTATCACTACCCCGTTGGCAACCGTTAGTGCCATTAGTCGACGAGTTGCTTAAACTACCGTCACAACAAGACCAACTTGCTACCTTTGTTGCTGCAGCAACGTTATTGCAGCGTATTTTTGCCGAGTTACCGCGCTTGTCGAGCACTTTGCCGTCGGCTGGCAGCTTTGATCTGGCTGCACTCGACCAGTTTATGCTGGAGCACCTCGACCGCGATCTAAGTCTCGATGAACTCGCTCAATTTGCTGGTTTATCCCGCTATCACTTCAGCAAGAAGTTTAAACAGCTGACAGGCACCAGCCCGATGCGCTACTTTAACCAAGTCAAAATCAAACAAGCGTGTCAGCAATTAGATACCAGTACCCATACTATTAGAGACATTGGTCAATCATTAGGGTTCGATGATCCTTATTACTTTTCTCGCCTGTTTAAAAAAGTAATGGGTGTATCACCGCAAAACTATCGTTCGAGCCATCACCGCCAATAGGAGTTAACGATGTGGATTCTTTGGGCCGTCACCATATTTTGGGCGGCTAGTTTTTCTTTAATTGGCGAGTTTCTTGCCGGCCAAGTCGACGGTTACGTCGCTGTATTTACGCGAATGGTACTGGCGTTAATACTCTTTATACCGTTATGGCGGCCCGCCCGTACTACGTTCTTTACCCAATTTCGTTTGGTTTTTATTGGCGCCATACAAATTGGGTTCATGTACTTATTTTTGTACCACTCGTTCTTATACTTGAGTGTGGCAGAGGTGTTACTCTTTACAATTTTCACCCCACTCTACATTTCCCTCATCGACGAATGGCTCATTAACCGCCGCCGATTACCACGCCATTGGTGGATAGCCACCATTATCGCTGTGCTCGGAGCCGCTATTATTCGTTATGACGGGTTAAGCCAAAACTTTTTAACGGGTTTTCTGCTCATACAGGGAGCCAACCTTTGCTTCGCGGCTGGTCAGGTGCTTTATAAGCGCCTCCCATTGGGCTCAGAGCGTAACCAGATGCACGTATTTGCCACTTTCTTTTTAGGTGCAACCCTAGTTACCGGAATCGCTATGTTCTACTTCGCTGATTTCAGCAAAATGCCCACCACGCCACTCCAATGGAGTATTTTGTTGTGGTTAGGTTTGGGCGCTTCTGGCTTGGGCTATTTAGCTTGGAACCTTGGCGCCAAACGCGTCAACGTTGCCCAGCTGGCAACCATGAACAATATGTTGATACCCGCCGGTTTACTCATTAACTATACGTTTTGGGGGCAAGCCGTCGATTGGCTCCGACTTGCCCTTGGTGGCAGCATTATACTCTTAGCCGTAGGGCTAGCCTCCAAGAAACGTTAATTACAGTGCTTCAATGGCAACAGCAACGGCTTCTCCGCCACCGATACAAAGTGACGTGACGCCACGCTGTTTGCCTTGTTGACGCAACGCGTGCAATAAGGTCACTAATAAGCGTGCACCACTAGCACCAATTGGATGACCTAAAGCGCAAGCACCGCCGTGTACGTTCACTTTGCTGTGCTCGATCTGCATTTCTTGAATCGCCAACATGGTTACCATGGCGAAGGCTTCATTAATTTCCCACAGATCCACGTCATCTTTTGACCAGCCTACTTTATCCAGCAGCTTGTTCATCGCCCCTATGGGCGCGACGGTGAATTCAGCTGGTGCTTGGGAATGGGTGGCATGGCCAATCACTCGTGCTAATGGCTTAAGCCCACGCGCTGTCGCATCGCTTTCACGCATGAGTATAAGCGCTGCTGCGCCATCAGAAATAGAACTAGAGTTAGCTGCGGTAATAGTGCCATCTTTGGCAAATGCAGGACGCAAATGCGGGATTTTTTCCGGCATCGCTTTACCCGGTTGCTCATCTTCAGCAACAGTTACCTCGCCCTTGCGAGTACTATAAGTTACAGGTACCACTTCATCGGCAAAGAGTTTTTCTGCAATAGCGCGCTGTGCGCGGCTTAATGATTCTAAGGCAAAGGCATCCATGGCTTCGCGATCTAAGCCATATTGGTCTGCGGTTGCTTGTGCATAGCAGCCCATAGCTTGGCCTTCATAGGCATCTTCTAAACCATCAAGCATCATATGATCGAGTATTTGGTCGTGACCCATGCGAATTCCCGCACGAGCTTTCTTTAATAGGTACGGAGCATTTGACATGCTTTCCATGCCACCTGCCACAATCACATCTGCTGAGCCTGCGTGTAATAAATCATGAGCAAACATCACCGCTTTAAGACCGGAGCCACACACTTTATTAATGGTGGTCGCGCCAGCGCTGCGAGGTAAGCCCGCATACAAGGTTGCTTGACGCGCCGGTGCCTGGCCTAAACCTGCGGGTAATACGTTACCCATAATCACTTCTTGCACATCGTCACCTTGCAAACCACTGTCAGCTAAAGCGGCTTTAATCGCTGCGGCGCCTAAGTTGGGTGCATTCACTTGACCTAAGGCTCCTTGAAAGCCTCCCATGGGCGTACGCTTTGCTGCGACTATGACTACTGAATCTTTCATAATGTCTCCTAAGGCGCGCGGGCACTGGCTGTCCCCAATCGCGTTTCTTACCTTTACGTTAACGTTAACTTGTTTTAAGCTTAACGCCCCCATGAACCACAATGCAAGCAGAAATGACGCAAACAACTATATATACCATTGGCGAATTGGCACGAGAATTTGACATCACCACGCGCAGTATTCGCTTTTATGAAGACCAAGGGCTGCTAAGCCCCGAACGACAAGGGCAAACGCGTCTTTATGACAATAAAGATCGGGTCCGCTTGAAGCTAATTTTACGTGGCAAACGGCTGGGCTTTTCCTTGGCCGAAACCAAGCGTTTGTTCGACCTCTATGACATGGAAAATAGCAGTGCGCGTCAGCTGCATACGGTTTTAGAAATAATCGATGAGAAAAAAGTATCTTTGAAACAGCAGCTTAAAGATATCAAAGTACTATTGGTGGAGCTTAATAATCTGGAAGATCGCTGTCGAGATGAGCTCGCGGAAATCGAGAGCACACCAGCAACACAGGGCACCGCAGGACCCACTCAGGAGAAGTTATGATTAGTCAATATAGTGTTTTTAATTTCGGTTTAGGCGAAACCGCCGACATGATTCGAGAGTCAGTGAATGCCTTCGCGCGCGATGAAATCGCTCCTCGTGCGGCCGCCATTGACGAAAACAATGAGTTTCCTGTGGATTTATGGCGCAAGTTTGGTGATTTAGGCTTGCTTGGTATGACCGTCGCAGAAGAGTACGGTGGTTCAGGTTTAGGTTATTTAGAGCATGTGATTGCACTTGAAGAGATCAGCCGCGCATCCGCCTCTGTAGGCTTAAGCTACGGCGCCCACTCCAACCTTTGTGTGAATCAGATTTCACGCAATGGTACCCATGAACAGAAACTCAAGTACTTACCTAAGCTTTGTACCGGTGAACATGTTGGTGCCTTAGCCATGAGTGAGCCTAATGCTGGCTCTGATGTCGTCAGTATGAAGCTAAAAGCTGAAAAAGATGGCGACCACTATGTGCTTAACGGTAACAAAATGTGGATTACCAACGGCCCTGAAGCTGATGTCCTCGTAGTCTATGCAAAAACCAGCCCAGAGAAAAACTCGCGTGGTATCACCGCATTCATTATTGAAAAAGACTTCCCTGGTTTTAGCACCGCACAAAAACTCGATAAGTTGGGCATGCGTGGCTCGAATACCTGTGAGTTGGTGTTTGAGAACTGCCGCGTGCCAGCAGCAAACGTGCTCGGCGAGCTGGATGGTGGCGTCGCAGTACTGATGAGCGGTTTGGATTATGAACGCGTCATTTTATCAGCGGGCCCATTAGGCATTATGCAGGCGGCACTTGATGTGGTGGTCCCTTACCTGCACGACCGCAAACAATTTGGTAAAGCCATCGGCGAGTTCCAACTGGTGCAAGGCAAACTAGCGGACATGTATACCCGTACTAATGCCGCTCGAGCTTATGTCTACGCTGTTGCCAACAGTTGTGACCGTGGCGAAACCACTCGTAAAGATGCCGCAGGTGCTATTCTTTACGCATCTGAATTAGCCACCCAAATTGCGTTAGATGCCATTCAGTTACTTGGCGGTAATGGTTATATTAATGAGTATCCTACAGGTCGCCTCTTACGAGACGCTAAGCTCTATGAAATTGGCGCAGGCACCTCTGAAATTCGT
This sequence comes from Pseudidiomarina sp., assembly GCA_048269045.1. Taxonomy (GTDB): domain Bacteria; phylum Pseudomonadota; class Gammaproteobacteria; order Enterobacterales; family Alteromonadaceae; genus Pseudidiomarina. The sequence continues at coordinate 68,439 of JBLWUG010000007.1, forward strand.
CGCATGCTGATCGGCCGTGAGCTGTTCAGCGAATCAGCTTAAGCAGGAGTCGCTAAAGTGACGGTACTTACCAGCACAGTGAACGTTAAAGATGAAACCTTTCAGGCGAATCAAAAAGCCATGGAAGCAGTGGTTAGTGATCTATACGCCAAGGTTGAACAAATTAAAGAAGGTGGCGGCCCTAAATACCAAGAGCGCCACTTATCACGCGGTAAAATGTTAGCCCGCGAGCGCATCGAGAAGCTACTCGATAGCGGCTCACCCTTTTTAGAAATCGGCCAATTTGCAGCGTGGGACTGTTACGAAGATTACGTTCCGGCAGCAGGTGTGGTCGCCGGTATTGGCACCGTTGAAGGCGTGCAATGCATGATCGTCGCCAACGATGCGACGGTTAAAGGCGGCACTTATTATCCGCTAACCGTTAAGAAACACCTGCGCGCGCAAGAAATTGCCGAGCGTTGCCACTTGCCGTGCATCTATCTGGTTGATTCCGGTGGCGCGAACTTACCCCGTCAAGATGAGGTATTCCCCGACCGCGATCACTTTGGTCGTATTTTCTTCAACCAAGCCAATATGTCCGCCAAAGGCATCCCGCAAATTGCTGTGGTTATGGGTTTGTGTACCGCTGGTGGTGCTTATGTACCCGCCATGGCCGACGAAAGTATTATCGTAAAAGAGCAAGGTACAATTTTCCTCGCTGGCCCACCTTTGGTGAAAGCTGCCACCGGTGAAGAAGTCAGCGCGGAAGAACTGGGTGGCGCTGATGTCCATACCCGTATTTCCGGGGTTGCAGACCACTATGCCTTAAACGATGAGCACGCTTTAGCCTTAGCGCGTCGTTCGGTTGCTCGTCTTAACTATCAAGGTGCTGAGGCCGTTAAACAACAGCCTGTACTGCCACCGCGTTTCGCCGCGGAAGAAATTTACGGCATTGTCGGTACTGATTTACGCAAGCCCTATGATGTGCGTGAAGTTATCGCGCGGGTGGTAGATGACTCTGACTTTGACGAATTCAAACAAAACTATGGCAACACCCTAGTCACAGGCTTTGCTCGTATCCATGGTTATCCGGTAGGCATTGTTGCCAATAACGGCATCCTGTTCTCCGAGTCAGCTCAAAAAGGCGCGCACTTTATCGAACTCTGCGCACAGCGCAAAATTCCATTGGTGTTCTTACAAAACATTACCGGCTTTATGGTCGGGAAAAAGTATGAAGCTGAAGGTATTGCTAAACATGGCGCCAAAATGGTGACCGCAGTGAGTTGTGCACAAGTGCCTAAGTTCACGGTTCTCATCGGCGGAAGTTATGGTGCTGGTAACTATGGCATGTGCGGTCGTTCTTATGACCCTACCCTGATGTTTATGTGGCCTAATGCGCGTATTTCAGTCATGGGTGGCGAGCAAGCGGCTGGCGTTATGGCCCAAGTCACTAAAGACAACCTCGCGCGGCAAGGTAAGAAGCTAAGCAAAGCTGACGAAAAAGCGTTGAAAGATCCTATTATCGAAACCTACGAAAAACAGGGCCATCCCTACTATGCTTCAGCACGGTTATGGGACGACGGTATCATTGATCCTGCACAAACACGCACCGTACTTGGCCTGAGCTTAGCTGCAGCCAATAATGCACCAATCGCCGAGACCAAGTTCGGCGTGTTCCGGATGTAAGGAGGTCGAATGAATTTTCAGACCATACAATTAGAGTTTCCTGATCAGGTAGCCTGGCTCACACTCAATCGTCCTGACGTGCACAACGCGTTTGACGATCACATGATTAGTGAGCTGCTAACGGCACTGGCTCAGGTAGAACAAGCCAGTGACATTCGAGCATTAGTATTGCGCTCGAATGGCAAAAACTTTTCAGCCGGCGCTGATTTAGGCTGGATGCGTTCTATGGCCGATAAAAACTACCAAGAAAACATCGCCGACGCCGAACAGTTATCGCTATTAATGCAACGCCTCGATGAGTTACCACAACCTACCATTGCGTTAGTGCAAGGTGCAGCCTTCGGTGGCGCGGTCGGCTTAGCGGCATGTTGTGACATCGCTGTTGCCACACCAAACACGAGTTTCTGTTTAAGCGAAGTGAAAATTGGCTTAATTCCAGCAGTGATTAGCCCCTACGTGATGCGAGCCATGGGCACCCGGCAAGCACGCCGTTATATGCTCACCGCAGAACGTTTCTACGCTGACATCGCACTGGCTACAGGGTTAGTGCATGCCGTTGTAGACGATTTAGAAGCGGCTGTTAATCAATTGCTAAGTACTATGGTCAAAAATAGCCCTGCTGCAGTTGCGGCGGCTAAACAACTTGCCTTGGCGGTAGACCAACAACCTATTAATAGTGCAACTCGACAACTCACCGTTGAACGAATTGCCGCCATTCGCGTTTCTGCGGAAGGCCAAGAAGGACTATCGGCTTTTTTAGAAAAGCGCACACCTAACTGGAATAAGGGATAAGCAATGTTAAAGAAATTGCTCATTGCGAACCGCGGTGAAATAGCTTGCCGTATCATTCGTACCGCTCGCGATCTCGGTATTCGTACTGTTGCCGTGTATTCCGATGCAGATAGCAACGCGCAACACGTGCAACTCGCTGATGAAAGCGTACATATTGGCCCAGCACCAAGCGCTGAAAGCTACCTCGTCATCGATAAAATCATTGCCGCTGCGAAAGCCACAGGTGCTGATGCCATTCACCCTGGTTACGGATTTTTAGCCGAAAACGAAGCATTCGCGGACGCTTGCGACAGCAACAACATCATTTTCGTTGGCCCACCGGTCAGCGCTATTGCCGCTATGGGTTCCAAGAGCGCTGCAAAGTCCATCATGAGTGATGCTGGTGTACCTTTGGTGCCGGGTTATCACGGTAGTGACCAAAGCGCTGAAAAGTTACGCCAAGAGGCCGAACAGATTGGCTATCCGGTACTGTTGAAAGCAGCGTACGGCGGTGGCGGTAAAGGCATGCGCATTGTCGAAAAAGCAAAAGACTTCGATGATGCTTTAAGTGGTGCCAAACGCGAAGCGCAAGCTTCCTTCGGCAACGATAAAATGCTGGTGGAAAAATACATCGGCAACCCACGCCATATTGAAATTCAAGTGTTCTGTGATCAACACGGGAATGCGGTGTACTTGTCTGAGCGCGATTGCTCAGTGCAACGTCGCCACCAAAAAATCCTTGAAGAAGCTCCAGCTCCGGCCATGAACACCAGCACCCGATTAGCCATGGGCGATGCCGCAATTAAGGCCGCGCAAGCTATCGACTACGTTGGCGCGGGCACGGTTGAATTCCTGCTCGACAACGACAGTAAGTTCTACTTCATGGAGATGAATACCCGCCTGCAAGTAGAACACCCGGTTACAGAAATGGTAACTGGCCAAGATTTAGTTGCTTGGCAGCTTATGATAGCCAGCGGACAACCCTTGCCGTTGGCGCAAGATCAAGTTGAAGTTAACGGTCATGCCTTTGAAGCACGTATCTATGCCGAAGATCCTGATCACGACTTCTTGCCTAGTACTGGTACTTTGCGGGTTTTAAAAACACCACCAACTAATGCCCATATACGCATTGATACTGGCGTTGTCGAAGGCGATGAAGTTAGTGCCTATTACGACCCCATGATCGCAAAACTCATTGTCTGGGGTGAAAACCGTAACGTGGCGTTACGGCGCTTGATTCAAGCCTTGAATCAATATCGTATTGCGGGCGTACGTACCAACATTGATTTTCTGCGACGCATTGCCTCACACCCGCAATTTGGCCAAGCTGAACTCACCACGCACTTTATTGATAAACATCAGCAACAATTGTTTGTCGACAATCAAGCCTTGATTCAAGATTACGCCATTATGGCGACCTTGGCGGAGCAGTTACACGAGCAACAAGCAGCGGGAACCAATCCATGGCAGCAAGCGCACAGCTTTCGCCTGAATCAGCCTCGCCAATTCGAGTTGCTGCTCACCCATAACGATGACATGCTTAGTATTCAATTGCAGGCCACCAGTGATGGTTGGCAAGCCGTTGGTAGCGACGATGTTTGGCAGGCCAAACTCGATGGCGACCAGCTCCGAGTTACTAAAAACGGACACAGTTACAGCGTCTATATTTTGCATGCCGATCATGAAATCACTGTATTTAGTGAGCACGCAAGTATCTGCTTTAACCGTCATGATGTCGCCGATACCCTTGAGCATGAGGCCGACGCTGGCAGCTTGACGGCACCGATGAATGGTACTGTAGTAGAAGTATTGGTCGCTGCTGGTGATAGCGTAACCGCGGATCAAGCGCTGCTCATTATGGAAGCCATGAAAATGGAATACACTATTCGTGCGCCGCGCGATGGCGTGATTGACAGTGTTTATTACCAAGCTGGCGAACTAGTCGCTGATGGCGCCGAACTCATTAGTCTTGATGACGAGTAAGGATATTTCATGACGCTGCCAAAATCCGTAAAAATTGTTGAAGTTGGCCCTCGTGATGGGTTGCAAAACGAAAGCGCTGTAACCACAGCAGCCAAGGTTGCGTTGGTAAACGCGCTCAGCAATGCTGGGCTGGGTTACATTGAAACCGGCGCTTTCGTTAGCCCTAAATGGGTGCCGCAAATGGCCGATAGCGCTGCTGTGTTTGCTGGTATCGAGCGCAAAAACGGCATCACTTATGCAGCGCTTACCCCTAACTTACGTGGCTTTGAAGCGGCGTTGGCGGCGGGAGTCGATGAAGTCGCGGTATTTGGTGCAGCGTCTGAAGCCTTTAGCCAAAAAAATATCAATTGCAGCATCGCCGAAAGCCTCGAACGCTTTGTGCCAGTTATTGAAGCGGCACAGCAGCATAATATTCGTGTTCGCGGTTATGTCAGCTGCGTTTTGGGTTGCCCTTATCAAGGCGAAGTTAGCCCTGCTGAGGTTGCCGTAGTCGCCCAGCAGCTCGAGCAAATGGGCTGCTATGAAGTATCTTTAGGCGATACTATTGGCGTTGGTACACCGTTACATGCCCAACGCATGCTGGAGGCGGTGGCCAAGCAAGTGCCAATGGCTAAATTAGCCCTGCATTTCCACAACACTTATGGTCAAGCTTTAGCTAATATTGCCAGTTGTTTACCCATGGGTATTAGCACCTTCGATAGCGCGGTAGCTGGTTTAGGTGGCTGCCCCTACGCAAAAGGTGCGAGCGGCAACCTTGCTACCGAGGATTTGGTCTACATGCTCCATGGCATGGGTATTGATACCGGCATTGATTTAGCCAAGCTAGTGCAAGCCGGCGTAGCCATCTGTCGTGAACTCGATCACGCACCGCGCTCGCAAGTCGCTTTAGCCGAAATTGCTAAACAGGAACGATAACCAATGAATAATAAAGTTTTGTGGCAACCCTCATCTGAACAAATCGCCGCGGCGCGTATCACTGAGTTCATGAGTCATATTAATGCCAACGAATCCACGCGCTTGCATACCTATGCCGATTTACATAAGTGGTCGGTATCGCAGAGTGAATCGTTTTGGTCTTACATCTGGGATTACTTTGATGTCATCGGTGAGCGTGGCGCCACCATTGTTGCCGATAAAAATAAATTGCCCGGTGCCAAGTGGTTCCCTGAAGCGCAACTAAACTTCGCTGAAAACCTATTGCGTCACCGCGACGATCAAACTGCATTAATTTTCCGCGGTGAAAACGGTGCTCGCTCAGCTTTAACTTATGCCGAACTGGTTAGAGCCGTAACCGCGCTAGCTGCAGCCATGAAACAACAAGGCATAGGTGTAGGTGATCGTGTTGCCGCAATGATGCCTAACTGCAACGAAACTATAATCGCAATGCTAGCAACCGCCAGTTTAGGCGCGGTCTGGGCCTCCTGCTCACCCGACTTCGGTGTACATGGCGTCGTCGACCGCTTTGGTCAAATCGAACCCAAACTATTCATTACGGTTGATGGCTACTTCTACAACGGTAAAACCATTGATATTGGTGACAAAGTACAAACCATTCGTCAGCAACTGCCTAGCGTTGAACATACCATACTGGTGAACTTTGCAGATTTAACACCTTCACTTGATGCTACCTCTAGTCGCTGGAACGATTATCTCGACCATTCCGCGACCACCCTTGAGTTTACCCGCGTTAACTTTAACGACCCGCTCTATATCATGTTTAGTTCGGGCACCACTGGCGTGCCAAAATGCATTGTTCATGGCGTTGGCGGTACTTTGCTACAACATATTAAAGAGCATGGGTTACACACCGATTTACGCCGCCACGACGTGCTGTTTTACTTCACCACCTGCGGCTGGATGATGTGGAACTGGTTGGTCTCCGGCTTAACTCAAGGGGCCACGTTAGTCCTCTTTGATGGTGCCCCCTTCTACCCCTCCCCAAGTATACTTTGGGATATTGTGGATGATGAAGACATTAGCGTGTTTGGGACCAGTGCCAAATATTTATCTGCGCTCGAAAAAGCTGAACACAAACCGCGGAATAGCCATCAATTGCAATCGCTACGCACTATTTTAACCACCGGCTCTGTACTTGCGCCTGAAAGTTTTGACTACGTGTACCGCGATATTAAAACCAATGTTTGCCTATCCTCGATTTCTGGCGGTACCGATATCCTTTCTTGCTTTGCCTTAGGCTGCACTATTCTGCCGGTATATCGAGGTGAGTTGCAGTGCCGCGGGCTCGGCCTCGACGTGCAAGTTATGAACGATCAAGGTGAGCCTATTGTTGGAGAAAAAGGCGAACTTGCTTGTCTTAACAGCTTCCCGAGTATGCCCATAGGGTTTTGGAATGATGGTAGCGGTGAACGTTACTTTGATGCTTACTTTGCGCGTTTTGATAACGTATGGGCCCATGGTGATTACGCCGAAGTAACCGAGCACGACGGTGTTATTATTTATGGTCGCTCTGATGCGGTACTCAACCCTGGTGGCGTGCGTATTGGAACTGCTGAAATCTATCGACAGGTCGAAAAACTCGATGAAATACTGGAAAGTATCGCTATTGGTCAGCAGTGGCAAGATGACGAACGCGTGGTACTCTTTGTACGATTACGTCAAGGCGTAACGCTCGATGATGAAATGCAACAGCGAATTCGGCATATCATTCGTGCGAATGCCACACCTCGTCACGTACCTGCGGTTATTGCGCAAGTGACGGATATTCCTCGTACGATTAGTGGAAAAATCGTAGAGCTTGCGGTGCGCCAAGTGGTGCATGGTGAAACGGTGAAAAATACCGATGCTTTAGCTAACCCTGAAGCGCTCGAACAATTCCGTAATCGGGCTGAATTACAAGGTTAACTTAATGAGTCAGTGGCGTGCCTTAACTTTTACTCTGCTACTTTGCGTTGTTACCACAGCGCTGAGCTGGCTGAGTCTTGAAAGTTATGACCATCAACGCATTCATCAACGCATTCAAAATGATGCGAAAAGCCTTGAGGCCAACGTTCGGGCCAGCTTAATTCAATTGATGTACGCCGCTGAGCTTTCCGGAACCTTATTAAAAGGCGAAAATCTGCCCTCGCCTAATCAATCCCAAGTGATGTACTCCATTCAGGGGTTTTATGATGCCATAACAACCGCGTATCTTATTGATACGCAGTTCAATATCTTGGAAAGTTACGGCTCTCCAACCCCTGCAACCACCACACACTTACATTACCTGCTACCGGAGTCAGAGCGGCTTCGCTTGCTGCAGGTGATGGACAAGCCAGTATTTGCGAACCCAACTAACTTATCTACAAATAAAGAAGATCTCGCAATCATAACGCCTGTTGTGGGCATGAATCAGCGCCACTACTTGGTGCTGATCGTCAACATGACTGAGCTTTATGCCACGACCATTCATCACCATATTCAAGAAGGCTATCAAGTCACTATTGAACGCGACAACGAAGAAATATTTCGTTTTGCTGGCAATGACGATTTTAAAGCCGAGTGGGAAAAAGAGTTTGTGGTTCGTACTGCCGACATTTCATGGCACTTCGACATCTGGCCTACGGTTGATAAACACAACCAGATCCATGTGATTCAGCCCAGCTACCCGATTCTCATTGGCGTACTGCTAACCTCTGTATTTTTAGGCTTAGTGTTCATTATTAAGCAACGTGATAAAACCATCGCAAAGCTACAAATAATGCACCAGAACACTATGTATGAGTTAGATAACCGCTTGGAACTTGAATCACAGCTGACGTTTCTATCGGAGCATGATGGGTTAACGGAACTACCTAACCGCAATGCGGTATTACGCTATTTAAATGAACTACCGACCGACTTGATAGAAACCACGGTAGCTATTCAGTTAAATCTTGATCACTTTAAAGATATAAATACCACCTTGGGGCATAAGTTAGGCGACGAGCTCTTACGTCGGGTTGCCCATCGCTTGCAACGTGGTACTAGTAACTTTAGTTTTCTAGCACGTTTAGGTGGTGATGAATTTATTATCATCAAACACGGCATCAATACCACTGAGCAGGCGCTTGAAATAGCCAACAACATTCGCCAAATATTGCGGCCTCAGTTCTTCATTAATCATCATGAAATTTACAGTTCAGTATCTATAGGCATCGCGTTTTCAGTCGCGGCCGACTTTGACGCTGAGCGCTTATTGCGGCAGGCCGATATTGCTCTGAACCAAGCGAAAACCGCTGGTTATCATGGCTTGAAAGTTTACTCGGAACACCAGCAATTAGAACTCACCCAACGCCTTGAAGTTCTCGAGCAATTACACGAAGCCATCGACAAGCAGCGTTTAGAAGTTCATTACCAGCCTATATTCGACATGCGTTCTCATCGAATTACTGGAGTGGAAGGACTAGTGCGTTGGCGCCAATCTAATAATGCGTTGATGTTACCTGCGAGTTTCTTGCCACTTATTGAAAACACAGGCTTAATCATTCCGCTCACCGAAGCGCTCATTCGTGATGTACTGCAACAAGCAAAGAAATGGCAAGAGCAAGGCTTTAACGATTTGAGCATTAGCCTTAACTTTTCTGGGAAGCAGTTGGCCATGCCAGAGCTGCCTCGGATCATTGGTGAACAGCTACGGCGTGCAAACATTCCCGCCGAACGTCTGCATATTGAAATTGAAAAACATTTATATTGTAAGCTGGCAAACACCGCCATTGAAGTCTTGCAAGCTCTAAAAGCTGTCGATGTCCGTCTTACTGTCGATGGCTTCGGCCTCACGCAACTTAGCTTAGAAGCATTGCGTCGCTGTCCCCCGCATCACGTCAAGATAGGCCGTGCATTAATTAATCGACTGCCCTACGACACTGAGCAAAGTTTGGTGGTTGAGACCATAATTAAGTTTGCCCATGAGAGTGGTATTGAAGTCAGCGCTGTTGGTGTGGAAACTCAACAGCAAGTGGATTTTTTGATTCAACGTGATTGTTTGTCCGCGCAAGGGTTTTACTTATCGCCTGCGCTGCCAGCCGAGCAACTGCTGAATCGTTTAACCATGCATAACACGAAGCAGCCAAAAACAATCATTGGCCCTTTATAAAGTTTAGGAGTTACTTACTATGCAACGCGAAAGTATGGAGTTTGACGTCGTCATCGTTGGCGCAGGGCCGGCAGGGTTAAGCTGTGCGATTCGTTTGGCGCAATTGGCTCAAGAGCGCGAACAAGAACTCATGATTTGTGTGGTTGAGAAAGGTTCAGAAGTAGGCGCCCACATTCTATCAGGTGCTGTCTTTGAACCTCGTGCCCTCAATGAACTGCTACCAGACTGGAAAGAACGTGGCGCGCCATTAAATACCAAGGTCACCGATGACCACATCATGCTATTTAAAAATGCTGAAAAAGCCACTAACCTTCCTCATTTCATGGTGCCTAAAACCTTCCAGAACGAAGGTAACTATATAGCCAGCATGGGAAATCTTTGTCGCTGGTTAGCTGAGCAAGCGGAAGCATTAGGTGTCGAGATTTTCCCAGGCTTTCCTGCCGCAAGCGCCATTATTGAAAATGGCCAAGTCGCGGGCATCATCACTGGTGATATGGGGCTTAATAGCAAGGGTAAAGAAAAGCCTGGTTATGAACCTGGAATGGAGCTGCGCGCGAAATATACCGTGTTCGCCGAAGGCTGTCGTGGCCATCTAGGTAAGCAGCTGCAAGCTGAATACCAACTGGCCGAAGGCAAATCACCACAACATTACGCCATTGGTTTTAAAGAGATTTGGGATATCCCAGCGGAACAGCATCAGCCAGGCCTAGTCGTGCATAGCACCGGCTGGCCGTTGCAGGATGGGGCCAGCGGTGGTGGTTATCTTTATCATGCCGAAGATGGTCAAGTGTATGTCGGATTGATTGTGGATTTGAACTACCGCAATCCGTACTTGAACCCTTTCCAAGAGTTCCAACGTTTTAAAACCCATGCCAAGATTGCTGCCACCTTAGCCAATGGTAAGCGCGTTACCTACGGCGCTCGAGCTATCACTAAAGGCGGCTTGTACTCGCTACCCAAAATGGTATTCCCAGGCGGTGTGTTGGTAGGTTGTAACGCTGGAACCTTGAACTTTGCAAAAATTAAAGGCAATCACACGGCCATGAAGTCTGGCATGATTGCGGCAGAAAGCATGATGGATGCACTGCAACAAGAAACAGCACCAGCGACTTTACCTGATTTTGCTGAACGCTTTGAGCAATCATGGCTCTATGACGAGCTTTACCGTTCGCGTAATTTCGGTCCAGCGGTACACAAATTGGGAATGATTCTTGGCGGTGCTTATAACACCATCGATCAGAACTGGTTTGGCGGTAAATTACCTTTCACCATCAAAGATGATGTCGCTGATTACGCGCAAATGGGGCAAGCGTCAGAGTTCCAAGAGATTGATTACCCTAAGCCTGACAATAAACTCACCTTTGATCGACTTTCATCGGTATTTTTATCCAATACTAACCATGAAGAAGATCAGCCATGTCACTTGCACCTTAAAGATGCGTCCATTCCTTTGAGTGTGAATTTAGTGCAGTTCGCTGAACCAGCGCAACGTTATTGCCCTGCTGGCGTGTATGAGATTGTCGAGGAAAATGGTGAGTCAGTATTTAAGATTAATGCGCAAAACTGCGTTCACTGTAAAACTTGTGACATCAAAGACCCGTCACAAAACATTACTTGGGTAACTCCGGAAGGCACCGGCGGGCCTAACTACCCGAACATGTAAACATCAAGTGCTAACCATAATAAAAAGCAGCCAACGATCACTCGCTGGCTGCTTTTTTAATCTAGGGGGATTTTAGTCTTTAATCGTAATACTGATATCACCCACACCCACTTCAACATTAACCTTAGCTGTGCCCTCTGATTCAGACGAGCTATTTGACGTAACCATCATCCGATTATTGTTCACGTTGCGTGCACCTCTAATCTCAGTAGCGCCAACACCGACATCCATTTCAATAAGACGATAATCACCGTAAAGCTCAAGATCAACCGCACCAATGCCGAGTTCAATATTCATATCCGTAGTGTCAATTTCGCCACTGATTTCGCCTACTCCTAACTCGACATCCAAACGTGCAACCAGCGGCATTTTGACCGTCCAGTTTAGTTGTAAGTTATCGGCTTCGCTGGCTTCAATGCTAATCAAATTACCATCTTGCTCCACTTCAATTTCAAGCTCTTCAAGCGACTTCTCTGGGTTTGAAAAAGAAAAAAAGCTGTTTTTCTTTGAGCGTTTCGCCTGTAAAGTGATGATTACTTCATCACCTTCGACGCGCTCAAACGCAATAGTGCCCACGCCATTTTCAATTTCGAGTTCAGTCTCTGCACTGACTTGAAACACATTGATGATTTCTTTTTCAATCTCTTCAGCGGTAGCACTGAAGGGCCATGATAAAATGGTTGTTGCTCCGATAAAACCAACAGCAACATTCCATATCAGTTGTTGTCGAGACATATTGCTCTCCTTAATTTTTTTATAATGTTTAAATCGTTAAGTCATACTCTTTCGTCACATCTAATGAAGCAATTACTATGCCAACATGCGCAAGCTATTGATATAATACGTTTTATTCAAAAAATAGCTAATCCATGATAAATCGATAAATAGCGTTTTTAGCTAATATGTGGTGAAATTGCTCGATTCTTTAACCTGTTGGCTGCTCATTTATATGACACACAATGTTCAAGTTATAGGTAAGGTTTTGTCACCCTACCGCCAAAAATTCGCGATACCACGACAACCAGGTCTCGTACCTGCTGCTCATGCCAGCATTCAACTAACCGATGAATTTGCGCATCCCGACTGCACCCGTGGCCTGCTTGAGTTTTCGCACATTTGGGTATTATTTGTGTTTCACGAAACCCAAGCCGCCGGCTGGAAACCCTTAGTTCGCCCCCCGCGCCTCGGGGGTAATGAGCGTATTGGCGTCTTTGCTACTCGCTCTACCTTTCGCCCCAATGCCATTGGCATGTCCGTGGTAGCGCTCAAAAATGTGCGCCACGAAAGTGGCGTGACCTATATCGATATCGAAGGTGCTGACTTACTCGACCAAACGCCTGTGATCGATATTAAGCCCTATATCCCCTATGCTGACAGCATTGCGAACGCTACCGGTGGCTTCGCCGAACATGCACCATTGGCACAGTTTACTACCAGCTACAGTGCTGCCGCACAGTCACAATTACAGGCGCTCGAAACCAGTTATCCGCAATTAGCGCTGCTGATAGAACAAGTATTAGCACAAGACCCTCGGCCTGCCTATAAAAAACAAAATCCAGAAGATCGGGAATATGGCATGTCGCTTTATGACCTAAATGTCAGGTGGCAAGTGCGGGGACAAGAAAATCACGTAATAAGTATCAGTAAAGCCTTTTGACTAGCGCTCGCTACTGATAGAATTTAGCCACAATTAAATAAGCAATTTTGCTGGAAGATGAGGATACCATGCGTACCAGCCAATATTTGTTAGGAACCTTGAAAGAAACCCCAACTGATGCTGAAGTCGTCAGTCACCAATTAATGTTGCGCGCGGGCATGATTCGCCGCATCGCTGCTGGTTTATACACATGGACACCGAGCGGCTTGCGCGTTTTGCGTAAAGTTGAAACCGTGGTACGCGAAGAAATGGAGCGCGCCGGTGCATTAGAAATTTTAATGCCGATGGTGCAACCTGCTGATCTATGGGAAGAGTCTGGCCGTTGGGATGACTATGGTCCTGAGCTGTTGCGTCTGCATGACCGGAATCATCGCGATTTCGTCTTAGGCCCTACCCATGAAGAAGTTATTTCTGAGTTGGTTCGTAAAGAAGTAAACAGCTATAAGCAGTTACCGCTGAATTTGTTCCAAATTCAAACCAAATTCCGCGATGAAATTCGTCCTCGTTTCGGGGTGATGCGTGCGCGTGAATTTATCATGAAAGATGCGTACTCGTTCCACTTGGACCAAGCCAGCTTACAAGCCACCTACGACGCGATGCATACTGCATACTGCCGTATCTTTGATCGCTTGCACCTAAACTATCGCCCAGTACTTGCTGATACCGGCTCAATTGGCGGTAGCGTATCCCATGAGTTCCATGTGCTGGCTTCATCGGGTGAAGATGATATCGCCTTCTCCGATGCTTCTGACTACGCTGCAAACGTTGAATTAGCAGAAGCTGTAGCCCGCGAAACTGAGCGCCCTGCGATTGCAGGTGACTTAGAAAAGGTGGCCACACCTAAGGTTAAAACCATTGCTGATTTGGTGGAGCAGTTCCAGTTACCGATCACGCAAACGGTGAAGACGTTAATGGTTCATGGCGCCGAAGAAGGCCAGCTAGTGGCTTTAGTAATTCGTGGTGATCATGAGCTCAACGAAATTAAAGCAGAGAAGCACCCATTGGTGCATAACCCACTAACCTTCGCCAATGATGACGAAATACATGCTGCTATTGGCGCTAATCCTGGTTCATTAGGCCCTATTAAGCTGCCAATCCCGGTCATTGTTGATCGTAGCGTGGCGGTTATGGGTAACTTTGCGGCCGGCGCGAACGAAGATGGTTATCACTTCTTTAATATTAATTGGGAACGCGACCTCGAACTACCTGAAGTTGCTGATTTACGTAATGTCGTTGAAGGCGACCCTAGCCCTTGTGGTCAAGGTACCTTAAAAATTAAACGCGGCATTGAAGTGGGTCATATTTTCCAGTTGGGTAAAACCTATTCTGACGCCATGAAAGTTGGTGTTTTAACAGATAGTGGTAAGCATGAAACACTAATGATGGGTTGTTACGGTATCGGTGTTTCTCGTATCGTAGCCGCTGCGATTGAACAGAACCATGACAAATACGGCATTATCTGGCCCGAAGCCATGGCGCCTTTCCGCGTCGCCATTGTGCCTATGAATATGCATAAATCAGTGCGCGTGCAAGAAACCGCTGAGGCGCTCTACCGCGAGTTAACTGCAGCTGGAATTGAAGTGCTGTTCGACGACCGTAAAGAACGCCCTGGCGTGATGTTTGCGGATATGGAGCTGGTCGGTATACCGCACCAAATCATCATTGGTGAACGTAACCTTGATGCCCAGGCTGTAGAGTATAAAAACCGCCGTACCGGTGAGAAAGAAACCCTCGCTATTACTGAGGTTGTAGCTAAATTAGTTAGCATGTTTGGCTAAGCTAACCAGTTTTAGAACAACCATAAAAAAAGCCCCATTGCGATGGGGCTTTTTGTTTTAACTTTCGTTGCCAGCTAGTGGGTCAACGTAATGCAGATGCATATCCCATGGAAAATGAATCCACGTTTCCTGCTCCAGTTCCGCCACAAAGTCATCGACCAAGTTCATACCCGCCGGTTTGGCGTAAACGGTAATAAATTTTGCTTTCGGAAAACGTTCGCGCAAAAAGCGTAGCGTGCTTCCCGTATCCACTAAGTCGTCGATCACTAAGAAGCCTTCACCATCTTCGGTGGCACAGACATCTTTCAGCAAGGTTACAGAATCGCGCTGGTCGGTATGATCGTAGGAACTCACACACACCGAATCCACCACTCGAATATTCAGTTCGCGAGCAACAATAGTTGCAGGCACTAACCCACCACGGCTCACGCCAATAATTCCGCGCCACTGTTCAGCTGGAAGTTGGCGGCGTGCCAGCTCTTTCGTTGCTCGATGTAACTCTTCCCAAGATACAAAAAACTCTCGATTTGAATGCCAAGCCATAAGTAATGTCCTAACCCTATCAATGTTGTGAATTTTGCCAGTGGCGAAAAAATATGGCGGTATTCTACCCTAAAACCGCCGCAATGAGCAGTGAAAATATGATACCCTATTGGACATATAAGCGTAATTTATATGGAGTTAATGAAGTATGCCTCGCGTAATTTATATTGATCACCAAGGTGGTGAGTTTGAAGCCGAAGTGGCGGAAGGGCAAAATTTAATGGAAGGTGCTGTTGATCATATGATCGATGGTATCTTGGGAGAATGCGGCGGCGTCATGTCTTGTGCCACCTGTCATTGCTATGTAGACCCGGCCTGGAACGACAAGATTCCTAAGCCTAGTGAAATGGAAGAAGACATGCTCGAAATGGTTATCGACTTGCAAGATAACAGTCGCTTGAGCTGCCAAATAGAAATGACCCCAGAGTTAGATGGTATCGTCGTTCACTTACCGAAATCACAGTTCTAAGTACGCTTGACGAGAAAGCGCTTTACGCGCTTTCTACGTTAACGAACACCTCATCACGATAACCCGTAGTTACCCGCATTAATCCAGCCAAAACATCATCCAGCTCAGGCTTACCGGTATCAACTAATAATGGTCTACCATTTAAGGCTTGTAGCTTAGCTTTGGTCGCTATCACTTGCATATTGTCTCGACCAATAGCTTCCAATACCGCAGGGCTTAACTGTTGGTTGCCACGGCCGAAAATATGACCTTGCCCACCGATCACGGTAATAATTAACTTCACCGCTGCATCAGATTCAGCCAATAAGGCCTCTAATTGCGGCGCTGTGGCATCTTTCAGTAGTAACTCTTGGTTATAGACGACATCGACACCTAATAGCGTATTAGCCAGCCCTAGCTCATCCATAACCGCGGCAACAGTGGATCCCGACCCCATGATGTAGAGGGTATCGTCTTCCATATTTTCAATAATCTCTTCAGCGATATCGTGGAGTACCAGCTCATCGCTTTCCACCCCACCCATTTTTACCGCTTGCACATAGCTTAATTCAGCAGGAACTAACAGTTCGCCGTAGCGTCGCGCGCGCACTTGACCGGCACGGAAGGCTTCTTCGTCAATATCCATCACATCAGCGTGTATTACCGACGCCAGCTCGCCTTGCACCAACTGCAAAATGACTTTGCCAGCGGCTCGAGGGCTTATGGCATACACGCCAGAATGTATTTTTACACCAGCAGGAATGCCCAACACCGCTTGGGTATCAGGATATACAGAGCAGATATCGCGGGCCGTGCCATCACCACCGGCAAACAGCAACACGTCAACCTGGTGCTCGTTGGCAATAACTTCGGCCAAGTTTTGAGTATCTTGTGCAGTCGTCGGTTGTTGTGCTGGGCTATAAACGCTTTCGTAGGCAAAGCCCATTTCACTGAGCATTTTGGCCCCAAGCTCATCCGCACCGGTCACAAATTCAATTCTATCCCTAACCTCTACTAGCATGGCTAGGGCCTGCTTAACCCGTTCTGGCGCTTTTTGCTTGGCACCCAAAGCCAATGCTCGCTGTGCCGTATCTTCGCCATCACTTCCTTTCAAAGCGACCGCACCACCAATACCGGCCCATGGATTGACCACCAGCCCGATACGAAATTTGTGCTTATTCACCACTGTTGTCTTTACTTCCTTGCTGAATGGCTTCGCCGGCTTTCTCAAGGTCTTTACCAATACCTTCAATAGTCGCGCAGCCGCTTAAACCTAGTGCTATCAATAATGCTAAAAAGTATCGATGATTAGTTAATCGCATCTTCATAAGCTCCGTGTATGGATAGTTGAGGTAATTTTACTGGCCATGTTTGGCCATAATAATTTGCCAACGCCCGCGCAAAATGCTCGGCACGCTGGGGGATTCCTGTCAGTATATAATCAGTTAGCTGCTCATGAACAGCCCGAGTAAAGCCAGCGCGGTCAACTTCGATACCGCTTAAGTTATCGACACTGACTTGAAATGGAACGCCCGCACAAAGCGAGAATAACCATTCTAACGCCTGTGGTTTGCGCTCAACCCGCTCAAATTCTGCTTGTTGAATTTCATTGCGACCATCGGGTTCATACCAGTAACCATAGTCAAATTTCAAACGACGCTGTTCACCGGCGATGCACCAATGTGCTACCTCATGTAGCGCCGAGGCAAAATAGCCATGGGCAAACACCACACAATGGTCAGCACCATCTTGGCCGGGTTGATAAAAAGGTTCATCGTCACCGGCGACTAAACGGGTTTGATAGTCCGCATAAAAGCATTGCTCAAAAAGCGCAATAAGTTGGAGGTAATGATGTTGCATCGTTATCAAAAATTACTCAATTCGGGGAAAGTCATGACGGACATCGCCGTTTTGCGCACGCTGGCGTAAAACATGATCCATAATTGTGAGCGCAGCCATTGCTTCAACAATAGGTACCGCTCGAATACCGACACAAGGGTCATGGCGACCGCGAGTAACAATTTCCGTCAGTTGACCTTGGGTATCTATCGTTTGACCAACTTTAGTAATGCTTGACGTCGGTTTAAAGGCAACTTCCGCCACTAATGGCTGACCGCTGCTAATTCCACCTAAAACACCACCAGCATGATTGCTCGCAAAACCGTTCGGGCTCATTTCATCGCGGTGTTCACTGCCGCGTTGTGCCGCCACTGCAAAACCATCACCGATACTTACAGCTTTAGCAGCGTTGATGCTCATTAAGGCTTTCGCAATATCGGCATCGAGGCGATCAAATACTGGTTCACCGAGGCCCGGTGGCATGCCATGCACTTCCAGGCGAATACAAGCACCAACCGAATCCCCTTCTTTTAGCAATTGCCGTAAATAGGCTTCGCAGGCTTTAGCCATTTCCGCATCCGGACAAAACAACGGGTTCTCGCTGACCTGCGACCAAGCAAAGTTGGGGTTATTAATGGCGGTGCTATGGGGGCCGATTTGCACCACACCGGCATGAAAGCTTAAACCGAGCTTGGTTTCTAAATACTTGCGAGCAATAGCACCTGCGGCTACGCGCATCGCCGTTTCACGAGCAGAGGCACGACCGCCGCCGCGATAATCGCGATGCCCGTATTTGTGTGCATAGGTATAATCCGCATGCCCAGGTCGAAATTTGTCTTTTATCTCTGAATAGTCTTGGCTGCGTTGATCGGTATTTTCGATGAGCAACCCGATGGGGGTACCTGTGGTCTTTCCTTCAAACACGCCCGATAATATTTTAACCTGATCGGCTTCGCGGCGCGCCGTGGTAAAGCGGCTTTGGCCGGGTCGACGCTTATCGAGATGCTGCTGAATATCGGCTTCGCTCAGCGCTAGCCCAGGCGGACAACCGTCAATTACAGCCCCAAGCGCAGGCCCGTGACTTTCGCCAAACGTGCTAACTCGAAATAACTCACCCCAGGTGTTCGCCGCCATAGTTTATATGTCCAATGCTTAGAATTGTTGGTGGAATTTAACCAGATCATCGTAGTGCAGCACAAATATACCGTCACCGCCATGCTCAAAAGTCACCCATTCAAAGGGTACTTCCGGATAAGCTTCACTCAACGCAATCATCGAGTTACCAACTTCACAAACCAGCACACCTTGCTCGGTGAGATGATCTGGAGCTTCGCGCAAAATGGTACGAACCAATTCCAAGCCATCAACACCTGCTGCTAAACCAAGTTCAGGTTCGTGGTGAAACTCTTCCGGCAGATCGGCCATATCTTCGGCATCGACATAAGGCGGGTTGGTAACAATTAGGTCATAGCGTTGTTTTGGAATAGCATCATAGAGATTCGATTCCATCGGAAATACTCGATGTTCGAGCCCATGCGCGGCAATATTTTCTTCAGCCACCGCTAATGCGTCCAGTGATAGGTCTAATGCATCCACTTCAGCATCTGGAAATTGATATGCGCAGGCTATGGCGATACAACCACTGCCCGTGCATAAATCTAGAATTCGTTCGGCAGGCTGCTGCAACCATGGTTG
This sequence comes from Pseudidiomarina sp., assembly GCA_048269045.1. Classification (GTDB taxonomy): domain Bacteria; phylum Pseudomonadota; class Gammaproteobacteria; order Enterobacterales; family Alteromonadaceae; genus Pseudidiomarina. The sequence continues at coordinate 87,552 of JBLWUG010000007.1, forward strand.
AAAGCCATTTTGGATTAGTTCAGCAATGGGTGAACGCGGTACTAAAACACGCTCATCAACCAAAAATGGCAACCCACAAAACCATGCTTGACCGGTTAAATAAGCCGCGGGCTTGCGTGTTTCAATTCGCTCTACCACCAATTCGGTAAAAGTATTCCACTCGGCATCAGTAAGACTGGCCTGTTGAAAATGTTGCAACTGTTCAAACTGCAAGTGGGTCACATATGCAAGTAGTAGCTGCGCTTCACTAAGTGCATTATCGGTGCCATGGCCAAAATAGATGTCCGCGCCCTGCATGGAACTTACTGCCCAGCGCAAAGCATCTTCTATACGAGTGGTTACAAATTGCGTCAAAGTCGTCTCCGCGGTTGTTCAAAGCTTTGCCATAAGATACCCTAAAGCCATTCTTTTCGCATCATTTAAGCTAGCATGAGTAACTCTTCTGACGACGATTTTTCTATTTTCCGACAATCGGTTCAAGTGGATCGACGCATTCGTCATGATCAGCACTTACACGTTCGTAAAAAACCGAAACAACGCAGCTTTAACTCGGCCACAGATCCCAACAATCTGCGCCAGCAACAAGCAGAGTTTTATTTTTCAGAAACCTACCGTGCGCATTTCCCTGATGGGCCGATGCGGTTTTGTGCTGAAGGCGAATCCCCGCACCTGTTGAAGCAACTTCGTCGTGGCGATTATCCCCCAGAGTTAATGCTCGATTTACACGGCTTAACCCAGCGCTCAGCCCAGCGTGAAATTGCAGCATTATTACGCGCTTGTCAGCACCAACACATTGACTGTTGCGCCATAATGAGTGGCCATGGCAAAGGTATACTTAAAGAAAACCTGCCCCATTGGCTAGTACAACACCCTGCCATTAGAGCCTTTCATCAAGCGCCTAAAACCTGGGGTGGTGATGCCGCGATCTTGGTGTTGGTTAAATTAAACGAAGACTGAAGCGGGCCGGCTAATCGTCGGCAGCGGTGGCATGAATCATGCGAATGAAGTGAGTTTTCTCGTGCGCCAAATCTACCTGCATCTCAGCAATGCCTGCGGTCGGAAATAGCATCGGCTCTGTGCTTGGATCTAAAGCGTTGATCAAATAACTAATAAACGGCATGTGAGTGATCACCATTACATGCTTAGTATCCGCGGGCAACTCTCGCAATTTAACCCACAGCCAATCACTAAACAGTTGGGTATCACTGGCCGGCGTAATATCGTCACTTACCTCTTGCGCGGATACTTGTGCTTGTGAACCTAATACTGAGGCGGTTTGTTGCGCACGAATAAAAGGACTCACGCACAGCCAATCGATACCCTCATCACCTTGTGCTTTGATGTAATCTTGCAACCATACGGCCGTGGCGAGCACTTCTTGCTCGCCCATCATGCTCAAAGGTCTTATCGCATCAGCCTGTAAGGCTTGAGGTGGCGCAGCATCGCCATGACGCATTAAATATAATGTCAGTGACACAGCTTATTCACTTCCTTGCTCTGAAGAGTCCTGAGTTGAGGTGCGGCGTCGACCACCAGTGACGCGATCGGCACGCCCTTCACTTTTTGCCTGATCGGCGCGACGACGACGGATGGCTTTAGGATCAGCAATGAGCGGGCGATAAATCTCAATGCGGTCGCCTTCGCGTGGTACGTGATCCAGCTTAACAGTTTTACTCCAAATACCAACTTTCTGCTGAGCTAAATCAATCTCAGGAAAGTATTTGGTAATTTGGGAGCGTTCAATACAGGCTTCCACCGACATGCCTGTGGGCACTCGTAAGGGGATGATTTGCTGCCGTTCCGGCGTCGCATAAGCAACTTCAATCTGTATCTGCGGCGTTGTCATTTTAGGCTGTCCCATATACTTGCTGTGCCCGCTGCACAAAAGCATCGACCATTCGACTTTGCAACTCGTTAAAGATTTTCCCAAAGGCCATACCTAATAAGCGATTGGCAAACTCGAATTCTAATTTAAGCACAATTTTACACGCATTTTCATCGAGCTTATGAAAAGTCCAACCGCCGCGCAGGTATTGAAACGGACCGTCCACCAACTCCATCCCTATTTGGTGATAGGGGTAGAGCGTATTACGCGTTGTAAATGACTTGGCGATTCCTGCTTTGCTGATTTCTATCCGCGCTACTTTCGTAGTTTCGCCTGCTTCCAGAACCACCGCTTGACGGCAACCAGGCACAAACTCAGGATAACTATCTACATCATTTACCAAAGCATACATCTGTTCGTCGCTATAGGGCACTAAAGCGCTACGCTCAATTGTTGGCATAGAGTTCCTCGTCTATGATTTTCGACTTTCGTTTTCGACTTAGAAATGAAGCGCATGATAGCGCAATTTAACGGTCGATTCATCCAAAAGCATTTCTCATTTATGTTGGCATAGGTATAATACGCTACATGAGCAAATCAAAAAATAAACAACAGTCCGGTACCATCGCGCTAAATAAAAAAGCCCGCCATGAATACTTCCTTGAGGATAAGTTTGAAGCAGGCTTGTCATTACAAGGCTGGGAAGTAAAAAGCATCCGTGAAGGTAAAGTAAATATAAGCGATACCTACGTGATCTTAAGAAATGGCGAAGCCTATTTATTAGGTGCGCAAATTCAACCCTTAATTTCTGCCTCAAGTCACACTTACTGTGATCCTGAGCGCTCGCGTAAATTATTACTTAAACAACGCGAGCTCGACAAACTAATCGGCGCCAGCGAACGTGAAGGCTATGCTATTGTTGCTACCGCCATGTATTGGAAACGCCATTTAGTAAAGCTTGAAATTTATTTGGCGAAAGGTAAAAAATCCCACGATAAGCGAGACACCATTAAAGATCGCGATTGGGAGCGCCAAAAAGAACGCATAATGAAGCATTCTGTCCGTTGACACCGTCGTAAATCCGCGGTAAGTTTCATTACAGAGTTTACCAGCGCCTAACAATATTGGTGCGAAACAGGATAACTAAAGTGAATTTATTAAACACAGCACAATTCAACAACACTAACTGGTGGTGGCATTTCCCCTTATAGCGGGCGATGTATCTGTGCGTGTCTTTCACGTAATGATTCCATAAACCCGCTCATTGAGCGGGTTTTTTTATGCCCTTATTTCAATGAGCCCCGAGAACAAATAAGTGAGCAAAACGTGGAAATAAAAGAACAACTCGGTTACCTAACCAGCATCAGAATTGAGCTGCCCTATCAGCCTGACCCGCTATCATTATACCAACGGCTATGTACCAACCAGCCGCACAACTTGCTCTTGGACTCGGCGGAAATCCAGTCGCGCCAACATCTTAAATCCATCATCCTTGCGCAAGCGTCGCTGCAGTTCACCTGTCATCAGCAACAAGTCGTAATAACCGCCCTGACACCAAATGGCGAAACATTATTACCTTGGTTGGCAGCGCGGCTCACAGATGTTTGCGAGCTTAGTCAGTCGCCAAGTCAGTTGGTATGTCAATTTGCGCCAGCAACGAGCGCGCTAGATGAGGATTCTCGATTACGCAGCAAAGGCAATATGGAGCCCTTGCGATTGGTTCAACTGCAACTCCAACAGTTGGGTGAACAACATGCGCAAGGCATTTTCTTAGGGGGCATCTTTGGTTACGACCTTATTGCCAGCTTTGAAGATTTGCCGGAAGTTGCGGCCGGCGAAAACCAGTGTCCCGACTACCAATTTTATCTTGCCGAAGCGCTCATTATTATTGACCACCAACAACAAACCACCGAGTTGCTCGCCAGTTTAATCAATGGCCCTGACTGTGCAAACTACTACGAAGATCTGGTTCATCAAGCGGGACGCATCGCCGCTCAATGCCAGTTGCCGCGTTTACAAACGCCGCCATCGAGCAAGCGCAGCGATGTAACTAACGAGGTCACAGTAACACCCGCTGCTGATACCTTTGCCCAGCAAGTATTTGAGCTGCAAGACCGTATCTTAGCTGGCGACATCTTCCAAGTTGTGCCATCACGGACCTTTAAAGTAGCCTGTGCCGATAGCCTCAATTCCTATCGCCAACTTAAACTATCCAACCCTTCGCCCTATATGTTTTTCTTGCGCACTGCTGATTTTGAAGTCTTTGGCGCATCCCCTGAATCAGCACTCAAATACACAGGCTCAACCAATCAGGTGGAGCTCTACCCAATCGCAGGAACGCGCCCCCGTGGCAAAGACCAACACGGAAAAATTCATCCTGATTTAGATAGTCGTCTTGAACTTGAATTACGTTTAGACACTAAAGAACTTGCCGAACACATGATGTTAGTTGATCTTGCCCGCAATGACTTAGCCCGCATCGCTCGCCCGGGTACGCGCTACGTTGCCGATTTACTGCAAGTGGATCGCTACTCCCACGTTATGCATCTAGTTTCACGTGTGGTTGCGCAATTGGCGGATGATTTAGATGCGCTCGACGCCTACCGTGCCTGTATGAATATGGGAACCTTAGTCGGCGCGCCTAAAATTAGTGCCGCTCGAATTATCAGAGAGTGCGAACAACAGCGCCGCGGCAGTTATGGTGGCGCGGTGGGCTACCTCTCCGGAAATGGCGATATGGATACTTGTATCGTTATTCGGTCCGCTTACGTGGCCAATGGCATTGCGCTGATACAAGCCGGTGCTGGTGTAGTGCAAGACTCACTACCCAGTGCTGAAGTTGAAGAAACTGAAAATAAAGCCAAAGCCGTCATTGAAGCCATCATTCGTGCGAATCAACAGATGATTCATTCTAAATTGGATGAGGTAACATCATGAACCAGCCTGACCGTATCGTGTTACTCGATAACTTTGATTCGTTTACCTATAACTTGGTTGATGAATTACGCCAACTTGATCTACCACTGGTGATCTACCGTAATACCATGGACGCCGATGCGTTAGTTGCCCTGATCAAAAATTACCAAGGTCGTCAAATTCTCTGTTTGTCACCGGGGCCTGGGCATCCGCGGAATGCTGGGCACTTACTAACAGTTATCGAGCAGTTGCGACAGCAAGTGCCGATGTTAGGCATTTGCTTGGGATTTCAGGCATTAATCCACCTGTCTGGCGGCGATATTGACCGCTGTGGTGAAGCCGTGCATGGTAAAAAATCTCTGATTCAGTGCCAACCGCACCCTATTTTTACCGGGCTAGAGAATCCGTTTTCCGTTGCTCGCTATCATTCTTTGTGTGGCTTTCGCTTGCCCAATTCTATTGAACTATTAGCTCAAATTAACGGTATTCCGATGGCGGCGTTCTTTAAAGATTATCAAGCGCTGGGCTTTCAATTTCACCCAGAGTCTATTTTAACCAGCGCAGGCAGCCGCTTGTTGCAGCAAAGTATCGACTTTTTGTTTTCTCAATATCGGAGTTCATCATGCACGCAATAAACCAATTGCTTAATGGCACGAGCTTAGCTTTACAGGAAAGTGAATCTTTTTTTAATCACTTAGTGCGCGGTGAATTGAACGATATTCAAATCACCACCGCCCTCGTAGCAATGAAGCTACGCGGAGAACAGCCTGAGGAATTGGCCGGTGCAGCGCAAGCTTTACGGCGAGCTGCTAAAGAATTTAAACGGCCAGCGCAAACCGTGGTTGATAGCTGTGGTACCGGTGGTGATGGCAGTAATACTATGAATATTTCAACCACTGCAGCTCTCGTTGCTGCTAGCATGGGGCTCTGTGTTGCTAAGCATGGTAATCGTAGCGTTTCTTCACGCTCGGGTTCAGCAGATGTTCTGGAAAGTTTAGGCTTGTCAGTTACCCAAAACCCAGAGGTAGCCGCTGCACAATTAGCGCGCTATAACTTTTGCTTTCTATTTGCACCCCATTATCACCCCGGCATTCGCTATGCCATGCCGAGCCGGCAAACTTTAAAAACCCGCACCCTGTTTAATTTACTCGGCCCCTTAGTGAATCCAGCGCGCCCGGATATTCAGCAGCTGGGCGTGTATCACCCAGACTGGTGCCGACCTATGGCCGAAACGCTGCAACTGCTCGGCTGCAAGCGCGCAATGGTCGTACACGGTTCTGGTCTCGATGAAATCGCCATCCATGGTGCCACCAAGGTGGTTGAGTTGCGCGATGGTGATATTCAAGAATACGAGCTAACGCCCGCGAGTTTTGGCCTTTCTAGCTCACCGTTGCAGGCCATTGAAGGCGGCGATGCTGATCACAATGCGCAATTATTAAAAGGCGTGCTGGCCGGAACCGCCCCGCAGGCTCAACTTAATGCAGTAGCAGTGAGTGTGGCTAGTTTATTGGTGTTAGCCAATAACCATAGCAACCTTAAAGAAGCCACAGAGGCAACTTTGACCCATTTGAGTGAAGGCCATGCCCTATTACACTTGGAAGCCTTACAGGAGTTTAACCGTGGCTAGTTCTCTACCCAGTATTTTGCAAAAAATCGTGGCACAGCGCCATGAGCGCATTGATAGCATCTATCAACAGGAAGCTGTGCAACAGATCCAAGCTGCATTAACGCCAAGCACGCGCAGTTTAGCGCAAGCACTAGCTCAACCGCGAGCGAGCTTTATTTTGGAATGTAAAAAGGCCTCGCCATCGCAGGGGCTTATTCGTGCAGATTTTGATCCTGTGGCCATTGCGCAAGCTTATGAACCCTATGCTGATGCCATATCTGTGCTCACTGAGCCAGACTTCTTTCAAGGTAGCTATACGCACCTTGCGGCGGTAGCAGCGGCAGTTAATAAGCCGGTTTTATGTAAAGATTTTATTGTCGACCCGGTACAAATTATCATGGCGCGGCATCATGGTGCTGATGCTATTTTACTGATGCTTTCCATCTTAACGGATGACGAATACCAACAACTAGCCACTTTCGCTGCCACGTACAACTTAGATGTGCTCACCGAAGTTGCTAACGAGGACGAACTCCAGCGAGCCATAAACTTAAACGCCAACATCGTTGGTATCAATAACCGTGATTTGCATACCTTAAAGGTCGATACGCAACGCAGTATTGATTTAGCCCAACGCTTGCCTCCGACGACTTTAGTTGTGGCCGAGTCGGGTTACCAAGAACATCAACAGGTTCGTGCCGCAGCGAATTTTGTCCACGGGTTTCTCATCGGTACGGCACTGACTAAACAAAGTAATTTAGACCAAGCCTGCCGTGAGCTTATCTATGGCAAGCATAAAATTTGTGGATTAACCCAAGTTACCGCAGCACAAAGCGCTAGAGCGGCTGGTGCCGCCTATGGTGGCCTCATATTTGTTGAGCACTCTCCGCGACAGGTAACTATTGCTGCCGCTCACAAGATAATGAGCGAGGTTCCCGAACTAAACTACATCGGCGTTTTTGCGGATACGCCCATGACGGAAGTAGCTACTATTGCAACTCAGCTTGGGCTCACCGCGATACAATTGCATGGATATGCAAGCAAGCTAGTAATTGAGCAACTACGCCAGTTGCTACCAGCAGACATACAAATTTGGCGCGCCATCGACGCCTCTGCTAGCGTGCAACTACCAGCGCTTCCTGTAGAAGCCTTTCTGCTCGATAACGGCAACGGCGGCAGTGGCAGAAGCTTCGACTGGGATCGACTCAACACCTTAACCGCTCAACAGCGCTCCCAATGCATATTGGCCGGGGGGCTATCTTTGAGCAATGTAGATTCAGCACTCGCTACAGGAATGTTACGGTGCGATTTCAACTCGGGCGTAGAATCTAGCCCCGGGCTTAAAGATCCGCAAAAAATTAGCCAATTAATGAACCACATTCGCGCTTACGGACGTAAGCCTCAAGGAGTACCCCATGCCTAGCTCTCAACCAGCCAATCAAGCAAAACTATCCGCCTATTTTGGTGAGTTTGGCGGCCAGTTTGTGCCTGAAATTTTATTGCCCGCGCTCGACCAACTTGAGCAAGCTTTCATAGAGGCGCAAGCGGATCCTGAGTTTCAAGCGGAGTTTAGTGGCCTCTTACACAACTATTTAGGGCGCCCTACTGCGCTCTCTTTATGCCGAAATTTGCCGCTATCTTCGCCCAATGCCTGCAAAATATACCTTAAACGCGAAGATTTACTCCATGGCGGCGCGCACAAAACTAACCAAGTACTCGGCCAAGCGTTATTAGCCAAACGCATGGGTAAAACTCGTATTATTGCCGAAACCGGTGCGGGCCAACATGGTACCGCAACGGCGTTAGCGTGCGCCTTACTTGGCCTTGAATGCGTGATTTACATGGGCGCCAAAGATGTCGAACGACAACAGCCTAACGTCTTTCGGATGGAACTCATGGGAGCCACCGTTATTGCCGTTGATACCGGTAGCGGGACCTTGAAAGATGCCGTTAACGAGGCGCTTCGTGATTGGACAGCCAGTTACAGTGATACTCACTATTTATTAGGCACCGCAGCCGGGCCACACCCGTTCCCTACTATCGTTCGCGAATTTCATCGCATGATCGGTGCTGAAGCTAAAGCGCAAATCGTCAAGCAGGCGGGTCGTTTACCGGACGAAGTTATCGCCTGTGTCGGCGGCGGTTCCAATGCCATTGGCATGTTTGCCGAATTTATTGATGAACAACAGGTGCGCCTCGTGGGAGTTGAGCCAGCGGGCAAAGGGGTAGATACGCCCTATCATGGCGCTACTTTAGCTGCTGGCCGTGCCGGTATCCTACATGGCTGCCGCTCTTACCTGATGCAGACCGATGAAGGCCAGGTTGAGGAAAGCTATTCCATCTCGGCTGGTCTCGACTATCCTGGGGTTGGTCCACAACATGCCTACCTCAAGCAAATTGGTCGCGCCCAATACGAATCAGTCACAGATACCGAAGCGCTGGAGGCGTTTCAGTTACTGGCTCAACATGAAGGCATCATTCCTGCACTCGAGTCATCTCATGCCCTCGCTTATGCACTGCGCCGTGCCGCTGAACCCGACGCGCCAGAAATCTTATTAGTTAACCTCTCCGGTCGCGGGGATAAAGATATAGACCACGTGCGGGCGATTCTGGCCCAGCAAGGAGCATCAGCATGAAGCGTTATCAACAAGCATTCGATACCTTAGAAGCTAAGCAACAAGGCGCTTTTGTGCCTTTTATCACCTTAGCTGACCCGACCATTGAACAAAGCTATGCCATTATTTCCACCCTCATCGAGGCTGGTGCCGATGCTTTGGAGCTAGGGCTGCCCTTCTCAGACCCTGTCGCCGATGGCCCTACTATTCAACGCGCCAATTTACGCGCCTTAGCGGCGGGCGCCAGCATTGCCGCTTGCTTCAAGTTATTAGCGCGCGTACGTACAAATTACCCAGATATTCCGATGGGCTTATTAGTTTACGCAAATTTAGTCGTTAGTAATGGCATGGAGAGCTTTTATCAGCGTTGTGCAGAAAGCGGCGTCGACTCGGTATTGATTGCCGATGTGCCGACACGAGAAAGCGCGCCCTTTATTCGTGCCGCCCAAGCCTACAACATTGCACCTATTTTTATCGCTCCGCCCGATGGTAGCGCTGAACGATTGCAGGAAGTGGCGCGTTTTAGTGAAGGCTATGTGTACTTGTTGAGCCGAGCTGGGGTTACCGGTAACGAAACGCAAATGGCAGCACCAGCAACCTCAGTCATTAATTCGTTAGCGGCAGCACATAGCGCACCACCGCTATTAGGTTTTGGTATTTCCACGCCTACTCATGTCGAGGCGGCATTAGCAGCAGGCGCTGCTGGTGTAATTAGCGGCTCTGCTGTAGTGCAGATCATCGAACAAAACGTGCAGAGCCCGGCAACCATGTTGAGCGAACTACAATCTTTTACTCGGCAGATGAAGGCGGCAACAAACAGTCTTTCAACGCCGGTAACAACTGCGGATAATTAAAGGTATAGCCAGCTTTAACCAAACGATCGGGCAGCACTCGCTGCCCGGTTAAGAGCAAGGTCGACAATTCACCTAAACCCAACTTTAATAGCCATGCCGGCACCCGCATAAAATGCGACTTTCTTAAAGTTCGAGCGATGCCTGCGCTAAACTCCTGCTGACTCACTGGCTCAGGCGCTGTGGCATTAAAAACGCCCTGACAGTCATCATTTTTCAATAAGAACAAGATTACCCCAACAATGTCATCAATATGAATCCACGACATGCCTTGCTTGCCATGCCCCAATGGGCCGCCAAGTCCAAGTAAATATGGGGGTAACATTTTCTTCAAAGCGCCCCCTTGGTGGGCGAGCACCACGCCAGTTCGCAATACACAGACGCGGGTTTCATCGGATTGGGCTGCTAACGCTAAGCGCTCCCATTCCGCACACAGGTGGTGGGCAAAATCATCAGCTCGAACTTTGGTTGCTTCGGTAACAGGCTCGTCGCCTTGGGCGCCATAGTAGCCCACCGCGGAACCGCTAATGAACACGCGTGGCGGTTGATTAGCAGCAGCCATTCGTTCGGTGAGTTCACGGGTGACGTGCCAACGACTCTGTTCGAGCTTTAACTTCCGCTGAGAACTCCAGCGTTTATCCGCAATCCCCTCACCTTGCAGGTTAATCACCGCAAAGTATTCGCTAATCTCTGGCACTTCGTCCAAGCTTTTCAAAACATGAACCTTGGAACCAAATCTTTCCACCGTGCGTTGTGGGTTGCGCGATAATAAAGTTACTTGATAGTTATCTAACAGATGCGGCAATAACGCGGTACCGATCAAGCCTGTGCCACCAGTAACCAATATCTTCATAATATTACCCTTAGCTGAAAACAACTATAATCACATAGTCTTTATGTAGTGTAGCCAGTGAATCTAGAGAAACCCAAACTTTTCTGGCACACTGCAGGTATCTTAAATTATAGGGCACTATCATGCTGTTAGTTCTTGAGTATTTGCCACTAGTACTATTTTTCGTTTTTTACTTGCTTGGCGACATCTTTTTAGCCACCGGCGTATTAATGGTGGGAACCCTGATGCAAATTATCGGCATGCGCTTTATGCGCGAGCCCATTACCATGCGTCACTGGATTGTCTTGTGGGCGGTAATGATTTTTGGAGCCATCACCTTGTTCTTACAAGACGAATGGTTTGTGAAGATTAAAGTTACCGTTATATACGTTGCTATAGCCGCATTTTTACTTGGCGGTTTATGGTGGAAAAAGAAAAGCCCACTGCAAAGTCTGTTAGGGGATGAAATCAATTTACCGCCCTTTGCATGGCGCCGACTAACTTATGCGTGGGTGGTATTCACCTTGGCCTTGGCTGGCGTCAATCTCTACATCATTGAGTTCATGGATTTAGATGCCTGGGTAAACTTTAAGGTTTTTGGTACCCTCGGAGCGACTATTGTATTTAGTGTGTTCTCGGGAGCTTACATGTTTAAACATCATACTGATCGCGAAAAAGATGCCGAAGAAATCCAATAGTTTTACTGAAGTGCAGCGACCGCTTGAAGTCGCACCTGGTCGCTGTATTCAAATCGTTCACTACACACCAGTAAATCCCAAAGCATGTGTCATCGTAGCGCCAGCTATGGCCGTAGCCCATAGCTTTTATGCGCCCTTTTGCCAATGGTTAGCCGAGCAAGGTTTTGCTGTAATCGGCTTCGATTACTACGGTATCGGGGCTTCAAAAACCATACCTTTGCGCAATATAGATACCAGCGTTACCGATTGGGCACAGCTCGATGCGGTTGCCGTTATCGCTGCTGCCAAACAACACTATCCTGAGTTAAAACGTATATGGATGGGGCACAGCATTAGTGGACAAATTTTTGGCATGATTCCTAACCGTAACGATATCGACCACCTAGTAACCGTTGCTACTGGTGCCGGGTACTGGCGTTTGATGTCAGGTTCGTTTAAGTACTTATCCTTGGTGCTGTGGAATATCATTACCCCTGTGGCTATTCCATTAGCTGGTTTTTATCCGGGTAAATCGCTAAAAATTATTGGTGACGTACCGGCGGGAGCGATGCGCCAATGGCGAGCTTGGTGCTTACATCCCCATTATTTAGTCGGCAAAGAGTTTCTGTACGATACCTATGCCGAAGTTACCACGCCGATCACCGCACTATCCTTTACCGATGATGAGATGATCAGCGCTGCTAACGCCAAGTTGATGCATGATTTTTATTGTAATGCCCCGCAACAACGCTTGCGTTTTACGCCCCAAGAACTGGGCGTAAAACACATTGGGCATTTTGGTATTTTCCGACGTTCTTGCCAGCATTTATGGCCTGAACTATTGCTCACTAAGTTAAGCCAAATCGCGGATTAGTTGCGCGGTCATGCCGCGTTGCAGACGGCGACAGGCTAGTCGCCCGAAGCTACCCACGATGATGGCACCAGCAACTGGGCCAATTACCCAAAACTGCCAGTGAATTGAAGCCACCATATTGAACACTTGGGTTTGCAGCAGCCACAGTGAAACTTCCATCGCTAAGGTCGCAATTAACCCACTAATGGCGCCAAGAATGGTAAATTCATAGGTCACACTGCGATTCAGCAAATGCGCGGGTGCGCCCAAGGTTCGCAAAATAACTAACTCACGCTGGCGTTCTTCCATACTGGCCTGTACTTGCGCGAATAACACCAGCACACCAGCTATCACCACCAACACTAAAACAAAAGCGATGGCGAGGCTGACATGGCCGATTACTTCGCGTAACTGTGCCATGATCGCATCTAAATCGATTAACGATGCTTGTGGGAAGGGTTTAAACAACTCATAAAGCTCATTCGAGCGTTCCGGCGGCAAATAAAAACTCGAAATAAAGGTAGCTGGAAAGTCCGCTAGTGTTGCGGTATTGAAAATCATGTAGAAGTTCGGCTGCAAACTTCCCCAATTAACATCGCGTACACTGGTAACTGGCACCGTGAATTCGGTACCACCAATATTAAAGGTTAAATCATCGCCGAGTTTTAAGCCGATCCGCTCGGCGACACCCGACTCGATAGATACTTGCGGTTCAGGGTTATCACCCCACCAGTCGCCCGCAACTATGGTGTTATTCGCTGGCAATTGCTCACGCCAGGTTAACGATAATTCACGACCGAAGCCTTCGCGTTGCTGTGCCGCCTCTTGTCCCGCTTCGCTCTCTTCTGCGCTCGGCTCTTTAGTAACTTCATCGCGCACCATCACGCCATTAACCGCAATCATGCGCCCTGGCACCACCGGGTACATATCATTGCTGTCAATATTAAATTGCTGGAATTGCTTTTCCAGCGCCGGCACATCTTGCGGTGCTACGTTAATTAAAAAGTAGTTTGGGGCATCATCAGGAAGTTGCTGTTGCCAGTCATCAAGCAATTCATTGCGCAAGGCCAGTACCAACAGTAATAACATGATTGCGGTGGAAAAACTGAGCATCTGTACGCTGTTTGCCCGCGCCCGTCGCTGTAATCCTGCCATGGCCAGTCGCCACGCGCTGCCGGCCTGCATACCCGCTTGGCGGCTTACGCGGATAAATAACTGCCCGACTAGCAGCAGCAACACTGCTGCTAATGCGCCGCCTAATAGCAGCGCGGTCGACAGCAACCATTGCTGGCTGTACAGCAGTAGCAAGCCAAAGATTCCCGCTATTGAGCAGAGCCAATGCAACCAACGCCAGCGTTCGGTGCCGACAAGATCACGGTTGAGTACGCGTAGCGGTGGAATCGAGATCAGCCGCAATAGTGGATACAGAGTAAACATCACAGCGCTCAGTAAGCCAGTGGCTACCGCTAATAGATAAGGCGCGTAACTCGCCGTTGGCAGCGTCGTGCCTAATTGTACGGCAACCCAGTCCGTCACTAACATTTGAATCAGGCCGCCCAGAGCTAAGCCTACAACAATACTAATACTGGTTAAGGTTAATAGGTGCAGCACAAAGATACGCTTAATTACCGCCTGCCCTGCGCCAAGTGTCTTAAAGATAGCTACGGCATCGTAATTACGTTGGCAGTAGCGTTGCGCAGCTACCGCGACTGCGGTGGCTGCTAAAATAACCCCAAGCAAGCTCGCCAACAGCATAAACTGTTCAGCGCGCTTTAAGCTTCGCGCTAATGGCGTATCACCATCATCAACCCGCCGCCACGAGTGGGTATCCTCATTCAGCTGCGGTAACAACCAGTTTTCATAGTTGTTTAGCGCATCTGCTGTGCCTGCATAAAGCACGTTATAGCGGATCCGTGCACCCGGCTGTATTAACCCTGTTTGCTCCAGCTGATTGTGATGGATAAGCACATTAGGACTATCGGTAAATACTGAAAAGCCAACATCGGGCTCGTAAGTTAAAACCCGTGTAACCGCAAAGCTACTGCGCCCTACCTCAATCGAGTCACCAATTGCTAACTGCAACTCTTGAAACAGCGCCGGTGCCACCCAAGCCTCGCCAGCAGCGGGCAAACTCGTTGCTGTTTGTTCCTCACCGTAAGGCTGCGCTGCGGTGCGCAATTCGCCCCGCAATGGATAACCGTCACTAACCGCTTTGATATTGACCAGTGCCAGTTGCTCATGGGCAAAGGCCATGGAATTGAAAGTAACTCGATGGGCGGTTTGCAATCCCGTTTGTTGAGCTTGTTGCAACCATTCTGATTGAATCTCGCGACGCGAGCTTAATACCCGATCAGCAGCTAAAAATTCAGCGCTGCGCGCTAACAAGCCCGACTGCAAACGCTCGGTAAATAACGATAGTGAAAATACCGCGGTAACAGACAACACTATGGCTGCAGCCATAATGGTCAATTCGCCACGCCGTAACTCGTGTTTAAATAAGCGCCATGAGATTTTATGCCACATCTTGGCCAACCTCAGTAATAGCACCCGCTTCCATACGGAACTTGCGCTCACAACGACTAGCCAATGCCGCATCATGAGTGACCATAATAAGTGTGGTCCCCGACTCTTGGTTCATCTGAAACAATAAGTCTTCGACGGTTTTCCCTGTTACTGCATCGAGGTTACCGGTCGGCTCATCAGCAAACATAATACTTGGCGTGCCTACAAAGGCGCGCGCGATCGCCACTCGTTGCTGCTCACCGCCGGACAATTGATTTGGATAATGATTCAAGCGCGCGCTTAACCCAACTTTCTCGAGCAACTCACGAGCTTGCTGTTCTGCTTGTTTGTTGCCAGCCAGCTCGGCGGGCAACATCACGTTTTCGAGTGCCGTTAAGCTTGGAATTAACAAGAATTGCTGGAAGATGAAGCCAATTTTATCGGCGCGTAATTTGGCTCGTTGCTCTTCATTAAGCACACTTAATTTGGTGCCTTCTATGACCACATCGCCAGAGCTAGCTCTATCTAGCCCTGCTAGCAACGACAGCAAGGTCGATTTGCCCGACCCTGAGGCGCCCACAATGGCGACGCTTTCGCCGGCTTTTATTTGTAGGCTTGTTGGTTGTAGTATGTGTAGACTACCATCTACGGTATCAACTGTTTTATCTAACTCTGTGGTCTCAATAAGCATTTATGAAAAACATCCTGTCTAAATTTTTTATCATAGTCGCATTTATTCTGGTTGTACGTCCAGTAGCAGCAAATGGATCCTTAGTAATTTTAGGTGACAGCTTGAGTGCGGGATATGGCATGGCGCCGAGCGAGTCATGGGTAGGCATTCTGCAACAGCGTTGGCAGCACAAATACCCCGAGGTTAAGCTAATAAACGCCAGCATTAGCGGTGACACTACCCAGGGCGCATTAAATCGACTCGATGGTGTACTAAAACAACATCAGCCAGCAGCGGTGTTTGTGGAATTAGGCGGTAATGATGGCTTACGTGGATTTGTGCCCACCACCATTAAGAACAATTTAGTCGAAATTATTGCGCGCGTGCAACAGCATCAAGCCCATGTCGCACTCAGCCAAGTGCGGATACCACCTAACTACGGCCAACGCTACAGTCGTATGTTTGCTGATCTTTATCCGCAAGTAGCTGCAACAATGGACGTGCCACTCATACCATTCTTTATGGAATCAATTATTGCCGATAATAAGCTGATGCAAGCGGATGGCATTCATCCCAATCGTCAGGCGCAGCCTTTGATTGCAGATATTATGGAACCGTATTTATTGGAATTGATAAATGTAGAAGTGAACGAACGAGCAGAATTAAAGTATGGCGTCCCCTAGGGGATTCGAACCCCTGTTACCGCCGTGAAAGGGCGGTGTCCTAGGCCTCTAGACGAAGGGGACCCCGGACTTTCTGTGCTGATGAATGATTGGCGTCCCCTAGGGGATTCGAACCCCTGTTACCGCCGTGAAAGGGCGGTGTCCTAGGCCTCTAGACGAAGGGGACGCTGTATTCAATCAGCTTGATTCATTCTGTTAATGGCGTCCCCTAGGGGATTCGAACCCCTGTTACCGCCGTGAAAGGGCGGTGTCCTAGGCCTCTAGACGAAGGGGACGCACCAGAACAAATCTCTATCAGGTTTTCACTTGTACTGAAATTACACTTCAACTGAAAATATTGGTGGAGCTAAGCGGGATCGAACCGCTGACCTCTTGCATGCCATGCAAGCGCTCTCCCAGCTGAGCTATAGCCCCACACCAAGTGAGTGGCCTCAGTACCCTGACAGCGGGGCGAATTCTAGGGTAAATGCCTCACTCTCGTCAACCCTTTTTTTGAGCAAAACCGTTTGTTTGCTGAAAAATGAGTCAGTTCGATTGAGTATTAACCGATCTTTGCGCCATTTTGTGCTGGTACATAGCTTTATCCGCCTCAGCAAGTAATTCATCAGTGCCAATATTCTGCCCCTGATAGATCGCAAACCCGATACTTAGCGACGGGTTAATTTGAATGCCCTGCCAGTTAATACTACTCGACTCAATTTGTTCTTTCAGCTCCGCTAATATGTTTCGCACCTTTTGCGGATCGCTTAAACGCTCTAAAACTAATAGGAACTCATCACCACCCATTCGTCCCGCGATATCGGTCGCGCGTAAGCTTGCTTCCAAAGCTTTTGCTATATGTCTTAGTAGTGCATCACCAGCTTCATGCCCAAATTTATCATTAACAGCTTTGAACTTGTTTAAATCAACGTTGACCACGGTAAAATGCGGTGGATTGTTTCGTGGTAACATCAAGCGCTCTAAATAACGCATCATCATGCGCCGATTCGCTAAACCAGTAAGCTCATCCTCAAAACTAGTGCGCCGGGCTACACGATATGCTCGATAAAGCGTTAACATTGCAAAGTAGATAACTAGTACTATAAAAGAGCCTATACCACGAGCAAACAAACTGGTGGTTTGAAGTACGGGGGAAGTCGCGACATCAAATTGCACACCTAGCATCCAAGTACTGCTCGGTAACTTTATGGGAAACCCTAAATCCACTTGCTGAAAAGTTTGCTCGTCGCCGTAAAACACGTTACCGAAAGAACCATCTGCATTGACATGGCGAATCGCAATTTTTACATCGCTAAGTTGCTTAAAACCTGAACTCTCAAATAATGAGTCGTAATCGATGACTACGCTAACCGTGCCCCAATAATTCTGATTATTTGGATAATCTTGAAATATCGGGTATCGCCCAATTATTGCGTAACCACCTTGTATCAGTTGTAGCGGCCCCGCAAGCACTAAGTCTTCACGGACACGCGCTGCTTCAATGGTTTTGTACTGATCGGTTAGTGAGCGAAAATCAACGCCTAGAATAGCTTCATTTCCTGCTAACGGATAAACATTCGCAACAATATCATTGGGTGCCAAAGTTACATGTCGCACATTGGTCGATTTATTGATTAGTTTGGCAGCGATCGAATCCCAATTCCGGTTGGCAAAACTTGGGTTTATGGTCACCACTGTTGCGAGGCTGTCGGCTAAATATACATCTCTATAAAAAGCAGCTTCTAAATTTGATTTAGCCAGTAATACTGATTGTTGTACTTTATCTTCTAATTCGTTTGCTTTCGATTCAAGTACGAGTCGAGTCATAAACTCTACGGTAGCAATGGCTGCTACCGCATAGATTAAAGAAATAGCCGTTAAACGAACTTTTCTATTCCACAAAGTGATATATCCGTTCTAATGAGGCGCGATCGTTCACTGTAACTTCCATATCGCGCACGATTCCATCTTCAAGGCTATATACCCAACCATGTAAAGACAGCTCTTGTCCGCGATCCCAAGCTTGCTGAACTATAGTTGTTTTCGCTAAATTTCTAACTTGTTCGATGACGTTCAGTTCACATAAGCGATTTAAGCGGTCGGTTTCATCAGCAATGACCTCGAGTTCTTTCTGATGCTCACGGTAGATATCTTTAATCGGAAACAACCAGTGATCAACCAAACCATGGGTGCAACTTTCAGTTGCTGCACGTACACCGCCACAGCCGTAATGCCCTACTACCAAAATATGTTTGATTTTAAGTTCATCCACCGCGTATTGCAGTACAGACAAACAATTGAAGTCGGTTTGAATAACCTGGTTCGCCACATTACGGTGAACAAACACCTCGCCTGGCGCCATTCCCGTGATTTGGTTCGCAGGTACCCGGCTATCAGAGCAGCCTATCCACATGTATTCGGGAGATTGTTGGTTAACCAAATTATTAAAAAAGTCAGGATCTTGCTCGCGCATGCGCGCGGCCCACTCTTTGTTATTCGCAATTAATTGTCGAATTTTGGGCATCTTACACCTCTCTGATTTTACGTTTTCTGTTGCTTCCAATAAAAAGGCGCCAAGGTGGCGCCTTTATTAAATCATTGTGCCTGCTCACGAGCATCAATATATGCAAGAGCTCGCTCAATTCGTTGCACCGCCTGTTCTGCGGATAGTAATTCCAAAGTAGCATCAAGCGATGGCGAGTTTCCGGTGCCAGTTACGGCAACGCGCAATGGCATCCCTACTTTCCCCATCCCTACTTCTAGCGCTTCAGCGGTTGCCTTTAAGCACTCTTGAATGGCTGTAGCATTCCACTCGGGAAGCTGTGCTAAGCGCTGTTTCACTGCTTCTAAAGCTTCGCGAGCTACTGGACGCAGGTGTTTTTTCGCCGCGGCTTCATCAAAGCTCTCAAATTCTTCGTAGAAGTATCGACTCTGACTCGCCATTTCTTTCAAAGTTTTAACACGGTCAGCCAATAACGGAATAATTTTTTCTAATGCCGGGCCGCCACTGATATCTATGTTCTGCTCATTAAAGTGCCACATTAAATGCGGGATAATTTTAGCGGTTGGCTGCGACTTCATATAGTGCTGGTTTAACCAATTTAGTTTTTCGGTGTTAAACGCCGACGCGGCTTTATTAACATCATCCAGACGAAACTTAGCAATCATTTCGTCGACACTAAAGATTTCCTGATCACCGTGTGACCAACCAAGACGCACCAAGTAGTTTAATACCGCTTCCGGCAAGTAACCGTCGTCACGATATTGCATGACGCTCACGGCGCCATGGCGTTTGGAAAGTTTTTTACCATCATCGCCTAAAATCATAGCAACATGCGCGTATTCAGGAACTGGCGCGCCCAGTGCTTTTAGAATATTAATTTGGCGCGGCGTGTTGTTGATGTGGTCTTCGCCACGCACAACATGAGTAATGTCCATTTCCCAGTCGTCAATCACCACACAAAAGTTATAGGTTGGGCTACCATCGCTACGCGCAATGATTAAATCATCTAGTTCAGCGTTGGCAATTTCAATTGGCCCACGAATATGGTCAGTGAACTTCACTGTGCCTTCTTGTGGGTTGCGAAAACGAATAACATAGCTATCACCATGCGCTGCAGCATTGTCGCGACAGTGACCGTCATAGCGTGGCTTTTCACCTTTTGCCATTTGCTCTTCGCGCATGGCATCGAGACGTTCGGTTGAGCAATAACACTTATAGGCTTTATCTTCTTCGAGTAAACGCTGGATATAGTGTTCATAGCGGTCAAAGCGCTGGGTTTGATAGAACGGACCCTCTTCCCAAGTTAAGCCCAACCATTCCATGCCTTCTAAGATGGCATCAATAGCAGGTTGAGTGGAACGCTCACGATCGGTGTCTTCGATTCGTAAGACAAATTTCCCGCCGGCTGCTTTAGCCACCAACCATGAATATAAGGCTGTACGAGCGCCACCAACGTGAAGATATCCAGTAGGGCTAGGTGCAAAACGAGTGACCACTGTCATAATGATTGCTTTCTCCGCATCAATTCGGGTTATTTTAGTGCTTTATATAAGAGCATATTCTATCAAGAGCCGCTCGCATCGCATACCTTGATATGTGTATTTAATGGCATTCTCTTCATGATTTGCATGAAATTAAAGCGAAACGCCTAAAAAGACAGCACTCGAGCCAAACATTTAATATTTCTTGTTGACAGTATTCCTGTTCCCCCTATAATACGCCCCGCAACGCAGAGAAAAGGATGGTTAGCTCAGCTGGGAGAGCACCGCCCTTACAAGGCGGGGGTCACTGGTTCGAACCCAGTACCATCCACCACTTCTTCATTTTCTCTGTGCTCCCTGTGGATGGTTAGCTCAGCTGGGAGAGCACCGCCCTTACAAGGCGGGGGTCACTGGTTCGAACCCAGTACCATCCACCAATTTCTTCCTTGATCGTTATTCGTTGATCGTTGATCGTTGATCGTTGATCGTTGATCGTTGATCGTTATTCGTTATTCGTTGTTCGT
This sequence comes from Pseudidiomarina sp., assembly GCA_048269045.1. GTDB lineage: Bacteria > Pseudomonadota > Gammaproteobacteria > Enterobacterales > Alteromonadaceae > Pseudidiomarina. Next base: position 108,069 of record JBLWUG010000007.1, read on the forward strand.
CTTTTCCCTTTTAACTCTCAGTACGCACCATTTCCACATAGCGTTTTAAATGCCGTGAGAACAGTAGTAACCAAAAGCCAATCAACCACGCAAAGAGTAAACCCGCTTTTACTAGCGAGAATTCAGGCCAGCGTGCGCTGATCAAACTTAATAGTAGTACCCCATCAACCGCCCAGCTTATCCATAGTAGTATCGGCACCAAGGCAAAGGATCGAGCGACCCAAGGCGCTATCTCGGTTTTCACTTGGGTGACCAAAATAAATATAAGTAACGCCGGCGTACCCACCAGCAGTGACAAGCCAAATTGCTCGGTATTGGTATAGAAGAACTGTAACAGTAACGAACGGTCTTCAAAGAACGACAACGATACCAGCCAGGCCGCATAACCACGCATAAATAACAGCATTAAGAACACCAAACTAAGTGGTGTTTTAAGCTTGCCTTCTGGCGTTAAAAAACGTTCATCCCCTGCTTGCAATTGCACGTGGCTATCCTTATAAGTCGCAATTCAATTAACCAATGCGTTTTAGCTGTTCGCGCAGCGCTGCGACTTCGTCGCGAAGTTGTGCGGCGCGTTCAAACTCAAGATCTTTCGCTGCTTGATACATAGCTTTTTCTGCGGCTTCTAGTTTAATTACCACCTGTTTTGGATCAAACATGCTGGCATCGTACTCAGCATCCGCCTCGGCCACTCGCTGTTGTTCGCGACGTGGTGCACGTATTCCGGTGCCACCCAAATCCATAACATCAGTAATTCGTTTATTTAAACCTGTTGGCGTAATGCCGTGAGCTAAGTTGTGCTCTTCTTGCTTCTTGCGACGCCGATCGGTTTCGTCCATAGCGCGCTGCATCGATCCAGTAATGCGATCCGCATACAATATTGCGCGACCATTTAAGTTACGCGCGGCACGCCCTATGGTTTGGATTAATGAACGATCGGAGCGCAAAAAGCCTTCTTTATCCGCATCGAGGATGGCCACTAAGCTCACTTCAGGCATATCTAAGCCTTCTCGCAGCAAGTTAATACCCACTAAAACATCAAACTTACCAAGCCGTAAGTCGCGGATTATCTCCATGCGTTCCACGGTATCAATATCTGAGTGTAAATACCGCACTCGAATACCATGTTCATCTAAATAGTCGGCGAGGTCTTCAGCCATTCGCTTAGTTAAGGTGGTCGCCAATACCCGTTCATTGCGCTCCACGCGAATTCGCACTTCTGACATCAAGTCATCCACTTGAGTGGCGACTGGGCGTATTTCAATTTCTGGATCAGTCAAACCTGTTGGCCGTACCACTTGCTCAATAACTTCCCCACCCGACTTCTCCAGTTCATACTTGCCTGGCGTGGCCGATACATAAATGAGTTGAGGTGCGATGGCTTCAAACTCTTCAAACTTTAACGGACGGTTATCCAGCGCTGAAGGTAAGCGGAACCCATAGTTCACCAAGTTTTCTTTGCGTGAACGGTCGCCTTTATACATGGCGCCGATTTGCGATACGGACACATGGGATTCATCAATGATCATTAATGCATCGTCTGGCAAATAGTCTAATAGCGTTGGTGGTGGCTCGCCTGGAGCGCGTCCCGACAAATAGCGAGAGTAGTTTTCAATACCAGAACAAAAGCCGAGCTCCAGCATCATTTCGATATCGAATTGAGTACGCTGACTCAAACGCTGCTCTTCAACCAGCTTATTTGCATCAAGCAATGCCGCTTTGCGATCTTTAAGCTCATCTTTAATTTTGTCGATGGCAGCTAAAATGGTTTCCCGCGGGGTCACATAGTGCGTTTTTGGATAAACAGTTGCCCGTGCGACATCAGGTTGCGTCACTTGCCCGGTCAAAGGTTCAAAGAAACTAATTCGATCTATTTCCTCATCGAACAGCTCTACCCGAATCGCAAACTGCTCCGATTCCGCTGGGAAAATGTCAATCACATCACCGCGAACTCGATAAGTACCACGTTCAAATGCAGCGTCATTCCGCTTATATTGCAATTGCGCTAAACGACGTAGTACATCACGTTGGTCAATAATATCGCCGCGCCGCAGGTGCAACATCATCTTCATATAGGATTCAGGGTCACCCAAACCATAAATACATGACACCGATGAAATCAGCACCACATCCCGACGTTCCATTAAAGCTTTGGTCGCCGACAGGCGCATTTGCTCGATATGGTCGTTAATGGATGCATCTTTTTCGATAAAGGTATCAGTGGTCGGCACATAAGCTTCTGGCTGATAATAGTCGTAGTAAGAAACGAAGTATTCGACTGCATTATTGGGAAAGAACTCTTTCATCTCGCCGTACAGTTGCGCCGCCAGCGTTTTGTTGTGCGCCAATATAAGCGTCGGTCGTTGCACCTGTTCGATAACATTGGCCATGGTAAAAGTTTTACCTGAACCCGTTACGCCAAGCAGGGTTTGATGCGCAAGCCCGGCGTTTAGGTTGTCGACCAAGGTAGCTATCGCTTGCGGTTGATCGCCGGCAGGTTGATAATCCGATGTGAGTTCAAAGCGCCGACTCATGATACCCCTCTACTTTTTTGCTCTGCAATATGATGAAACCAGATCCACGCCATAATAGCGGTAAGTATGTTGGCGATAACACCACCGGTAAATAAACCAGGTATGTCGTACCACAATGCACCTAACCAGCTTAATGGAACAAACATAACGAACAATCGTACCAGGCTCAACATTAATGCTGAGAGTGGTTTGTGCAGCGCATTGAGGCTTGAGTTGGTCAGAATAATAATCCCCTGAGCACCATAGCCTAGCGGCATAATGTAAATAAACAATTTAATCAGTCTTGCTACCTCTGGGTCTTTAGTAAAGACGGCCGCTACCCAAGGTGCGGTAAGCAGCAATACCAAATAAATCACTAATTGTGCGATCACCACGCTACGCACAGCAAGATGGTAGGCACTCTGTACTCGAGCATGAGCTTGCGCACCGTAATTTTGACTAATTAAGGGTGGCAACGACATCGATAGCGCCAGTACTACGACACTAGCGAGAGATTCTAACCGTGACCCGACCCCGAAGGCCGCCACGGCTTCAGTACCATACACTGCAATAATGGCCGTCATCACGGCCATGGCTATCGGCGTTAACATATTGGCGCCGGCTGCTGGCAAGCCAATCTTCAATATTTGTCGCGCCGAGCGAAACCAACTGGAGCCTTGCGGTACGATAAAACAGATTAATTGCTTATGATTTAAGTACCAAAACACCAGCAAAGTACCAATTACCCAAGACAACACACTAGCAAAGGCCGCGCCTTGCACGCCAAAGGCGGGAATTGGACCGATCCCGAAAATTAATATCGGATCAAAAATGGCGTTCAGCAAGCCCCCCGACGCCATGATAAAACTTGGCGTTCGTGTATCTCCCGTTGCCCGCAATACCGAGTTACCTACCATAGGGATAACCAAGAACACCGCACCAATAAACCATGGCGTCATATATGCGTAAATCATCGGCATGAGATGGGCTTGCGCACCGAGCAGGCTAAAAATGGGCGCAATTAATAGATAACCAAAGAGCGACAGCACCGCCACCAGCAACGCAGCAACCATCAGTGCCGCCATGCCATCGAAACGCGCACGAGAATCATCGCCTGATCCGCGTTTATGAGCAATCACCGCGGAAGTGCCAATACCTAACCCGATGCTTAAGCTAATAACGGTAAAGGTAACGGGGAAAGTAAAACTTACAGCTGCTAATGGGTCGGTGCCCAATAAACCAATAAAAAAGGTGTCGACGACATTAAAGCTAATCAACGTGATGATGCCAATGAGCGCTGGCCAGGTCATACGCCACAATGTTTTTGGAATAGGTGCATGCAAAAGCGATGTTGCCGAAACAGCTTGGCTCATAGAGGTGCTCATTTTGGGTTTATAAATTTTAGTCGTAAGGAGCAAGCAGTGTACAGAATTTCATAACAAATCACCATGATCGACACCGCCTTCGCGTGGACAAATTATGAGGATACTTATATAGTACGGCTTTATTTTTAGCCCAAAATTACAGAGCAATTAGTAAACAAAAGTTCTCAACCAAGGGAAAGTGCCGTGAATTATCAACTCTCTGATCGCATTAATGCTATTCAACCGTCCCCTACGCTTGCGGTATCGCAAAAAGCAGCCGAATTACGTGCTGCCGGACATGATGTTATTGGTTTAGGTGTTGGTGAGCCTGATTTCGATACCCCTCAATTCGTGAAAGATGCTGCTAAGGCAGCCATCGATGCTGGCCACACTAAATATACTGCAGTCGACGGTATTCCTGAGCTTAAAGCTGCAGTTATCCGTAAGTTTGAGCGTGACAATGGCTTAACTTATGAACCCTCAGAGATTTTAATTTCAGCCGGTGGCAAACACAGTATTTTTAATCTGCTGAGTGCTTGGTTGAACCCTGGTGATGAAGTCATTATTCCTGCTCCTTATTGGGTCTCTTATCCAGATATGTCGATTTTGGTTGGTGCCAAGCCAGTGATTGTTGCTGCCGGTATTGATCAACGCTATAAGATTTCACCAGCACAATTAGCTGCAGCTATTACTCCTAAAACACGCATGCTGTTCTTGAATAGCCCATCGAACCCAACCGGTACTGCTTATACTAAAGCTGAACTTGAAGGGTTAGCGGCGGTGCTGCGCGAGCACCCGCAGGTGCTTATTGCAACTGATGATATGTACGAACACATATTATGGACTGCAGAGTCGTTCCAGAATATTGCCATGGTGGCACCAGATTTACGTGACCGCATTGTGGTCTTATCCGGTGTTTCTAAAGCCTATGCCATGACTGGCTGGCGTATTGGTTATGCCGCGGGCCCGAAACCACTCATTGCCGCGATGAAGAAAATGCAGTCGCAAAGTACTTCAAACCCATCCAGTGTGAGTCAATATGCAGCATTGGCAGCCCTCGATGGCGACCAAAGTTGCATTACTGAAATGCTCGTTGCCTTTAAAGAGCGCCACGATTACTTAGTAGAAGCCTTAAACCAAGTACCTGGCATGCAGTGCATTGCCGGTGACGGTACTTTCTATACCTTTGCGAACATTGAAGCCATGATGGCCAGCAAAGGCGTAAGTAGCGATGTGGAATGGTGTGAGTTGTTGCTTAGCGAAGCCAAGGTCGCCTTAGTACCTGGTTCAGCGTTTGGCGCTCCAGGCCATTGCCGTTTCTCTTTCGCAACCAGCTTAGATACGTTAAAAGAAGCGGTGAAGCGTATTACCGCGTTTGCGAATTCCTAATTTCTACGGTCATTCGATGATTAAAGTCCCAGCAAATTCTGCTGGGATTTTTTTATCAATACGAATGCAATTATTTCATTACGATAAGATGACAAACTTTATCAAACAGTTGTTTGAAAAACAGTCAACATATGCTGATTGCTCAAGGATTAGCCACTGTTGCAAACATTTATAATAATTGGTTTTTATCTGATCAAATAAGACAAGAAATACACAGGGTCTGATCAAGAATGCGACGAATGACATGAGATTTTGAATTCATAATCATCAAAATGTCGAGCTATGCGCAACCAACTGAATTTATTAATAATATTTTTTATCAGCTACTTTTTAAGCAACGCCATAAATCGCCTGTAACGCGCATCACTGATGGTAACCCACAGAGTTTCCCACAAGGTTATCCACAGATTTAGTGGATAAGATCGTCTAGCCATTGGTACACGTGAGGTTGCCGCAGGTGTGGATAACCAAGTGTGATCAGGAGCTATATCAAACGACATATTGCAGTGCGTTTTTTGAGCTTGACAAAGAAAAACACCCGTACTTTGAACACAAAACGTGCAAACGAACTTTTTAGTATTGACAGGGGCTGCAAGCACCTTTAACATTCGCATCCGTTGTCAGGTGTTCCCCAGTAGCTCAGTTGGTTAGAGCGGTGGACTGTTAATCCATGTGTCGTTGGTTCGAATCCAACCTGGGGAGCCACAACACCGAACAACACTCCCAAGTATATTCCCCAGTAGCTCAGTTGGTTAGAGCGGTGGACTGTTAATCCATGTGTCGTTGGTTCGAATCCAACCTGGGGAGCCATCATCTTAGTACCTTTTATATCTCAGTTTGATTCCAAGTAAATTACAAATTCACACCTGATTATGCTGCAATTGGCGACGATAGTGGCGAATTTCGACTTTATGCGTAAGAATCTTTAATAACACTACACTTCATCGGTTGTTTCATCGCGCTAAACATTCGATAATAACGGTATAAATAATTCAATCGGACAGGTAATCCCATGGGTGACTATTTGCTGCTCTTGGTAGCAACGGTTTTAGTCAACAACTTCGTGTTGGTAAAGTTTCTCGGCTTATGTCCTTTTATGGGCGTTTCCAATAAGTTAGAAACAGCTATTGGCATGTCAGCTGCAACCACCTTTGTTCTTACATTGGCGTCGGTCTGTAGCTATTTGGTCAATCAATACCTGCTCGCACCGCTCGACCTGCTCGCCCTGCAAACCTTAAGCTTTATCTTGGTGATTGCAGTGGTCGTACAATTTACCGAAATGGTCGTACATAAAACTAGCCCTACCTTATACCGCTTACTGGGTATTTTTTTACCGCTGATCACAACCAACTGTGCAGTATTAGGTGTAGCCCTCCTCAATATTAATGAACAACACAACTTTGTAGAGTCGATCATTTATGGCTTGGGCGCAGCACTAGGCTTCTCTTTAGTACTTATATTGTTCTCTGCTTTACGTGAGCGTTTACATGCGGCCGATGTTCCGATTCCTTTTAAAGGTGCTGCTGTCGCTATGATTACCGCCGGGTTAATGTCTTTGGCCTTTATGGGCTTTAGCGGTTTGGTGACCAGCGTATGAGTATGTTAACTGCACTTGTTGTCTTGGGCGTATTGGCGCTCGCCTTTGGATTAGTGCTAGGTTTTGCTGCCATTAAATTTCGCGTGGAAAGCGATCCCATTGTTGACCAAATTGATGCTATTTTACCGCAAACCCAATGTGGTCAATGTGGTTACCCTGGCTGCCGCCCCTATGCCGAGGCCATTGCTAATGGCGATGCAATTAACAAGTGCCCTCCTGGTGGTGAAGCGACCATTAAGAATTTAGCTGACCTTATGGGCGTTGACCCGCAGCCGTTAGATTCTGCCCACGGCCAAGAAGACGTAAAGAAACTGGCAGTCATACGTGAAGATGAATGCATCGGCTGCACCAAGTGCATCCAAGCCTGTCCGGTGGACGCTATTTTAGGCGCTGCAAAGCATATGCATACAGTTATCGCGCACGAGTGTACCGGTTGCGACCTGTGCGTCGAACCTTGCCCAGTTGATTGTATTGATATGGTGCCGGTACCTGTTCGCCCGGAAAACTGGCAATGGGACCTCGAACAAATTCCCGTTAAAATGGTGGAGTCGTCGCAATAATGTCTACCTTAAAGCAAGCGATAGAATCGGGTCACATTTGGACCTTCCCAGGTGGTATCCATCCGCCTGAAAGGAAGAGCCTGTCCAATCAGGCAGCGATATCAACACTACCCCTAGCAAAGACCTTCTATGTCCCGATAAAACAGCATAGCGGGCCTGCTGGTGAGCTTATTGTTGCGAAAGGCGACAAGGTTCTTGCTGGGCAACCATTAACCGCCACGGGAATCACCCATGGCTTACCCGTTCACGCCCCAACATCAGGGCTCGTCGTTGATATTTGCGAAGCTCCTATCGCTCACCCTTCTGGGTTGAATGATACCGTGGTAACTATCGCCAGCGATGGCAACGATGAATGGGTAGAGTTTGCAAAAGTCGAGAATTATCGAGATTTAACTCGGGCGGAGCTGTTAGAACTTATTAAACAAGCTGGCGTTGCAGGCTTAGGCGGCGCAGGTTTTCCAACCGCACAAAAACTAGCGCTACAACGGCCTATCGAATACCTCATTATCAACGGTGTGGAGTGCGAACCCTACATTACTGCTGATGACCGCTTAATGCGTGAACACACGAACACCATTATCGATGGCATCAACATTCTCTTGCATCTGGCCGGTTGCCAACAAGCCATAGTCGCAATAGAGGCGAATAAGCCTGAAGCGATCGAAGCTTTTAAAGCAGCCACCGCTGACCACCCTGCTATTCTCATTCGGGTGGTGCCGGTTAAATACCCCTCTGGTGGTGAGAAGCAGTTAATACAATTAGTGACAGGCCGTGAAGTTCCTAGCCGCGGGCTCCCCATCGACATCGGTTTGGTCATGCAAAACGTAGGTACCGCCTATGCGGTCGCCGAAGCCGTCTTATATGGCCGTCCGTTAACCCGACGAGTGGTAACTCTTACCGGTGAAAGTATTGAACAGCCAGGTAATTATTGGGTGCCTTTAGGTACCCCTGTTGGACACTTGCTTGAGCAGGTTGGCTTCAAACCACAAGCACAGCAACGTGTGATCATGGGCGGCCCAATGATGGGCTTTACTTTACCTAATCTAAATGTACCCATTGTTAAAATCAGTAACTGTATTTTAGCTCCCTCGAGCACAGAGCTGGCTCCGGCCCAAGATGAAATGGCCTGCATTCGTTGTGGCGCTTGTGCTGATGTTTGCCCGGCGTCGTTATTACCGCAGCAGCTACAATGGTTAGCTAAAGCACAAGACTACGATGGCCTCGAACAGCAACATTTATTTGATTGTATTGAATGTGGTGCCTGTGCCTACGTGTGCCCGAGCGAAATACCATTGGTGCACTATTACCGTAAGGCCAAGGCTGAAATACGTAATATTGCGCGCGAGAAGGCTCAAGCTGAAGTTGCACGTGAGCGCTTTGAAGCGCGCCAAGAGCGCTTAGAACGCGAGAAAGAAGAACGCTTAGAACGTCACCGTAAAGCAGCTGAAGCGCGTAAAAAAGCGCAAGCAGAAGCTGTTGCCGCCGGTGGCGATAATCCGCAGGATGCGGTACAAGCTGCCATTGCCCGTGCCAAAGCACGTCGTGCAGCACAAGCCGCGGAACAGAAGAAGTCTGAAGGTAATCAAGAATGACCTTTAAAATAGCCGCATCACCCCATCTTCACCAACGCCGAACTACGCAGCAAGTTATGCGTTTAGTCTATTTAGCCTTAATTCCTGGCGTGTTGGTGCAAACCTACTTTTTTGGTTTCGGTGTCTATTTACAGCTAGCCTTTGCGCTACTTACTGCATGGGGTTGTGAAGCCTTAGTCATGCGTATGCGCGGCCGTAGTATTGGTCACGCTTGGCGCGACCATAGCGCGATTGTCACCGCGGTCTTGCTAGCCATCAGTATTCCAGCGCTCGCCCCTTGGTGGTTAATTGTCATTGGTACGGCATTTGCCATTATTGTGGTGAAGCATGTATACGGCGGCATCGGGCAAAACTTATTTAACCCCGCCATGGCCGGGTACGTACTGCTGCTAATCTCTTTCCCAGTGCAAATGACCGCCTGGCCCATCCCACAAGAGTTAGCGGAGTTATCCTTAAGCTTTCAAGATACTTGGCAGCTAATTATCACAGGCTTCACCCAATCTGGGTATAGTTTAGAGCAACTCCGCGCCGGCATCGATGGTTTAACCATGGCCACGCCATTAGACAGCTTGAAAACTGATCTTACCCATCAACTCACCTTGGACGAAGCGCTGCGCAAACCTATCTTTGGTGATTTCGCGGGCATCGGCTGGTTGTGGGTCAACCTTGCTTTTTTAGCGGGTGGCTTGGTGTTAATTCGACAGCGAGTTATTAGCTGGCACATCCCGTTAGGAATGATCTTAGGGTTAATGGTCCCGGCGATTATCTTGTGGATTTTTAATTCTGATCAAAGCATTCCACCGATGTTGCACTTATTCAGTGGCGCGACCATGTTGGGTGCCTTCTTTATCGCAACGGACCCAGTAACGGCAGCGACTTCCGATAAAGGCCGGCTCTGGTTTGGCGTTCTCATTGGGTTTATTGTATTTAGTATTCGAGTTTGGGGCGGCTATCCTGATGCGGTTGCCTTTGCAGTGTTGCTTGCCAACATGGCGGTGCCGGTTATCGATAAATACACCCAGCCAGTGGTATATGGACATGGAGGTAAGTCATGATTGCAAAAAGCATGCAGCGCAACGGCCTCATTCTTGCCGGATTTGCCATTGTTGCTACCTTTTTAGTCGTGGTTACCGCCAAACTTACCGCGGAACCCATCCAGCAACAACGTGAACAAGAACTACTGCGCGTGTTGAACCAACTCATTCCAGCGCAGCAGCATGATAATGATCTCTACCAAAGTTGCCTCTGGGTCACTAACCCACAATTGGGTAGCGAACCTAAGCGCGTATATCGCGCCTTTTTAGGCCAACAACCTACCGCTATGGCGCTTGAGGTCACCGCACCCAACGGTTACAGCGGTGCGATTGAATTACTGGTGGCCATGAAGGTAGATGGCAGCATTGCCGGTGTACGAACCCTTCAGCATCAAGAAACCCCAGGGCTTGGCGATAAAATCGAAATTCGCAAAAGCAATTGGATTACCAGTTTTGACGGACAAACCGTTCGTAACCAAGATGATAATCGCTGGGCAGTTCAACGCGAAGGCGGTGCCTTCGACCAGTTCACCGGTGCTACCATTACACCGCGTGCGGTAATTCAGGCAGTTAAGCGTGCTAACCTCGCTTTTCAAGAGCATCAACAGGACTGGTTTGAGCGCGCGGCAAACTGTGCAGGAGAGCATTAATGAGTGAATACAAAGAACTCACTTGGCAAGGGCTGTGGACCAACAACCCGGCCCTCGTGCAACTGCTAGGCTTATGCCCTTTATTAGCGGTTACCTCTACAGTGACTAACGCCCTAGGGTTAGGCTTGGCAACCTTATTGGTGCTGATCGGCTCCAACATCACGGTATCTTTAGTGCGTGATTGGGTGCCAAAAGAAATTCGTATTCCAGTCTTTGTTATGGTGATAGCGACTTATGTAACGCTGATCCAGTTGCTAATGAATGCGTACTTATACGGGTTATATCAAGCCCTCGGTATTTTCATTCCATTAATCGTCACCAACTGCGCCATTATTGGCCGTGCCGAAGCTTACGCGTCAAAGAATCCGTGGCAGAAGTCCGCCTTTGACGGGCTAATGATGGGAACTGGCTTCACCTTAGTGTTAGTATTGCTGGGTGGCGCTCGTGAAATTATCGGTAACGGTACGCTATTTGATGGCGCAGCATTGCTCCTCGGTGATTGGGCCGCCCAATTACGAGTCGAGCTCTTTACCGTTGACTACCCTTTACTACTAGCCATTTTACCGCCGGGCGCATTTATCATTATGGGCTTTATAATTGCTGCGAAAAATATGATTGATAATTACCGCGCCGCCCATGCCGAAGTCATCGAAAAAGAAGTAACGCGAGTACGAGTTACTGCACAATAACAAAAATCTATTATGAACAAACAAAAACGTATTGAAATTTTAACGCGTTGGCGTGACAACAACCCTCACCCCACCACTGAGCTTGAATTTGATTCGACCTTTGAGTTGCTGATCGCCGTATTACTATCAGCGCAAGCCACCGATGTAGGCGTAAACAAAGCAACACGTAAGCTATTTCCGGCAGCCAACACGCCGGAAGCTATGCTTGCGTTAGGCGTTGATGGTGTGAAAGAACACATTAAAACCATTGGGTTGTTTAATTCTAAAGCAGAGAACGTTATTAAAACCTGCGAGATTTTAGTCAACCAACACCAAAGCATAGTTCCAGAAGACCGCGAAGCGCTCGAAGCGCTGCCAGGAGTTGGCCGCAAAACTGCTAACGTCGTGCTAAATACAGCATTTGGCTGGCCTACCATTGCCGTCGACACGCATATCTATCGCGTGAGTAACCGTACCAAGTTTGCCCCAGGCAAAACCGTGCGCGCGGTTGAAGATCGGCTTGATAAGGTCATTCCGGCTGAATTTAAAGTCGATGCTCACCACTGGTTTATTTTACATGGACGCTACACCTGTATCGCCCGCAAGCCTCGCTGTGGTAGTTGTTTAATTGAAGATTTATGCGAATACAAAGAGAAGACATCTGATTAAAAAGGAGTAATCACATGCGTTTGCTACATACGATGTTACGCGTTGGCGATTTACAACGCTCAATTGATTTTTATACCGACTTGCTAGGCATGAAGTTATTGCGTCAAAGTGACAACGAAGCTTATAAGTACACTTTAGCCTTTCTAGGTTATGGTGATGAAAGTGAAAACACTGTGCTTGAACTCACCTACAATTGGGGCGTAAGTGAATATGAGCATGGCGGAGCCTTTGGCCACATTGCCATTGGTTGCGATGATATCTATGCCACCTGTAAAGCGCTTAAAGCGGCGGGTGCGGATGTCTACCGTGACGCTGGTCCGGTGAAAGGTGGCAGTACAGTAATTGCTTTTGTGCGCGATCCAGATGGTTATGCGATCGAACTTATTCAAAATTAATGATCTGACCTTGAGGAATTATGAGCAACGCACAAAATGACATGATGAAACAACGATTTCGCGGTTATATGCCCGTCGTTGTCGACGTCGAAACGGCTGGTTTTAACGCTAAAACTGACGCCCTACTCGAGGTCGCTGCGGTCACTTTACGGTTCGATGAGCACGGTCTATTGGTGCCCGATCAAACCCTGCACTATCATGTCGAGCCGTTTGAAGGTGCCAATATTGAACAAGCGGCCATCGAGTTTAACGGGATAGAGCCTTTTTCTGCTTTACGTGGTGCGGTGCCTGAAGAGCACGCATTAAAAGAGTTGTTCAAACCGATTCGGAAAGCGCAAAAAGATGCGGGCTGTCAACGTTCTATCTTGGTTGGACACAACGCCACCTTCGATCACCAATTTATGATGGCAGCGGCTGAACGCTCAAAACTCAAGCGTAATCCTTTCCATCCTTTTGTTACTTTTGATACTGCCGCTTTAGCGGCGGTATTTCTTGGACAAACGGTTTTGCTTAAAGCCTGTGAAGCTGCGGCGATTGAATTTGACAGTAAACAAGCACACTCGGCCATTTACGACACCGAGCGCACCGCCGAATTGTTTTGCTATATGGTCAATCGCTATCAACAATTAGGTGGTTGGCCATTGCCTGCAAGCACCGAAAACAGCGACGCAGAAGCGAGCGAATCCGAATAATTAACTAGAGATAAACCATGCGAAAGTTGTATGCTGCCACCCTTGGTAGCGTTTTCAGCTCGGTGTTATTTATTACACCAGCCACTGCATCCTCAATCCACGATTTTAGCCTAACCTACCTAAACGGTAGCAATTATGAGTTAGGTGACCCTGATCGTGAAGTTTTAACCTTTGAACATAAGGGTGAATTTGACTGGGGCGATTCCTTTATTTATATCGACCGCTTTCGCTCTAATAATGGCGACACCGAAACCTATGCAGAGATTTCGCCGCGCTTAAACATTGCTGAGTTTCCCTACAATCATCGTTTTATGGCCGCATCAGTAGCCACTACTTGGGAAGCCGGCGATGGCTTTGATAACTACTTAATCGGGCTCGGAACTGATTGGCAGGCGAGCGGCTTTGATTACCTTAGATTGAATTTTTATCGCCGCAATAACCAACACTTTGCCAGTAACTATCAAGTTACGGCCAGATGGGGCGTGCCTTTAGGTAATCTTTATTACGATGGCTTTATTGATTGGTCATCGACCAGTGATGGCCATCAGGCTGAAGTTAATTTCACTTCGCAATTGAAATATGACTTTTCGACTATTGCCGGTTTCGATAAACCATTATATGTTGGTATGGAAATTGTACTTTGGAACAACAAGTTTGGTATCGCCGACGTCGACGAACGCAATCTCAACTTCTTAGTCAAGGTGCACTTCTAAACCACTAAAATATAACCATGGGGCCGACAATGAGATTTTTGCAGCAGCGCTTACCGCACTTACTCGCCTTACTCATTCTCGGCACCATAATTTGGTCGTCCATTGAGCCCGCTTATGTGCGAGTCTGGTGGGCCGAAATGATACCTATCCTCGCCATCTTTGCTGGCCTTATTATTAGCTTTCGCTACTACCGCTTTTCCAATACCAGTTATTTACTGATGTCGGTGTTACTCATCCTGCACACCATAGGGGCGCACTATACCTTTGCCAATGTTCCTTTTGATTGGTTTACCAACCTAGGTAACTTTGAACGCAATCATTTCGACCGTATCGCACACTTTAGTGTTGGCTTTTATGCCTACCCTACTGCCGAACTATTGATACGCAAGCAATGGGCGCGACCAGTTACAGCGATGTTCTTCAGTCTCTTCTTTATCATGAGCGTTGCCGCTGCTTATGAAATCATTGAGTGGCAGTTTGCCGTGATTGAAGGTGGTGATGCAGGCCTTGAGTTTCTAGGTTCACAAGGTGACATTTGGGATGCGCAGAAAGACATGCTGGCCGATACTTTGGGTGCTATTTTCGCACTAGGTATTTTCGCCATAAAAAAAGCTGCCCGGAGGCAGCTTTCTTAGATTCAAGCGTCGCTAAATTATAGCTTGCTAGAGTTCTTTGAAAGGTAATCTGCAACGCCTTTAGCGTCAGCTTTCATACCTTCGTCACCTTCTTCCCAACCCGCTGGGCAAACTTCGCCATGCTTCTGGTGGAAGTTTAAGGCATCAACTAAACGAATCATTTCGTCGATGTTACGGCCTAATGGTAAATCGTTAACCACTTGGTGACGTACAACACCTTCTTCGTCAATTAAGAAAGATGCACGGAAAGCAACACCAGCTTGTGGGTGCTCGATACCGTAGGTGCGGCAAATGGTGTGCTTAACGTCAGCAACCATTGGGTATTTAACTTCGCCAATACCACCGTCTTCAATTGACGTGTTACGCCATGCGTTGTGCGTGAACTGTGAGTCGATAGATACTGCGATGACTTCTACGCCACGCTTTTTGAACTCTTCTAAACGGTTGTCAAAAGCAATAAGCTCTGACGGGCAAACAAAGGTGAAGTCCAGTGGGTAAAAGAATACCACAGCTTTTTTGCCTTTGATTTCTTCATGCAGGTTGAAATTCTCAACGATTTCACCTGTGCCCAATACTGCTGCTGCAGTGAAGTTAGGAGCCTTACGGCCTACTAATACACCCATGGTTTATCTCCATTCTATTGTTAATATCGACTACACGTCGTAATGAAACATTATTACTCTGCTTCTGGCGCCGGGTGGCGTGAAGCAACATCCTTAATTAGTTCTTGTAGCTCGCCCTTTTGGAACATTTCCAAAATGATATCGCAACCGCCAATCAGCTCGCCTTCAATCCACAATTGTGGGAAGGTCGGCCAGTCAGCATAGTTTGGTAATTCTGCGCGAATTTCTGGATTTTGCAAAATATCCACATAAGCAAAAGCTTGGCCACAGCTCATCAACGCTTGTGATGCCTGTGCCGAATAACCGCAGCTTGGCAGTTTCGGAGAACCTTTCATGTAAAGCAAAATCGAATTCTCTTCGATCTGATGCTTAATTTTGTCTACGGTTTCCATGAATACCCCAGTTCTTAAGTTCAAATTCTTGTTCGGTTTACGTGTTCTCTATCTTATCATACTCAACTTCGCATGACAGTAAGGCAACCTCGTAGAAATAAGATTATACTACCCTTGAATTTATTAGATCTGCCCTCATATATATATATTGAGACGGCATGTTTCTAATTCAATGATAGAATGCAAAAGAAACATCATTATTCAAACAGAAATGGAGAAGTTGACATGGCATTTGAATTACCTGCTTTGCCTTATGAAAAGAACGCATTAGAACCACATATCTCTGCAGAAACCTTAGAGTATCACTACGGCAAGCACCATCAAACTTATGTCACCAATTTAAATAAAATGGTGGCTGGCACCGACATGGAAGGTAAGTCATTAGAAGATATCGTTAAAACCTCTAGCGGTGGTGTATTTAACAACGCTGCTCAGGTTTGGAACCATACCTTTTACTGGAACTGCTTAAGCCCGAACGGTGGTGGTGAGCCATCTGGTGCAGTTGCCGATGCAATTAACGCTGCGTTTGGTTCTTTCGACAAATTCAAAGAAGAGTTTAGCGCGCAAGCAGCAGCCAACTTTGGTGCTGGTTGGACGTGGTTAGTGAAGAAAGCTGATGGTAGCGTAGCTATCGTGAACACCAGCAACGCTGAAACGCCACTAACTGATGACTCAGTAACGCCAATCCTGACCGTAGACGTTTGGGAACACGCTTACTACATCGATTACCGTAACTCTCGCCCGAACTACTTAAATGCGTTCTGGAGCTTGGTTAACTGGGACTTCGTAGCTAAAAACTTCGCTTAATTTTTAAAGCGTTAACTAAAAAGGCAGCCTATGGCTGCCTTTTTTCGTTGTTCGTTGTTCGTTGTTCTTTTCCCTTTTACCTTTTCACTCAACCAAGTTGGCCGGAATCTCTCCACGCATACTGTGCCAAATCCGACCCGATTGATAACCGTACTCTCGTACCAAGGCAATCGCATCTTCATGTTTCGCAGCTGCAGCTGTGGCACGTAAGTCTGCATAGTACTTGCGAGCTAACTGACGCGCTTCGGCATTAGAAAAGTAAAAGTTACCGATACGTGAGTACAACCCTTTAAAGCCATTTAGAACAAGAACGTAAATAGGGTTACCTGACGCCATCGCGACATCATAGTTTAAACGGTAGTCGTATTGACTGAAGGCTTCAGCTGTATCTTCCAGTGACTCTGCTTCTGACAGTAAGTCAGTCACTTTATCGGAAGCATTGCGAACCGCTTGACGAATGTAGATGGCACTGATGTTCGTACGTGCTGATAACAGTTGGTCTACCAATTCTGGCATGCCATCTTCATCTAATCGCGCCAAAGTTTCTAAGATATTTAAACCTGATGTTTCCCAAAAATTATTTACGCGGGTTGGCTTACCATGCTGAATGGTTAACCAGCCATCGCGGGCTAATCGTTGCAACACTTCTCTTAACGTGGTGCGCGTAACTCCGATGAGTTCAGACAATTCTCGCTCTGCCGGCAAAATAGTGCCAGGTGCAAAGTGTCCGTTCCATATGGATTTAACTATATATTCTTCAGCAAACCCAGCTGGACTTTGTGCCTTAATAATCATGAAATGGCCTGTAGTGTGTATAACGAGTACCTATGGAAAGCTTACTTTCTTGAAATGTTAACGCTTGATTCTAACAGGATTTCTAATGGTCGGACAAGTTTTCTCGCGTGCTTTAACGAGATCTTATCGACTTTTTATTAGTGCTCAGGTAAGGTGCAGATAAATAACAATTAAATAATTCAATTATGTTCCACAAAATCGCAACATTACCTACTTCTCGCGGTGCTTGGTTAGCGCTGGCAGCAACTTCAATTGCTTTCTTAGGCGTAGCGCTCTATTTCCAATACCAAATGTCCCTTGAACCCTGTGTAAAGTGTATTTATCAACGCACTGCAATGTTAGCGATTGGGCTGAGTGCGCTCATTCCTTGGTTAAACCCGCGCTTCGCACTGCTACGTTTAATCGGCTACGCGGGTTGGCTAACAGCTGCCATTTGGGGCGCAAAAATTGCGACTGAACATGTCGATTTTCAAGGTGCGGCCAACTCATTTTTCGTGGTCTGTGACACCTTTCCAAACTTCCCTAGCTTTATGCCGCTACATGAATGGCTGCCAAGCTTCTTCGGCGCGCCAGGCCTGTGCGGCGATATTCAATGGCAATTTGCCGGTTTAAGCATGCCAGCATGGATGCAAATTATCTTTGCTAGCTACGCTGCAGTGGGTATTGCCGTGCTGCTGATTCGATTAGCTGTATTACGTCGGCTCTAAGCCCACCTAGTTTAACAGCCTTAATCGCTATCCCCGAGCGGCCAGGTAACAATTCGATCTTCGAGATCATTGCGATTCCTGGCTTCTGAAGTTACGCGCCCGGCCACGCTTATCCCCGCTGCAATCATGGCGCTATTGGAGCCATCGTTTTTAAGCGGATGCCAACTAGCCAACGCACGGCCTTCAGCTAAACGCCGATAGGCGCAACTTTCCGGCATATAGGTTAACTCGTGAACATTGTCAGGCGTGATTTCAACGCAGCCTGGCACCAGTCGTTTACGTTCACTGTAGTTACTACAATGCCCGGTTTTCTCGTTAAGTAAACGACAGCTCACATCGGTGTAGTGCAAAACGTCTTCAGCATCGGCTTCATCAATAAGCTTATGCAAGCAACATTTACCACAGCCATCACACAGCGATTCCCACTCCTCGTGGGTCATTTCATTTAGCGTTTTGCGCTCCCAGAACGGCTGTTGGTTAGCATCAGTCATATTGCTTTACCTCGCCCTGCCAACTCCACTGTTGTTGGTTTTGCTGTAAGCGCAGTTCCAGACGATCATTGCTATGTAATGCCCCGACTCCAGCTGGCGTGCCAGTTAGCACCACATCACCTGGCAACAAGGTAAATTGCTGACTGATATCTACGATTAAATCGACGGCTGAAAACAACATCGATGCGGTGTGACCATGCTGACGTAGTTCGTTATTTACCAACAACTGCAATTCAGCATCTTGCTCTAGGTGGAACTCTGACGGGTTTATCCAAGGCGATAGTACGCACGACCCATCAAAAGCTTTTGCGCGCTCCCACGGCTGCCCTAGCGCCTTTAATTCGGCTTGTACGTCTCGTAGGGTCAAGTCTAATGCCAAGCCATAGCCAGCAATAGCTTGCTGGGCTTCAACAGCACTAACTTTGCTTAAGCGCTGGCCGATGCGAATCGCTAACTCAAGTTCATGATGGCATTCACCCACACCACTGGGAATGGTTATCTGTGGTAGAAAACTCACGGCGGTACTGGGCTTGATAAACAGCAGCGGTTGCTGCGGCAGCGGATTGTTCAATTCTGCGGCGTGTGGCGCGTAGTTACGCCCAACACATATGACTTTGCTGGGCGTTTCTGGCAAGCGAGAGCTCGACATTAGCGTGGAAACCGGATCCGGTCAGACAAGTAACCTACCGCAGCCACAAAGTAGTGGGAGCGATTCCAGCGCATCAATGCGTCATAGTTTTCGTAGGCTAAATATACGCGCCCTTCTTTATCGTCAGGAATCACCACCGACGCTAAAATATCGTCGCGTTGCGGTAAATCGCCGCCATCGAAACGACGAATTCCCAATGCTTGCCACTCGCCGAGAGGCTTTTTCGTTTTCAATCCAGCGAGGTCAGTATCAAAGTTTGCCGGTAATTGTACTTGTCGGCCCCAAGTGACAGCATCACTCCAGCCCACAGATTTCAGATAGTTTGCGGCTGAGGCGAACACATCACCCATAGAGCCCCAAATATCTTTACGACCATCACCGTCATAATCCACAGCATAAGTCATAAATGAACTCGGCATAAACTGAGTTTGCCCCATAGCGCCAGCCCACGAGCCACGCATATCATCTTTGGCAATATGCCCTTCTTCAACAATAGTTAAAGCATGCCAGAGTTCTTTTTTAAAGAATGCTTCGCGACGACCTTCATACGCCATAGTTGCCAGCGCGGAAATCACGTCAAAACCACCCGTGAACGAACCAAAGTTGGTTTCAATGCCCCACAAGGCCACAATAAAGCGCGGTTGCACACCATATTCAGCACCGATTTTTTCCAGCAGTTCACGGTGCTCGTCGTATTTTTTAAGTGCTTGCTTGGCTTTCCACTCTGGTACTGCACGCGGCAAGTACGTATCTAGCGTTAACTTAAACTCGGGTTGATTGCGATCGGCTGTTACCGAACGCTGATAAAGTTTGGCATTAGCAAAAGCTTGCTCTAGCGTCTGGTCACTATAACCATCGGCTCGTGCTTCCGTCTTTAGTTGTTCAACATAGGCGGCAAAGCCTTCCTCACTCAGCTGTTTTTTATTTTCAGCTTGCGCGGGTACAACGGTTGCGACATTAACGGCTACCGCCATCAACAATCCACACAGCAATTTATTCATCGGAAGACTCCTGTAACTTTAAACTATCTAGCAGATTTTCAGGCTTTGGTGGTAATTGTAAATAATAACCAGGTTCAGCGAGATGCTCACGTAACTCGGCAACACTTAGTCGTGCTAGCTCACGATCTTTGGTAAGCGGCATCGTCATTACGTGTATAGGTTGACCGAAGCTTTGCTGTAAAGGTTCAGGAAGTTTTGTAAAGTCGGCAGGATGAGGCATATACAAATAGGTATCAGCCCGCCGTGGGCTACGGTAAATCGCACACAACATGCTTAACGATCTCGTGTTAATAAGTTTTCGATAGGTGCTTTAAGCTTAACGCCACGCCAGCCGCTTAACAAGTCAGGCTTTACTAATTCTTGCTGGGCTTGTGGTGGTACTTGCCAATACCATTGTATGGCCTCGTTAATTTGGCGCCGAGAGGCAATGAGCGCAGCATTAATATCTAACGCTTCGGCATGTTCCGCGACCAGCTTTTTAATTTCCGCAAAAACAACCTTGTAACCGCGCATATCGGTAAGTCGAGTTAAGGTTGGCAAGGCTGTTTCTCTGCTTTGCCCACGCTCAATCGCTTGCAGTAAATCAGTTCCGGCATATCGAATCGTTACTGGTGATAAGTCAGTAATTCCGCGCAGCTGCTGCAGACTATTTGGTAAACGCCGCGCCAGCTCCAACAAAGTATGGTCTTTAGCAACAAAGCCCACCGGAATATCCGATGCCTGCGCGCGTTGTAAACGCCAAATCAACAGTTCCTGCAACACGCCTAATTGCTGGCTATTACATTGCCAAGCATTGCCAAAAAACAGATACAGCCACTGTTGAGGCACACGTACCGCCCGCTTTTGCACTTGCAGTGCACTTTCTTCATACACTAAAGCCAGTTTTTCTGGCGTTAGTTTGCGCTTCAACTGCGGGTAAATGTCATAAAGATAATGCACATCAGCGGCAGCATAGACGAGTTGTTCTTGCGCCAACGGGCGTTGCATCCAGTCGGTTCGTGATTGTGATTTATCCAGAACCACTTGAGTAAAGGCTTCTACCAATGCGGCATACCCTAACGCATCACCTAAGCCAGCAAAGGCGGCAGCGATTTGACTATCAAATACATGCGTTGGTATTTGCTGCATATGGTGTTGCAAGATTTCATAATCTTCGCCACCCGCATGAATAACGATTTCCATTTCTGGATCTTTGAGTAGCGTCCACAATGGCTCTAAATCTTCAATCGCCAAAGGGTCAATAATGACCAACTGATCACCGGCACGCGCCTGCACTAACCCCAAGCGGGCATAGTAAGTGCGGGTGCGTACAAATTCGGTATCAATCGCAATATAGCCATAGTGCCGAGCCCCTTCACAGAAGGCCTGTAAATCTTCGAGTTGTTCTATATATTGAAATGGCTGCATGCGCTAGGTCGTTTTCGCCTCTTCTTCATCTCGCAATTCACGGCGGAGAATTTTACCGACATTGGATTTTGGTAAGTCGTCTCGGAATTCGACCAGTTTCGGCACTTTATAGCCGGTCAGACAGCCGCGCGCGAAATCGATGATCTCTTTTTCAGAAAGTGTATCGTCTTTTCGGACCACAAAGATTTTAACTTGCTCACCAGAGGTGTCATGTGGAATGCCGATAGCAGCTACCTCGAGCACTTTTGGATGCTCGGCAATAGCATCTTCAATTTCATTGGGGTAAACGTTAAAGCCCGATACCAAGATCATGTCTTTTTTACGATCAACGATTTTGAAAAAGCCTTCGCCATCCATAATGCCAATATCACCGGTCGCAAACCAACCATCTTTAATAACTTTGGCCGTTTCTTCAGGACTATTTAGGTAACCTACCATCACTTGTGGTCCACGAACTTGAATTTCGCCCGACTCACCCTGTGGCAGCTCTTCGCCTGTATCGATATCGACAATGCGAACATCGGTGGATGGCAATGGCAAGCCAATAGTTCCAGTATAGTGTTCAATATCAGTTGGGTTTACGCTAACCACCGGCGAACATTCGGTTAAACCGTAACCTTCCAGTAAGCGCGATTTGGTAACCCGCTCCCAATGTTCAGCAACGCTGCGTTGTACCGCCATACCGCCACCCATCGCGATCTTTAAATTTGAAAAGTCGAGATCTTTAAAGCCGTCGGCATGTAAAAGCCCATTAAACAGTGTATTCACACCCGACATAATCGAGAATGGATACTTCTTTAATTCACTGATAAAAGCAGGCATATCACGAGGGTTAGTAATCAATAAATTACAACCACCATGCTTCAAGAAGGTTAATGCGTTCAGAGTGAGTGCGAAAATATGATAAAGCGGTAGCGCGGTAACCACGAGCTCTTCGCCATCATTCACGATCGGCGTCACTAGTGCTGATACCATTTCTAAATTCGCCACCATATTACGATGGGAAAGCATCGCACCTTTGGCTAAACCCGTAGTGCCGCCGGTATACTGCAAAAATGCTAAGTCGTCGCCGATAACTTTAGGGCGTTGATATTCATGTTTAGCACCTTGCTTTAACACCTGATTAAAGCGCACCGCATTGTCCAAGCGGTATTTAGGCACCATCTTTTTAACGTACTTAACCACAAAGTTGACGACCCAACTTTTCGGCGCCGGCAATAGATCACCGATCGCGGTTAAAATAACTTTTTTCACGGGCACATCGGCCGCAACTTTTTCAAGCGTGTGGGCAAAGTTATCTAAAATAACTATGGCTTGTGCGTTGGCGTCGGCCAGCTGATGTTTGAGTTCTCTTGGCGTATACAGTGGGTTTACATTCACCACCGTCATACCAGCGCGCAGCACACCAAACAAAGCAACTGGATACTGTAATAAGTTCGGCATCATTAGTGCCACAGCATCGCCAGCTTTTAAGCCGGATTGTTGCAGGTAAGTCGCGAACTGAGCACTTAACGTATCCAGTTCATTAAAGGTAAGCTTCGTATCCATGTTGATATAGGCAGGCTTATCAGCATATAGCTTGATGCTCTGCTCAAATATATCCACCAATGAATCGAAATGATCGGGGTCTATCGTTTCCGGTACCCCTGCTGGATAACGTTTTAGCCAAATCTTATCCACAGGCCTCGTGCTCCTAAACATATTCTACAAGATTTAATAACACGCAATCATCGCATATCCGACCAGTGATGCCTAGCGCTTGTTCGCCAGAATTTCTGACGTAATAACATCGATAATAGCTTGTGGTTGTTGCATATGCACGTGATGACCGCCGGCTACTTTGTGCAATTGCAGCTGAGGTACGCAGGTCTGCCACTGACTAAGCGCCTGGCTTAATTGTTGATGGCCTTGGTCACCAAGCACCACATGAAAGGGGCACTCTATACTCGCCATTACATCAGATACTTGTTCAACCGTAATGCGGAACGGTGATAGCACCCGTAAAAAACCATCGGCACGAAACTGGTAGTCACCCGCTTCGGTACTTTGTAATCCGCGCATGACCAGCATCTCTGCGTGCTCGCGTTCCACATCTCCGGCAATGACCCGCGCGTTAATCGCAGATGCTATGTCAGGGTAACGAGGACGACGTTTAGATTGTTGTTGCCAACGGCTGGTAAACCCTTTCCGAATGGAAGCGGCAGTTTCATTGGGAACGCCAGCTAACAAACCAAAGGCTTCAATGGTTGTTAAGGTTGCCACCGATTGGGGGGCAACGGCCGCCAGCATGTTTGCGACAAAACCACCCATTGAATGTCCCAGCAGGTGAACCGCTGACCATTGCTGCTGCTCAATGAGGTACCAAATATCGTAAACATAATCGATGAAGTGGTAATAATTTCCAGCAGGTCGGTGATCTGAGTGTCCGTGTCCCGCCCAATCTAATGCAATGAGGCGATAATCCTGCGCTAAGGCGCTGGCGATAAAGGTGTCGGCTACCGGTAAGAAACTATGACAGTTATCCAGCCAGCCGTGCAGAGCTAGAATGGGTTGTCCGGTTGGGTTGCCCCACTGCAAACCCCTGAGGGTACCCCATGGCAAATCATACGAAACAGGCTCAGCACTTTGCTGAGCCTGTGAAAGTTGAGTAGAGGTCATTTTATTGTTGGTCTTTTTTCTGTTGTGAACCATGCTTCATCACTGGCCCAGGATAATAAACTGGGCTCCGATAATACGGCCGTGTGTAATAGTAGTGGCGATACCATAAGGAGCTATAATCCACTTCTACTCGAGTTTTTTCCTTTTGCACTGGCCATAAATACTTACCGGTGACCTTTAACACTGGAAATAAATATTTAAACTCATCAATAGTACCAGTCTCGGCTTCTGCGACTATACCTCTGAAGGTGATATACCGCCCTTCTTTATAAACCATAGGATCGATGAAGCCGTCGAGTTTTGCGCGGAAGCGTCCATCACTCTTATCACTAGGTACTGGGCGACCCCAAGATTGAAGATTCAAGTTAACCACTTCAATTTCGGTGCCAAAGTTCGTATTTCTTACTGCGGCAATCATGCCGCCCCAGCGTGCCGTTTTACCCGTGAAGGCTTCAGCATTGCCTAGCACTGCTTGATAACTGACTAAGTTGCTATCTTCAGGTGTTTGAATTTCTTCAGGTATTGATGAGCACGCTGTCATAAATAAGGTGACACCAAGCCATAATAAGCGTTTCATTTGTTCACTCCTGTACAGCAAAAATTAAATACTATTTCATTAGATAACGGTCTCATCGAAATAGTTCAAACTACCGCCCTGGTAACTTTTTCCACGCCACTTCGTTGCGGACGTATAAGGGCTCTACGGCTTCAGCAAGCACGCTCGGCATGCCTTGATCAGCCAGTCGAATCATATCTTCTGCTAATGGTAATGATACATCATTTAAAACCTGCACCTGTTGACTCGGGTCTAACTGACTTAGGTAAGCCTGCCAACCCGTTCCTGCGCCTGCTACGGAGCCTTGTATAGGCCACCAACTTTGCTCCATTAGCGGCGCCAGCGGGGCCATTTGCGCTGGAATTTGCTGCACTGCAAAGCCATTCTCAGCGGTAAATAGTGCTACATAAATTTCTTCCATCCGTGCATCGATGGCACTAACGATGGTGGTCGATTGATGCACGCGAATCGCTTGTTGCGCCAATGCTTGTAAGGTATTTACCGTCACTACTGGCAAGTGTTGGCTAAACGCCAATCCTTGCGCAACGGATACGCCAATGCGCACCCCAGTAAAACTGCCAGGGCCATTGCCAACAACTAACTGATCAATGTCGCTGAGACTAACATTGAGTTCCGCCAATACGTCTTCGACAAAGCCGAGTACGCGCTGCGAATGCTCGCGTGGGGTTATGGCGGCGCGAGTTGCCCAGCGGTCGCCACAGCGTAAAGCTACCGAGCATTGCTCCGTTGAGGTATCTATCGCTAATACATTGTTTGCCTTCAAACGTTTGTCTCCAACTGCTTTAAAAAGTCTAAGGCACGTTGTAAATCTCGCGTGCGCTGCATCGCCGGTAAGCTTTGTAAAAACAACCCGCCGTACGGTTTCGTCACGAGACGCTGATCACAAACTATCAATACCCCGCGATCGCTTGCATCTCGAATGAGCCGTCCTGCACCTTGCTTTAAGGCGATGATGGCTTGCGGCAATTGTACCCTAGCAAAAGGCTCAACTCTACGCAGCCGACAATCTTCAATTCGAGCTTGGAGTAAAGGATCATCAGGTGACGCAAAAGGGAGCTTATCGATAATGACGCAGCGCAAGGCATCGCCACGCACGTCTACTCCTTCCCAAAATGAAGAAGTCCCTAATAACACACCATTGCCAGATTTCTTAAACTGGTCCAGTAATTCTCGCTTACTGGTACTTCCTTGCACAAATAAAGGACGATCAGTGCGTGTTTCCAGGCGCTCTGAAATCATTTTCAGCATGCGATGACTGGTAAACAGCATGAATGTTCCGCCGCCAAGGTTAGCCGCTATCACTTGCTCAATAATGGATAATAATTGTGCTGGCATTTCAGCTTCATGGGGTTGCGGCAAGTAACGTGGTAAACAAAGTAACGCCTGTTCAGCGAAGTTAAATGGGCTCGCTAAACACAGCGTCGCGGCATCATAAAGCCCTAATTGATTAGTAAAGTGGCTAAAGTCATCGCCCACCGCCAAGGTGGCTGAGGTAAAGACCCATGCCATGTCACTGCGTTTGATATAGCCACCAAACTTGTCCGCCACGCTTAATGGCGTTTGGTGCAAGGTTACTTGTCGTGGTGTCGTCTCGTACCAAAAGCTAAATCCAGTTCTATCGGTCGCTTGTAATTGCTCCCACTTCGCCAAGAAGTCTTGGATGCGCTCATAGGCATTATCTAAATCTTTATTTCGACCCAATGCGGTTTTTATTACTGCGCCTAAAAAGCCTAAATGCTCTTCGACTTGCCCTGCCGCTTCGCTCACTTGCGGTTGCTTGGCATAATCTCGCCAGTTTCCCCGTTGTGGCTCAACAGGGAACGCCAAGCGCCAGTCGCGTAGGCTCGCCAGTAATTTGTCAGCAGCTTTATCGAGCTGACGCAAATCTCGAACTTCAGTCAGGTATAGTGCTTTTACTTCGTGCGCCAGCTCTTGTAATTGCCGACTCGAAACTGCTTCACCAAAATACTGGCTAGCAATATCAGGTAACTGGTGGGCTTCATCAAAAATTACCGCATCGGCTTCGGGGACCAACTCACCAAAACCAACGTCTTTAAGCGCCATATCAGCAAAGAACAAATGGTGGTTTACCACCAGTAAATCAGCATCCAATGCGCGCTTTCTAGCTAACACTAGATAGCAGTCGTCATAATTGGGGCAGTCACGACCTAGACAATTATCTATGGTGCTGGTCACACTTGGCAGTATTTCAGCATCTTCTTCCAAGATGTTAATGGCGCCTATATCACCATCTTCAGTGCGCTGCGACCAACGTTTAACTTCTATCAATTGAGTTTGCAGCGCTTTAGGGATTTGTCCGCTATGGGCGATTGCTTGTTGCATGCGATGAATACATAAATAGTTGGAACGCCCTTTCAATAAGGCAACTGATTTACCTGGTGCTAAAGCGTCGCGTAATGCTGGCAAGTCACGATGAAATAGCTGTTCCTGTAGTGCTTTAGTTCCGGTAGAAACTATGGTTTTGCCATCGCTAAGCAATGCCGGTACCAAATACGCATAGGTTTTACCGGTACCGGTTTCAGCTTCAACCACTAACTGAGTTTTGCCGGCTAAAGTGCGCTCAACCGCTGCCGCCATTTCCGTTTGCGAAGCTCGTGTTTGAAATCCATCTAGGGCTTTTGACAGCGCACTATCTGGTTGAAATTGTTGAAGCACTTTAGACATATAATTGAAATTACTCACAGCATGGGGATACCTAAGAAAGGTTATCATAAAAGCTCCCATGAACCTGCAATAACTTTTTAACTGCTCGCGTCAGCTATAACTCAAGGCCCCACCTACAAAACTATACAACTTGTGTACAGGAGTTTGCAAAAGCATACAAATCAACACTTGACGGTAGCATTATGGCATATACAATGAGCGCATAACTGTTTCGGAGAATCACATGCGCACCTACTTTTGGCATCACCATCATCACAATACTGGTTAGTCCTGTGCTGCGCATAGAAGGCTAACTCATATTCATGGGGATCGCCTTCCACCAATAATCACCCCCGCAAGGCATCCCTTAGCGGGGGTTTTTATTGGAGCAAAAATAATGATGGAAACGCAATCGGCGCGATTAGTAATTGCCATCCAAAAGTCAGGCCGTTTAAGTAAAGAATCCACCGCATTGCTCAAAGCCTGCGGATTAAAGTTTAACGTACAAGAATCTCAGTTAATGGCGCACAGCCAAAATCAGCCTGTCGATTTGATGCGCGTGCGGGATGATGACATTCCTGGCTTGGTCATGGACGGTGTGGTTGATATCGGCTTAGTGGGTGAAAACGTACTTGAAGAAGTGCGTTTAGAACGACATGCCACGCAGCTACCCTGCTCCTTTAAGCGACTTCGAGCGCTCGACTTCGGTCAGTGCCGGCTATCATTGGCAGTACCACGAGAGAGTGCATATCAAAAGTTACAAGATCTCAGTGGCAAACGCGTCGCCACAACGTATCCAAACCTGCTGCAAGCCTACCTACGCCGCCATCAGGTGCAAGCCAGTGTCGCGACATTGACGGGGAGCGTTGAAGTGGCTCCACGGGCCGGTATCGCTGATGCCGTGTGCGACCTGGTATCAACGGGTGCAACTCTAGAAGCCAATGGCTTGGTCGAAAAAGATGTCATCTTCCGCTCTCAAGTTCAGTTAATTCAACGTGCAGATGCGCTATCACCCGAGAAACAAGCCATGGTTAGCCAGCTGCTGCCTCGCATCGATGGCGTTCAACTCGCCAAAGAAAGCAAATACATCATGTTACATGCCCCAGTCGCCCAGTTAGATGCGGTCGTTGAGCTGCTTCCAGGCGCTGAGCACCCGACGATTTTACCCCTGCAGCACACCAAGGAACTGGTCGCTGTACACATGGTAAGTACGGAAACGTTGTTTTGGGAAACCATGGAAGAACTAAAAGCTAAAGGCTGCAGTTCGATTTTAGTTTTACCCATAGAAAAAATGATGGGCTAACCAAAAATTTTTTTGAATACCGAGGCATTCATGCAATACCAAGTTTGGAATGATTTAACCAAAACGCAGCGAGCAAAACTACTAAGTCGGCCAGTACAAGGCAACGTTGCTGCCATTACCGAGCAAGTCGCCGCCATCATTGCGCGAGTTCAAGAGTTTGGCGATAACGCAGTACTAGACTACACCCGAGATTTTGACGGTGTTACGCTCGCTAAACTTCGTTATAGCGAGGCACAAATCGCCGCGCAAGCGGAGTCTATCGAGCCGCACGTCAAAGCAGCAATTGACAGTGCTTACCAAAATATTTACGCATTTCACCAAGCTCAAATACCGCAAAACATACAGCTTGAAACCACGCCTGGCATTCGTTGTGAACAACGCTACCATCCATTGGATGCGGTGGGGCTGTATATCCCCGGTGGCACTGCAGTATTGCCTTCCACGGCCTTAATGTTAGGCATACCCGCGCAAATCGCTAATAATCAGCGTCGTGTTTTAGTGAGCCCTCCAGATGCCAGCGGCGAGTTATCGCCGGCCTTAATGTATGTGGCACAAAAGTGTCAAATTCATGAGGTGTACCGATGTGGCGGCGCGCAAGCCATTGCCGCATTAGCCCTAGGCACAGAAAGTATCGCGCCGGTTAACAAGATTTTTGGCCCAGGCAACGCCTATGTTACCGCCGCTAAACAAGCCGTTGCGCAACAGCTCAATGGCCCTGCCATTGATATGCCGGCTGGTCCTTCAGAATTGTTGGTGATTGCCGATGATAGTGCCCGCGCCAGCTTTGTTGCGGCAGACTTATTGTCACAAGCCGAACACGGAATCGACTCTCAAGTCATTCTAATCAGCACTTCAATGACCTTATTAACTGAGGTGATAACCGAGCTCGAGGCGCAATTAACGCAATTGCCACGCACGGCAATTGCGCAACAGGCACTAAGCAAGAGTGCGCTGATTCTAGTCTCTGATATCGCGCAAGCAGTGGCCCTTAGTCAAAGCTATGCACCCGAGCATCTGTCATTGCAAATCGAGCAAGCTGCCCAATGGGTCGAACAATGCACCAATGCTGGGTCAATTTTTCTAGGTCACTTTACTCCTGAGGCTGGCGGCGATTATGCCACAGGCACTAATCACGTGTTGCCCACCTATGGCAATGCTCGGAGCTATAGCAGCTTAGGGCTGGTCGACTTTTACCGTCGTTATACCGTGCAAGATGCGTCTGCAGCTGGGCTTGCCACCATTGCGAATGCTATTACCACACTCGCAGAAACCGAAGGTTTGGCGGCTCACGCTAATGCCGTACGTATTCGTTTGGAGTCAGCACAATGAGTATTGCGCAGCGTTTACAACGCGCCCACCTTGCCCAAGTCACGCCTTATCAATCGGCTCGTCGCAGTATGGCTGGCGGTAACATCTGGTTAAATGCGAATGAAGCGGCAGCCACACCATGTGATGCGTTAGCTGCGGCTAATTTAAACCGCTACCCAGAGTTCCAGAGTCGCGATTTGAATCAAGCATATGCCGACTATGCACAGGTTAATATCGATCAAGTATTAAGTAGTCGTGGCAGCGATGAGGCTATCGAACTGCTAATCCGCGCGTTTTGTGAACCTAACCGCGACCGCATCATCATTTGCCCACCTACCTACGGCATGTATGCCATCAGTGCGCAAACTCATGGAGCTGAAGTGGTTGAGGTGCCGTTAACCGAAGCCAAGCTAGATATCGATAGCATCATTAACTCTTTAGACCGGGTTAAGCTTATTTTTATCTGTTCGCCATCTAACCCCTTAGGTAATGGCCTACCTCTACAGCAGCTCGACCTGTTGCTTGAACGCGTTGGTAGTCGTGCTTTAGTGGTCGTGGATGAAGCCTATATTGAATTCGCAGCAGTTGCTCAACAGCAGCCATTAAACGCTATTACCCAGTGGTTATCCCGTTATCCACAATTGGTGGTATTGCGGACGTTGTCGAAAGCTTTTGGATTGGCGGCCATACGGTGTGGATTCACCATCGCCAACACGGATGTCATTGAGGTGTTACGTAAAGTC
Source organism: Pseudidiomarina sp. (assembly GCA_048269045.1). Lineage (GTDB taxonomy): Bacteria > Pseudomonadota > Gammaproteobacteria > Enterobacterales > Alteromonadaceae > Pseudidiomarina. Next base: position 138,665 of record JBLWUG010000007.1, read on the forward strand.
ATCGCGCCTTACCCACTACCAAAACACAGTGTTGCTGTCGCCACTCAAGCACTAGCGCCAGCAGCCATAATGCAAATGCAAACACAGACCCAGCAGATAAACCTGCGCCGTGCTCGATTTATCCACGCCTTAGGTAAGCCCTCTTGGCTTATAAAAGCGTGGCCGAGTTGCACCAACTTTGTGCTTCTGAGCGTGACCGATGCGTCGGCATTAGTACAAAAATGTGCACAACAAGGCGTGCTTATACGTAATCAATCAACTCAACTAGGGCTACCAAACAGCGTGCGTATCAGCATAGGTAGCGATTCTGAGATGCAACAATTATTGGAGATTTTGCTATGACTTCGGCCACCGCCCAAAAAATTATTTTTATCGACCGTGACGGTACCTTAGTTGCAGAGCCGCCCATCGATAAACAGCTCGATAAACTCACCAAGCTGGTCTTTGAACCTGATGTAATTCCGGCGTTATTGGCGTTTCAAGCCGCTGGCTACCGATTGGTCATGGTCACCAACCAAGATGGTCTGGGTACCGAAAGCTTCCCGCAAGCTGATTTTGACGTGCCTCACGACTTTATGCTGTCCGTGTTTAGCTCACAGGGCATTGTTTTCGACGACATTCTTATCTGCCCGCATTTACCAGAAGCCGGCTGTAGTTGTCGTAAACCCGCACTCGGACTCGTGACAGATTATTTGCAACAAGGTCGCATAGACTTCCGCAACTCTTATGTCATTGGCGATCGTGACACGGATGTTGAATTTGCCAAAAACATGGCAATAAAAGGTTTCAAGTATGACCGCACCGAAAACAACTGGGCACGTTTACAGCACCTGATTTTGAAGCAGCCACGAACCGCTAAGGTTATTCGTAAAACTGGTGAAACTGACATTCAGATAGCACTAGATTTAGATGCGCAAAAGCCAGTAGCCATTAGTACAGGTATAGGTTTCTTTGACCACATGCTTGATCAAATAGCTACCCACGCTGGCATTGCCATGCAAGTACAAGTGCTCGGCGACCTACACATTGATGAGCACCACACAGTAGAAGATACCGCGCTCGCGCTAGGCCAAGCATTACGCCAAGCCTTAGGTGATAAGCGAGGAATTGGCCGTTTTGGTTTTGCCTTGCCAATGGATGAGTGTCGCGCTGAATGCATCATGGATTTGTCAGGACGACCTTATTTGCAACTTAATGCTGAATTTAGCCGCGACCAAGTGGGTGAGCTCAGTACCGAAATGGTTAGCCACTTTTTCCGTTCACTAACGGATTCGATGGCCATTTCCATGCACCTTAGCACCAGCGAAGGAAATAGCCATCACCAAGTCGAAAGTCTGTTTAAGGTGTTTGGTCGTGCGCTCCGCGCTGCTATTGCACGTACCGGTGATAATGCGCTGCCTTCTAGTAAAGGAATGCTCGCATGATGATGAAATCGAGCTTAGTCATTGTCGACACTGATTGTGCCAATCTCAATTCCGTGCGCTTTGCTTGCGAACGGCTGGGCATTACCACCACTATCAGTGCAGACCCAGCCATCATTACAGCGGCGGATCGAGTGATCTTACCCGGTGTTGGTACGGCACGAGCCGCCATGCGTAATCTCGAACAGCGCCAGTTAGTGCCAGTACTCTCTAGTCTAAAGCAACCGGTGCTAGGCATTTGTTTAGGCATGCAATTGCTTACTCAGGCGTCTGCGGAAGGCGAAGTGAGTTGCTTAGGCGTAATACCGGGCCGCACTGAAGCTTTACAGGTGCAGCAGCAACCGCTACCTCATATGGGCTGGAATACCGTAAATGTAACTGGTGACCACCCTCTTATGCATAACATTCCGGCCGCGAGCTATTTCTATTTTGTGCACAGCTTTGCGGTGGCGATTGGCCCCCACACCATTGCCAGCACCCATTATGAACATGACTTTGCTGCCATGATCCAAAACCGCAATTTTTTTGGTGCGCAATTCCACCCTGAGCGCTCAGGCGCTGTTGGCGCACAATTATTGAAAAACTTTATGGAGTTAACTAATGCTGATACCAGCGCTTGATCTCATCGCAGGACAAGTTGTCCGCTTACAGCAAGGCGATTTTAACCGTCAGACCACCTATGCCAATAGCCCGCTACCTATAGTAGCTGAGTATCAAGCGGCTGGATCTGAGTGGTTACATTTGGTCGACTTAGATGGTGCCCGTGACCCACAACAGCGCCAACTCAATTTAATCAAGCAGATCACCGCCGCCACCACCATGAAGGTTCAAGTCGGTGGTGGTATTCGCAATCGCACCGATATTGAGCAATTACTCGCTCAAGGTGTAGCTCGGGTGGTGATTGGTTCAACCGCAGTGCAACAGCCACAACTCGTTCAGCAATGGCTGCAAGATTTTGGGCCGGAAGCTATTGTGCTGGCATTAGATGTAAATATCGACAGCACAGGTGAAGCCTTTATCGCTACTAACGGTTGGCAGCAAGCTTCAGATGTCACACTCAAGGAAATGCTTGAAGCTTATTTACCTTATGGTTTACGTCATGTGCTTTGCACCGACATCAGCCGTGATGGCATGTTGTCAGGTAGTAACATCAACTTATATCGGCAACTTAAGCAGCAATTTCCTAGTATCGTTTTGCAAGCTTCTGGCGGCATCGCCACCCTCGATGACCTCTTCAATCTGCAAGCCATCAATTGTGACGCTGCGATTCTAGGTAAATCACTGTTAAAGGGTGAGTTCACATTAACGGAGGCATTCACATGCTGGCCAAACGCATAATTCCTTGTTTAGACGTTCGCGACGGTACCGTGGTTAAGGGCGTACAGTTTCGTGACCATGAGCTTATCGGTGATATCGAGCCTCTAGCAGCGAGGTATGCTGCCGAAGGTGCAGATGAACTGGTGTTTTATGACATTACCGCTTCGGCCGATCAACGGGTTGTCGACAAGACTTGGGTTGAACGTGTGGCACGGCTTATCGATATTCCTTTTACCGTAGCTGGAGGCATTGCTTCAGTTGCCCAAGCACGACAAATTATTGCGATGGGGGCCGACAAAGTTTCTATTAACTCACCCGCTCTTCACAACCCTGATTTGATCAATGAATTAGTCGACGAATTAGGGCAACAATGTGTGGTTATTGGTATTGATAGTTTCTTTAACGCGGCCACCAACGAGTACGAGGTGTATCAGTTCACCGGTAATGAAAATCGCACCCAAAAAACTAAGTGGCAAACGCAGGCATGGGTTGCAGAAGTATCTGCGCGCGGGGCTGGTGAAATTGTCTTGAATTGCATGAACCAAGATGGCGTGCGCAATGGTTATGACATTCAACAATTAAAGTCACTAAGAGCGACCTGCAAAGTGCCTTTGATCGCATCGGGCGGCGCTGGCAACATGCAGCATTTTGTCGATGTATTTCAGCAAGCTCATGTGGATGGCGCCTTAGCAGCTTCTGTTTTCCACAAGGAAATAGTGGCTATTGAAGAACTAAAGTCCACTCTAAAAGACGCCGGTATTATTGTTCGGCAAACTTCCTAAGCATCGAGGGCATTCACGTGGTTATAAACTTAAGTAATTATACCGAGTTGGCATTTAATAAATCGGCGGGTTTATTACCTGCAATAGTTCAACATGCCCTCAGTGGCGAAGTTCTAATGCAAGCTTATATGGATCTACAGGCCGCGAAAATATCGCTAGAACAGCAGCGGGTTACTTTTTTTAGCCGCAGCCAACAGCGCTTGTGGCAAAAAGGCGAAACTTCAGGTCACATATTACAACTAGTTAGCATGCACACCGATTGCGATCAGGATAGTATTCTCGTGCAGGCGCTACCACTTGGCCCTGCTTGCCACCTAGGCACACGCAGTTGCTTTAGCGATGGCCAAGCAGTACCTATGCTGCAGCAACTCATGGACACCATCAACGATCGGCAAGCCAGTAGCGATGCTCAAGCGAGTTATACCGCCCAGTTGCTTGCTCAAGGGGTACAGCGCTGTGCGCAAAAAGTTGGTGAGGAAGGGGTCGAGGTTGCCTTAGCAGCGGTTACAGGTGATACCGATGAACTGCTCAATGAGAGTGCAGATTTACTGTATCACCTGTTGGTTGTGCTGGCGGCACGCAACCTCAATATCAACGATGTTTTAGCGGTACTTAACGAGCGGCATCAGGGGTAATACCTGCTTCCAACTGCTCACGGTAACGGCGACTTACCACTCTCAACCGCCACGTGAGCAGCACTGCTGCTACCGTTAAACCAACAATGAAGCCAATCCACATACCGGCCGCACCAATGGAAGGTACGATCACGTCGGTTAACGAGAGCAAGATACCGACAGTTAAACCCAGTGGCCAGTAAGATAAGAAAGTAATGATCATTACTACTTTAGTATCTTTATAACCACGCAAAGTACCCATGGCTACCGCTTGGAACGTATCAGAAATGGTAAAGATTGCCGCTAATCCCATTAAGGTAGCAGCTAAATCGATGACGCTTTGATCATCGGTATACAAACCTGCTAACCAAGCTCCAGCAAGGTACATGCCCAAACCGTTGATGGCAGCAAAAGTCATACCGAACCAGGTCGCGATCTTGTGGCTGAGCATCGCGTTGGCTGGATTGCCCGCCCCTAGCGAGAAGCCGACCCTGAGCGTAACCGCCATCGCCAGACTCAGTGGCACCATATAAACTAACGACGATATGTTCAGCGCAATTTGGTGACTGGCTACTACTATTGCGCCCAAAGGCGCGATAACTAGTGCCGCAGCCGCAAACAAACTCACTTCAAAGAACATTGATGTAGAAATTGGCAGGCCGATGCGCAAAATGTATGACATATCATCCCAATTCGGGGCAAAGAACTTTTTAAACACACCAATGTTTTTAAATCGCTTCGCCATGCTGACATAGAGCACCATGCCCAAAGCCATCACCCAAATGACGATCGATGTCGCGACACCAGCGCCCGCGCCACCTAGCTCTGGAAAACCGAACTTGCCGTAAATAAATACATAGTTCACTGGTATATTCACCAATAAACCAATAACCCCGATCACGAGCGACGGTATGGTATGGGAAAGGCCTTCACAGAAATTTCGCAAGACCATATAAATGACCATGGCTGGGATAGCCGTGCCCACATACATTAGATAGTCCAAGGTGATTTCGCGAAATTTGTCTTCGACCGACATGGCGCTGAGTATCATCGGTGCGCATAAAATCGCAATCAGACACAGCAACCCGCCAAAAGATGCTGTATAGATGCCCTGTTGCACCATATTGGCCACTTTATGCTGCTGCCCTGCACCATCATAGTGCGAAATGATAGGCGCAAGCGCAATGGCAATACCCAGTACGATTAATGTTGATGGAACCCAAATACTTCCACCCACTGACACCGCAGCTAGGTCTGTTGGGCTCACACGCCCTGCCATTAAGGTATCAACGACACTCATTAACATCTGGGTTAATTGTGCAATCAAAATGGGGCCCGTTAGGCGAGCAAGTTTTTTAGATTCGAGCCACCAGTGCGAAGGGGCCGCTAATGTTTTCTGTGTCAAAGCGCTACTCCAGGTCTGAACCAAATATGGCCCAACCAGCGTCTAAAGTTTCGATAATTTTTTCAATTTGTGCTGCGGTATTATAGGCACCCAGCGAAACCCGTACTACGGAAGGCAGTTCCCAGCTTTGCAATAACGGCTGTGCACAATGCTGCCCTGCTCGAACTGATATTTGGTGCTGATCGAGCCAGGTCGCAATATCGTGAGCATGAAACTCTTTACTATAAAACGCGACCACGGGCGTGCTAATTGGGCCTGCAGGTAAAACCTGCAACCAATTACGTTGCTGCAATGCCACAACCAGCTGTTGCCGCAATTGTTGCAGATATTGGTGCAAGCCTTGCTGTTGAGTCAACCAGTCTAATGCAGTTGCTGCGGCAATGGCGGCAGCCGTATTGGGGGTACCCGCTTCAAATTTGTGAATACCTTCCAACCAGTCGGCATCTGCTTGGGTAACTCGCGTCACCATGCCACCGCCAACATAAAACGGCTGCATTTTATCACGCAATTTGTCACTTAGGTAAGTAATTGCACAACCACTGACCCCATAAGTTTTATGCGCGCTGAACACTAACGCATCACAATGTAATTGTTTTACATCAATAGCGACGTGTGCAGCGGCCTGTGCGGCATCAACAATGGTATAAGCACCTAGTTTTTCGGCCTCTGCTAATAACGTCGAAAGCGGAAAAACAGCGCCGGTGACATTACTCGCCATCGTGATACTGACAACACGAGTACGATGCGTTAGCAGTTTCTGCCAGTCACCGAGCTCTCCTGTGTTGGGGTCTACGGGTAGCCAACGAAGATTAAGCTGATAGCGCCGAGCTAAACGCTGCCATGGCAAAATATTCGCATGGTGTTCAGCTGCGCTTAGTAGTATTTCATCACCGGCCTGCCAATCGACGGGCAACTGTTCAGCAATACCATTTAGTGCAGCCGTTGTGGAGCTCAATAGGGCTACTTGTTCAGCTTGCGCGCCGATGAAGTTGGCACAGGTGGCACGCGCCGACTCTAGCAGCTCAGTTGCGGTGCGCCCTAAGGCGTAGCTAGCACGATGCACATTGGCATGTTCACCACGATAATATTGCAACATACGCTGGAGCACCACTTCCGGGATTTGGCAACTCGCGGCGCTATCCGCATAGATTTGCTCTGGATGCTGCTGACAAAATTCAAATTGAGATAAATCGGGGTGATACGACATAATTATTTGGCTATGCGTCCGTACAGCTTGCTACCGTTAATAGCGGCTGTAAAAAGCTTTGAATTTCGGGGTTAACCACTTCAGGGTTGGTTAACGGTCCCATGTGCCCACAAGCTAACGTCTTCGACGCCGCCTGCGAGAATTCCGTCAACAAATTAGCCGCCACCTGCTGTGCACTGGCTTGGGTATATTTGCCTTGCAACAGCAGTACTGGACAATCAATGTGACCATAGGCCTCTAATGGAGTCGGTTCACCCATTAACGCTGAGAAATCCATGACCACCTTGGGTGCTTGCGCCACCAAACTGTTCTGTACTCGTTCCGGCAAACCATCAAAAAAGCCTGGTTGATTCCAGTAGTCAACGAATGCTCGCGTACCTGTTTCGGCATCATGATCATGCAAAATCGCCGCTATTCTTTCTATTTCTTGACGGGCTGGATCTTGTTGCTTCAAAACATGGAACGCCACCGGCTCAAACACCACCAGTCGCTTCACCTGCACCAGTTTATCCACCGCCAGCTTTAACGCCACTGCGCCGCCATAAGAATGACCTATTAAGGTCACTGGTGTAGTTATATTAAAATACTCTAAGGCGGCGGTCACTCGAGGCGTTTCATGGCCCAAACGAAAATCATCACGATTGACGTTGGTTGCTACTGCAGGTGCACTACCGTAACCCAAGAGGTCGACCGCAATAATATCGAACTCGTGTTTAAGCGCGCTGGTTAGTGCGCGCCATTGACCACTGTTACTTTGCGAACTGTGTAATAGTACTAGAACCGGCTGTCCAACAGTGCCGGTTCGATACACACCTTGCAATTCACTCATATGCTTTGTCCAATAAAGCGGCCAATTAAATAACCTGCTTGAACTAGCAGTACCGCAAAGGTACCCAATACACCAATTTGACGACCTAACGATGGCCCGGCGCTTTTCATGATGGCAAGCGAGTAGCTAATACGTGCAATAAACAAGGCCGCACCTAAACCGTGTAACAGCATTGCAGATGCACCAACCATGTCCATGGTAATTAGTAATATTAAAGCCAGCGGTACATATTCAGCAAAGTTACCATGGCTGCGCACAGCCACTTCTAAAGCGTGCGAACCACCAGTGCCAATCCCAACTTTATCGCGCAAACGTACACGAATAACTGCAGCAGAAAGCACAATGTATAAAACGGTGAGTAACCCAGCGTATAGCAAGCTGACCGATAGATTTACTTCCATATTTAAATCTCCTCAATGACCAAAATAAAAAAGCCCACACAAGGTGGGCTTTTCATGAATTCTTGATGGTATTAATTAGCTTAAAAGCGTTCCTAGCTCTGCACTAATTACTTCAACATCTTGAGTTCCATCAACACGATGGAAAGCCATTTCACCTTGTTCAGCTAGTTTACGATAATACGCAACTAAAGGCTCGGTTTGTTCATGATAAATCGTTAAGCGCTTACGCACTGTTGCTTCACGATCATCATCTCGAACCACTAAATCTTCGCCGGTTTCATCGTCCTTGTCTGCCACCTTAGGTGGATTATAGGTTACGTGATAAACACGTCCTGAACCAGGGTGCACACGACGCCCTGCCATACGCTCGACAATAACTTCGTCAGGCACAGCAAATTCAATGACGTAATCGACATCGATGCCTGCGGCATGCATACCGTCGGCTTGCGGAATAGTCCGTGGGAAACCGTCCAGCAAAAAGCCGTTTTGGCAATCCGGTTGCAGCACACGCTCCTTGACTAAACCTATCATGATATCGTCAGACACTAACTGACCGGCATCCATAATAGCTTTAGCTTGTTTGCCTAACTCAGTCCCTTGTTTAATTGCAGCTCGTAACATGTCGCCTGTTGAGATTTGTGGAATCCCAAAAGTTTTCATCAGAAACTGCGCTTGAGTTCCTTTGCCGGCACCTGGAGCACCTAACAGGATTATGCGCATGAACAACCTCTTTTGCTTGTTTGGTTAATGCGGATTAATAAAGCCCGAACTTTACCGCGCGCAAACCGTCATTACAAGTCCGAGCATTGCCGACTTACGTCGAACAATGCTCAACTGTACGGCTTTTAATCAGTTAATTCTAACATCAACCGATTCAAGCGTGCCACGAATTGCGCTGGCTCTTTAAGACTACCACGCTCAGCTAGCGTTGCTTGGTCGAGCAACATTTGTGCCCACTCAGCAAAACGGTCTTCGTCTTCCAGCGCAGTAATGCGCTCCACCAGCGTGTGTTCAGGGTTGATTTCGAGTATATATTTCGTTTCCGGCACCTTCTGACCAGCTGCTTCCATCAACTTCGCCATTTGCGTGCTCATATCATTGTCGTCGGTAACGATACAGGCTGGTGAATTGGTCAAACGATTGGTAACTCGTACTCGTTTGACTTTGTCTTTCAGTGCGGCTTCGAAACGTTCCACCTCATTTTTAAAGGCTTCTTGCGCTTCTTCTTGCTGCTTTTTATCGTCTTCGTTATCCAGCTCGCCAAGGTCTAGATCACCACGAGTCACCGATACAAACGGCTTCTCTTTGTACTCGGTAAGGTGGCTCATCAACCACTCGTCAATGCGCTCTGATAACAACAACACCTCAATATTTTTCTTGCGGAAAATTTCTAATGCTGGGTTATCACGTGCTGCTTCATAGCTGTCGGCAACGATGTAATAAATCTTATCTTGCTGCTCCGGCATACGCTCAATGTAGGCATCAAGGCTAACCGTAGCTTCGCTATTATCTTCATGCGTTGTGCTGAAGCGTAACAAGCTAGCAATTTTCTCTTGGTTGGCGTGATCTTCTGCCGGACCTTCTTTCAGTACCGTACCAAAGGTGTTCCAAAACTCTTGATACTGCTCTGCATCATCTTTAGCTAATTTGCTTAGCAAACTAAGAACACGTTTAGTGCTGCCATTACGCATCGCGCGGGTAATCTTATTATCTTGTAAGATTTCACGAGAAACGTTGAGTGGTAAGTCTGCAGAATCCATCAATCCACGCACAAAGCGTAAGTAGCTCGGCATTAATTGTGTCGCGTCATCCATAATGAATACACGCTTCACATAAAGTTTGATGCCGTTTTGCTGCTCTCGATTCCAAAGATCCCAAGGCGCACGCTTAGGAATGTACAACAAGCTAGTGTACTCAGAAGTACCTTCAACCTTGTTGTGGCTCCATAATAATGGGTCATCAAAGTCGTGGGCGACGGTTTTATAAAACTCTTTATATTCGTCGTCGCTAATATCATTTTTATCGCGAGTCCAAAGTGCTTGGCCAGCGTTAACCGCTTCCCAGCTTTCTAGCTTCTCTTCTTCATCTCGCTTCGGCATTTGTACCGGAATACTTAAATGATCAGAGTATTTAGTAATAATGCTTTTTAACCGGAACTCGTCTACAAATTCTTTAGCATCTTCACGTACGTGTAAAATGATGTCGGTACCGCGATTTGCTTTATCAATCTCACGCAAATCGAACTCGCCTTCCCCACGTGAATACCATTCAACGGCAGCATTGCTGTCTACCCCTGCTGCACGTGTGCGCACAGTAACTGCATCAGCGACAATAAAGGCAGAGTAAAAACCAACACCAAATTGACCAATCAAATGGCTATCTTTGGCTTGGTCACCGGAAAGCTGACCAAAGAACTCGGCGGTACCGGATTTAGCAATGGTACCCAAGTTATTCATCACTTCATCACGCGTCATACCAATACCATTATCACTAATAGTAATAGTACCTGCGTCTTTATCTGCACTCACGCGTACCCGCAGCTCGCTATCTTCAGCAAGTAAGCTGCCATCGCTTAAAGCCTTAAAACGTAACTTATCCGCCGCATCTGAAGCGTTGGAAACAAGCTCACGTAGAAAGATTTCTTTATTGGAATACAGTGAATGAATCATCAGGTGAAGCAATTGCTTCACTTCAGTTTGAAAACCATGGGTTTCAGCTTGACGGGCTTCCGTCATAGTGGTCTCTCCTGCTTTAATGTTTAACTATCCTTACAGCAGAGATGGGGATGGTGCTTGAGATTTCAAGCACCAATCAATTATTTGGTGATAATTATTTTACGCCCAGAAAAAGCGTGACCTAAGGTTGCTTGGTCAACATATTCCAGTTCACCACCCACAGGAACACCATGGGCAATGCGCGACGTGGCGATATCGCGTTGGTGCGCAAGTTCGGCAATAAAGTGTGCCGTGGCTTCACCTTCTACCGTAGGGTTGGTTGCTAAAATCACCTCGGTGATTGCTTCCTGTGATAATCGTTGGGCTAACACATCCAAACCAATATCTTCAGGGCCGATGCCATCTAGTGGTGACAAGTGCCCCATCAATACAAAGTAACGCCCTTGGTATTGATTCGTTTGTTCAATTGCCAGCACATCGGCGGGCGATTCAACCACGCAAAGCAATCCACTTTCCTGACGCTTTGGATTCTTACATATTTGGCAGATGGTCTCTTCCGTGAGCGTTCGGCATTGCTCACAATGCCCAACTTTTTCCATGGCTGAAGTTAGTGCTTCAGCCAATCGCAAACCGCCCTCGCGCTGGCGTTCCAATAATTGAAACGTCATGCGTTGAGCACTTTTAGGGCCAACACCAGGCAGTACTTTTAAGGCCTGAATTAACTCTTGAATAGCTGGGCTTAATTGCATGCTTTAATCTCGATTAGAACGGCATTTTAAAGCCTGGTGGTAAATTCATACCGCCAGTTACGTCGGCCATTTTATCTTTGCTGGTTTGCTCAACCCGACGCACGGCATCGTTAATGGCCGCAGCGATTAGGTCTTCCAGCATTTCTTGATCATCATCAGCCATTAAGCTCGGATCAATGGCTACGCGACGCACATTATGATTACCTAACATCGTTACTTTAACCATGCCAGCACCAGCTTCGCCAGTTACTTCCATTTTGGCAATTTCTTCCTGAACCTTCTGCATGCGCTCTTGCATTTGCTGCGCCTGCTTCATCATATTGCCTAATCCACCTTTTAACATACTAACCTCTTTGATTTAATTTATTCAGGTTGCACTGAGTCTTCATCTAGGCTTGCGCCAAAGGTTTGCATCAAACCTTGTGCAATAGGGTCGTCTGCGAGGGCTTGCTTCGCTTGCTGCAAACGCATCGCATTAATCTCTTTTTTAATCTCAACCGGTGTTGGATGTTCACTATCGCCGATGACAATATCGAGTAGTTTCATATTGCCATGTTCTTGCATACTAGTTTTTATGGCGTCGATAGCGCCTTCATTCAATAGGTAAGCCCAATTTTTTTGCACCACCACTACATAGTTATCACCTTGCTGCTGCAACACGCTATTGCGGGCTAACTGCCGCGTTAGGCCCTGCAATTCAAATTGGTCTATCAATGCTGCCCATTGATCAACCTCTGCTGCTGCTCGTGTGGCGGGGGTAATCGTCACTTCTTTTTTAACGACAGCTGGCTCGGTAGCACTCGATGATTCGACGGTGGGTTTAACTTCGGCGGGCTTAACCGCTGCCGGCTCTTCGACGGTTACTTGGGTTTCAGAGTTTTTTTTTTGCTGAATAGCATCACGAGTAGCCAGTAACGACTGGATGTCACCAATCGGGTCTACTGCTGATTGCTGCTCGGGTGGCTTAGATTCAGCTTCGGGCTCTGGCTCTGGCTCTGGCTCTGGCTCTGGTTCAGGCTCTGGCGCCTGGGCGGGCTCGGCCATTACTGGTGGCGGCGATGCTGGAGTTGTTGTGACTTGGGTAACAGTGTCAGCACTAGTTTCAGCAATCTCAAGTTGCTCAGGTCGGAAAGCAATTAAACGTAGCAATGCCATATCGACACCTGCGCGTACGTCAGTGGCTAGTTCTAGATCGCGACGGCCTTGCACCACAATATCATAAAAAACATGCAGTAATTCGGCGGGCAGTTGTGCCGCCAATTGCATTGCAGCAGGCTCTAAACCTGAAGCTGTCGCGGTCGCTGGTACCGCTTGGTACAGCGCCAACTGATGGATTAAGTTTTGTAACTCTGGCAATAACCCGGCTAAATCGGGAACTTGACTAGCGACATCATCCACACAGGCAAATACAGCTTCGCTATTACCGGACAATATATGCTGTAATAGCGTGATTAACTGATAGCTCGGCACGCTGCCCAACATTTGCTGGACGCCTTCCATAGTCACTGCTTGATCGCCTTGAGCAATCGCTTGATCAGTTAAGCTTAAACCATCTCGCAAGCTGCCCTGCGCGGCTTTCGCAAGCAACTGCACTGCGGCACTATCAAAGTTAAGTTGCTCATGCGTCAGAATGTGCTCGATGTGAGTAGCAATTTCTTCGCGCGATAACGCCTTGAGGTTAAACTGCAAACAACGTGATAGCACGGTGATAGGCAATTTTTGTGGATCGGTGGTCGCCAATAAGAATTTAACGTGCGCTGGTGGCTCTTCTAAGGTCTTTAATAGCGCGTTAAAGCTATGCCGCGAGAGCATGTGCACTTCGTCTATTAGGTACACTTTGTAGCGGCCTTGGGTAGGCGCGTACTGCACGTTATCAAGTAATTCGCGGGTATCTTCGACCTTGGTTCTCGACGCCGCATCAATTTCAAGCAAGTCAACGAAACGACCTTGATCGATGGCGGTACAGGCACCGCACTGACCACATGGCTCAGCAGTTACGCCGGTTTCGCAGTTAAGGCTTTTCGCGAGAATACGAGCTATGGTCGTTTTACCGACCCCGCGGGTACCGGTGAGCAACCAAGCATGATGTAAACGACCCGTTTTCAGCGCATTCAACAAAGGACGCAGCACATGCTGCTGCCCCACAACTTCTGCGAAGTTCTTTGGACGCCACTTACGTGCTAATACCTGATAACTCATAGTCGTGTCTTGTGCTCAGTAAATAATGAAGTATGAACTTAACTTACCTTAAAACTCACACAGGGTATAGTAAGGAATGCCGGCTTTTTGTAAACGCTCTGCACCTGGCAGATCTGCTAAGGTGACAATAAAGGAGCATTCAACAATGGTTGCCTGTAGCGACTTTAACAGCTCAACAGCCGCTAAAACCGTACCTCCAGTTGCCAACAAATCGTCGATCACTAATACTTTATCGCCGGCAACGATATCTTCCGCATGCAACTCAAGTTGGTCTTCACCGTATTCCAAGGCGTAACTTTTTGACACCGTTTGGCGCGGCAATTTACCTGGCTTACGGATAGGTACAAAGCCAATCCCCAAAGCATAGGCGAGCGCCGTCGCGAAAATGAATCCGCGCGCTTCTATTCCCACAATTTTGGTTATACCCTGATTTCGGTAGCGCTCAGCAAGCACATCGATACTAAAACAAAAGGCATCGCTATTCGCTAACAATGGCGTGATATCACGAAAGATAATCCCCGCCTTAGGGTAATCTGGTACGGCTTTAATATAGTCTTTTATCTGCATAGGATTTAGACAAAGGTACGTTGTGGATGACCTAAGGTTATTGCTAGATCAGCCAATAAACCAAGCAATCGATCGGCATCAATGGGTTTAGCTAAGCACAAGTTTGCGCCGGCTTTTTCGGCCATCACGGTCACTTGCTGAATATCTTGCGTGCTCATTAAAATAATGGGAGTTTGTTCATAATTAGCAAGCTGTCTTACGCTTTTAATTAATGATAGCCCATCCATTAACGGCATTTTGTGATCAATCAGCAACACGTCATAGTGATTGTTCTTAATATGCTTCAAGCCGTCTAAGCCATCATTGGCACAGCTAACAGCAAAAGAGCTTTGCTCTAGTATTGCAACCAGCGCAGCTCGAGTTGCTGGTTTATCCTCAACCAACAAAATTTCCAGTGACATAATTTGCCTTTGTATCAATCGCAGCCTAGGCTGCAAAAAATTTAAACCATGCCAGAACAGCAGGTAAAATGGGTACTGCGATGAAAGTAATTACCGCAAGCCAGCCCATTTTTACGTCCGACTCATCGCGGAAGTTGTTATCATGCGCCATAAAATACATCCTCACTGACTTAATTTTTTCGACGCGGATCATACTCCATTAGCGCATCGGTAACAACACGCGCCTTGCTATCAGTTGCGGAATCACTTCATCTAACCCAGCTGCCACTTGTGCCGCGGTAAATTGCGGTATGAGTTCTGCCATATGCTGTTTAACGAGGCTGAGTGGCATGCTTCCGTGGCTTTCTAGCTGTTCGAGAAGGAGTAGTGTCACTGGGGTTAATTGTAAAAACTTTACCGGTTCAGAGGCCAAGGTCGATTGGGGCCAAACCAGTTCACGATAAACGGCAATAAAGGTAGCTTGTGGAGTCGGCTGTGTGGGTTGAAAGTCCGTACTTATTTTATGCACGGGAAAGTCAAAACTCGCCCACTTCAAGCTCGTGTTTAACGCCAATGGCGCGTCTTTGGCAACCGCTTCTTCTGCGGTTAACTCCAAGTCATAGTCTGCATAAGCAACATCGGCATAAAGCGCTTCTACTTCCATGCGTTCGTACCATGCTAGCTCAGCACAAAATGCTGGGTAGTCGGTTAAATCAGCGGTCGATGAGGTTAAAAACTCCACGAATTCTGCGCCAATATTTGAGAATAAAGGCGACGTTGCTGAATGATAACTCAAATACTGATGAACCAATTGTTGCCAACCGGACTCACCTAATACCTTCACCAGCACCGGAAATCCGCGCTCTAAAAAGTTTTCGATATTGTTGCGAACTAAACGCTTATATACCGCTAGGCGACGTGCCTCAATGCCCTCTGGGGCTGGTGAATTATCATCACGGAGCCAACGTCCCCATTGACGTTGTATATCTTTAAAGTCAGTCATGGATAGTTTCAATAGGCTCGGCAATTGCTTTAACTTGCGCCACATGTTCAACCAGCGTCGATAGTGGCGGTATATTAAAATCTCGCTCTAATAAAGTGGGGAAATGACCATGGGTTTCATAGGCAAATTTTAGTAAATCGAAGACCTCTGGTTTAATATCAGCGCCGTGGGTATCTATCAGTAGATCTGGCGCTTCCTCTATATGACCCGCTATATGACCGTAACATATTCTTTCTGTCGGTAACGCCTTGATAAAGGCGTAGGGGTCATAGTTGTGATTCACACTATTCACGTACACGTTATTCACGTCGAGTAACATTTTACAATCCGCTTGTTGCAACACGTTTTGCACGAAATTGAGCTCACTCAACCCTGCCGCCGCAGGGGTGTAATAGGAAACATTTTCCAATACTAATGGTCGTTCAATGAGCTCTTGTACGCGCCGTACACGCCCTGCTACGTATTCTGCCGCAGCTTCTGTAAACGGAATGGGTAATAAATCATAGAGGTGGCCGTCAGCGGAACAATAACTTAGGTGTTCGCTGTACAGCTCAATTTGATAGCGATCGAGAAACTGCTTAACTTGCAGAATAAAGGTTTCATCTAAGGGATCAGGGCTTCCGATCGACAGTGATAGTCCATGCGCTGTTAGTGGATAATGCTCACGCAGAAAATCAAGCTGGTAGGCAGCTTGATTTCCGCGTTGCATCCAATTTTCAGGAGCTAACTCCCAGAAATCTACATCAGGTAACTGGGTTAAAGCATCATTTAAGAATTCACGGCGTAAGCCGAGGCCTACCGCTCGCCGCACTTCCCTTCACCACATTTACCTTCGCCGCATTTGCCTTCACCGGCTTTTTCGGCTTTGTCTTTCATGCGTTTGGCTTTATCTTCGCCACACTTACCTTCGCCGCACTTCATTTCGGCGCCGCATTTACCATCGGCTTTAAGCTTCGAATGAGCAGCTTTGTGAGCTTCGCCACAACGACCTTCGCCGCACTTAGCTTCACCTTCGCCTTTCTTGTGCTTATCAGCACCAGGTACTTGTTGAGTTTGCTGGTAACCATCGCCAAGATCGGTAAATCCAAATGGATTTACATTCGCACTCGCCGCACCAGACATGCCAACAAGTAGCGCACCAACTGCAACCGTTACTGACTTTTTCATTGCTTTCATAACTTATGTCCTCACAGGTTGTTCTGTTGTTTCAGTTTAGCATAAGGTCTGAATTATCGCCTACTAACTAGGCATAAAAAAACCCCACTGAAATCAGTGGGGTTTTATACGAACCTATGACCGAAGTTGCTTATAACTTCACGCCACGGTTGCTCGCTTTAGAGCGAATATACTGTTCCCAGCTACGTGCAGAACGACGCTGATTATCATATTTCTGAGCTAACTTTATCGTCTGCAGCGCTTGGCTGAATTTGTTCTGATAAAAATAAGCTTCAGTTAATGACATGTATACCGGGCCTGGTTCTTTGTAACCTAAATCAATAGCTTTTGAATAGGCGACAACCGCTTGCGGATACATTTCAGCGCGTAAGTACGAGGTACCTTGGCGACGGTATTGCTCAGCTTTATCTGCATTAGATTTCTCTAATTCAGCAGCTTTACCATACATGGTTGCAGCACGCGAGTATTCACGGGCAGAGTCAAAGTTTTGTGCAGCATTTTGATACAAGCGAGCAGTTTTTTCCATGTCGCCATTTTCAAGATGCTTAACCATTAAGCTCGCAGCTTTATATGGAATTTCGTTGTTTCCATAGAGCTGAATCAACGCTTTATATTGACTCTCTTTATCGAAATAACCGGCAAGGTATGCAATCTCAAGTGTTTGCAGTGCCTTATCAATTTTTTCTTCCAGCAAATACATCATGCCTAACTGGTTCCACCAGGTTTTTTCTTCTGGCATTACTTTCAAACCAGCTTCTAAAACCTTAATGGCTTCGCCGTACATTTTACGTTCGTAGAATGAAGCAACTTTTAACACATACGGGTTTTTATTCGGTTTTTCGTAGTGTTTAATTGCTAAGTCAGCCGGAACAATGATTTTGTTGAATTGCTTAAGCTCATAAAAAGCGTTAGCAACACGCAAAAACACGTCTGGGTCGGCTGTACCGGTGAATTGTAACCACTTACCGTAATAGTCAACGGCTTGCTTGTACTCTTCTACCTGTAAGCTTAAGTCTGCGGCTAATTTAATTGCTGCAGCTTGGTCATTCCAACCTAAAACATCGGCATCAACGGCTTGCTTAACTAACGTTAAAGCTTTTTCCAGTTGATCATCACCAGCGTACAAACTACCAAGTAAACGGTTAACGAAGGCTTTATCTAAATCAGAGCGAATCGTGAGATCTTCTAATTCTGCGATAGCGCCTTTAATGTCATCCGCTTCGTAAAGCTCGATAGCTGCCATAACACGACGTCCAGCGCGCTCAGAAATCGCTTCATTACGACGCGAATCTTTACGTTTCTGAACTTGTTCAGCTGTTGGCAAGTTGTAATTAATGTCTTGCGCTGAGGCAGTAACCGGAGCTACTGCCAGCACAGCACACAATACACTCGCACTAGCTAATGCTTTGAGTTTTTTGTGCATCATCTTTAATTACCCCTGATCCAAGCTAAAGTCGAGCTGTACGGTTTGACCTGGCTGGCGTACTGCCTTGCCATCCACAACCTTCGGCTTGTACTTCCAGCGTAACAGTGCACGACGAGCTTCTTGGTCAAACACACGACGTGGGTTTGAATCAATAACTGTCACATCTGTTACACCACCTGTTTCATCAATGGTGAATTGCAGAATTACCCAACCTTCTAGGCCATCACGTGCCGCAGCTGGAGGATATCGTGGGTTAATACGAACAATAGGTGTCGCTTCACCATCACGAATCATCGCACCGCTGGCATCAAAGCCTGAATCGGTTCCACCAACATCAACATCAAAACCTAAGTCTAAGTTCAAACCATCTGAGTCTGACGTGTCAGGCTCGTTTGGTGGCGTCTCAGGCGGCTGCTGTGGCGGCGGAGGCGGTGGTGGTGGCGTACGACGACGCTGATCCACATCCGAATCCGGCGGGTTAGTCACAATTTCAATTGGTGCAGTCGGTGGTGGGCCTTCGTTACGCCCTTCTCCGCCGCTAATCAAAAAAGCCATGAAAGCGAACAGAAGGAACGTAGCTGCAGCACCTAATAGTATTGATACTATGAAGCGCACCATAATTAATCGTCCTCTGCGGCTATGGATATCTTGTCAATACCCGCTTCCTTGATTTGATCCATGACTTTAACAACTACGCCATGTTTGGCTTCCTTGTCCGCCTGAATCACTACGATATCAGTTGGCTGTTCGGCCAAAAGACGCTCGATGTTTGCGCCAACACGCTCAACATCAACCATTCGCTTGTCCATCCACACTTCGCCATTCGCACGAATAGCGATGAAGATGTTTGCAGAAGGTTTCTTTTCTGCCTGACTTGCTTCTGGCTTGTTCACGTCAATACCAGCTTCTTTTACGAAAGAGGTGGTTACGATGAAGAAGATCAACATGATGAATACGATGTCAAGCATCGGCGTCATATCGATCGCTGCATCTTCCTCTTCACGAAAACGTTTACGTGCCATAATTCTTCTCTCTTAATGATGTGGCAAACTGTCGATTAGCTTGTCTTTCGCTCGACGTACGCGCGACTCTAGGCGCGATGCGAAGAACATACCAGACAATGCAGCAACCATTCCCGCCATTGTTGGGATTGTTGCCATCGAGATACCCGACGCCATTAGACGAGGGTTACCTGTACCTTGCACCGCCATGATTTCAAATACTGCAATCATACCGGTTACGGTGCCTAATAGTCCGATTAACGGACAAATAGCAACGCAGGTTTTAATCAACAAAATGCGCGCGTTTAGCTTTTCGTCGGCTTCAGAAATCCATGCATCACGGATCTTGTGAGCGTACCAAGAGGTGGTATCTTCACGTGCGTTCCATTTATCAATAATGTTCTTTTTGATTTTTGGAAACACACCGCTAAGAAACCAGTAACGCTCTATCATGAGTACCCACATGAGAAAGAGCGCCCCCATGACGACGTACAGTACGTCGCCACCGGTACCCAAAAAGTCCCTGATAGATTCCCAGAGTCCCATCAGGTAGATCATAGGATTACTCCTTCTTCTCCGCGTGAGCGGCGACGATGCCTGCAGCTTGCTCATCTAACACGTGAACGATAGATTTAGCACGCGATGCCACAACTGCGTGAATAAGAATCAGTGGCAATGCAGCGATTAGACCCAATGCAGTTGTTACCAACGCCATTGAAATATCACCTGCCATGATCTTCGGATCACCAGTACCAAACAATGTAATTGATTGGAAAGTACCGATCATACCAACAACTGTACCTAATAGACCTAACAGCGGAGCAATTGCAGCTAAGATCTTGATGATGTTAACGCCGCTATCGATACGTGGAGTTTCACGTAAGATGGCTTCGTCAAGTTTCAGTTCAAGGTTCTCAGTATCTGCAGTTTTGTTCTCTTGATAGACTTTCAGGATACGGCCTAAAGCGTTTGAGCTAGACGGGTTCGACGTGTTTTTCAACTGTGAACGCATCTTCGCGCCTTCAAGACCTAAAGTGATGAACTTGTAGATAGCAATCAAGAAACCAACGATTAACGCTAAAGTAATAACGTAACCTACGGTACCACCTTGGTGATAACGCTCTTCTAAGGTTGCTTTTTGAGTTGCTAGGTTCAAGATTTGACCGCGAGCCGGGTCAATGTATAAACCTTCATAACCAGAAGTAGTATCTTCAAACGAGCTCACAGCAGACAATACAAAGCCTTCAGGCTGACGGCCTAATGGTTGAATTTCTTCTGCGTTGTCGTTGTAGTTGAAGTACTCACCGTTAGAAATCAGGTTAAATACACCGATACGAGTCACATCACGGTTCTCAGTTGAACCGTCAAGTAAAGTCACGTCACTGTTGAAAGTAACAACTTTGCCTGACTCTTTCATTTCAGTTAGCCATGCTAACCAAAGCTCTTCTAGTTCCTGGATAGTAGGAACTTCTTTAGCTTCAGCAATTGACTCTAAAACTTTTTCACGGCCTGAGTATTGTGAACTTACAATTGAAGTTGCAATACGACCGATGGTTTCGCTTGCTGCACCACGTGCAACACCAACGATTTCACCCAAAGTACCTAAAGCGTTTTTCAGCTCTTGTTCTTTGTTAGCTAGTGAGATTTCGTTTTCCGCGAATTCTGCTTGTAAACGCTCGCCGCGTGCTTTTTCGTCAGCTAACTGACGCTTAGCACGGTTCAATAACGCTTGCTTGTCAGCACGCGCAGAGGTGAACTCAGCTTCACGTTCTTTATTGATTTGCTGCGATGCAGCACGGTTTTGTTTAACTAGGTCAAGCAACTGCTCTAGTGATTGCGCTTTATCTTGCGCGTAAGCAGAGCTTGCGCCAGCTGATAATGAGAATGCTGCTACGACCAGCAAAGATTTCACTAGTTTGTTCATTCTGCACGCTCCGCTGCATAAATTGGCAATTTAATCAGATCTGGTGCGGTTTGCTTACGCGCCATACGGATTGCTTTGGTCAATGAGCTTAGGTAAGCATCGTCTAATGCTTCCCACTCACCGCTATTGATGTTGTAAATCCAGCCATTTTTTAAATCCAATGACTGAGCCATCAACGCAGCGCGACCTAAGTGGAAGAAGTCTACAGAGATTTCTTCACCGTTAAATTGCAATTTGCCTTCGTACGCAATCAGACCAGAACCGTAATCCATTTCAGCTTGATAAGCTTCAGTGATTTGACGGAACTGCTCAGAGGTAGTGATGTTCGACGACCCCATGATGTCACGTAGTTTTTCAACACGCGCTAAACGACGCTCTTTGTGAATTGGAATGTCCAACTCCACAAACTGCTCCAAAGCGTCGATCATTTTGTACATCAAAGGAACTACGCCTTGCTTAGTTTCTTCGATGCCGTCAATCTGGCGCTGTAGAGAAGCCAGTGATGCATTTTGGTCATCTACCAACCGTTGAACGTGGTCATTGTAAACTTTGAGGTTTTCATACTCATCTACAACAGCACGATAGTCATACAGCATGTCTTGGCTCTGCTCGAACAACGAATTGATCTTTTGCTGAGAGCGTTTGTCAGCTGTGTGTATTTTTGCTTCTTCGTTTTGCAACGTCGAAACGTTTTGGGCAGCTACTGTCGCGCTACCTGCAATTGCGAACATCCCGATAAGGGCTGCAGCAACTTTGCTTTTATTGATTACTTTGGTCATAGTTCCCAACCAATTTGACTTAACTTTTAGCTAAACGACCCAAAGCCGTCAGCCTCCTAGTTATTTGAGTGACGAATAGAGTTTAATCA
>JBLWUG010000008.1:0-113631 GCA_048269045.1 Pseudidiomarina sp.
CTTTGACTGTCACTTTATTGGTGATCCAGTTATGCCAGGTTGCTTAGGGCTAGACGCAATGTGGCAGTTAACCGGCTTCTTTTTAGCTTGTCTTGGCGGCCCTGGCCGTGGTCGTGCATTAGGTGTTGGTGAAGTGAAATTTACTGGCCAGATTCTGCCTACCGCTAAAAAAGTAAGTTACTACATTGATATGCGCCGCGTATTAAAGCGTTCACTCTACATGGGTATCGCAGATGGCCGCGTTGAAGTCGATGGTAAAGAAATTTACACGGCGAAAGATTTGAAAGTTGGTTTATTCACCGATACATCAAACTTCTAATCAAGTGTACTGCCAGATACAACAAAGCCCGCAAAATATTCGCGGGCTTTTTTATTATGAGTTTTAGTTCGTTGTGCTTTAGCGGAAAAGACCACCGCCGCGCGCTTCCATCGCATCGCGCCAACCGCCTAACCATTGTGATCGAACATCCTGGTTTTGATATGGACATAGTTCTTTAGAACGACCAGATACTCCGGCTTTAAACCCTTGTGCATGTGCACGTTCGAGGCGATCGCGTTTTTGTCGTTTCATGATTTCCTTCCTCTCAAAACAAAATAAATTGCTGTTCTTATCGTATAGAGCATAACAATTTGTTCATGCCCTACCCTTATAGATAGCAAGATTGGTGAGGAGTTCAATATGAAAAAACAGCGCATTAACGAACGAGCTTGTAACTCGATGATAATGCGCTGTTTATAAGTGCGGAATTGCTTAGAACAAAGTGTTCGATCACCCCTTAATAAAGCGACGAACCGTTATAAGCCCACCAATCAGGAACATAGCGATTAGGCCTGCTGGTGAGGTACTTCCACCCTCACGCTTGATCACTTCATCGTTACCTTCAGAACACGCTAAGGCATCACCCGCTGTTGGCGTAAGCTTTAACATAACGACCTGATTTTCGGTAACTGCAGCACCGTTTTCATCCGTGGTCTCAACCACTTTCACACCGGTCGCAATAATTTCATCGCTGTCGTTGATATCTTCTGCTGAAGTAATGAAATACTCAGCGGTACAATCGATAGCTTTGTTCAAATCAATGAAGCCAGCTTCTGGATTGTTCAAGTCATACATGAAGCCAACATGGCGGCGCTGTGAGTTCAGGGTGTAATCAATTTCGCCCTGGCCAACAATAATACCGTTGTTATTGATCGCGGCTGGGTAAGTACCTGAACCGTTAAAGAAGCCTGGTAACTCTGTAAAAGTTTCAGTATTCACGTCATAGGTAAAACCTGTCGCGCGGCGGAAGCCTTGTATCGTACGCATTACAAAACCGGTAGCGATATCATTATCGTTAATGGCCGTTGCTGAACCCCACACATAGGTTTCATCCGTGGTCATGGCTTTGGTTTCGTTGTTCATATAAAGCGCAGGCATTTTGATCCGGTTGCCGGCTTGTTGAACATCTTGGTAATAAGTCCAGCTTTGCCCGACGGCAATACCGTTATTGTTAACCGCGTAAGCATAGGCCGACATATAAGCTAAGTCTTCTTCACCGCGTGTTGCTAATGGCGGGTACAAGGTTTCACTAATCACATCGCCATTTGCATCCAACTGCCAAACCGCTGCATGCATGTCATACATAGAGCCGTTTGCGGTCACTAATCCGCCCAATGCAGCTTCGCGTTGGTAGGCATACCACCAGTTCCAAATACAGGTATAGACAGGACGACTACTAGCGGCAGAATCTTCTTCGATACAAGCGTCAACGCGTTCTTGCGCGTTCGGATAAATACCAACACTGGCATAACCAACAGCGAGGTTAGTGTCGTTGATATCGAATAATCCTGACTCACCACCTAAGTGACTTTGCTCTGGTGGCGCAATGGTTTTCACCTGGTTGCCGTCATACCACAAAGCACGGCTGGTATAATCGCGACGCGCGAGGTTTACCGTTACCGGATCTGGCGTTGCTTCACCTTCACCCGCTTCCGGCTGATAGGTATAGTCGTAACGAGTGTATGGTGCCGAGCCCCAACCAACGCGCACGTTGTTGTTGTTTAAACCTAAAAACACATGATCAGCTGAGTTCAACTGGCTCGAGGCT
The DNA here is from genome assembly GCA_048269045.1 of Pseudidiomarina sp. Classification (GTDB taxonomy): domain Bacteria; phylum Pseudomonadota; class Gammaproteobacteria; order Enterobacterales; family Alteromonadaceae; genus Pseudidiomarina. Next base: position 2,088 of record JBLWUG010000008.1, read on the forward strand.
AAATCGCCATCGGTGTTTAATAATGCTGGGAATGAAAACAGCGCGCCATCGTAACTACCAGCGAAATCTGTCGCTATTCTTAAATCCGACAAATCACCATTAACACGGTCAATAAGCAACTCCATGAGTGCATTATATTGTGCTTCCGTTAAGGTATCTGTGGCCGGGTCAAAATCTTCAGGAATACCCGCTAATGCACGAGTACCATCATTTAACAGGGTAAAATCAATCTCTGCATCTTTCGTAAAGCGAGATTGAACGGTCATCATGCCGTTGTCATTTACCTTGCCAGGAAAAGTGGTGATCGCTGACGTTGGTGCAACTATTTCAGTCAGCTCGTATTTTTCAGCTGCTGCAGAGGTGCTAAGCAGTGTTGCAATCGCTAGCGTTAATGCGCGTGTTTTAAACTGTTTCATATAGAAATCAACTGCTCTCTTGTTGTAGGTTTTCTAATTCATCCCAGCGCTCAAGCGCGGTCATTAGTTCCGTTTCAAGCTCGCCAAGTCGCTCTAATACTGGCGCTGTAACCGAGTGTGGCTGACTATAAAAATCAACGTGGTTCGCTTGTTCTTGTAATTGTTCTTGTTCGTTCTCAAGCTGTTCAATCTGCTGCGGTAGCATATCGAGTTCGCGTTGGAGTTTGTAGGATAACTTTTTCCGTGGCGAAGCAGAAGCCTGCTCTTTAACTTCTTTAGTTTCCGTAGGTTTGTCAGACTTAGTTACTGCTGCTTTAGTTCCCGCAGCTTGTGATAAATAGTGATTTACTTCGGTAAAACCACCCACTATTTCAGTAGCTGTGCCCTCGCCTTCAAATAACAGCACACTGGTTGCCGTGTTATCAACGAATTCACGGTCGTGACTCACCAAAATTACCGTACCTTGATACTGCGCGACAATTTGCTCAAGCAGTTCTAAGGTATCAATATCCAAGTCGTTGGTCGGTTCATCCAGTATTAAGAAGTTACTAGGCTGTAAAAACAACTTCGCCAGCAATGCACGGTTACGTTCACCACCTGACAATGCACGAACCGGACTACGCGCCTGTTTTGGCGAGAATAAAAAGTCCTGCAAGTAACTTAGAATATGCTTGTCGCGGCCGTTGTATGTAACGTCTTGTTTACCGTCACCAACGTTTTCAGCGACCGACAATTCTGGGTCTAACGTGGCACGATGTTGATCAAAGTAAGCCACTTCTAAGTTGGTACCCAACTTAATGGTACCTGAATCAACGCCTTGCTTACCTAGCAATACCCGAATTAACGTACTTTTACCACAACCATTAGGCCCAACGAGCGCTACTTTATCGCCACGTTGCAGCGTTAAGGATAAATCGCGAAGAATGACATTATCATCAAACTGCAGATTCATGTTCTCGCCTTCGAAAACGAGTTTACCCGAACGCTGTGCTTCCTGCACAGAAAGGTTTACAGAGCCTTGCTGCTCACGACGTTGCGCACGTTCTTTCCGTAATGCTTGCAACGCACGAACACGGCCTTCGTTACGGGTACGACGAGCTTTAATGCCCTGACGTATCCAGACCTCTTCTTGCGCAAGCTTCTTATCAAATTCAGCATTGTGACTTTCTTCAACTTCAAGCTGCTGTTGTTTGAGCTCAAGGTATTTCTCATAACTACCAGGGAAGCTGGTGATATGGCCACGGTCGAGATCAATAATGCGCGTGGCTAAGTTACGAATAAATGCACGGTCGTGACTAATAAAGAGTACCGCACCGCGGAAATCTTTCACCACTTCTTCCAGCCAGCGCACCATATCGACATCTAAGTGGTTCGTAGGCTCATCGAGCAAGAGTAAATCAGGTGCCACGACCAAAGCACGGGCCAAGGCCACGCGGCGCAACCACCCGCCTGACAACGACTCCATGGTCGCATCTTCAGGCAAAGCTAGTTGCGTTAAAATGCTTTCGATACGACTAGCTAATTGCCAGCCATCATTAGCTTCAATGGCGGTTTGCAAGCGCGACAATTTGGTCATGTGCGCTTCATTTTCAGGCTCATCGTTAATGAGCTGCAAGGTGTGGTGATAGTCTTTTAACACGTCACCGATATCAGCGAGGCCTTCTGCGACAAAGTCGTACACACTCTGACTGGAGTTTGCTGGTGGATCTTGCGGTAACCGTGTTATCACGGTATCGCCCACCACTTGTACGTTGCCGTCATCGAGTTGAACTTCGCCGTCGATCACTTTAAATAAGGTCGACTTCCCTGCTCCGTTACGACCAACTAAACAAACACGCTCACCCGCTTCGATAACTAAATCAATGCCATCGAAAATCGTATCAGTACCGTAGGACAACTGCCCATTTTGGATCCGTAAAATACTCATGTATTCAAAAATTCCTCAAGCGGTTGCCGGAATGGCCACCGTAATTCAGCGTCATCATTGCCACGCACAAGTACAGGTACCAGCCAGGCGTACTCTTCGAGCAGTTCTGGCTGTAGCGTGATGTCGACAATATGCAAACGGATAGGCTCGTCAGGTTGTGATTGGTGTATCACTTTCAGCGCCTCGTCACATAAAGGACAATCAGGCTTCGTTAATAAGTAAAAATCATCGGACATGACGAACTTTAAATAAGTGGTGAATGCCTTTGCGGCGCTCAAAATCAGGTGAAATTGAACGGTGCGTTAGCTCTTCAGCCGTTAAAAAGGCTTCAGCTAAGCCCGTTTCATCAATTTTAAAGCGACGTTTGTTGTTCGAGAACATAATCACGCCGTCATCTTTCAATAAACGCGCTGACAGTTTCAATAACTGAATATGGTCGCGTTCAATGTCTAATACATCTTCCATACGCTTCGAGTTCGAGAACGTTGGTGGATCTAAGAAGATCACATCAAAGCGTTGCTGTGGACGTTGCTCACGCAGCCACTTTACACAATCGGCTTGGACAAAGCGGAAATGGTCGCCATAAAGCTTGTTTAGCGCAAAGTTACGCTCGCCCCAGTTTAAATAAGTTTTTGATAAATCGACCGAAACTACTTCTTTAGCACCAGCCAGTGCTGCATGCACAGAAGCTGAACACGTATAAGCAAAGAGGTTTAACACCGACTTGCCAGGGCTAAGCTTACCCAATTCGCGGCGCGCCCAGCGATGATCTAAGAATAAGCCGGTATCAAGGTAATCGCTCAAGTTCACTTCAAACTGTGCATCATACTCGTGCACAATACGAATTTCGTTGCGCGGTTCCTGCTTTTCATACTGTTGCTTACCCGCTTGACGCTGGCGTACCTTCAAAGTCATGTTTTCAGCTTTAAATGGCAGTTCTGATGCTAAGGTATCAATCAAAAACCACAAGCGATCCTTGGCCACACCCTCAGGAATGTCTTTTGGTGCTGCATATTCTTGAATCACCAAACAATCATCATAAACATCAATGGCTGCATTGTACTCAGGGAGGTCAGCATCATACAAACGCCAAGCGTTAACCCCTTCTTTTGCCGCCCATTTTTCAAATTTTTGATAGTTTTTCTTGAGACGATTACCCAAATCGTTCGATTGCGTTTGAGTAAATTCTGGTTGCTCAATAGTTAAATCATATAGCGCTAATAACGTCTCAATAGCACCATTAAATAGCTTGTACTTACGATTACTGCGTAACTTTAAGCGTTTCAGCAAGCTTTCATCACCGGCCAGCACGCCAATGTTCCAACCTGCAAACTCGGTGCGTAATTGCTGACCAAAACGACGATATAAGAGTAGCGTTTCAACTTCTTCGCCCAAGCGCTCACCATAAGGAGGGTTACACATCATCAGCGGCGCTACCTCGCCCGCTTCAAATTCTGGCGCTTGCACCTGCTCAGCCGACTCAATTTGCCAATGACAAACCTCATCTAAGCCCAAGCGAGTGGCGTTCTGTGCAGCAAAGCCAATCATCTTTGGATCATTGTCGCGGCCATAGAACATCGCATCCGGCTGCGCGAGCGCTTTCGAGAAGCGTTCTTCAGCTTCAGCGCGTATACGCATCCATAAATCGTGCTGGTGCCCTTTCCAACCTTGGAAGCCCCAGTATATACGTTGTAGCCCTGGCGCACGGTCGTAGCGAATCATCGCCGCTTCCAGTAACAAGGTACCTGAACCACAGAATGGGTCGAGCACCACATTGCGCTCAGCCGTCATACCTGAACGAATGGCCACTGCCGCCGCTAAGGTTTCACGCAGCGGTGCTGCGCCCTGCTGCTGACGATAGCCACGCTTATGTAGGCTCTCACCGGCAAGATCTAAGTACCAAGTTAAGGTATCGCGCTGAATGTGTGCGTTAATACGTACATCTGGCTCTTTAGAAACCGACGGACGCACATCTAACTTCGCGCGGAAACGGTCAACAATGCCGTCTTTTACCAGCTGCGCACCAAATTGCGTGTGACGAATCTCGTTATGACGCCCACTAAAATCAATTAAAAAGGTTTCAGTGTGCTCAAAAATATCTTCCCACGGCGTTTCAGCCACAGCCGCCGGAATGTCTTTTGCATTACTAAAGGTACAGTCGCCAAGCTTTAATAGCACTCGGTTAGCTAAACGTGTCCATAAACAGGTGCGGTACGCTAACTCAAGATCACCCTGAAACCAGCACCCACCTAGAGTTTGTCGAACTTGTTGCGCCCCTAGTGCGTTTAATTCATCAAACAACAAAGGCTCAAGCCCTTTCGCACAGGTGGCAAATAGTTCTAAATTCGATTGCATGTAGTTTTTTCGCTTATCTAGTAAATATGCCGCAATTATAGCGAATTAAGTCACCGCTGTATTGCATGAAATGGTGGATAAACCAGCAGTCAGCCCCGAATCGCCTAATAACTAAGCAGTCGAGCATATAAGGGGTTGCGTTTGATTGGTGGGATCTATACTATGCACTTCATCGGACGCGGGGTGGAGCAGTCTGGTAGCTCGTCGGGCTCATAACCCGAAGGTCGTAGGTTCAAATCCTGCCCCCGCAACCAACTAAATACTAGAGAAAGCCTGAACAGAAATGTTCAGGCTTTTTTGTTTTGCGGGAATACGAATTCACTCTACAAAACAGTCACTACTCCAATTTATCTAGATTTTGTTGAATACTGTTATCTAAATCATCGTGAGTCAAAATACGTTTGTTCAGTCTTTGTTTTTCTTGTTTCCCAAGATCCTGCAAAACCTTTCTATTTGCTTCTGTTTGTCGTTTATCGTTTTGACGTAATCTATTATTTAGCTCGTGTGCTTCGGCAAAGTTAATAACTTTTCGATCTTTCGGTGACATTTTATATTTTCCTTGCTTAATGAGAAACCTCAAACTAAAAAGTAAAGCCGATTTACACCATAGAAAATTGCGATGTCATCTACGTATTCAGACATTAAATCAATATCGCCGATGTGCATGAGATTTACCTTTCCATATGCCATATTATAGGATCCCCTATCGCCATTCCCCCAAATTTCGCTTATGTGAATCGATATGAAGCATGCGTCTCTATCTGCTCTGATTACAAGTTAAACATCTTATACATAGTTATTTACTAATATATATCATCAGTGTAATCGAAGTTTTTACATGCTTTTCAGTTTTATGCTACTGTCTCTCAGACATATTATAAGCTCAATGAAAGCAGACATTTTTATTGGGTGACCTGCACTACGTTGGTTGAAGATTCCACAGTGAAGCAGTTCTTCGAATCTTCTAATATTTAATTCGCAATCCTGAGACTTTCTTTAATGTTCATAGTTCACCTAGCGCTCGCAACATGACAGCCGTTCCAACTGCTGCTTTAATTAACTTTCATATCCCAGTTCATTCCTCATTTGTTTGATAATTGCATCTCGGAGAACAGCCAAATCTTTACCAAGATCTGCCATTTTCACTTGGGAAGGAGTTTCAAAATTAAATTCACCGGAAATGAATGACTCAGGAGTCGTCAATTCTTGTATTTCTTGAAGCATCATCGGTTGGAGAGTTAAAGTTTCTTTGTACAAAGATTCAAATCTATCTAGCAAATTAGCAAGTGCATCAGAACACACAATCCGCAATCCTACCAACTCATGCGTCGCTTGAAGAAAACCCTCCTGAATATCTTTAGTGAAATTACTCAATGTATTCTGGTAATTAACTATAGATTCAGGTGAAGAGTTTTCCTTATACAATCGCGAACAAGCTTCAGGTAATGTTATAGATAAAAACTTGTCATAATCCTGCCCGGACAAACGCGCTGCTCCTTCCATTACCTTAAAATAGTTTTGGTACTCGATTTTTCTAGTATCGAACAATTTTTCCTTGCGTTCTCTAGCTAATTTATATTTGTGATGAAAAAATGGCAAAAGGCCGGATGATAACAGTGTTATAACCGCCGGAATAATATATTTCGGCTCAATCCAATTCCCAAGAAAACCACAATATTCTTCTATCAACACGATAAGCTCCGAGTACGTCAATCATGGATGCACTAAGTTAACAGGTCTTATTTAACAAGAGCTCAAGCCAACAAAATATAAACATTTATACTAGTAGCTTATTTTATTAAATCAAGCAGGAGTAATGCCCGCGTCTGTTATGGCAAAAACGTTGTTTTATTAAACGCTTTTATTTAAAGATGACAAAATACTCCCGAGTGCTATTGTTGTCACAACACGCTTAATAAATGTTCTTCTTTTTTTTAAGCGTATGCTTTCAAGGACTAAATATTATAAAAAGGAATAGTTATGCATAAGTTATTAAAAGTATTAATTACTTCCATTGCACTTCTAATGCTGTCGGCTTGCTCTGATAGCGAGCCAAATTTACCTGAATATAGAATTACAAAAGACATCACTGAAGGGAGTAATAAACGTTCAGTCGAAGTTGAGTTGCGCGAGCGAACAGATGAAGCAACCCTCCGCCTACTAGCCAATGAAATATATTCAAGCTCCAAAGTGAATGTTAATCGTACCTTTATTGGATACAGAATCGCTGGGCCAAATCAAAGTGAAACATACTGGGCATCGACACATTACACGCCTAAGCTTACTGTGGTTATCTATGGAGCGAATGACTCTGACTTTGCCAAAATGCAAGAAACAACTGAAATTGACGAAGAGGTAATCGGAACCTGGCTAGTTTCTCGCGGTATCGAATATAAGATTACTGCATATGAGAAAGACGGGATGATGTATCTTAAACAAGAATTTGATGATGACTCAACGTCGGAAGATGTTTATGAGCGGTCAACGTCTGAAAAAGGTACTAGATTACAGAACGAGAGTGGAAAGGAGTTCAAAGAGTACTTCATTATTAATGCTAAAGGTGAGCTAGAATTTTGGAGCGAGAATGGGAATTACTATACAGCTTCATTAGCCAAACAATAACACTTAACATATTGAAAATACTCTGTTTAAAATGTATCAATGAGGCCATTAATAAGGAGCATCTATGAATATCAGTTTGCCAATCATTGGCCAATCTATAGCAGTTCTAGCAATTGTATTTGTAGTGCTAGGATACTATTTGGGTAAACGTAAAACGGAATCCCCTATCCTAGTTTCGATTCTGGCATTTTTCTCAGCCGCGATTCCGCCAATTGGACTTATCTTTCTTATGGTTCTTGCGCTTAAGAAAGATATTCAGCCTACGCAATAACTATTCGTGTTCAGGTAGCGCTTTTCGCACATACCGACCATCAAACGCTACCTGCCAATTGCCACTGGCGTCCGTTGATTCCCATAATTGACGGACGCTTCCATCGGAATTTGGTGTCCAGGTGATTCGATGTTTGATAGCAGCGCCATCTTTGCTCTCGCTCTGCAGCACCATACTACCATTAACAAGTTCTCCGTTTAAAAGCAGCAGTAGACCTGAGTTATCTACCCAAGTTTGATGCCATTGTTTACGGGTTGTGTCGTAGGTATTGAGGCTTTCGCCGCGGTAGCCATAAGGTGTGGCGTAGCGTTCGCGCAAAACACAATCGCCGTACTCTTTGGTGATCTGGTTAGTACCAGCGAGCTTGCCATCGGGCGTATACACTTCCCAGTCGCCCAGCCAGAAGTCGAACTGTTGATATACGGGGTCGCTGCACGAGGTTGCGGCTTCATCAGAGGCTTTATCCTTTAGTATCCGCTCTTCCTTTATTCGATTTTGTTCACCGAAATGATCACGCTCAAGTATTGCTTGATATGAAAAAGCAAGAACAGCTAGTAGCAAAAATATCCAAATAATTCGCTTTAGCATAAAGCCCCCTGCAACGATTCCATTTATATATGACTGGCTAATTAAAATATCACTGCGCTATCCTTCGGTCCTTTAAACTGAGGCGCTTATGCGAGCTATATACATGCAACTTTCTCTTATCCTTGATTAAGTAAGCATCTATTTTTAATGTGAAAAAATATGATGTATAAATCTCCAAAATACCATGCTCATTTAGATTCGCTGATAAAAAAAACTATATTACTATTTACATAATAACTCTGTTCAAAATCGCGAATATCGCCATCGACGTAAAGTTTAGCACCATGAAACCATGAGTTTGTAACTCTAATTTCATGGCCTTTAACGTTGAACTTGAACTCCTGTTTCACATCAAAACTCCTGCTCTAATTAGTAATCTTAAGCGTTGAGCGGTTTTTAACTCATAGCTCTCCCCCAAACACGGTATAACTCAAGCCCACATACAGGCCGTATGTAATCAGTAGTACAGTCCCTTCTACGCGAGTAAGGCGTCTGCCGGTGTATAGGAATAAGAGTAGTAGTATCGCGGCGATTAGCATCACCCATTGGTCAAATTGTAAGATTCTGGCGTGCACTGGGAGGGGTTGCAGTAAGGCGGAAACGCCTAATATGCCGAGCAAGTTGAAGATGTTGCTGCCAAGTATATTACCTACGGCAACGTCGGCGTGCTTACGTTGCGCTGCAATTACGGAAATAGAAAGCTCTGGCAACGAGGTGCCTACGGCAACAAGAGTTAAGCCAATGGCGGCTTCAGAAATGCCGAGGCTTTGTGCAAGCCCTACTGCGCCAATCAGCAATACCTGCGAGCCACCAATAAGCATAACTAGGCCAATTATAACAGCCATGGCTGTCCAAGCTAAAGATTTGGGTACGGCGGAGAGTTCTTTAGCTTCCTGTTTATACACTTCTACGGCGGGGTCGTGGTTGCGCTCGCTCCAATAAGCCCAGGCTAAGTATGCGGCTAAAGCTATTAACAGTATTACACCATCGAACTGACCAAGCGCACTGCCGCCAACTAAAGCGAGAAATAATAAACTCGCGGCGACGACAGTTACGGCATCCCGGCGCAGCGCCAAGGGTTTTACCGCAAGCGGTGTAATGAGTGCGCATATGCCTAAAATAAGAAAGATGTTGCCGATATTACTGCCAACCACGTTGCCTATCGCTATATCTGGCTGCTGATTGAGCGCCGCATTCACTGAAACGACTAATTCGGGGGCTGAAGTGCCGAAGCCAACAATGACAAGGCCACTCAGTAATGGTGATACACCAAGGCGGTTCGATGCGGCGAGCGCACCGCGAATTAAGGCTTCACCGCCGATAGCTAGTATGCCTACGCCAAGCAGAAGAAGGAGTACGTTCATGTTGAAGTTTCCCTTGATGTACGCATGAATTATAGCGGTTTTGCTCAACTTGTGGCACAGTGTGCAACTCAATAATAAAAAAACAGTAACAACCTAGGGGAACCCAATGGAAAGCTTGGTCAATACTGTAAACGACATTGTCTGGAGTCCAGCTCTCGTTGTTTTATGCTTAGCTGCCGGTCTATTTTATTCAATTCTTACTCGCTTCGCGCAAATTCGGCACTTCCGAGAGATGGTGCGCTTACTCTTCAGTTCAAACGAATCCAAAAAAGGTATCTCATCCTTTCAGGCTTTAGCCGTTACCCTATCAGGTCGTGTCGGTGCTGGTAATATTGCCGGTGTTGCTGCTGCTATTGGTTTTGGTGGCCCTGGTGCTATCTTCTGGATGTGGGTTGTTGCCTTCTTAGGCGCAAGCACCGCCTTTGCAGAATCAACGCTTGGTCAAGTGTACAAAGTCGATGAAGACGGTCAGTATCGTGGTGGCCCAGCTTATTACTTTGAAAAAGCACTAGGACAAAAGTGGCTGGGTATTTTATTTGCCCTATCTGCCATTGTCGCTTGTGGTATTTTCTTACCCGGCGTGCAAGCCAACGTGGTTGGTAACGCGGTAACTCAGGTGTTTGGCGACGGTAACATGGTCGAAACTTACTTTGGCGATGTTGGTAAGAACAAAATGATCGCGCTTGCGGTTATTCTTGTTGTGCTCGGCTTCATTATTTTTGGTGGAATCAAACGCATCGCGCACTTTACTCAAGTGGTGGTGCCGTTCATGGCATTGGCCTATATCATTATGGCCATGATCATTGTGTTTATGAACTTAGATAAGGTGCCAGGTGTATTCGCCCTGATTATTAACGATGCCTTTACCGCGAAGGCCGGCTTTGGTGCCGCCATTGGTTGGGGTGTGAAACGGGGTATTTACTCGAACGAAGCCGGTCAAGGTACAGGTCCGCATGCTTCATCTGCTGCTGAAGTGGATCACCCAGCGCAGCAAGGTTTGGTGCAAGCCTTCTCGGTTTATGTTGATACTTTGTTTGTCTGTACGGCTACGGCATTAATGATTCTAATCACGCAGCAGTACAACGTGGTTACCGAAGATTTTGATGTTATCGCTGGTACTGGTGCGGTTATCGTTGAAAACGTTGACTTGACCACTGAAGTGGCATCCTCGGCCTTTACCCAACTCGCGCTATCGAGCATGTTCGGTCATCTCGGCCAAGTGTTTGTTGGCGTAGCCCTGTTCTTCTTCGCCTTTACCACGATTTTGGCGTACTACTACATTGCCGAAACCAACGTGGCATACATTGGTCGCTTCTTAAAACAGAAGAGCTCGCTGCTGTTCTGGGTAAAAGTCGTGATCATGTTCATGGTGGGCTACGGTACGGTGAACCAAGCGGGCTATATTTGGAATATGGGTGATATCGGTGTGGGCTTGATGGCCTGGATAAACATCTTGGGTATTCTCGCTATCTTCTTTGTCGCCAAGCCAGCCATTATGTGTTTGCGCGATTATGAGAGCCAAAAGAAAGCTGGTGGCCCTATTCGCTTCGACCCGGTTAAGCTAGGCATTCATAACGCTCCGTTCTGGGAAAAACGCCTCGCAAAACAGCAAGCGGAAGACGCTAAAAACGAAGCTTAATTCACTTCTCGCTTCAAAATTAGAAGGGCTGTCTGGCAATACCAGATAGCCCTTTATTGTGTTATATCTACTGATATACCATCTAATAGTTGGAGTTCGCCATGCAAGTTGAACGTTCTATAAATATCGAAGCGCCGCCGTTAGCGGTGTGGAGTATTGTTTCGGATATTGAGAAAGCAGAATCGCATATCTCTGGTATCAAGAAGATTGAGATACTTGAACAAGCAAAAGGGCCTTCGATTGTTGGCTTGAAATGGCGCGAAACCCGCGAGTTTATGGGAAAAGATGCCGTTGAAGTGATGTGGGTTACCCATGCGAATGACCCGGAATACTACGATGTACGTGCCGAGAGTCACGGCTGTATTTACATTTCACGCCTAGAGCTATCTGCTGAGCCTGATGGCACCCGATTAACCATGCGTTTTACTGGGCAGCCCATAACCTTTGGCGCCAAGATAATGTGGGCCCTCACCGGCTGGCTCGCCAAGAAAGCTCTCCGCAAAACCATCGACCAAGATCTCCGTGACATAAAAGAAGCAGCTGAAAAGGCGATCTAGCCGCGTATCACGCGGCCTCTTTTCCCTTTTCCCTTTTAACTCTTCACTTCAACTTCCAATTCTCAACCAAAGCTTCAGCAAAGCCGCCCTCACCCAACTGCTTAATATATTCAATCAGAATATGCTGAATTTGGTCGGGGCTGCGCACCACAATTTGATCACCGTTTAAGCCAGCAAAATCACCACCACCATTGGCGCGGTAGTTGTTGGTAACCACGGCATACAAATCATCATCTTCCACGCCATTAATGGTTACCCGCTGGCTGACGGGCTGGCTGCTATCAATCATATATTCAATACCGAAGAAGGTATCGAACTGGTAGGAAGGTATTGCTGCGTTTACATGACTCCATGGTCCTGCTTCGCCGCTTTGCACGCCTTCGGCACTGCGTTCGAGCCAAAGCTTAAGCTCTTTGCCGGTTACTTTAACGATATCGAGGGTATTCGGGTAACGATACAAGTCGCCAATATCACCAATGCTGATATCGCCTGCGGCAATGCGAGTGTATTCATGGGCATTTGCTGAGGCTTGGTCAACAGCAGCATGAAAAGGTGCTGCGGCACTAAGCAATGGCAATTGCGTCCACTCGGCGTTCGGTTCTGCAGCCGCTAAGCGTTTGGCGTACCACAGTTGCGCTTGGTGAATAAGCTGCATTGACAACGTTGGTTGCAATCGAGCCAATTCATGAGAAAGTTCAACCGGGCTATAACCAATCGGCTGGCGCATATATTCTGCGGTGTTCAACTCAGCCTCTGCAAAATGTTGCGAAAACTGTTCGTTACGCTTAGGTTCAGCAGCACGTAAGTGGCTCTTGCCTGAAACCACTTCCCAGCCATTTGCAGATAACACCAGCTCTAAATCAATCACACCTAGGTGCGAACCATGCAGCCCAGGTTGCGTTGCTGGTATGCCTGCAATGAGTCCGTTCGCGGCATCCACGCTCGGTAACTGATCATAAATATCGGTACCCGGGAATAAATCGTGCTGATGCCCAAACACAATGGCATCAATGCCAGGCACATGCGCCAAGGCCCATAAGTCTTGTTCACTATCACGCGGCTCGGCACTATGTTTGGGCATGCCAGCGTGTGCCGCGAGCACAATCACATCGGCGGCGGCTTGCTGGGCTTCAGCAACACTGCGCTTTACTGCATCTAACATCGGCTCTACGCTGATCTGCCCAGATAAATGATGGGCATCCCATTGCATAATTTGTACCGGTAATACGCCAACTACGGCAATTTTGATGGTTTCTGCGCTGCCTTGCCAATCAAACGATCGCTCCAGCAGCACCCAAGGTTGAATCGGCAAGTTTGCCGCCGCTGTTGGGGTTATCGGTTGAATATTGGCGCTAATAACCGGAAAGTTTGCGCCCGCGTATGCTTTAGCGAGATAACCTAAGCCGTAATTAAACTCATGATTACCGAGGTTAGCCACGTCATAGCCAAGTTGGTTCATGGCTGCGGCAAGGGGTAATTGCTCAGCGCCCTGCTCATGGGCCGCCACCATCCAGTCGGTCATGGGGCTGCCTTGAATCAGGTCGCCGTTATCAATTAACAGGCTGACATCAGCTTCAGCTTTGGCGGTGACAATAGTATCGGCTAAATGCACAAAGCCCGTTGGCACGGGCTTACCGGTAAAGAAATTACGGCCAGAAAACTGTCCATGTACATCGCTGGTACTTAATATGCGTACCTGTACTGGTTGTGGTTCTGACTGAGCTGAAGTTATAAAGGTGGACATAAGCGTTACTGCTGTTGCAATACTCACTAAAAAACGAGATTTAGGCATGCTTTTGGTGGTGATCGTGCTGACTGTTGTTATGTAGTGACTGAATACGATTAAACATGACTTTAATCACATCAAATTGGTTTAACGTTTTAATATCAGATAAAGGAAACTCTGTACCCAATACCATACACTCAACAAACTCACTATCAATGTGCGTGATCGCGCATTTTGCGGTGGCTAAACCTGAATTTAGCTCGACGACTTCACCAAGTTTAGGTGGGTTTTCAACGCTATATTCGTAGCCTTCTTGCGCGGTTTGAAAGTACCAGCTTTGCGGCATTTGCGGTCGGCCGTATTTTTCGATGATCAGGCAATTTAAACCCGCCTGCAATACATCGGTTGGGCTGAGTTCGATGCCTTGCTCTAATAGCTCGGTAAATTCCTGAAATAGCAGCGCATCCTCTAACGATAGAGGTTCGTGAAATGCTTTATGGATAGGTATTAAGCGTGAGTTTTTATAGGGAGACGGATGGGTGAGCCCATCGCCTAGTTCAATCATCAATTGCTCTTGCTCTGGCTCAAATCGCCATTGCCACTCTTGAGAAATTTGCACGCGCGCCCTTTAATTTAAATGTATATTTATAATTATTGTGAGTGAAACTCTTACGTTTAAAGTATATAAAATGTACGACAATTACAAGTTATTCGTAATATCTCTAATTAATTGCGGCCCGTGATAGATAAACCCAGTATAAACCTGAATTAAACTTGCCCCTGCGGCTAGTTTTTCTTTAGCAGAATCAACATCATGCACACCACCTACCCCAATAATAGGTATTTTGCCTTGTACGTGTTCGGCCAGTACTTTTATCACGTGGGTACTTGCTTCCGCCAGCACTTTACCGCTCAAACCGCCCGCTTCGTCGGCATTTTCGAGGCCAGCAACAGCGTCTCTGCTCAAAGTGGTATTGGTCGCAATAACTGCATCAATGTTGTGTTCCAACAACGCATCAGCAATAGCTCGAATGCCGTCGTCGTCAAGATCAGGTGCAATTTTCACCGCGATAGGTACATAGCCCCCGTGCTCTTCTGCGAGTCGCGCTTGCTCTTGCTTTAACGCGGCCAACAAATCGTGCAGCACACTACCGTGCTGGAAGGCACGCAGCCCTGGTGTATTTGGCGATGAAATATTAATGGTGATATAGGATGCCAGCGTGTACACCTTGCGCATACAAGCAATGTAGTCATTGACGGCATCTTCTTCGGCGGTATCTTTATTCTTACCAATGTTGATACCGAGTACACCGTTAAATTGAGCCGCTTTTACCTGCTCAACCAAGTAGTCCACACCGAGGTTGTTAAAACCCATGCGGTTAATAATGGCCTCTTGTTCCGGTATACGAAACAAACGCGGTTGGGGATTACCGGCTTGTGGGCGCGGAGTAACCGTGCCTACTTCGATAAACCCAAACCCTATTTGTGAAAACGCATGGATACATTCGGCATTCTTATCTAACCCTGCAGCCAAGCCTACCGGCGTTGGGAAATCAATGCCCATCACGGTAACGGGTTTCGCTTCAACCTTCTGGCGCCAAAATAGCGCCAGAGGTGTTTTCGAAAATCGCTTTAGCAAGTTGAGCGTTAGATCGTGCGACTGTTCAGCATCTTTGCTGAACAGCCATTTCCGAAGTAATGCGTACATACTTAGACTGCCGTGCACTTGTGGTTAAGTAACATCAGCTCACGCAATGCGACTGAGAACTTCGCAAATTCGTGTGTCTTGGTGGTACGGAAGTCTGACAGCATAACTAACCAGCGGTCGACATAAGCACTGTTGGCTTCTAACCAAGCTTCAAGCACTTCCATGCCCTCTTGCTTCTCATCACTTGATTTCAGCATGCTCATGGTGAGTGAACGTTGCTGCCAGTCAAGCTCTTCGCGGAAGGCTGCACGTGCCAACGCCTGCCAGTGGTTATCTACTGGTTGTGCGTTGATTTGCTCTAAGAACCAGTGCAGTGACATACGTGCACCTAAGTTGAAGTATGCAGGTGCAACTTGTGACACTTTACGGTTCGTTTCATGAACAATGTCAGCGATGTCTAAAGCTGAGAACAAGGTTGATAAAATACCAACTTGCTTCGCTAAATCTGCTGGTACGCCTTGTGCTTGCAGACGGTCAATTTCGCTTTGAATCACGCCGCGCTCTTTCTCTTCTAAGTAGTCGAGTACGTTTTCACGCAAGTCATCGAAGCTACCTTTGTAGAAATCCAACTGTTCTTGAATGGTGTTCAAGTTTGGATTGCGGTGACGCAAGAACCAACGCGTGGTACGGCGTACTACACGACGCAATTGGAACAACATGCGGTTTTGAATATCCGCTGGAATGACGTTGTTACCTGCTTCGATTTGCTCCATTAAACCACGTAAGTTAAAGCATTCGCGCGCAACTACATAAGCTGAAGCTACTTCTGCTTCGGTGGCGCCAGTGGCATCAACTTTACGGAACACAAAGTTTGGTCCCATATCGTTAACCACGTTGTTAGCTAAACGAGTAGCAATGATTTGTGCACGCAGTGGGTGATTCTGCATCGCATCAACGTACTTCTCTTGTAATGGTTTCGGGAACGCATTAATCAGTGAACGTGCGTGGTACGGGTCAGACATAATCGCTTCGTCGACCAACTGGTCTTTAAGAACCATTTTGCCGTACGCGGTGATTACTGCTAACTCAGGACGCGTTAAGCCTTTACCGTTGGCCATGCGCTCTGCTAACTCGTCGTCATCAGGTAAGAACTCTAACGCACGGTCTAGTGATCCTTCACGCTCAAGGTGATGGATAAAGCGTTGTAATTCTTTAACCTGGTCGGCGCCACGAATCGCGGTTACCGAGATAGACTGTGACTGACGGAAACACTCTTTGATTACAATTTGTGATACTTCGTCGGTCATGTCGTACAACAGTTGGTCACGCTGCTTCTGCGTTAATTCACCATCGGCGACTAAACCGTTCAGAAGAATCTTGATGGTAACTTCGTTATCCGAGCACGATACGCCACCCATGTTATCAACGGCGTCAGTGTTAATGAGGCCACCGTTGCGAGCGTATTCAATACGACCCAACTGCGTGAAACCTAAGTTACCACCCTCACCAACAATTTTGCTGCGTAAGTCTTTACCGTCTACGCGTACTGCATCGTTCGCACGGTCGCCTACATCAGCGTGGCTTTCTTTGCTGCCTTTAACATAGGTACCGATACCACCGTTCCAGAGTAAGTCGACTGGTAAGGTTAATACCGCTTTAATTAAGTCGTTTGGTGCTAAAGACTTTTTCTGCGTGTTTAGCAACTTCTTCATTTCAGGGGAAAGCTCAATGGCCTTCGCGCTGCGAGAGAATACGCCACCACCTTCAGAGATCAACGACTTGTCGTAATCATCCCAGCTTGAACGTGGCATCTTAAATAGACGCTCGCGCTCTTTATGGCTGGCAATAGGATCCGCAGGGTTCGGGTCAATAAAGATGTGCATGTGGTTAAAGGCTGCAACCAGACGCGTGTGCTGCGACTGCAACATACCGTTACCGAATACGTCACCACCCATGTCACCGATACCAACCGCAGTAAATTCGGTGGTTTGGCAATCAACGCCCACTTCACGGAAGTGACGCTTAACTGATTCCCACGCACCACGTGCAGTGATACCCATTTTCTTATGGTCGTAACCTACTGAGCCGCCCGATGCGAAAGCATCGCCCAACCAGAAGTTGTACTCTTTAGAAATGCTGTTTGCGATGTCAGAGAAAGTAGCTGTACCTTTGTCCGCTGCAACAACCATGTAGGTATCGTCATCATCGTGACGCACCACATTTTCTGGGTATACAACTTCGCCTTCGATAATGTTGTCAGAAATATCTAGCAACGCACGAATGAATAAGCGGTAGCACTCTTTACCTTCTTCGAAGAAAGCTTCGCGCTCTTCAGGAAGCTTCTTACAAATGAAACCACCCTTCGCACCCACTGGCACGATTACGGTGTTTTTAACGTTCTGTGCTTTAACCAAGCCCAATACTTCGGTACGGAAGTCTTCTAAACGGTCTGACCAACGCAAACCACCACGTGCTACTTTACCGCCGCGTAAGTGAACACCTTCAACGCGTGGTGAGTACACGAAGATTTCGTACTTCGGTAATGGCAATGGCATTTCTGGAATGAACTCAGGCATGAGTTTCACAGAAATGTATGATTTTTCGCTGCCGTCTTCTAACACTTGGAAGAAGTTGGTGCGGTACGTGGCTGAAATCAACTCAATGTAACGACGCACGATGCGGTCATCATCAAGGTTAGCTACGTTTTCTAATTCAGAAGCAATACGCGTTTCTAAAGCGTCGATCTTCTTCTCGCGGCTCTTCTCTTTAGGATCGAACTTCGCGTAGAACAACTTCACGACCAACCCTGCTAATTTAGGGTACTTGGTAAAGGTGTTTTCAATGTAGCTTGGGCTGAACGTGGTACCAATTTGGCGCATGTATTTAGCAAACAAGCGCAAGATCACCACTTGGCGACCGGTTAAACCAGCGTTCAATACTAAACGGTTGAAGCCGTCATCTTCGTAGTGACCATCCCAAGTTTTAGCGAATGCATCTTGGAATACATCACGACTAGCTTCTAAATCAAGCTTGGCGCTGCCGTGTAGCATTTGGAAATCAAGCACCCAATAAACGCCGCCATTGGTCGTCTTAATTTCATAAGGGGTTTCGCCGATGATACGTAAACCAAAGTTTTCCAACAGTGGTAATACGTCTGACAAGTGAATCGGCTCGTCTTTGTGGTACAACTTCAAGCGAATTTCTTTGCTGCTCTCGTCTTGTTCACGTGAACGATAGAACAACATACCCAGCTTGTGGTCATCATCTAGCGCTTCTAGTTGCTGTATGTCAGCAATAGCTACCGATGGTAAGATTTCTTCTTTATAGGCACGTGGGAACGCATTAGCATATTTTTTGCTGACTGCGTTCGAGCGAGCTTCACCAAAGGTGCTGCTTAAAATGCGCTCAAAGTTATCTTCCCAAGTACGGGCCGCTTCAATTAAGTTTTGTTCTAAATTCTTCACGTCTATATCCTGTACGTGCTCACCTAAACGCACTGTATATTGCGTTCTTGCTAGTGATGATTCTGTAAAATAAGTCGTAAAATCAACTTCAACGTCGCTATTCATCGAGCGCGCTAAAATTTCTTGGGTCTTCTGTCTTAACAAGGTGTTGTAGCGTTCTTTTGGTACATACACCATGCACGAAGCAAAGCGACCAAAAATATCGCGACGAACAAACAAGCGCGTCATATCGCGTTCTTGCATTTGCAATACGCCAAGACCAACTTCTAATAAGTCGGCTTCAGTCGCCTGCACAATTTCGTCACGCGGATAAGTTTCGATGATGTTGTGCAGTGCTTTCGCAGCATGGGAATTCGGCGCAAAGCCTGAGGCTTCCAATACGCTTTGAATTTTAGCACCGACAATAGGTACATCTTTCGCACTATTGTTGTAGAAGCTACTGGAGTACAAACCGATAAAGCGGTCTTCACCCACAACTTTGCCATTTTTATCAAAACGCTTGATACCAATGTAATCATTGTAGGCCGAGCGATGTACTCGTGATTTGGAGTTGGTTTTGGTAACCAACAGCAAACTGTTATCAAAAGCGAGCTCGCGCGCTACTTCAGGTAGCGATGAAATATAACGCTCTTTATCATCGGCACTGGAGCGCATGATTCCTAAGCTTGACTCAGGTAACTGCTCAATAACGTGATCGCCCTTCACCGCTTTCAAGTCATAGCGGCGATAGCCCATCAAGATGAAGTTATCTTTCGATAGCCACTTCAAGAAGGTTTGTGCTTCTTTAAGCTCTTTTTTGCTGCCTGGGTAATTTGCGCTGTCTAATTCTGCTGCGATTTCAGCTAAACGATCGCGCATTGGCTGCCAGTCAGAAACCGCTAAGCTGACTTCTTTCATCACGCTTGCGAGTTCTTTCTTCAATGTATCAATTGCTTCTTGACTCGATTGACGATCAATCTCAATCAAGAATACGGTATCCACTTCATTATCATCGTTGCGGGTACCGGCTTTTAGTAACTCAGTTACTTTATGATCTTTGTCACGCTTGTGACTGATCGGTAAGTGCAGAAGTAAATGCGAGTTAATATCGAGACGTGACAGCGCCATACGAATGGAATCAACCATAAATGGCATATCGGACTGGATCACTTCGATAATGGTGTGGGCAGACTCCCAACCATGATGCGCTACTTCTGGGTTATAAACCTTGATCTGTGCTTTGTCTTTCGGTTTATACGCATTAAAACTATGCCACAAACCCATCACTGCACCATACATATCACTGTCGTTTCGCAACGCCAAATCGTCCGGTGAGATATTCTTATATAACCTCAATGCAAATTCTTTGATTAAGTCGGCTCGATCAGTGGCTCTTTTCTCAATAAGATCGGCCACCTTTTGCAAAATAACGGGGATCTGGCCTTCGCCAAACGCATTCATGCTAGTGTCCTTTGTAATATGATGAGATACAACACGTGGTTTAGGTTATTTACACTTAAAACACACCGCGAAATAATTCCTTTCATTGTCGGACATTTACCAAGCTTATTCAATGCTATTTGCTACGAAAGGTAGTGTTCAGACCACGAATATCGTGGCCTGAGCATCTTTATTGATTTTTAATGAATCTTTATTTTATTGAAGTGTTAAATTAGTGTCAGAAGCGGCTAACGCATGACCAATTTTTTCTTCTAAATCAGTAGCTAAATTTGGTAGGCTTTTCAATATTATGAGCTGTTCACGCATCAAATTTTGACGAGTTTCATCAAACCGCTGCCACTGTAGGAATGGTGTTATTAGGCGTGAGGCTACTTGTGGATTCTTATCGTTTAAATAAGTAATCATTGCTGCTACCCAGCGGTATCCAGCCCCATCTTTTCGGTTAAATTGAATAATATTGCGCGTAAAAACTGCATAAAGAGAATAAATTCGGTTCGGATTGTCGGTATTAAACCGTTCGTGGTTCGCCAACTCGCGCACCTGTTCAATGCAGTTGTCTGCCGGTGAGCTGGCTTGTACTGCAAACCACTTATCCAGCACCAAAGGCTCGGCCTGCCATTGTTGCTCAAAGGCCGCCAATAACTCAGTTTTGCATGGCAATTCGGCTTGTACCGCGATTTCTAATGCCGCTTGCTGATTGGTCATGTTGTCCGCTGCAAAAAAGTAAGCAGCAACTTCCGCACTATAGGTCTCTGGTTTATGTAGTGCTAAGTAGTACAGCGCGACATTCTGCCAAGCTCGATTAGCAATGGCTGATGAAGCCAGTACATAACTGCCCTGCTGGCGTTGCTGCCAAACCTGTTCAAAACAGCTAAACAGTGCCTCAGCAATGGCTTCACGCAAGGCGTTGCAGCTTTGCTCGATGCCCTCCAGCGGAATTGATTGCTCGAAATATTCAGCAATTTCTTCAGCGGCTGGCGGTGTTAATGCTAAGGCTTTCAAGGCTGGGTCAAGCGGAGCTTGTGCCAGCTTCACCAAGGCTGCTTGTACTTCGTGCGCCAATACCACCTTGGTGTCATGCTTAATCGCATCTAACAAAACTTGAGTATATATTTGCTGTGCTGCTTCCCAGCGCGTGACTTCATGTTTAGCGTGAGCCATCAATACCAATCGGTCGCTGGTGCTTTGCTCCTGCTGTACGCGCACTGGTGCACTAAAGTTCTCTAAACACGCTAAGATTGGCTGCTGTGCCACTTGGCTAAAGCTAAGGGTTGCCTGCGCTTCAGTAAGCTCAAAGAGCAAACTTCCTGACTCATGCTGCTGCACTTGTGGGTGATCTAACACAAGTGGATTACCTTTCGCATCATAGGCACTCAAAAGAATGGGGATATGCACCGGTAGTTTGTTCGTTTGCTCGGGCGTGTCTGGCGTATGTTGGGCAAAGCTCAGTTGATACTCTTGCTTATCGCTATCGTAACTCTCAGTCACTTTAACGACCGGCGTACCCGCCTGGCTGTACCAACGTTTAAAAACGCTTAAGTCACGTTGGTTGGCATCGGCCATTGCCGCGACAAAATCATCGCAGGTCACAGCTTGGCCATCATGGCGCTCAATATAGAGCTTCATACCCGCCTGGAACTGCTTTTCACCTAATAAGGTATGCAGCATGCGAATCACTTCCGCACCTTTGTTGTACACGGTGACCGTGTAGAAGTTATTCATTTCGACAACTTTGTCAGGACGAATGGGATGCGCCATAGGGCTCGCATCTTCATTGAACTGATGGGTGCGAATCACCCGAAT
The DNA here is from genome assembly GCA_048269045.1 of Pseudidiomarina sp. Lineage (GTDB taxonomy): Bacteria > Pseudomonadota > Gammaproteobacteria > Enterobacterales > Alteromonadaceae > Pseudidiomarina. The sequence continues at coordinate 23,908 of JBLWUG010000008.1, forward strand.
ATCTTGAATTCGATTTACTGCACGCGAGCCGAGATCGGCGCTAAACTCTTGATCACGAAATACCGTTAAGCCTTCTTTTAAGCTCAGTTGGAACCAATCTCGACAAGTAATTCGGTTCCCCGTCCAGTTATGGAAGTACTCGTGCCCTATCACCGACTCAACGTTCAAGAAGTCTTGGTCGGTAGCCGTGGCTGCGTCAGCCAACACATAACGTGAGTTAAATACGTTAAGCCCTTTGTTCTCCATGGCACCCATGTTGAAGAAGTCGACGGCAACGATCATGTAGATATCGAGATCATATTCTAAGCCGAAACGTTCTTCGTCCCAGCGCATTGAATTTTTCAGCGACAGCATGGCATGTTTAGCGCGATCTTTGTTCCCTGCATCCACAAACACTTGTAAGGCGACATTGCGGCCCGACTGGGTTTGATAGCTATCTTCTAATACTTCAAAATCACCTGCTACGAGCGCAAATAAATACGCCGGTTTAGGGAAAGGATCAGACCAAGTTACCCAATGTTCACCGTTCTCACCCACGCCTTCAGCTATTTTATTACCGTTGCTAAGCAGGTATGGGTATGCTTTTGCATCAGCATGAATGGTGGTAGTAAATAAGGTTAATACGTCTGGTCGGTCTAAGTAATAGGTAATACGACGAAAGCCTTCAGCTTCACATTGCGTACAGTAAGCACCGCCCGATTGATATAAGCCTTCCAAAGCTTTGTTATTAGCCGGATCGATTTCAGTGTCAATCTGCAACTCAAAGGCGTCATTTGGCACCTTTGGGATAATCAATTCACGGTCGGTGACCTCAAATTCATGTTCGCTTAGTACACGGCCATTTAAGCTCACTTGCTCTAAATGTAGTTTAACGCCATCAAGTATTAACGGCTTTTGTTGCTGTTTAGGTACTACTTGAATGCGATTGCGTACACGCGTTTGATGAGGGTGTAGATGGAAGGTTAAATCTATTCGTTCGATATCGAAATCCGGAGCTTGATAGTCGCTCCGGAGTCGTGCTTGCTGTTGTGTCATAATTTCCTTTTAAGCGGTTGCTGGTGCTTCTTTCACGCGCAGGATACGAATGCCTGTATAAGCATAAAACATCGCTACTAATGGAGTTAACCAGTTAAAGAACGCAAATGGAACATAAACCCAAGGGCTCACACCTAAGGTACTAATCATAAAGGCACCACAGGTATTCCACGGAATCAATGCTGAGGTTAAGGTCGCACTATCTTCTAAAGTACGAGAAAGTACCCGCGGGTCTAAACCACGGCGTTTAAATTCTTCACGGTACATACGGCCCGGCAATACAATCGACATGTATTGGTCAGCGGTTAACAAGTTCGCACCAACACAAGTAAATAAAGTCGCGCCAATCAGGCTACCTACTGATTTCACATACCCTAAGATAGCTAAAACCAAACGCTGTAACAGCCCTAGCTTTTCCATGGTGGCACCGAAAGTCATGGCGCTAATAATTAGCCAAACGGTGTTGAGCATGCTCGACATACCGCCACCACTAAGCAGGCTATCTAAATCTTCAGAACCGGTTTCAATGACTACACCATCGGCTAAAGCTAACCAAACTACTTTGATCACCGCAACAAATGAGGTGTCGCCGTCGGCTAAGCGTGAAATAACTTCAGGTTGGAAGAAAATTGCCCACACGCCACCAAGTAGCGCTCCAAAGAATACCGTTGGTAACGCTGGTTTACGGGTTGCCGCTAAATATAACAGTACTAACAGTGGTACTAGCGTTACCCAACCGATGTTGAAGGTATCTTGTAACCCTGATTGCATGTTCTCCAAGCGAGTAATGCTTACCGAGGTGTCGGCGTTAAAGCCAAGAATAAGAAATAGTACCAGCGTAATGGCAAAGGCTGGGCCCGCGGTAAACGCCATATAGCGAATATGCGAGAACAATTCACTACCTGCCACCGCTGGAGCCAAGTTGGTGGTGTCTGACAGTGGCGACATTTTATCGCCAAAATAAGCGCCAGAAATAACTGCACCTGCAGTAATGGCTGGAGATAGCCCCATACCAGCTGCCACCCCCATTAAAGCGACACCTATGGTAGCTGCTGTAGTCCACGAGCTACCAATAGATAACGAGATAATACCACACATCAAAGCCGCGGCAGCGTAAAACCAGCTTGGGTTGAGCAACTCCAGGCCATAGTAAATCATGCTAGGAACAGTACCGGAAAGCAGCCAAGTACCGATCAATGAACCAACGGCGAGAAGAATTAGCAGTGCACCAAGAGCCACCGAGATACCCGACTTAATGCCGTCTTCGATTTGTTCCCAAGTGAAATGGTTGTAGAACCCGATTCCAATAGCGACACCCGCCGCGATCCATAAGGCGATCTGGTTAGGTCCGTACGACGAGTCTTCGCCGAATAAGTAGACCGAACTGGCCAACATGACAATAAGTACCAGCAGTGGTGTAGCAGCCTGCAAAATACTAGGTGAACGAGTCGCTGAGGACGGGTTGTTAAGCATAATTATTCTCTAATTTATTTAAATTTTGGCTAGGTAAACTTAATCACGCCAATCAATTGTAGGAAAATTAGTACAATAGCTAGCGGTGCTATCCAGCGCACTAAAATAAGCCAAGCTTTATAAAGCTCTGAACGGGTATCAAGCTCATCTTCGCTCGCTGATGTGTGCATAACCCACCCAGCGAAAACAGCTAATAATAAACCACCTAGCGGCAACAAGATATTGGCCGTACCGTAGTCAATCACGTCAAACCAGTTGTTCAACTGTTTTCCGGTGAGTTCCCAATCCAGTTTAGTCCACTCGGCGCCACTAAAGCTATATATCGTAATTTGGCCAAGGAGCCATAAGCTGGCACCCGCCATAATGGTGGCTGGCCAGCGTTTAAGCGAAAACTTCTCTTCACAAAAGGCGACCGCCGACTCTATCATGGCAATAGCAGACGTAAATGCCGCCAACACTAACATGATAAAGAATAAGGTTCCTACCACCACCCCACCCGGCATGCTACTAAAGGCAATCGGCAAGGTTTGGAAGATTAAACCAGGGCCAGCCTCTGGGGTTAATTGGCTACCGAATACAATCGGGAATATGGCCATACCTGCCAACAACGCGACAAAAGTATCGGCTAAGGCGATCCATAATGACGTTTGCACCACTGACGTTTCTTTGGGTAGGTAGGCACCGTACATTATCACCACACCTGAGGCGAGGCCTAATGAGAAGAATGCATGACCTAAGGCCAGCATCACCCCATTCACTGTTATCGCAGAGAAGTCTGGGGCGAACATAAAGCGAATGGCAGCACCGAAGTCGCCAGTAATACCAGCGTAGGCGGCAATGCCAATCATGAGTAATACCATGATCGGCAACAACCAAGATACTGCTCGCTCTAAGCCATTTTTGATGCCGTTTCCGACCACGAACACTACGCCTAAAATAATAAGGCCATGCCACAAGGTTAGGCGCGGTGCCGAGCTAACTAGCCCACCAAAGACCCCTTCAATTTGCGCAACGCTGGCACCGGCAAACACACCACTGCCGGCTTCAAACACATAGGCAAGCGCCCAGCCAGCAATTACGGTATAAAAGCTTAAAACGAGAAAGCCGGTAACCATGCCTAGCCAACCAGCGGTTTGCCAGCCTTTTGATTTACCTGACTCAATAGCTACTGCGCGTGCCGCGAGACCTGGGCTATGACGCCCACGACGACCGATGATGATTTCGGCAATCATGACAGGAATACCGATACCGGCAATACAAAGAAGATAGATGAGTACGAAAGCCCCGCCACCATTTTCACCGGTGATGTATGGAAACTTCCAGATATTTCCCAGCCCCACTGCGGCCGCGGTAGACGCTAATATAAACGTCATACGGCTCGACCAGCGACTGGCGATCGTATTGAGTTGAGTCATGTTTAGGTGTTGTTCCGTTTTATAATTATTTTTCGTACAAAAAGGCCGCTAAAAGCGGCCTCAACACTGCAGCCATGTATTAGTTCATGGCTAACTTTTTCTTATCAATCAAACTAATGGTGAGTTTCACCGTTTCTTGCAAGTAAGGATCTTCCACTTCTAAATCTTCGGGAATGTCATCCACACTGGCTACGGTTTCTTTGCCTAAGCGTTGTAAGCGTTCATTGGCACGAACAAGCTTTCTTTCTTCATCTTCATCTTGCTCGGCACGACGCTCATCAATGACCAAGCTCACCCAAGTACGCTCTTTGTTGATGCGGTACTTTTCAATATCTTCAAAAACATAATTAAATTCAGGGTTTTGCGCAATGCTAGCATCCAGAATTTCTTGCATCCGCGGTAACTTTTCTGCCTCAATCAGCGCCAATGGCTGATATTTAGCAGGTTCTAACTGGTCCCACGGCAATGCGTTTTCTTGGCTGCTTTCACCGAAATCATCCGGGTCGATCATGGATGGAAACACCAAATCAGGCGCTACCCCACGCAGCTGCGTGCTACCGCCATTAATACGATAGAACTTCGCGATGGTGTACTGCACACTTCCAAGTGGCTCTTTATAGAAATCAAAAGGACGTGAAATGCCACGATGCTGTTGCACGGTACCTTTACCGAAGGTGTTTTCACCAACAATCAAAGCACGCTCATAATCTTGCAATGCCGCGGCAAAAATTTCCGACGCTGATGCGCTGTAACGGTCAACCATAACCACCACAGGGCCGGAATAATAAACTTTGCCATCACGGTCGCCATTAATTTCTTTACGACCACTGCCATCCGCTACTTGCACTACTGGGCCTTTATCGATGAACAAACCGGTTAAGCTGATGGCTTCGTTTAAAGCACCACCGCCATTGCCGCGTAAATCAATAATAACGCCTTCCGCTTTCGCTTCTTTTGCTTCGTTCAGTAGGGTTACAACATCTTGCGTTAAGTTGTTATAAAAGCTCGGAATACTGATCACGGCCATGTTGCGCTCTGGCGCGTTGTCCGTTTCGATGGTTTCAATTTCGAGTTTCGCAGCGCGGTCTTCTAATTTCACCTTGTCGCGAACTATAGTCACTTTTTTAGGTGGCGTGCCGGCACTCTGGTTGGCTTTAATCACCTGCAATTGAACGGTAGAACCTTTCGGACCTTTAATCAGTTCAACCACATCATCAAGACGCCAGCCGACTACGTCGACAAACTCAACATTTTTACCTTCACCTTGAGCAACCCCAACGATTTTGTCGTCAGCAGCAACGCTGCCGCTTTTATCTGCTGGGCCGCCGGGTACCAAACTACGAATGATGGTGTAGTCATACTCCGACTGCAGCACCGCACCGATACCTTCGAGCGAGAGGTTCATGTTTTGCTCAAAGCGTTCTGAACTTACAGGCGATAAATAGCTGGTATGAGCTTCAACGCTACGCGCAAAGGCATTCATCACCGTTTGGAATACGTCTTCTTCGTTGGTTTGAATTAAACGCTTGAGCGCGCTGTTGTAGCGCTTTCCTAGCGTTTCGACCACTTCAGGCCACTCTTTACCGGTTAAAGTAAGATTTAATGCATCGTACTTCACCCGTTGACGCCATAATTCATCTAACTCGCTTTTCTTCGTTGCCCACTCCGCGTCTTCACGCTGGAAGTGATACTTATCGCCAGGTAAATCGAAATCAAAGGGCTGATCTTCGTCTAACAGCGATAACGCATAGGTATAACGTTCAAAGCGACGTTCTAGTGAACGGCTATAAAGTGCAAAAGTAGGCGCTATTTTACCCGACAGAATCATGTCATCGAATAAATGACGGTACTCTTCGGCCTGCTCAACATCGGCTTTCAACAAAAACATTTTGTTGTAGTCGAGCATGTCGATATAGCGATCTAAAATCTTTTCCGATAGCGCATTATCCAGTTCCATCTGTTTAAAGTGATATCGAGTAAAATAATTAGTCACACGCTGGCTCACCACACCATGCTGCGAAGCAGGTTTTAAGGTGGGTAGCTCATCAGGTTGATGAGCTGGCGGAATAGCTAATGCACCTAGGCTAAATAAACCTAGGACAACGCCGCTGACTACACTCGAGATCACTGTTTTGCGCATAAGTTACTACTCCTGTTTCGCGACAAACACCGCTTTCACATCCACTTTGACCGTTAAGCCATTGCGGAGTTGCACATGAATTTCGCCGCGATCAATTTCAGTTATTTGGCCCGCTATTGGTGCTTTACCTGCTTTGACCAGTACATCTTGCCCAACGTTCAATTCTTGCGCTTCAACTGCTTCTAATTGTTGTTTTGGCTGTGCTGGTTTCGCTTTAGCTGCTGGTTTTGCTGTTTTCGGCTTCGCCTTGGCAGGACGCTGTGCGCGAGCTTTACGAGCCGTGGCATCAGCTGCTGGAGCTGCGTCACGTTTTTTCTCTGCTGCACGTTTGGCGGCGGCTGCTTTCGATTCCGTCAAGGTTTGTTCGGCATGCTCTTGGTGTTGTTGTTCGATAAGACCGGCATCTTGCCCATCTAAATCGACACGTTGAGCACCGGCTTTAACGCTGCGCAGGTAACGCCAACTATTAGTATAGTGACGAAGTGCTGTCCGTAATCGAGTTTTACTTACCGCCTCATCATCGGTTAAACGCTGTGCGAGGTCATCAAAAATTCCAATTTTCAGTGGTTGAGCATTACCTTCAACGCTAAAGCACTTTGGAAACTTTTCGGCCAAGTACGCAATTACTTCTTTCGTATTGGTTAATTTTTTTACTTCAGTAGTCATCTTCGTCGTTATCCTGCTGACGTACATCCGCCAGTTGGTCCATTATATACGCCTGCATTTCATCGCTATCGAGCTCTAACAAGTTAGGGTTCTCAATCCACTCAAAAAGTACCCGGCGTACCACTTCTTCAAGTTTATCAAACTGATCATCAGCGTCACTGAAATCAGCGATATAGTGCAACATCTCATTAATTTGATCGGCCGCAGATTCTTCTTTTCCGATATCCTCGAAAAAGACCATATCTTGACGGCTAACAAGATAGGCTTGAATATCAAATTCACTGTACATTAGTGTAACCTAATTCGCAGCTATGATCGTATGACTTGACCAATTTAATGTTTCAATAAAACGACCGATTTGCGTTAATCCGTCGGCATCTTCCTGACTAAATCGGCCTATCGAAGGGCTATCTAAGTCAAACACACCGACTACCTCATCATTCACAATCAGCGGAACCACCACTTCAGAGTTTGACGCAGCATCACAGGCGATGTGCCCTTCAAATGCATGTACATCGTACACCAATTGGGTTTCTCGGCTGCTGGCAGCGGCACCACATACCCCTTGATTAAAAGGAATGCGTACGCAAGCAACTTTGCCTTGGAACGGGCCCAACACCAATGTTTCTGGTTCACGGGTTAAATAGAAACCAACCCAGTTTACATTGTCGAGTGCTTCAAATACCAGCGCACTGATGTTACTCAAGTTTGCGATAAGATCGGGTTCGCCGGCAGTAATAGCCTCGGCTTGTTTTAGTAATAAATTATAATCAGTCATTGTAGACATTAAGCATCATCGCTGTTTGCGTTTAAGGGAAAGCTCGCAATTGTAGCTTCAGGCTGAAGGGATTTTTGAATGTCGCGCTTGCTGCGCGTGACCAGTAATCCATCGGCACCAATTCTAAAAGGCTCATCAGACGGACAAAATCGAGCCTGATAAGCCATTACCAATTGAATTGAGTTTTCTAATTGTTCAGTAGTGAGTTTCACACCATCTGGCCAGCGCCCTATTTCTACGGCTTGCAACAACCGCTCAAAGGTTTCTGGCGAAATGCTAGCCAGCAAATTCTCAAACTGCATTAAAAGCGCTTCCTTTTCAGAAATACCAATCGTACTCGATTAACTAAAAACCATATTAACCCAATAATCATACCAGCGTAGGAAGCTTGCGCTTGCCAGCTGTCTGGGTGCGGTTGTTGAAGAAAAAAGTAGGTAAAGGCAGCGATAGCGATCAGTAAAGCCAGCATAGACTGGCCTAAGATCTTATCTTTCTGGGCGTGTAGCGTGCGCTCTAATTCACGATTAAGCTGCTCTGGTGACATACCAGAGAGCTTAAAATCGCAATGTGGACACTGCTCGGCTTTATCAGAAACTCGTTTATTACATGACGGACAATCAACTAGCGCCATGGGATCCTCATTAACTGCATGCTATATACGCAATATAAGCGTTTTCACCGTAAATTCAAGGTTAACCCATGCGCGACTTAGTCGCGCAAGTCATTGGCAATAGCGTAAATCGCACTGACCACATCGGCACCGAGTTGCTGACTACGATTAGCAGACCAACCAAAGTCGACGTCTGGCAAGTTTGCGTTGTCTTTAAACGGCATTTCTAAGGTGAATGCTAAGCACTTAAAGCGCTCGGCCACCGCATTGCTAGCTACGGTCAAATTCGCGTCACCTGGCTTATCAACTTCATAGCCATATTCGGTTTGGAATTCAGGGGTAATCGTTAGTAACGCTTGCTTGAACTTTTCGCCCACTTGATGAATAGCGTCGGTATAGCTAGGTACGCCTTCAGCACCGGCAACAAAGTTATAAGGTAAGGCTTCATCACCATGAATATCTAGGTACAAGTCAACGCCCGTTTCTTCCATCGCATTAAGCACATGATAAACCTCTGGGCTTTTCTCTACGCTTGGCTCGGCCCACTCACGGTTTAGGTTCACACCTACTGCGTTGGTACGTAAATGACCACGCGCACTGCCGTCTGGGTTCATGTTAGGCACGATATAGAAAACGTTGTTCTGTAATAATTTACGAACGGCACCATCTTCATCGTCAAGTAAACGACTCAAAGCACCTTCAATAAACCATTCAGCCATGGACTCGCCAGGATGTTGACGTGCGGTAATCCAAATCTTGTTTTTACCTTCGTCTGGCTCGCCGATTACTAACAGGTTCAAGTCACGGCCATCAATGGTTTGACCCAGCAATACGTGCTCACAATCTACTGATTGCTGCGCCCACTGCACTAAATCTTGGTGACGTTCGTAAGAAAACGGCGTGAAATAAGCGTAATAAACGCTTTCTTGTTCTGGGGTATGCGTAATGGTGAGGTGTTTGCCATCGAAGTGCGTTGGTACTCGGAACCAAGTATCACGGTCATAGGAAGCTACTGCTGAATAGTCTTTCCAACCGTCCGGATACGCTGATTGGCCCGCGTTCGTAATGGCCATTACGTGCTCTACGCCTGGTTCACCATAAAGCTTAAAATGAAACCATTGATAGTAATCAGATTCATTATCTTTACGAATGGCTAATTGAATATCACTTGGCTCATTCGCTTCAAGTACTTCAATGTTTCCGCTATCAAACTGTGCAGTTATGAACATGAAAATTCCTTCTTAAGAAAAACAAAAAGCGCCTCTTTCGGCGCTTTTAAATTGATTTAAGTTACTTAGGTAAATTAAGCAGCTGCTGGCCTGCCATTTGCTCAGCAACACGTATCACCTGACAACTATAGCCAAATTCATTATCGTACCAAACATACAACACTGCACGGTCAGCATCAACAATAGTGGCTTGAGAATCTACGATACCAGCGTAACGCGAACCAACTAAATCGGTTGAAACCACTTCCGTTGAAGCAGTAAAGTCGATTTGTGCTTGCAGTTCTGAGTGCAACGCACGGTCGCGCAAGAACGCGTTTAACTCGTCAACACTGGTTTCTTTGTTAAGGTTCAAGTTCATAATCGCCATCGATACGTTTGGCGTTGGTACGCGAATCGCGTTACCGGTTAACTTGCCTTCCAGCTTTGGTAATGCTTTGGAAACCGCTTTCGCAGCACCAGTCGAGGTAAGTACCATGTTTAACGGTGCTGAACGACCACGACGCTCAGCGCTGTGGTAGTTATCAATTAAGTTTTGGTCGTTGGTGTACGAGTGTACGGTTTCAACGTGACCGTTACGGATACCGTACTCATCGTTAATCACTTTAAGTACTGGCGTAATGGCGTTGGTGGTACAGCTTGCTGCACTCACAATTAAATCTTCTGGTAATACGTCTTTGTGGTTTACACCGTATACAACGTTTTTGATGTTACCTTTCGACGGCGCCGTCAATAGAACTTTCTTCACGCCTTTAGATTTAAGGTGCAAGCCCAAGCCATCTTCATCTTTCCAGATACCGGTGTTATCAATAACAATGGCGTCATTAATACCGTACTGGGTGTAATCCACTTGGTCTGGACCATTTGAATAAATAACTTTAATGCTAGTGCCGTTTGCTTTAATCGCACTATTTTCATGATCAACGGTAATTGAACCATTGAATGCACCGTGAATAGAGTCACGACGCAACAAGCTGGCACGCTTTTCTAAATCGCCATCACGGCCACCACGAACAACAATGGCGCGTAAACGCATTTTGTTGTTGCTACCATTACGCTCAATCAATAAACGCGCTAGTAAACGACCGATACGGCCAAAACCGTATAGAACAACGTCTTGAGCTGGAACTTCGTCGGCTTTATCGACAATATCTGCCAACTCACGCTTGAGGTAAGCTTCAATGCTATCGCCCTTGCCTGCATCTTTGTGCAAGTAGTTGATGGCCAACTTACCCAGGTCAATACGCGCCGCAGCTAACTTCATTTTGCTTAATGCTTCAATAAACGGGAAGCTTTCGCGTAAACGCAACTTCACGCCTTCATGACGACGAATTAAGCGGTGCGCTTTAATAATATTAATCGTATCAACATTCAACATCGAACGGCCGTAAACGAGGATCTCTACCCCATAGTTGCGGTATAGGCGACCGATAATCGGTTGCATCATCTCGGCGTATTCCTGGCGTTCCTGCCAGCTTTGTAAAGTCAGATCTTGTTGCTGATCACTCATGAAGTTACCTTTAAAGTTCAAATAAAATTAATGATGACATGAAAATTGGCGGCTATTGTACTTAAAACGGAGGCATAGCGCCAGAACCTCTGTAACTCCCCGATAAGCATGGTATAATTTCGAGGCATACTATAAGGAGTGATGCCATGCTACGTCGTACTAAAATTGTTACTACATTAGGTCCTGCTACTGATGACCCTAAGGTCTTAGAAAAGCTCATCCAAGCAGGTGCTAACGTTGTTCGTTTAAACTTTTCTCACGGCGTTGCCGCCGATCATGAATTACGGGCTAAGAATGTTAGAGAAATTTCCGAACGATTAGGCGTTTACGTAGCCATTTTAGGCGACTTACAAGGCCCCAAAATTCGAATTTCTAAATTCAAAGACGGTCCTATTGAGTTGGCCCAAGGCGAACATTTCATTCTTGATGCCGCGCTCGCCGATACTGCTGGCGATCAAAATCGCGTCGGAATCGACTATAAAGAACTGCCTGAAGATGTTGAAGTGGGCGATATTTTATTGCTCGACGATGGTCGTGTGCAGTTAACCGTTGATGCGATCAATGGTGCCGAAATCAACACCACGGTTAAAGTGGGTGGTCCATTATCCAATAATAAAGGTATTAACCGTTTAGGCGGTGGCCTTTCTGCCGGTGCTTTAACTGAAAAAGATTTAGAAGACATTAAAACCGCTGCCAAAATTGGCGTTGACTATCTAGCGGTCTCCTTCCCTCGCAGTAGCGCCGATATCCATGAAGCACGCCACTTATTACGTGCTAGCCATGGTAAAGGTATGATTTGCGCCAAGATTGAACGTGCAGAAGCCGTCGCAACAGATGCCGCCCTTGATGACATTATCCGTGCTTCAGATGCAGTGATGGTGGCGCGCGGTGACTTAGGTGTAGAAATTGGCGATGCCCAACTGGTCGGTAAACAAAAGCGCATTATCCAGCGTGCGCGTCAGTGCAATAAAGTTGTGATTACAGCCACCCAAATGATGGAATCCATGATTGAAAACCCGATGCCAACACGTGCAGAGGTTATGGATGTGGCTAACGCAGTATTGGATGGTACCGATGCGGTGATGTTATCCGCTGAAACCGCTGCAGGTAAGCACCCTATTGAAACCGTGCGCGCGATGTCAGAAATCTGCCTTGGTGCAGAAACTCACCCGAGTGTGACTATCGATAAGAACGATTTGGATGAAACCTTTACCAGCATTCAAGAAGCTACGGCTATTTCAGCTATGTATGCAGCGACGCATCTTAGTGGTGTGAAGGCCATTGTGGCATTAACCGAATCAGGTTCAACGGCGAAATTGATGTCGCGCATCAATACATCGTTACCGATCTTCTCGTTGTCTCGACATGCAGAGAGCCGCGCTCGTTGTGCGTTATACCGCGGTGTTTACCCTATCGCATTTGATTCAACGAAAAGTGAGCCGAACCAATTGGTTCGCGATGCTATCAATGAAATTAAACTGCGTGGTCACGTGGTGCCTGGTGATTTAGTTATTCTTACCCATGGCGACGTGATGGAAAGTGTGGGTTCAACCAATACCTGCAAAATCATTCAAGTTTAGTTTTAAACGATTGCGCACTATCATCGTTGGTAGTGCGCAATAATGCCATCTAAATCTTCAATAAAACCATCGACTTTAGCAAGGATTCGAGCCCGTTGATTTGGCGTTAGACTACGGTTTAGTTCAAACACAAAACTGACGGTAACCATCTGATTTTGTTTCAGCTTTTGCTGCAACTCCATCGAGCGATAGCGGTGCGGATCTACAATCAAGCCTTGCAACTGCCGCTGCACTAATGCGTTATCGATAGGCCCATCACTGGCTGCGTAATCTAAAATACTAAGTAGTTTAGCCTGCAATTGTGAGGTGTATTGCACCCAATCTTCCCGAACGCTTTCACGCTGCTCAAACCAAGTCACAATAAGTTGTTGCTGCTCTGGGGTAACTTCGCCCAACCACTTTTCTAGGCTCGACTCAGTTTCTTTGATGAGCTCAGCTTTGCGCGCTGCCGTTGATGTTTCTGCTAAAGATTTTAATTGCTCGCGTTGACGCTCAAAAAACTTCGTTTTTAAATGCGAGCGTTCACGCGCATTAAGCTGCAATAAAATTTCCTGCACATGAGGTTCAGCCGCGGTAAGTGCCCGGCGCCATGCACTTCTAGCATCATAGTAGTAGGCTTCGATGTCTTCTTTGCTGAGGTTGTTGTCGGCAATTTGTGTGCGCAACTGGCTTAAGGTATCGCGGTAAATGGGCAGCTCGTTGCGCGCGTGCCAGTGGTGAAGTTCTTTCAGGGCTCCATCCACTTGTTGCTCAAGCGATGAAGACATCTTCAGGTAGCTTTGTACTTCCCATTTAATAAAGGTGTCAGCAAATCGGTAGCCGATTTGCGTTGCCGAACAGCCCACTAACAACAGCAACAATAGCAAGATCAGTGAGGCTTTTCGCATAAGTACCTCTAGGGGTTAAGTACCAGTCGTTTCACTCGATCTTTATAGCTACGACTTACCTTCAGCTCTTTACCATTTTGTAAAATTAAATGGTATTCACCATTTTGGCGGCTACAAAGTTTTTCAACGTGGTCCATGTTCACAATCGATGAACGGTGGATACGCTGGAAACGCTGCGGGTTTAGTTCTTCTTCTAACTCTTTCATCGTCCGTCGAAGAATATGGGTTTCATTGCCAGCATGAATACACATGTAGTCACCTGCTGCGTCAATCCATTCAATTGAATTAATCGCCACCCGGGTAATTTCGCCGCTTTCTTTAATAGCGATATGTTCAGGGTAACGAGCGACACCAACATCTTCGCTGCTCGACAATCGTTTAAGGATATCTTCACAATCCTCACCCGTAGCGTCAGCCAGCAAATTTAGAATGCGATCGCGCTGTTGTGTTTGTTGTTGTTCCGATAGGTTTTTCTCAATGCGCTTTAAGCTTTGCGCTAAGCGCTCTTCATCAACGGGCTTTAATAGATAGTCAATGGCACGAACTTCAAAGGCTTTAATCGCGTACTGGTCATAGGCGGTTACAAATACCACGAGTGGCATTTTATAGCCGTGAGACTGCACTTCTCGCAATAGCTCAAAGCCATTCATGCCCGGCATTTGAATATCAAGAAATACTAAGTCTGGCTTTTCCGCACCAATCATTTCAAGGGCTTGCCGTGCACTCTGGCTTTCGCCCAGGAGTTCAACTTGCGGAAACTCTTGTAAACGCACGACTAGCCCGCGACGGGCTAAAGATTCGTCATCAACTACTAGTGTGCGAATTTTTTGACTCATATATTATCAACCTGATCAAAAGGAATACGGATTTCTACTCGGAAACCTTGGGGTTCGTTATTAGTTAATGTAAAGGAGTAATTCTTTCCATACAAGGCTTGTAATCGTTCTCTTGTATTCGCAAGGCCAACTCCGCCCTGCTTCATTACTTCTTCATGAGTTTTTGACGTTCCTGGTCCATTATCAGCAATACTGATGAGTAAATCATCGCTAAATCTTTGAGCTTTCACAACTATTTCTCCATCTTTCTCTAATTTAGCGATTGCATATTTGATGGAGTTTTCAATTAGAGGCTGCAAAAACAAGCTAGGCACCAGTGCTTGCTTAGCCTCTTCATCGATATCTAAGGTGACTTTTAAGCGTTCATCAAAACGAACTTTCTCTATATCTAAATACAGCATTAGCGCGTCGATTTCATGCTCTAGCGGTATTTTTTTAATGGGTTCATTATCTAAACTAAAGCGCAGGAATAAACTGAGCTTCGACATCATGCGGTTAGCCAAGTCGTTTTCTTTGATAAGAATCAACGTTGAAATTGCATTCAACGTATTAAATAGAAAATGCGGATTGAGCTGATAACGGAGCATTTTTAGTTGCGCTTGGTGCGCCATTGAAGTGGCCATCAGCGCCTTTTGCTTTTCATCTTGCAGCATTTGGTAGTACTTAATACCAAAATATAAACCACTCCAGCTCAGCATAATGTAAAACTTGGCAATGGTATTTTTAAAGTAGAACCAATTACTGTCGGGGCGAAACCCAAACTTGTAGATTTCCCAATAGGTCGCGTTATCAATCACCGCCCAAACCGCAGCGAATACATACGAAGCTGCAAGCACAATAACCACCAGCACCCATGGTGGAGAATCCCAGATACGACGGTAGAGGTTGCGCAATGGCAGCGTTAGCAAAAATCCTGCGTAGGATCCCAATAGCAAAATCAATACGTAGATATCACGCATTTCATGCATTAAAGAACCAATGTAATGCACTAAACCGTAGCCACTCCAGCCAGCAGTTTGCAGCAGCCAGAAGAAGCGGTTGCGATCTTCGAGCAGTGATTTCCAGCGATTTGCCATTAATACCCCGAACTTGTTGATTTTCTGTAACCATTATACCGACTAAATAGATACAGATGACGCTATTTATCGCATGGGCTGCGCTACATAGCGCGAACAACGCATGCTAAGATAGTCACAACTTTCAGTTTCCTTTTTTCAATTGTAATGAGGATATCATGCTGCAATACCACGTCGACGTAAAAAACACCCACGCACACACCTTTGCGGTGGCGATCGAAATTCCCATCAGTGCAGCGGGTGAAGTCACGTTACGTCTGCCCGCGTGGCTGCCAGGTAGTTACATGATTCGTGATTTCGCACGTAATATTAACGACTTTTCTGCAGTACAAGCCGGCGCTGTTCTGCAACATCGAATGCTAGATAAGCAAACCTGGGTAATTGAGCATGCTAAAGCTGGCTCTATTCGCGTTGAATACGAAGTTTATGCCTTTGACCTTTCCGTGCGTACCGCATACCTCGACCAACAATTTGGATTCTTTAACTTTTCTAGTATGTGTTTAGCTGTTGACGGCTATGTGGATGAACCTTGTTTGGTGCATTTATCAACCTTAACAGGTTGGCAGCTTGCCACCGGTATGCCGCGCACCATTGGTCATCGCTTTGCTGCCGGTACTTTTACCGCGCAAAGCTACGATGAACTCATTGATTACCCCGTACTCATGGGTGATTTGAACATTCATGAGTTTTTAGCCGGTGGCGTAAAGCACTCATTAGTGTTTGCAGGCCGTGAATTTGCCGATGCCGACCGTATTTGCAGCGATCTGGCCGATATTTGTGAATACCAAATCGAAATGTTTGGGCAACAACCACCCTTTCATGAGTATCTCTTTTTAACCATGGTGGTTGGTAATGGCTTTGGTGGCCTTGAACACCGTAATTCAACGGCCCTGCTCTGCAGCCGCAAAGATTTAATCACCGCCAATCAAACCAAAATTGATGCCAACTATCGCACCTTTTTAAGTTTGTGCAGTCACGAATACTTCCATAGTTGGAATATTAAAACGCTAAAGCCACGCTCATTTATACCTTATAAACTCGATCAGGAGTCCTATACCGAACAGCTGTGGTTCTATGAAGGTGTAACGTCATATTACGACGACTATGTACTCAATCAAGCCGGGCTTATCGATGCTCAAACCTATCTGAATTTAGTGGGTGATACCTTGGCGCGCGTGCATCGTGGCCAAGGACATGAGCGTCAAACCATTACGGAATCAAGCTTTTTGGCTTGGACGAAATTCTATAAACAAGATGAAAACTCGCCCAACAGTATTGTCAGTTACTATGCGAAAGGTGCGCTCATAGCTTTATGCATCGACTTGCAACTACGCCTGGAAAGTCAGCACCAAGTAACACTTGCCAAAGTTATGAACGAGTTTTGGCATGCGTACGGCGCTACTAGTATTGGTACCGAAGCCAGCACCTTTGTCGGTTTTGTTCAGCAACACTATGACATTAGCCTGCATAGCTTCTTACAGCAGGCGCTATACAGTACGCAAACATTACCAGTGCAAGAGCTGTTAAGTGAATTTGGGGTGACGTTAACGCGTGAAACCAGCCAAAATGACAACATCATTGGCGGCACCGCGGCCACGAACCCTTTGCCGGTATCTTTAGGGGCAAAATATAAAGCGACCGAACAGGGGTTAGAGTTGCAAGTGGTGTATAACGATGAGGCTGCGCAAGCTGCTGGATTGTCCGCGCGCGATCGCATTATTGCGATTGATAACTTTCAAGTTACTCAAAGTACTATTGATGAAGTCTTAGCGCGTTATCAGCCAGGCGATGCCGTTGCGGTACATGCGTTTCGTCGCGATGAGCTGCTCACCTTGGCGATGACGTTCCAAGCACCGCCAAAGGCAAACTATCTACTCAAGGTTACAGCGCCGGAGCTACTACACGATTGGCTTCGGTAGTACCGAAGTGCTGCACCGCTAAAGCTGGGTCAAGGCGTTCATGCTGCCAGTTGATGCGCCAATCTAAATGGGGGCCCGTGACTCGTCCGGTGGCCCCTATTTCAGCAATAACGTCACCTTGCTTAATCTCATCACCCACCTGAACATGCAAACGATGCAAGTGGATATAGGTGCTAGTTACACCAAAACCATGGTCCACAATCAGCGTGCCACCTGAATAGAACAAGTCAGGCTCGGCCAGTACCACTTTACCCGCCCATGGTGCGCGCACCGGTGTGCCTGTTGGCGCTGCAATATCCAAACCATAATGGGGATTGCGTGGGGTGCCGTTGAAAATACGCTGACTGCCGTACACTCCACTAATACGCCCTGCTGCGGGCGCTTTTAATGGTGCTAAGAAATCTTTTCGTTCACTTTTAACCGTACGTGCAAGCCAAACTTTTTCGGCTTCAGCGCGAGTACGTTTGCGCTGTTTTTCGCTAGGCGTAACTGTGCGTTGTGGCACACCATCGACACGATCAATATCGTATTCGCGCGCCGCCACATCAAGCTGCAAGGTCGATTTTTCGCCATTGATCGCTTCTAAACGTAGCTGTTGCGGGCCATAGGTATCACGGCCAAAGCCAAATACCACCACACCATCGGCCGAAACCGTTAACTCTTTGTCGTTAAGAAAGACTCGCGTCTGCGGTTGGGTCTCACCGATTAACAGCCCACCTGAAGTGACAGCACCGCGTAGCTTGATTTCAGGCTCTACGGCCTGCGCGGTAGTCATTACAGCAATGAACAAAGTTAACCAACCCAACGTTTTACGCATAGCCGATAGCTCCTTTACCAACGCCTTCAAAACCCGTGACCTTAACTTGCGAGTTTGGATGGTCGTCTTTAATACGCTGGGCCAAATACTCAGCTAAGCACTCAACGGTTGAGTCGGTCGGAATAATATAGTTTTCAGCCACTGGCACCATCAGTTCAAACAGCCCTTGGTCGGCGACATAGCTATAGCCCACATGGGTTGCTTCGGTAAGTGCTTCGCTAAAACTTGAACGTTGCAAGCTCGCGATGGCAGCGACATCTTCTTTAGAGCCAATGTAGATATCTTTCCAAGCTTCGGCCCATTGCTGCTCTAACGCTTGGTCACGTTGATTATCGAGCTCAATATAAATGCGCGAACGATGGCCATGAGCAATACGCTGACAATTGCCGTCGTGCTTCTTTAAGCCGTGGGTGTAGTGATAAAAGGCACCAGGTATTTCTTCGGTACGTAACGCTAAGGTTAGCCCTTTAACGTTTTCCGGCAGCTCACGCTTGATCGTAGCGCTTAAATACTCAGTAACCGACTCCATAGTCACCGCTTGCGCATCAATGAAGGCAAAGGCGTCTGATGGGCAGAATAAGTGAATGGAGCGCCCTTCAGGACGTAAAAAATCGACCCAATAGCTATTACCATCGGAATGATGTGTAACTTTGGTATAGGGGTGGCCTGAAGGAACCGCTAATTTATGATCGACGGCACCATCAATAATTCGTTTGATTTGTTTTTTCACCAAACCAAAATCAAGCACCATGGACTGCTCGTCTAATGAGCCGTCAAGAATGATATCAACAATCCAACTATCGCCAACAATACCGCGCTCTGGGCACAAGTACGAAAAATCGATCACAGTCAGATCGTTCACAAATAACTGCATATTTCACTCAATGTAATGTTAATGAAAATCTACGGGGGATTATATCACAAGCTGCAACCAATCTAGGATCAGCTTGATACTTAAAAGTAGTAGTGCAGCGCCCATCACGCGGTCAATCCAATGACTCATGCGCCACAAAACATCATAAAAAGGCCGCCAAGTTAGCAAGCGCGCCAAGCAGGTGAACCAAACCGCGGTGGCGACCGCCATATAGCCACCGTAAAATATTTTAACTTGGGTTGGTGTATCTGGCGATATCACTGTGCTAAACAAAGCTAAAAAGAACAATGTGGCTTTGATATTGAGCCCATTGGTAAAGAAGCCGACGCGAAAAGCCGCATGATAGGATATTTTTTCCGTAACCACTTCCGTATCTGGCGCTTCGCCGCGATACGACGATTGAATGGCTTGCCACCCTAGCCAGCCTAAATAAGCCGCACCGACCAACAGCAATATGCCATACACCCATTCATAACGGTGCACGATGAGCGCTACGCCTAATATGGAATAGCCAATATGCAATAAGATACCGGTGCCCACACCTAGGGCGACCCATTGGCCAATTTTACGACCAAAGCTGATGCTATAACGGCTAACCACCGCAAAGTCAGGCCCAGGGCTAGCTACCGCGAGGAAGTGCAAGCTCGCAATAAGCAAAAATTCTTTAATGTAGATTGATAATAAATCCATTCTGATTTACTTTTAGTTAATTACAATTAAAGCCGAGGCCGAGTCATGTCTAAACAAAAATCACCGTCGTTGAACGCGTTACGCGTATTTGCGACCGCAGCACATGCCGATTCATTTAAACAAGCTGCGCAACAGCTTGGGGTTTCACAATCCAATATCACTCGGCAAATCCAAGCCCTAGAAGAGCAACTCGGTACCCGCCTCTTTCAACGTGATAACCGCGTGCACTCATTAACCGCAGCGGGTCAAGTATTAGCGCCTGATTTGCTGCGCTTGTTCAAAGAGCTCGACCGTATTGTTGACCGCACTCGAAATATTGGTGACAGCGAACTCACCACCCTGCGTCTCGCGATTCCAGAAAGCTTCTTACGGTGGTGGCTATCGTCGCGTATTTCTGATTTCTATACACTCTACCCGCATGTGCAACTGCACTTCACCACGGTTCCACTGTTTCCGAATACTAATGATAAAGCTGATCTCTGCTCTCAATTACAGCATGAACAATTGGATCTCGCTATTTTATATGGAAATTTACGAGATAAAACACTTGAGCAAAAGAAAATTTACACGCCAACGTATATTCCAGTGTCCTGCACCGAAAGTCATGAACCCTTAGGTTCGCGGCCGTGGTTGGTTGATCTGGAAGCGCCCTATTGGAAGTTATTAAGTAAACAAGAAAGTTATTTGGTGAAACATATTCATCCGCGCCCCGTGGGCAATCCAAATATAGCCATCGACCTGATTGCCAATACTGACCAGATCACTATGGTTGACGCTTTGTATCTCAAAAATGAGCAACTGAAAGGTCATACGACTCATACTGAATATCAAGTGACCTTAAAAGAGCCCATGCAATTCGCCATGAAACAACGCCCACGGCAGCCCGTAGCGTTGATTGCTTTCATGAAGTGGCTCGAGTCACATTTAGTTAATTCACCGGCGGGTAGCGCTTCGCAAGGCTAATACTGTCGCCCGACTCAGTTACTATCCGTGCATGACGACGGTTTAATTGACGCGGATCGGTTACCCCGCAGGAGTGCGCAATAATGTTCACGCCATACTCTAGATAACGATGGTAGTTTGCCACTCGTACGCTCTTATCTGCAGGGTCCAAACCCTTTTGTAAGTTCTTGTCATGAGTGGTTACGCCCGTTGGACACGTATTTTTATTACATTGCATGGCTTGAATACAGCCCAATGAGAACATAAAACCACGAGCGCAGTTAATAAAGTCAGCCCCTATGGCTAGCGCCCAGGCCACGTCAGACGGAGTAATCATCTTTCCTGATGCGATCACCTTGATGCGGTCTTTTAAGCCCGCATTGGCCAGCTTGTCGATCAATATAGGTAAACTTTCTGACAGTTTTAAGCCAACGTAATCTAATAATGGCTGTGGTGCTGAGCCCGTACCACCATCGGCGCTATCTAAGGTAATAAAATCCGGTGCCGATTCAACGCCGCGCTGCAAAATCGCATCAATTAGCTCGTCAATCCAATTGGGTTCACCCATCACAAACTTAATACCGGTCGGTTTGCCGGTGATATTGCGCACTTTGGCAACAAAGTCGAGTAACTCTTCATCGTTACTGATTTCAGGGTGACGATTGGGGCTGATCGAATCTTGCCCTTGCGGGATGCCTCGAATATTAGCGATCTCATGGGTTACTTTGATGCCGGGTAAAATACCGCCTTTGCCGGGTTTTGCGCCCTGACTCAGCTTAATTTCAAACATCTTCACCACATCATGTGCGGCTATTTCTTTAAGCTTCTCTTCGCTTAAAGTGCCATCATGGTTACGCACGCCATATTTGGCTGTACCCATTTGAAACACGATATCCGCCCCGCCGCTCAAGTGATAAGGGCTTAGGCCACCTTCACCGGTATTTAGCCAGCAGCCAGCCATACGAGCACCTTTGGACAACGCTGTGACTGCTACCGGTGACAAGGCACCGTAGCTCATGCCAGAAATATGAAAATAACTCGCCGGAGAATACGGCTTCGAACACTGTCCACCAATAGTTACCGGGGTTGCAAAGGTTTTCTCTTCGGTTTGGCGTGGATAGGTGCTATTGGCAAATATAATGGTGCCAAGCTTACTGATATCGCGGGTGGAGCCGAATGCCGCTGTTCGATCAGCATTTTTGGCAGCACGATAGACCCAGCTACGCTGGGCCCGGTTAAAGGGCATTTCTTCGCGATCCATGGCATAAAAGTACTGCCGCGCAAACTCGCCCCAATGCTCGAATACATAACGAAACCGGCCAATAACGGGAAAGTTTCGTCGAATCGTATGGTGCGTTTGCGTCCGGTCGATCACGTACATCACCAATATACTAATGATGAGCGCTATCACCAGTAGTACAAAGAAGCCCAGAATCCACTGCGCTATCGCCAACAGAGTTTCTTGAAAATGCCAACCGCTTTCACTATTCATGCCACTTCCTTATCTTTAAGACTGACCTAATAGTTTAACCATATAAAAAGCCCCCGCTTTTAGCGAGGGCTTTTTGTATTACAAGTTGCTGACTTCAGGATGCTTAATGGCATTAAATATTTCAGCAAAGGAAGTTGCCCGCGGTGTGAGCCGTACCGATTCGCCAGTTAACTCAAGTATTTTTAGCGCCGCGATAACACCAACAATTTGCTCATTTTCACTCACCAAGATGAAATCTTTGGACGCATCCTGCATGGTTGCAGCCATATCACCGATACGATTGTTTTCCACTTGCTGCGACGTTAATACCGGCAGTTGCTCGATGGGCACGCCAATATAACGCACCGCGATTTGTTTCCAAGGCATTTGCAGTAGGTTTGCTAAGGTTACGGTTTGCCGACCGTGAATGTCTTTGGCCGATAACACAGCTATTAGCTTATTCTCACCATCCACGAGCATCGCATAGCGTGCCCCTGTTTCATCAAACAAAGCTTCGGCTTCGGCTAAGGTCGCATCACCTGACATGGTTATCAATTCTTGCTGATCAAACCACTGCACCGCATGCTCCGCCATTTGATACCAATCTAAATGGATTTTAGCTAAGGCATTTGCAGCCGGTAAAAAGGTTTCTGCAGGCGCACGGTTCCAACGTAATGGATGAAATACAGACATATTAAATTCCTCGTAATCAATTAAATAAAAGTGTGTTTATTTGAATTACGAGATATGCGGTGGTGCGCGCGGTTGTGGCCGGGTGGAATAGGTAAAGCTGGTGACGACGGGCGCCGTTGCTGTAACGCGGTAATCAGGCGCTACTAACGTACGATTAGCTAAGACAACGACTGCATCGTCTTCATTATCATCAAAGCCAGTTTGGTCTGCCGCTACGTTGGCATTAACCTTGATCGATTCGCTGACATACCCATCCACTGCATAGCTAGGCGCAAAAGCCGGGCCATGTTGTGTTAGCCATAACAGGCTAAATATAAATAGGGATAAACTTAATCGAGCGAACTTCATAAAATCGTCTTTGAATGAATCGAGACAATTAAAATAAATCTGTTTCTAGAGAAACACAAGAAGTTTTTGGAGTGTATTACTAAGGAAGTGGTGCCCGGGGCCGGACTCGAACCGGCACGCTGTTACCAGCGAGGGATTTTAAATCCCTTGTGTCTACCAATTTCACCACCCGGGCACACAATGTTGTACTACCTAAGGACTTGCTTCGATGGAGGCGGGTCCCGGAGTCGAACCGAGATCCACGGATTTGCAATCCGCTGCATAGCCATTCTGCCAACCCGCCAATCGAATTGGAGCGGGAAACGAGATTCGAACTCGCGACCCCAACCTTGGCAAGGTTGTGCTCTACCAGCTGAGCTATTCCCGCGTCCAGTGCTTGCGCATTCTACTGTTTAATCCGACAAGGTCAACGACTTTTTGCACTTAAGTGGTTTGATTGCTCACTTTTAATCCACTTGACTTAAATCTGACCAGGCAGCGCGCAAATATTCGCCCATAGACCAGATGGTCAGAACGAATGCTGCGTATAATAATATCGTAGCTGTCACCACAACAAAAGTGTTTGCTTCCCAAATCAGACCACCAATGGCTACCATTTGAGCAATGGTTTTCCATTTTCCTAAGTTTGAGACTTTAACTTGTTCGTGACGACCAATTTGCGCCATCCACTCACGTAATGCAGAAACGACTAATTCGCGACTCACGATGGTAATCGCTGGAATGCTAATCCACCAACTTTGATAATTTTCAACCACCACTATTAACGACGCCGCCACCATAACTTTATCGGCAACCGGATCGAGGAAGGCACCAAACTTGGTAAATTGATTAAATTGACGTGCAACCCAGCCATCGAGTGCGTCAGTAATACCGGCCACGGCAAATACGAACGCCGCCCAGAATGAAGCACTGTCACTCGGCATGTAATAAATGACTAAAAATACTGGAATTAACAGAATCCGAAAGCTTGTTAACAGGTTGGGAATATTCCACATGGTTATTTATTTTCCTCTATTCATCCCGAAAGGCGTGGTAAATCGTTTCCGCAAGGGCTCGACTAATTCCAGGAACAGCATCTAGTTGATCAATACTAGCTTGTTTCACTTCTTGTAATCCACCCAGATTTTGCAATAATTTTTGCCGACGCTTAGCGCCTACCCCTGGAATATCTTCTAAACGCGACGTGCGGCGCACTTTAGCACGGCGTTGACGATGACCAGTGATTGCAAATCGGTGGGACTCATCACGAATGTGTTGGATTAAATGTAGCGCCGGCGAATCGGCCGACATAGGCACCGTTTGATGGCTACCCGACATAATTAAGGTTTCTAATCCGGGTTTACGCGAATCGCCTTTGGCCACACCTATTAATAAAGGGGCTTTGACTTGGGCTGGTGCATCCCAGTCATTAAAGTAAGCCTCAGCCTGCGCCAGTTGCCCTTTGCCCCCATCGATAAACAGAATATCAGGTAATGCCGCAATGCCCTCTTCTGTCTTTAAAGCAGCGTCATAACGTCGCTGCAATGCTTGTGCCATGGCAGCATAATCATCGCCAGGCGTAATCCCGGCGATATTAAAGCGGCGGTAATCACTCTTCTTCGGTCCTTGGCGGTCAAACACCACGCAAGAGGCAACCGTTTCTTGCCCCATAGTATGGCTGATATCAAAACACTCCATGCGCTGAATCGGCGTTTCAAACTCCAACTGTTGTTCGAGCGCTTGCATACGCATACTCATGGTCGACGCTTGGTTTAACCGCGACTCTAACGCATTGAGCGCATTCTTTTGGGCCAGTACTTGATATTGCTTTCGTTCACCGCGCACATTATTAGTCATGCGTACGCGCTGTGCGAGCGCTTGTTCGAGCACTTCCAGCTCATGTTCCGCCGTTAATAACTGGGTGCCATTTTCTTCGGGCAGAATAATTTCTGGCGGCAAGCGACGTCCTACGCGGTTATTAAGGTAAAACTGTAATAAAAAGGCGAGCAATACTTCGTGATCTTCGGTGTCATTTGGCAGCTTCGGAAAGTAACTGCGACTGCCCTGCACGCCCCCATCGCGGATAAATAGCATCTGCACTGCAGCGATACCGCCACGGCGAGCATAACCAATCACGTCAAGTTCTTGCTGGTTGCCAATAATCGCATTGCGTTCTTGCACTTTACGTAGCGCCGCAATTTGGTCGCGAAAGCGCGCCGCGCGTTCAAAATCCAAATCGCTACTGGCTTGCTCCATACGCGCAACGAGCTGGTCGATAACCTGCTGGTTCTTTCCTTGTAAGAACGCTTTGGCTAAATCAACTTGTTCTTGATACTCAGTATCGGTGCAGTAGCCTTCTACACAAGGCGCTAGGCATCGTTTCAATTGGTACTGCAAGCATGGGCGGCTACGCGCTCGATAAAAGCTATCTTCGCATTGCCGCACCGGAAACAGCTTTTGCAGTAGGCCTAAGCTCTCCCGTACCGCAACACCACTTGGAAATGGACCAAAGTATTCGCCCTTTTCGCGGCGGGTACCACGATGAAACGCAAGGCGTGGATGTTGATGACCGCTAATAAAGATAAATGGATACGACTTATCATCACGCAGCAATACGTTGTAGCGCGGCCGATACTTTTTAATGAAGTTATTTTCAAGGATGAGTGCTTCCGCTTCGGTATTGGTAACCGTCACATCCATATTGGCAATTTGCTTCACCAAGGTTTTCGTTTTTGGGGAGTCTACTTGGCTACGGAAGTAGCTGCTCACCCGTTTACGCAGATCTTTTGCTTTGCCCACGTAAATAACAACACCTGCCTCATCATACATGCGATATACGCCAGGTTGATGCGTCAGGTGTTGCAGAAAAGATGTTACATTGAAACTGCTTTCGCTCATGGAGTCTACGTCGGTTCTAAGTCAACTAATCCAGATTGTATCGCAAGATGCGTTAATTCGACATCGCCGGTTACGTTCAGCTTTTGAAAGATACGATATCTAAAGGTGTTTACGGTTTTACTACTTATATTTAAGTACTTGGCAATATCCACGACGCGTATGCCGCGCCCGAGCATTTGCGTAACTTGCAGCTCACGTTCGCTAAGTGAGTTAATCATCCGCACTTGCTCTTGCCGCCGTGGGTTTTTGGCGAAATACTCAGCCACTGCACTCGCGACATACATTCTGCCTCGACTTAGTGCGGAGCATGCCTGCTCAAACTCTTCATAAGTAGCATGTTCAAGCAAATACCCATCAACCTGTGAAATATTACACTGATAATCTAACACATCTTGAAAGGTTCGTGCCCACAGTAGTAGTTGTAGGTCGTTATAGCGTCGATGCAAGCGTCGCCAACTCTCGATGGTTCCATCACCTACAAGTTGACTACTTAATATAACCGTCGCATAAAGGTGGTGCTTAACTTCATTTCGCAGCTCGATCATGTTGGTTACTGTTGCAACTACACGGTTCCGTTTATTCGAGTTTAGTGTCGTACACATACCTGCACGGACCAGGTCACTCGATACAGCTATGATGAAATCAGCCATTAGCCAGATATCCTTAGTCTATTTATACGTTTCCTGAACCATTTCAGGAATGATTCATGTTCGTTGAATAGTTAAGGAAATCAACAGGTTTTTATGGGTTTTACTCGCAAATGAGACTAAAACCCATGTTTAAAGTCAATTGACCAATCGCAAATATCTATAGATTTTCGAGTTAGCCAAATACCGTGACCGTTTGACGACTTATTGCCACCAGATCACCATCTTTATCCCAAATATGCGTATGGGTATGCCCGTAGCCGTCCGCCGCATAATCGATGTGCGCCACATACTGCCACCAATCGCTGCTACGTAAGTTGGCGTCAAACGCTTCGGGAAATTCTATCGTCCAACACAATGAACTTGCCGGTGCTGGCTGTACTAAATGAGGTAACAATGCTGGCGGCCAGGCATCAACCATGCCTAACAAGAAGCCGATATTCATAGGCACATTTTCGCGACTAAAACGCATCCAGCCACCAAACTCACGCGATTTATTACCAGTAAATGGCAAGCCACCTACGGTAACCACATAGTCAAAGTGGGACGTAAACTCTGGCAAAATGTCGACCGGAGGAAAACTTAAACCCTTTTCTCGTGACGGTATATCGGGTTTCTTCACATCGACTACCGCAACTGTTGAAGCTCGCGAACGACCGAAGCTCGCTAAGCAAGATAATACCGTGGCACCATTCTGCAGGAGCTCCACTGCAACTTGCGTAACGTTAGAGCCTTCACGTAACACCCGACGCTGCAATTGAACTTCACCGGGCTGCACAGGGCTCACAAAAGAAACCGTTAGAGAACGCAATTGCTTGGTATCATCAACACCATGCTGAGCATGCTGCCACGCCACCGCTGCGGTTACCCCACCAAACAATGCGCGCCCCTGCCCCCAGCCTGCTGGTAATTGAATGCTTTGTTCTGCGTTTGGCGTGATTTGCGCCAGTATTTCTGAAAACTTCATAATCAGCCTCTTTCTTTTATAATTAGTTCTTATTACAGCTGATTATACACAGGTACGACCTGTTTGAAATGCGGGATCTTGTTAGGAAGAACTGAAACGAAAAAGGCCCGCTCAATGAGCGGGCCTTTAGGGATTTGGCGGAGAGAGAGGGATTCGAACCCCCGGTGGTCGCAAAACCACGCCTGATTTCAAGTCAGGTGCATTAAACCGAGCTCTGCCATCTCTCCGGTGTCTAAGGCGATGTGCCTCAAGACGAAGCGAATGATAATGAGCCGCGTCGCGCTTGTAAAGTAAAAAATGACTTCTTTAGGTTCGTTTGCTGTGATTTTATACAATTAGGCCGAAATCAGCTTGAAAACAGTGTGTTCAGGCCCCACTTATACGGTACACTGTGGCTAAGTTACACCAGATTATAACTAGACGGAGATATCCATGAGTAATCAAGCTCATATTTCAACCACTCATCAAAGTGAGTCGGTATTACAGACGAACAAGGTACTACGTAACACTTATATGTTACTCGGTTTAACGCTTGCTTTTAGTGCATTCACTGCATTTTTGTCGGCAAGCATGGGTTTACCGCACCCAGGCCTGATTATCACTTTAGTAGGCTTCTACGGTTTATTATTTGCCGTACATAAAACCGCGAACAGCAGCCTCGGTTTGCTAATGGTGTTCGCATTAACCGGTTTCATGGGTTACACCATTGGTCCTATCTTAGGCATGATCAGTGCCATTGGTCCGGCCGGTGATGAGATAATCATGACTGCAATGGGCGGTACGGCGTTAATCTTCTTCGCCTTGTCAGCTTATGTGTTAACCACTAAGAAAGACATGTCCTTCATGGGCGGCATGATGATGGCAGGCTTTGTTGTACTCATCATGATGTTCATTGCTAACCTGTTCTTACAAATGCCAATGCTGAGCTTAGCCTTATCAGGCATGTTCATTTTGTTCTCAGCCGGTGCTATTTTGATGCAGACCAGCGCAATCATCCATGGTGGTGAGCGTAACTACATCTTAGCGACCGTGACCCTGTTTGTATCAATCTACAACATCTTTGTTAGCTTGTTACAAATCTTGATGGCACTTGGCGGCGACGACTAAGTAAGTATCGTGGCTTCCATTATTATCGCACTACACGCCTCACCCGAGGCGTGTTCTTCATCCAACCATCGTAGCCAATTGGCGCTACATTATGCGCAAGCTGCTATCGAGTTTGGGCACACCATCAACATGGTGTTCTTTTATCAAGCTGCTGTATTACACGGTGGTGCCGACTCATCGTCGCTAAGCCAAGCATGGCAACAGTTTGCTGAAGCACATCAGATTCCATTAGTGCTATGCACAACCGTTGCTGAAAACGAATACGGAATCACTGATGACAACCGCAATCAGGCCTATTCTAGTGGTGGTTTAAGTGAATTTTCCATGGCTGCCGCCCATGCTGACCACGTTATTCAGTTTTAGGATGCGCTAATGTCTTTCGCCGTTATTCAAACTCAAGCCCCTAGCTCTCCTGCCGCCTGGCATGGTCAAGACATGCTGCTGGCACTGGCTAGTATGGATTTAAACCCACAGCTGATCTTGAGTGGTACTGGTATCAAGTTATGGCACCAAGCTCATGATGCGCAGCGTGAACAGCAATCACTGCATAAGCGCTACCGCATGTTAGAATTGTTTGACTGCCCTGCACCTTGGGTTTTAGCCAGTGACCTTGAGGCTTTTGGCTTTGCTGCCGATGACTTTATTGATACCGTTGAAGTTCTCGATGACAGCGAACTGCAAGAACGCTTGCAGCATATCAACAAAATATTACGTTACTAGCAGATCACCATGATAAGTTTTGATACCTCTACCGACGATCAAACGCCAAATGCACTTATCACTCTCCGCCAGTGGCCAAGTGCAGCATGGTGTGCGCAGTGGCTAACTGCCGACACGCAAGTGATTTTATCTGAGCAAGCTTTGCTCGCAACCTGGCGCAATCATGAGTTGATTGATGAGCTACCTGCGCGACCGCTGGCTTTAATCAGTGAAATTAAATTATTACGTGAGCAGCACGATGATCTGATCGATCTCGACTTACCCATTACGGTGATTCAAATCGCCGACTCTCGTTGGGTCGAACTCACCTTAGAATGTAAGCCTGTAATGGTTTGGGACGAAGCATGTTCAAATTAAATGGTGTCGAATACGAAACCGATAAACATGAGTACTTGGCGAACTTTGATGAGTGGACGCCAGAGCTAGCGGTACATATTGCTGAACTCGAGAATATCGAACTCACCGATGCCCATTGGGAAGTGGTGAACTTTGTGCGTAATTTTTACCAAGAATACGACACCAGCCCGGCCATGCGAGTTTTGGTGAAAGCAATTGGTAAAGCATTAGGTGCAGATAAAGCGAAAAGTATTTATTTGTATCAGCTGTTCCCGAAAGGCCCAGCGAAGCAAGCCACACGAATCGCCGGCTTGCCTAAACCGGCGAAGTGCATTTAGAACAAAGTCTACGGTGCTTACTTAAGTACCGTTAAACCGCCCATGTAAGGCTGCAAAACCTTAGGCACAACCACTGAACCATCTTCTTGCTGATAGTTCTCTAGAATCGCGACTAGGGTGCGGCCTACTGCCAAACCTGATCCATTTAGCGTATGCATCAACTCAGGCTTTTTCGCACCCTTGCGGCGGAAGCGCGCTTGCATGCGACGTGCTTGGAAATCTTGCATGTTCGAGCACGAGCTAATTTCACGGTATTTATTTTGCGTTGGCAACCATACTTCTAGGTCATAGGTTTTCGCCGAGCTAAAGCCCATGTCACCAGTGCACAGTAATACTTTGCGGTACGGTAATTCTAATTCTTGTAATACTTTTTCAGCATGACCCGTCAATTGCTCGAGTGCGGCCATCGAATCTTCTGGCTTCACCAACCAAACCAACTCAACTTTATCGAACTGGTGCTGACGAATTAAGCCACGAGTGTCACGACCGTGCGAACCTGCTTCACTGCGGAAACATGGGGTATGCGCAACATAGCGAATCGGGAGCTGGGCTTCTTCGGCGATTTCATCACGCCACAAGTTCGTTAACGGAACTTCAGCAGTAGGAATCAATGACAAAGCCACTGCATCTTCGGTGGCACCTTTCACATGGAATAAGTCTTCACCAAACTTCGGTAATTGACCGGTACCAAACAAAGTGTCGTTGTTGACCAAATAAGGCACGTAAGTTTCTTGGTAATCGTGCTCAGCGGTGTGCAGGTCGAGCATGTATTGCGTTAAAGCACGGTGTAAACGCGCAACCGAGCCCTGTAATACGACAAAACGCGCACCGGTAAGCTTGGCCGCTAAATCAAAGTTCATGCCGTCTTGCAGCGCTGCTGCCACGTCTACGTGGTCTTTCGGTTCAAAGTCGAAGGTTGCTGGCGTGCCCCAGGTGCTGACTTCAAGGTTTTCATCTTCATCGGCACCAATTGGAACTTCGGCATCGGGCAAGTTCGGAACACCAGCAATAATGTCTTGCAGTTCCGTTTGCACCACATTCAATTCGGCCTTCGCCGCATCTAATTGCGAACCTAAATCTTCTACCGCCGCAAGCAAGGGTGCAATATCTTCACCTTTAGCTTTGGCTTGGCCGATAGATTTGGAACTTGAGTTGCGCTCAGCTTGCAGTGTTTCAGTGCGAACTTGAAGATCTTTTCGTTGTTGCTCTAATTGCTCTAAACGTTCTACATCCAGTGCAAAGTTGCGCGTGGCTTTTAATCGCTGCGCGGTTTCCTTTAATTCACTACGAAATAACTTAGCGTCTAACATGTTAGTCCCAAACAAATAAATAATATGGTTTCAGCCACAGCGCGATCAGCACTGCCGCTATACAGCACGAGAAGTTTAACCCAGCATGCAAGGCCGCTTTTAAATAAGCGCCCTGCTCGGCTAAAAGTACAACTTCCAGCGAAAACGTCGAAAAGGTGGTGAATGCACCGAGCATCCCTACCCCTAAAAACAGCCACACCTGATGATGGTTATCATCCTGATATTGACACCAAGCAAAGAGCGCAGCTAATAAAAATGAGCCCAGTATGTTAACGAGAAGCGTGGCGAAAGGGAATATTTTCCCTATATTGTTTGCTAATAAAACACTGATACCGTAACGACCCAATGCGCCGAGCGCACCGCCGCCGGCAACCCAAAGTAAATTACTCATCATTGCCTCGCTGCCAATCGCTGTTTAGATCTTGTTCGCGCAACCAGTCGAGTTTCGCCTTGAGTTGCTTTTCCAGACCACGGTCATTGGGCTCATACAACCGCACATTAGCCAGTTCCGCTGGCACGTAACGCTCGCCATGCACTACGGCATTTGGATAGTTATGTGCATAGCGATAATCAGCACCGTAGCCTTCGGCTTGGTGTAATTTCGTCGGCGCATTGGTTAAATGCTTGGGTACAGGCAAGTCAGGGAAATCTGCCGCCAATTTCTTAGCGCGATTAAAGGCATCGTAAACCGCATTACTTTTCGGTGCCATGGCGCAAAATATTAACGCTTGAGCGATGGCACGTTCACCTTCAGCCGGCCCAACTCTATTAAAAGTATCCCAGGCATTAATAGCCAATTGCATGGCCCGCGGATCAGCATTGCCAATATCTTCAGAGGCTATCGCCAACACCCGGCGCGCTACAATTAAAGGATCACCACCGCCATTCAAAATACGTGCGTACCAATATAACGCACCATCGGGTGACGAACCGCGCACCGATTTATGTAAGGCCGATAACAGCTCATAATAGGCGTCACCTTGCTTATCAAAGCTTGCTTGGCGCTCGCCTACTGCTTGCTTCACCAATTCGAGCGATAAACGATGATCATCGCTCGCATCGGTACTAATTTCTAGATAGTTTAAGGCGCGTCGGGCATCGCCGGCAGCGGCATGAATGAGATAATTCATCGCGGCTTCAGCAACCTCGAGATTATGCTCACCTAAACCACGTTCTTTATCGCTGATCGCTTGATGCAACACCTCTTTAATGGCGTCGTCATCAAGCTGCTGCAGGCGGTAAATACGGGTGCGCGAAAGTAACGCGTTGTTTAGTTCAAAAGCTGGGTTTTCTGTGGTTGCACCGACAAATATAACCGTGCCGTCTTCGATATGCGGCAAAAAAGCGTCTTGTTGGCTTTTATTAAAACGATGCACTTCATCAACGAACAGTACCGTACGTTGTTGGCGCGTTGAGGCTCGTTGTTTGGCTTCTTCAATAGCGGCACGAATGTCTTTAACGCCTGCTGTTACCGCGCTAATTCGCGCCAACTCGGCAGCGCCACTAATGGCAACCAATTCCGCTAAGGTGGTTTTACCGGTACCCGGTGGCCCCCACAAGATCATCGAATGCAACTGCCCTTTGGCAATGGCTTCATGCAGTGGCTTGCCGGGTGCAAGTATATGGCTTTGGCCAATATATTCAGAGAGGTTGCGCGGTCGCATTCGCGCGGCTAACGGACGAAAGTCGGGTTCTAATGCCAACTCACGATTAGCGCTGGTCATCCACATCTACCCCTTCAGGTACAGTAAATTCAAATTGCTTTTTAGGGAGCGCTTGGTTCAACACCAGGTTTTCAAGTTCTATGGTGCTGATTTGGCCTTGGCCGTCATCCAAAATGATTTTCTGAATGGCTGCTTGTTCACCACCTTCGGCGAACACTAACTGCAAGCTTTGTTGGTAAGCGGCTTCATCCAATGGCTGTAAAGCAAAACTATTGGCTTCCATTTTAACACGGTAGTTAGCCCACGCATCGGTATCGGCATCTAATAACACCAATAACGGGCTTTGCGTCATGGCTTCGGTTTGCGAATACAAGGTGACTTGCTCAATGAAGGGGTTGTAATACCAAAGGTTATTACCATCCGCCACCATCAAGGTTTCATCGGGTGCATCGGTTTGCCAATACAAGTAATTGGGGCGCGCCAACTTCATATGACCGTGGAGCTGCTGCACCATTTCGCCACTAGGATCGGTAACTTTTTGGGTAAAGTCAGCCGACAGTGTCGATAACCCTTGCAAGCGGTGCATTAGGGCATCGCGCGCGGAATTGTCGGCCGTTGCTGAAAAACTAAATAACAAAGTTGCCGCAATCGTTGATAACTTGAACATCGCTTTCATATCGCTGGTTACTTCCTTTATTGCTAGACCGTGATTAATCGCGCGGTGGGCGCGGCGCTAGAACCTCGCGTTGGCCGTTATTACCGGCACTACTAACGACACCACTCGCTTCCATTTGTTCCACGATACGGGCGGCGCGGTTGTAACCAATACGGAACTTCCGCTGTACGCTCGACACTGAAACGCGTCGGGTTTCGGTAATAAAAGCGACGGCTTCATCATAAAGCGGATCGCTTTCTTCATCGCCCATGTCTAATTGTTCACCCGGCAGCAAATTATCTTCACCTAGGCTGCCATCAAGTATTTCTGAGAGGTAATTGGGCTTGCCACGTTTTTTCCAATCGGCAACCACTGCGTGTACTTCATGGTCATCAACAAAGGCCCCGTGAACACGTGTGGGTACACCACTACCAGGGGGTAGGTATAGCATATCACCCATCCCCAACAATTGATCAGCGCCGGGCTGATCAAGAATGGTCCGCGAGTCAATTTTAGACTGCACTTGGAAGGCAATACGCGTAGGTATGTTGGCCTTAATCAAACCAGTAATCACGTCAACTGACGGGCGCTGGGTGGCTAAAATCAGGTGAATTCCGGCGGCACGAGCTTTCTGTGCAATACGAGCAATGAGCTCTTCTACTTTTTTACCAACAATCATCATCATGTCGGCAAATTCGTCAATCACCACCACGATACTTGGCAGTTTCTCAAGATATGGCGGCAACTCATCCATCGAGTCGCCCGGCTTCCACGTGGGGTCACGCAATGGCGCACCGGCTTTCTCTGCATCAACCACTTTTTGGTTGAAACCAGCTAGATTACGTACACCTAGGGCAGACATAAGCTTATAACGACGTTCCATTTCCCCGACACACCAACGTAAGGCATTGGCTGCGTCTTTCATGTCGGTAACCACCTCGGTTAAGAGATGTGGAATACCTTCATACACCGACAGTTCAAGCATTTTCGGGTCAATCATGATGAGGCGGACATCTTCCGGCGAGCTCTTATACAGCAAGCTCAAAATCATCACGTTCACGCCAACAGATTTACCTGAACCAGTCGTACCCGCCACCAGCAGGTGCGGCATACGGGCTAAATCTACGATCACTGGCGTGCCTGAAATCCCCTTACCTAGCACCATGGTTAATGGTGACTGGCTCTTTTGGAAGTTCTCACAGGCAACCACTTCACTGAAGAATACGGTTTCGCGAGTTTTGTTCGGTAGCTCAAGCCCGACATACGACTTGCCAGGAATGACTTCAACCACACGTACAGAAATTGCAGATAATGAACGAGCAATATCTTTGTCGAGGTTAGATATGCGGGATACTTTTACCCCGGGCGCTAAATCTAATTCAAAACGCGTGATAACTGGGCCCGGTTGCACGTTGGCCACTTTCACTTCGACACCAAAGTCTTGCAATACCGCTTCTACGGTATCGCTAATTTGTTGCAACTCTTCTTGCGTAAGCGGGTTACCGGTACGATTCGGGCGATCCAATAACTCAATCGAGGGTAAAGGATCGATCGCCGATTTAGCTTCATTTGTTGGAGCTTCCGTATCTTGCGGCTCGGTGGTGGTTGTGGCCTTAGTTTGTTTGGGTTTCTTGGCTGCTTTCACCGTCTCCGTCTCCGCCACGGCCACATCGTCATCGCGCTCATGGACTAGCGGTACTGACGGCATCTCCATTTCAAACGGTGGTTCGTCATCTAAAGCAGTGATTTCTAAGTCAAGATCCAGCTCCGGCTCTTGTCGCACTTGTGTCGCTGGTGGTGTTTTTTCGCTTGGTTTCGGCTTGGCTATTGCGGTACTCGTAGCAGCAGTTTCTGCGCGGCTGTCCTTATAGCGTTGCCACAGCGACTGAGTCGTTCGAATCAACCACAAGGTCGTTTGAATGGCGAGCTCACCTAAGCGGTCGGCTAACCAAATCCACGAAATGCCGGTAACTAAGGTTAATCCGGTACATAAAAACGTGAGTAATAATAGCGTGGTGCCAATGACGTTAAAGTAAGGCAACAACGAAGAACTGATGACATCCCCCACTACCCCACCGGCAGAGAAAGAATAAATATCCGAGAAATTCAGCGAAGCTAACGCCGAGGCGCCAATCAAAGTCAGCATTAAACCAATCAGGCGTAAACCTACCGCTAGGTAATCAAGTTCGAGTAGGCGGTGCGGCTGTCTAAACATCAAATAGCCAAGCGCGGCAAAGGCAAAAGGAATTAAATAGGCGACAAAACCAAAGGCAAACAGCAGCGCATCAGCAAACCAAGCGCCAATGGCACCAGCTGCGTTATGAATAACGCCTTCGTAGCCTGTTTGTGACCAACTTGGATCGGCTGGATTAAAACTTGCTAACGCCAAGAACAAAAAAACAGCAAAGGCGCCGCAAAGAATTAGACCAACTTCCAAAACTCGTTGGATGCCGCTCATAAAATACCTCGATTACCTTGGGTGCTGACCATAGTTGTACTGTCCTTTTCGTTATTATTCGCTATCTTACACGAAGATATGCTGTCTATTGTAGCTTGCTTGGACTGCTTAATCAGCTAATTAAACTTGTCTTTTCTCAACCTTTAATCAGTACCTTATTATCATCTTTGATCGCTTCCATCACTACATAGGTACGAGATTCGTTCACTCCCGGCATCATCAAAATGGTTTCACCGAGTAATTTTCGATAGGACGGCATATCCGGTACACGCGCTTTGATGAGAAAATCAAAATCCCCTGCGACTAAATGGCACTCTAATATTTCTGGGGTGTTTTTTACGGCGTCGCCAAACTGAGCAAACACATCTGAAGAGGTTCGTTCTAGCGTGATTTCTACAAACACCATTAAGTATGACCCCAGTTTAGCGGGTTCGATGCGCGCATGGTAGCTGGTTATAACGCCTTCCCGTTCAAGCTTACGGACACGCTCATTACAGGCCGTCGCGCTCAGCCCGACTTGCTGCGCTAGTTTCACATTACTAATGCGGCCATCACGCTGCAGTATCTGTAATATTCGCTTATCTATCCGGTCGATAGTGTTTTCTGCGGTATAATCAGCTTGAAACATTGTTTTTCTCTGTTTGAGAGCACCAATAACTAGTTATACGCTATAAAACGAATAAAAAAAAGTGCGATATTCAAACGAAATATCTACTATAATGCCCGCCAAAGTAGCAACCCCGATTATTGAAGAGGCGTAACTCATGCTTATTGGTGTACCAAAAGAAATCAAAAACCACGAATATCGTATTGGCTTAACTCCTGGTGCGGTGCGTGAATATGTGGCCAATGGCCATCAAGTTATGGTTGAGAACGACGGCGGTTTAGCCATTGGCTTCACCAACGAAGATTATCAACAAGCCGGCGCAACTATCGTGGCAGACCCTGCTGAGATTTTTGCGAAAGCAGATATGATCGTTAAAGTTAAAGAACCACAACCACACGAGTGTAAGCAACTGCGTGAAGGTCAGATTCTTTATACTTATTTACACTTAGCGCCAGACCCAGTGCAAACTGAGTTGTTGGCTAAAGCTGGTGTGACTGCTATTGCATACGAAACAGTAACCGACCGTAACGGTGGTTTACCACTGCTAGCACCTATGAGTGAAGTAGCTGGCCGTATGAGTATTCAAGCCGGTGCCCATCACCTTGAGAAAGCGAAAGGTGGTAGCGGTACATTATTAGGCGGTGTGCCTGGTGTTGCTCCTGCTAAAGTTTTAATTCTTGGCGGTGGTGTTGTTGGTACCCAAGCAGCGAAAATGGCGGTTGGCATGGGCGCAGATGTGACCATTCTTGACCGTTCATTACCGCGCTTACGTCAACTTGACGACATTTTCGGCGGTCGCGTAAAAGTAATCTACTCTACCGTTGAAGCCGTAGACGTATACTCGCGTGAAGCAGACTTAGTGATTGGCGCTGTGTTAATTCCAGGTGCTGCGGCACCGAAGCTGCTGACTCAAGAACACTTGAAGAACATGAAACCAGGTTCAGTGATTGTTGACGTAGCTATTGACCAAGGCGGTTGTTTCGCCACTTCAAAAGCAACCACGCACCAAGATCCTACTTATGTGGTTGAAGATGTTATTCATTACTGTGTAGCTAACATGCCAGGCGGTGTTGCGCGTACTTCAACCATCGCGTTGAACAATGCCACCTTACCTTTCGGTATCGCATTAGCGAACAAAGGCGTGAAAGCTTTAGCTGAAGACCCACATTTCTTAAACGGCATGAATATGCACCGTGGTAAAATCACCTATAAAGCGATTCATGACACCTTAGGCGAACAATTGGGCTTAGAATATCAAGACCCACTTGAAGCTATACAAGGCTAAATAACTGGGCTGCAAAGCTAAGTAGACATAGACCCGTACTGGTTTCCAGTGCGGGTCTCTTGTTTAGCGGGCTTGGAATTCATACAATCACCCCCATATAGTTATCATTCTCATATAATTTCCAATTAAAATAACGAACAACGGAGAACATTTTTTATGGCTGAAGCCAAGCACTGTCGCCTCCTTATTTTAGGCTCAGGCCCTGCCGGGTACACCGCTGCGGTTTACGCGGCTCGCGCAAATTTGAACCCGGTTATGGTGACCGGCCTTCAGCAAGGTGGTCAGCTAACCACGACCACAGATGTTGAAAACTGGCCTGGTGACCCTGAAGGCTTAACCGGCCCCGATCTAATGGTTCGTATGCAAAAGCATGCTGAAAAATTCGACACCGAAATCATTTTCGATCACATCAACCGTGTTGATTTTTCTACGCGCCCACTAAAATTATTTGGCGATAGCGGCGAATACACTGCCGACTCAGTGATTATTGCTACCGGTGCTTCTGCCAAATACTTAGGTTTAGAATCTGAGCAAGCCTTTATGGGTCGTGGCGTATCTGCCTGTGCGACTTGTGATGGTTTCTTCTATCGTAACCAAAAGGTAGCGGTAGTTGGTGGTGGTAACACCGCTGTAGAAGAAGCGCTGTATTTATCTAACATTGCTAGCGAAGTGCACCTGATTCACCGTCGCGATACCTTCCGTGCTGAGAAGATCTTGGTCGACCGTCTCATGGATAAAGTTGAAAACGGTAACATCACCCTTGAGCTCAATAAAACCTTAGACGAAGTGCTTGGTGACGACGCTGGCGTTACTGGTGTACGCATTAAAGACACTCAAAATGGTGACTTTTCTGAACTTGAAGTTACCGGTTGCTTTATTGCCATTGGTCACCAACCGAACACCGGTATTTTTGCCGATCAGTTAGAAATGAAAGACGGCTACATCACCGTTAATTCTGGTTTGCAAGGCAACGCGACCGCAACCAGCGTACCAGGCGTATTCGCCTCAGGTGATGTTATGGATAACGTCTATCGCCAGGCGGTAACCTCTGCCGGTACTGGTTGTATGGCCGCACTAGATGCTGAACGTTACCTTGATGGTTTAACCAAAGCTTAATGCGAGGCGAATTCGGTGCTATTTGAACTCAATGCGAACCCGCAATGGTTTCCAGCACCCTCTTACGCTATGAACGATCCCAACGGCTTACTCGCCGTTGGGGGCGATTTAAGCCCACTACGCTTAGTTTCAGCATACCAACAAGGCATTTTCCCTTGGTATAGCGAAGACGACCCGCTGTTATGGTGGAGCCCAGACCCACGCACCGCATTTTTCCCCGGTGAAGTGCATTGCAGCCGCTCAATGGCTCGCTTTATTCGCAAAACGCCCTTAACCGTAACTTTGAACCAATCGTTTAAAGGCGTGATTCAAAGTTGTGCGGAAGTTCATGAGCAGGCCGATCGCGGGGTTTGGATTCATCCAGAAATGGTTGCAGCCTATACCGAATTGCATCATCAAGGCCAAGCCCAATCCGTTGAAGTTTGGCACCAACAGCAGTTGGTCGCTGGGCTCTATGGGGTCAGTGTCGGCTCGGTATTTTGCGCTGAGAGCATGTTTCAGCGGCATAGCAATGCCAGTAAACTTGCTTTAATTACCTTTGCACGACACTTTTTTAATGCGGGTGGCCGCCTCATTGATGCGCAAATAGCCAATGAACACACCTCATCGTTAGGCGCTCGTACTATTTCTAGGCAGCAATATTTATCCCTGCTAACCGATGAAAATAAGCCCTTAGCTGACGAGTTCTGGCTTCCCAGAAAGCTCGCCACGGAAGTATTACCGTAATAGAAGTGGTATTTCTTACGAAAAACGGCTAAAATTCTGACCACTTTTTCCGCTCGGTGCCGACTCTAACGCGCCCAGCACTTAATTATAAATATGATATATCGAGGATATGAATGGCAAAAGAAGACAATATTGAAATGCAAGGTACGGTATTGGATACCCTGCCAAACACTATGTTCCGTGTTGAGCTAGAAAACGGTCACGTGGTGACTGCACATATTTCTGGCAAAATGCGTAAGCACTACATACGCATTTTAACTGGTGACACTGTAACAGTGCAGCTCACCCCGTACGACCTGACCAAAGGTCGGATCGTCTTCCGCGCCCGTTAATTACCGCTTAGCCCGCCGTTGACTTACTGCGGGCTTCACGCTCTTCAATGGTGAGGTCTAACTCACCATTGTCTACCTCTACAGTGACAATTCCACCCTGCGCTAATTGACCGAACAAGATTTCGTTCGCCAATGGCTTTTTCAGGTGTTCTTGAATCACTCGCGCCATTGGGCGTGCGCCCATAGCTTTGTCATAACCTTTAGTCGCCAACCACTGCATTGCTTCAGCAGAAACTTTAAGTTGTACTTGTTTCTTATCAAGCTGCGCTTGTAGTTCGCAAATAAACTTGTCCACCACTTGCTCAATCACTTCAGTGCTCAAGTGATTAAACCAAACAATGTTATCTAAGCGGTTACGGAATTCCGGTGAAAAGGTTCGGTTAATTTCCAGCATCGCATCTGGCGAATGGTCTTGTTGTTGAAAACCAATACTCTTACGTACCGTTTCTTGGACGCCAGCGTTGGTGGTCATAACCAGGATCACATTGCGGAAATCAGCTTTGCGACCATTGTTATCAGTCAAGGTACCGTGGTCCATCACCTGCAATAGAATATTGAAAATATCACTATGTGACTTTTCAATTTCATCAAGCAATACCACGCTGTGCGGATGTTTGATCACGGCATCGGTTAATAAGCCGCCTTGGTCATACCCCACATAGCCTGGTGGTGCACCTATTAAACGGCTCACCGCATGACGTTCCATGTATTCTGACATATCAAAACGCAGAAACTTAATGCCCATTACTTTGGCGAGTTGTTGCGTGATTTCAGTTTTACCAACCCCCGTTGGGCCGGCAAATAGGAACGAACCTATTGGTTTTTGCTCGTTGCCGAGGCCTGAACGTGACAGTCGAATCGCTGCAGTTAGCTGTTCGATGGCTTGGTCTTGACCAAACACCACGAGTTTTAAGTTTCTATCGAGATTTTTCAGCACTTGCTGATCATTCCGCGATACGGACTGCTCTGGAATTCGCGCAATCTTCGCAATTATGGTTTCAATATCAGTGACGCCAATTGTTTTCTTACGTTTCGATGGCGTTAATAACCGCTGGCTAGCGCCGGCCTCATCAATTACATCGATAGCTTTGTCTGGTAAATGACGGTCATTGATATAGCGGGCAGAAAGCTCTGCAGCCGCACGAATCGCTGGCTGGGTGTAACGAATGCCATGATGTTCTTCATAGCTGTCTTTCAAGCCCATTAGAATGCGCGTGGTGTCATCAACCGATGGTTCATGCACATCCACCTTCTGGAACCGGCGCACGAGGGCACGGTCTTTCTCAAAGATGTTTTTGAATTCAGTATAGGTGGTCGAGCCAATGCATTTAATTTCGCCATTGGTCAGCAACGGCTTTAGTAAGTTAGAAGCATCTAACACGCCACCACTAGCAGCACCGGCACCAATTATCGTGTGAATTTCATCAATAAAGAGAATCGCGTCAGGTTCGTCTTTGAACTCTTTCAGCAATTGCTTAAAACGTTTCTCAAAATCACCGCGATATTTAGTACCAGCCAGCAAACCACCCATGTCTAACGAGTAAATGGTGGCATTTTCGATCACTTCGGGCACTTCATTGTTCACAATGCGATAGGCCAAACCTTCTGCAATTGCGGTTTTACCAACGCCAGCCTCACCCACCAACAGCGGGTTGTTTTTACGGCGTCTGCAAAGAATCTGTACACAGCGCTCCACTTCACTTTCGCGACCAATCAAAGGATCAATACGCCCTTCTCGAGCGCGCACATTTAAATTGGTGCAAAACCGCGCTAGGTAGCTTTTTGGTTCATCAGCTTGATGTTCATTGAGTTCTTGTTCGGTGCTATCTGGGCGCGCACCGTCATCGTCAATCTTGGTTAAGCCGTGCGATAAATAATGCACCACATCAAGACGAGAAATATCATGTTTATTTAGCAAGTACACGGCATGGGATTCTTGTTCACCAAAAATGGCCACCAACACGTTGGCCCCGGTTACTTCGCTATTGCCTGACGATTGGACATGAAAAACTGCACGCTGCAATACCCGTTGGAAACCCAAGGTAGGTTGCGTGTCGTTATCATTGGTTTCAACATCGAACATCGGGGTGCTACGTTCAACGTAACCTAATAATTCGCTGCGTAAGTGATCAAACTCTAAGCCACAGGCTTGTAACGCCTGAGCAGCCTCAGGGTTATCCAACAAGGCAAGGAGTAAATGCTCAACAGTCATCAGCTCGTGACGGCGATCGCGAGCCAATCTAAACGCATCATTTAAGGTAATTTCTAGCGCTTTATTTAACATACGGCCACTCCTCAATATTCCCAGATACAGCTATGCACATTTAAGCCTTTTCCATTGAACACAACAAGGGATGTTCATGTTCTCGTGCATACTGGTTTACTTGTGCTACTTTCGTTTCTGCTATTTCGGCTGAAAATACACCGCAGATCGCACGCCCTTTGTAATGGATGGTAAGCATCGTATCCGTCGCTTGCTCTTGATCCATCCTAAAAAACTTAATCAATACTTCAACCACAAAATCCATTGGGGTGTAATCATCATTATTCAACAACACTTTGTACATCGGTGGCGGTTGGAGCTTTTGTTTCTGTTGCTCTTTTAACGCACCATCTTGTTGATGATTGATCGCAGACATCGACGTCCCTTACTTTATTTATAGTAGCTAATTAGCTAAATAGCTTCATTCTTGACCGCCACTCGTCGAATCGTTCAAATTTTCAACGAAGTGACTTGACTATTACAAGAAGTAACCTAAAGTGAAACATGGCGTTAACAATTGGGGTTTTCAAGTGCCTTGCACTAAAACCTTATTCGCCATTCTAACAATAAATATATTTTATATG
Organism: Pseudidiomarina sp.; assembly: GCA_048269045.1. Lineage (GTDB taxonomy): Bacteria > Pseudomonadota > Gammaproteobacteria > Enterobacterales > Alteromonadaceae > Pseudidiomarina. The sequence goes on from JBLWUG010000008.1 coordinate 66,886, forward strand.
CAGAACAAAGGAAGTAGAAGTATGGCAACCGGAAAAGTAAAGTGGTTCAACAACTCGAAAGGCTTTGGTTTTATCGAGGCTGAAGACCGCGAAGGTGACATTTTTGCCCATTACTCAACTATTGAAATGGAAGGCTACCGCACTTTAAAAGCAGGCCAAGACGTTGAATTTCAACTTGAGGAAGGCCCAAAAGGGTTACATGCAACCAACATTATTCCAGTGCAAGATAAATAACTAACGAAACGCACTTTTATACGAAACGCCGGCTGTTGCCGGCGTTTTTTTATGTTAGCTATCAATGCCAAAGTAACGACGCAGTTGGTCACGCAAGTTTGGTGGAGTGCCATGAATCGTCAGTTTATCGGTTTGTGGGTCATACACTACCCGCTCACCCAATAAACCTTGATCAAAACCAACGCTAAGGCCACCGCCCTGCCCCTGGAACTTCACCAACTTACGCATGGTAGTACGATCGGTCAGAAACTCTTCCGGTAAGGCTTGCTCTTGGCTGCCAGCAAAATCAGCGAAACTGCGCTCGGTTGGCACTTGCTCTTGCAACTGCTCGGATAAATCCTTAACGCGAACCGGTTCGCCTTGCTGCCATTGATTGTCGCAGATCTCGTACACAGATTTACGCAGTTCATTGGCTTGCTCAGGTTCGATTTGCGCTTCTTGCACAAAGCTATGTACGCTTTCAACCAGCTGTTGCGATTGTTTCTTCGCATTAACGCCTTCCGCACAACCTAAAAAGTCGAGGAAAAAGTCAGAAATCTTGCGCCCAACGCGACCTTTTATAAAGGAGATGTAGGTCAGTGAATCTGGCTCTTCAACCCATTCAGTTAAGTTGATCATGGCCGCTAACTGTACTTTGCTGATATCTAATTGCGACGAGCGGTCAACCGACAGGTCAGCGGCAATCATAACGCCATCTTTGGACGGTAAGAATGCGACAACTAAGTAATCCTGTCCGCGATCGGTGTAACTCGCGAACAATAGAAAACCCGGCTCTAAAATCCCATAGTGCTGCAACTGCTGATGCAAGATTTGCGCACCTTTTTGCGAGAAATCAACGAACTCGAGCTCACCGGCACGCCAATCTTTCAAGAAATGCGGGAAATCACTCAGTTGATGCTCATCGGCATCGTCATCTTCTGTTAAGAAGCGCGCATAACCTTTCGACGGTTTCGCGTTATAAACATCTGTTAACTCGGTCAACAGCAAACTTACTTCATCATCAATCGCCAAAGTGGCTGGCGCAACACGCAGGCCTATTTGCCCGTCATTTGTGTAAAATTGGTGAATAATGCTGTGTTTTACATCGGCTTGCATGGTCAATCGTATGTCCTGTCGTTATCCCTGTGATAAGATGGCGTATTCTAACATGTTGAGATTAAAAACCATGCCTATTGTCTCCAAATACGACGCAAAGACACAGCAGCAGCTCCTTGACGAGGTGCTCGATTTATTTATTAAGTATGAAGCGCCGGCTGATTTAACGCTGATGACGCTTGGTAACGCAGTGAGTAATGTGATTGAGTCACGCTACAAAGCCGAAGACGCTCAGAAGATCGCTGAACAATTTGGTAAAGTACTGCTACAATCGGTAGCAAAACAATAAAAAAATGAGTGAAGGTCATGAATAAACGTAAGCATCGTCGCGACAAAATTGCCCGGCTGATTAGCTGGGGACACTGGTTTACGTTTTTTAATGTCTTAGTGGTACTCACCATAGGTACGCTGTACATCGAAGGCTCGGCTCAGCCGGAAACCTTTCTCGGTTGGCTCTACCTGATTATTAGTTGGTTAGGTCACTTTGCGTTTTTACCCTTCGTGGTCTTCATTATTCTCATCTTCCCGTTTTGTTTGGTGGTGCCCTACACTCGCATTATTCGAGGCATAGCTACCTTAGTGGCAAGTTTCGGCTTAATCGCATTGGTCGCCGATGCCTTATTCTTCCGACAATATGGTTACCACCTCAATACCTATTCCCTGACACAACTGGCCACCGACGCTGAAACTGTATTCGCCGGGGCGAGCTTCTTAATTCTGATCGGCGTGTTGCTCACCTTCGTACTATTGCTGGTGTTTGAACTTGGCTTAGCCAATATTGCCTGGAAGCGTTTAGATAAGTTGCGTGGCAAACCATGGGGCCGTTCCGCGAGTAGCCTCTTTGTGTTGTGCTTCTTTGCCAGCCACAGTATTCACATTTGGGCCGACGCGGCGTTTTATAAGCCGATCACCAAACAAGATGATATGTTCCCGTTGTCGTATCCAACCACGGCAAAAACTTTGATGAGCAAACACGGCTTACTGGTAGAAACACGCCAAGCGGTCACCCAAGATTTATTGCGCCGTAGCTCGCGTATTAAACTGAACTACCCAGCCGAACAACTGCTTTGCGCTCGCGTGACTCAGTCGCCAGCAACCTTACTGGTCAGCGTAACGCGCTTCAGCGCTGAAGAGTTGGCGCGCTTACAGCAAGAGCTGCCGGAGCTTAGTGCATACAACAGCCCTGTGCTAGGTCAGTTCACGCCAGATTCAGGTTTATTTGAGTTACTTTACGGCTTGCCGGATTTATACTTGCCAGCCATTCAAGAACAAAGTGCCGAGCCGGCGTACTTTAGTGCCTTACGCGATTTCCAAATTAGCTTTAATAATTTGACCCCTGATACCTTACCTAAGCCATTGCATGACTTCGAAAGTATCGGCGTTTCCCAGGCCACTGCGGGCATATCTATCGCCCATTACAATGACCTTAGCGATGACCTCTTTGTAACCGTTAGAAGCGCACTACAGAACCAACAGCGCGTGATTGTGGTTGGCCTGACCCCTTCCAACAATAGCAAGCACGCTGAGCACTACGCCATCGAGGCATTACAAGTGCCGGTGTTTACCAGTGCCAATGTGGCGTGGCGTGAGCAACCATTAGTGGTGCTTTCTGACATTATGCCCACCATACTCGCCAATTACGTACGCTGCGCCAATAACGCGGCCAGCTTTAGTGTCGGCATTAACCTCGCTTCACGTCAGCGCAAGCTGCCGCTCATGACCAGTTACGGTACTGATTTAGTCGTGTATAAGCGGGACATAACATCAGTGATTGAAGCCGACGCGAAAATTCGTTCGTTTTCAAATGAGACGCACGAGTTAATGCCGAACGTATCGCCAGCCACACCAATTTTGGTAGATGGGATACGCAAACTGAAACGTTTCAGCAAAGACTAAGCTGCCTAAAATAGCAGCGAACAGCTTGATCCAGCTTGCCTATTTCAAATAATTGCGTAATATAGCGCCCTCGGTCGGCGTGTAGCGCAGCCTGGTAGCGCACCGTCATGGGGTGGCGGGGGTCGAAGGTTCAAATCCTTTCACGCCGACCAATTATTCTGCAGCCACCATAGGCTTTATATATAGATTTATAATCGCTTTCGCGATGACCACATTCGCAAACAAAACCAACGAAACAATCAATGCCGAATCGTTGAAGCTCCCCCACGAATTACCATGCCATAAAAATTCCACCACTAGCGGCAGTATAAAGTTAATTAACGGCGCTACCTTAGCAATCAACAACCAAGCCAAGCCGACTAAAACAGCCGCCATGGTTCCCTCTAAAAATCCGATAGAGTTTGGGTGTAACCAAAACATTGAGTAAACCAAGAAAGCGAATAAAACGATTGAGGCAATAATATTGGCGGTAACCACAATGCCGATCCAAGTTTTAGCGCGGTGCAACTGCTTTTGCATTTAAAATCCTTTAGTTATGTTTGTTTTTCTAATTGTGGGATGGTACCTGATCAGCTATATGGCTTACTAGTGTTTAACGTCGCTAACATTCAACATTCCCTCTTCTAACTTCCGCACCAAATCTTTGCGGTCGCTATCACTCACCATGGCATTGTTGCCGAGCGACGACCATTGCGCTTTGCCGCGGGCTTGTTTGAGCAGCGCCAGCAAAGCGTCGATAAATTTTGCGCGGGGTTTGGTGTCTTCAGTAAGCGCGATGGGCAGCTGTGAACCGTGGCCACGATTGGCGAGCACTTGCAGTAGCTGCAGTTGGCGCAACATCACTAGCTGTAGTATTTCACCATCAATAACCATCATTTCATTACCGCGCCAGCGCTGTAATAAACGTTGGCCGTAGTGCTGCCAGCCTTTCATCGCGCCGCCAATGGCTGCACCTAGTGCGGTTCCTGCGCCTAAGCTGGCACCGCCAACCAACAGGTCAAAGCCAGCCCCGATTGCTGCCCCGCCAGTGGCGCCTATGCTGGCTTGCACGCCAAAATTTTTCAAAGTGTCCGCAGCAAACAAATCGTCATGCCACAAACCCGAAGTAATATCTAAATCGGTAAGCTCCACGTGCGTAAGTTGAAACGCGTACAGTGACAAGAGCTCGCCCACACAGTGTTGTTCTCGCTGGCGCACCCCTTGCTGCATTTGCTGTTGTTGATGGCTAAGCACTGACGCTTCGGCATCCACATACTCACAATAGCTGGCGACATCCACCAACAATTCGGCCACTTGGTGAATGCCCTCGCGCCAGCGTTGTTGTTGCTGTTCGGCACGATGCTGCTGCAACGCCATCAACTGTTGTTTATACGCGGGTACCACCACGCTCAAGCGCAGCAGTAAGTCACTTTCACCACCTTCGGGTGGGCTTACGGCATCAAACTCAAGATAGGTATGTAAATTCACCTGCCGCAGAGCACTTTTCCAAGCTTCAGTATATTGCGCCGGCGCCGCGGTAAAATTCAGCACCGGCAAAATGGGACAGCCACAACGACTTAGTACGCTGAGTTCATCTTGATATTTGGCAAGCACTGGATCACGCGCATCGATGACAAAGAGTGCCGCGTCACTATTGAGCAGCTGCCGCAGTACTTTGGCTTCTTGATCAAAGTCGGTTTGCGCTTCGGGGGTGGTTAAAAAATGCTGAATTTGCCCAGGCCCATCGTGGCGAAATTCAGCCGCGCTTTGCTGCACAAACTCATAGAGTTCAGAGCCGGCTTCTAAGCCCGGGGTATCAAAGAGTTCAATTAGCGTGTTGCGCTTGATCTTAACCTCAATAGCTAACACATCGCGCGTGGTACTGGGGCGACTATCAACCTCCCCGAACTCACTGTCATGCAAAAGTGTACGTAATAACGATGTTTTGCCGGTATTGGTGTGGCCAACTACTGCAAGCTTTAAGGGAGTATTTACTGCCATGCTATGTTCTCCTGCTCGAGCGCTTCTTGCCAATGTTGTACCCGTGGCAGATCGATTGAATGATCGAGCGTAACTAGCTCCACCGTTAAGGCAACACTGTGGCTGCGGAGTTCATTTAAGTACCGCATACTAGTGCGATCAGGGCTTAGTCGGGTATCAATCCGCACAATCAGTTGCGCGACCGGCGTGGCATCTAACAGCGCCAGCAGTTGACGTTTTTCAGTCGCGGTATTTACTACCCCATGATAAGTAGTAGAGGCTTGCTGTTCCCACGCCGCATCGGCTTCGTGATCTAAGCTCACGATTAAGGTCCCCTGCCCAGTTTGGGCATGAGCTTTAGTGCTAGGGATAGCAGCGGAATGGGTGTCTGCATCAACCACATGGGCCGTGCGAGTGCCGGTTAGATTCGCCACCACACGATTCATACCTGGCGCACTGAGATCCACATGCACCCGCGCGACTCGAACTACGAGTACCAAAATCGCAAGAATCAGTAACACCAACCGCGGCAAAACCCCATATAGCACCACACAACTAAGTAACCAACGCCCCGCCGCTAAATGCACGTGATGAGAATCACTCTGTTGCCATAGCGCATCTACACTAGGCGCCGTAATGGAAAACTGTTGTGGTAACCACCCCAGTACCTCGACCCATTGCTGAACACTGGCATCTGACCAAATGGTACTGGCCCACGTAAAGGTGTAACTACTACCGCTCAGTTTAAAGAACAAAATAAAGCAGGTGACTACCATCACTAGTAGCCAATAACCATGGGTGAGCACAGCGCCAGCTGGTTTGGTGAGACCATGTTCGTTGGCCAAGGTAAGCAGTGCATGACTGTAGTTTTTCTGGCGCTGCTTGGAACCGCTGCGCTGCATCGCAAACCACGATAGCTTGCCTACCCAACCCCAGGCGTCTTTAATGGGCAAGGACACCAGCCACAAGGCCAACATCAGCGCATTAAGCCCAAGCAATACCAGCAACGCAAAGATTAATGAAATGGGTGGAGTACTCGAGAGCATCGACTGTACTAAACCTAACGCCACCAGTATCGCAATCAGTACCACGCCGGCGGCAACCAATTGCCGCAGGTGATGCCAATGTTTAAGTTCGGTATTCAACCCGAGTCGTTCTGCTAATAGCGCAGCGCGGGTCAGCACCCGTTGCTGTATGGTCTGTTGCTGCTGAGCGCTGTGTTCAATGGCGGCGATTTTTTGATAGCCATGTTGCATCTCATAGCGACGCACTAATTCAGCCTGCCACACCCGTTTAAAGCGTGAAAACATGGGAAATAGCTTACTCAGCAAGGAAACCTCCAGATTGTCTCTGCCACAAATGTGCGTAGATGCCATTGGCAGCCAGTAATTCCTCATGGCTCCCTTGCTCTACAATGCGGCCTTCATCCATCACAATTAAACGATCCATAGCGGCAATAGTCGATAGTCGGTGGGCAATAGCAATAACGGTTTTCCCTTCCATCAGGTCATTGAGATTTTCTTGAATCGCAGCTTCGACCTCAGAGTCTAACGCGGAGGTCGCTTCATCCAAAATCAAAATGGGTGCATCTTTTAACATCACCCGGGCGATGGCGATACGCTGCCGTTGCCCACCCGAGAGTTTTACCCCACGCTCACCTACGTGCGCATCATAACCTCGACGCCCGTGCGCATCACTTAAATCAGGGATAAATTCAGCTGCTGCGGCTTTTTGCGCTGCCTCTGCAATCATTGCATCACTGGCATCCGGGCGGCCATAGGCGATATTACCACTCACTGAGCGGTGCAATAATGAAGTATCTTGAGTCACCATGCCGATTTGCTTGCGTAAGCTTTCCTGCGTCACCAAGGCCACATCTTGATCATCGATAAGAATTTGCCCTTCGTTCACTTCATAAAAGCGCAATAGCAAATTCACTAAGGTTGATTTACCTGCCCCAGAACGCCCGACCAAGCCAATTTTTTCTCCGGCAAGTATATGCAGATTCAAATCATGCAGTACGGGCTTATCGTTACTGTAATGAAAATGAACCTGTTCAAATTTCACTTCACCACGGCTAACCACCAGCGGCTGCGCATTGGGTTTGTCTTGAATGTCTTGCGGAACCGATACGGTTTTGATGCCGTCTTGCACCGTACCTATGTTCTCAAACAGCGACGAGACTTCCCACATTATCCATTGGCTCATCCCCCATAAGCGCAGTACCAAACTTAAAGCGACAGCAATAGCACCTACGGTAATGAGTTCATGCAACCACAAATAAATGGCTAAGGCGCCAATTCCAAACAGTAAAAACGAGTTCAGCATGTAGAGGCAGGTATAGAGCTTGGTAACCAAGCGCATTTGTTCATGCACCGTACCTAAAAACTTGCCCATACCTTCTTTCGCGAAACGTTGCTCTCGCTGTGCATGGGAAAACAGCTTCACTGTTTGAATATTGGTATAACTATCGACGATGCGGCCGGTCATAATCGAGCGCGCATCGGCCTGTCGGGTCGCAACCTGCCCTAATCGCGGCACAAAATAACGAAGTAAAACAATGTAGAAGCCCAACCACACCAATAAAGGTAGCGCTAAACGCCAATCCGCCATTGCGACGATGAATAATGTTCCGATAAAATACACCGTCACATAGTTCAACACATCAAACAGTTTGATCACACATTCGCGTACTGCGAGCGCCGTTTGCATCACTTTGGTGGCGATGCGGCCCGCAAACTCGTCTTGATAAAAGTTGATGGATTGGTTGAGAAGATATTTATGAACCAGCCAACGAATTCGCATGGGGTAATTGCCCAATAACGATTGGAAGGTAATGAGTGAATGGCATACCACTAACAATGGTAAACCAATCAGCACCACCAAACTCATGCCGAGCAAGCTCCAGAATTGATCCGCCATAAAGGATTCGCGCGATTGCACCGATAGCCAATCGACAATGTCGCCGATGAAACTAAATAGCCAGACCTCGGTAATGGCGATTAGCATCATAAAAGCGCCGGCAATAAATAGGTAAGGCCAAGCTCCGCGACTATAATAGAGGCAGAACTTTACAAGTGATTGTGGCGGTTGTTCAGGAATTCCATCCGGAAAAGGATTCAAGCGCTGTTCAAACCAACGGAACATAAATATCCTTAAACTTATTGTGACCCATAAACAATAATAGACTTAAGAAGGTAAAGCTATGAATGCTATTCTGCTGATGCTACTCGGTTTAGGTGCGATGTTTCTGGGCTACGTGTTTTATTCAAAATTTGTAGCCGAGAAAATCTATAAACTAGACCCGAACTTTAGAACGCCAGCTCATGAATTTGAAGATGGTATCGATTATGTGCCCACAAATAAATATGTTCTTTGGGGGCATCACTTTACTTCGGTTGCCGGCGCCGCTCCAATCATAGGCCCAGCCATCGCCGTAATCTGGGGTTGGGTCCCGGCATTTTTGTGGGTGGTCTTCGGCACGATATTCTTTGCTGGTGTGCATGACATGGGCGCCATTTGGGCCTCCAACCGCAATCAAGCTCGCTCGATTGGCTCCTTAACCGGTGACGTGGTCGGCAAACGCTCACAAAGCTTGTTCATGATCGTTATCTTCTTAGTACTACTCATGGTTAACGCGGTTTTTGCCACTGCGATTTCTGGCTTACTCATCACCTTCCCAAGTTCTGTGGTACCTGTATGGGGTGCTATTTTCGTTGCCTTAATAATTGGTCAGTTCATTTTCCGCAAATGGATTAACTTAGGCACCGTCTCTATCTTGGGGGTCATTGCGCTGTACGCACTTATCTACGCCGGCCCTGAATTTCCATTAGCCTTACCAGAAACCGTGTTTGGTGTTTCTGATCACGCCCAGTGGATTCTTGTACTCTTTGGCTATGCGGCAATTGCCTCGCTACTACCGGTGTGGATGCTATTGCAACCGCGTGACTACATTAATGGTTTGCAGTTATTCATTGGCTTAATCTTGCTGTACGGTGCAGTTCTTATCAGCGGCCCTGAAATCGTGGCGCCAGCTTTTAATAACAATACCCCGGAAGGCACACCTTCATTAGTTCCTTTATTATTCGTTACCATTGCTTGCGGTGCCATTTCCGGCTTCCACGGGCTGGTGGCCTCAGGTACCACCTCAAAACAGCTCGATAAAGAAAACGATGCACGCTTTGTAGGGTACTTTGGCGCTATTGGTGAAGGTTCGTTATCACTAGCGACCATCATTGCCGCCACTGCGGGTTTTGCAACGCTTGCCGATTGGCAGGCCGTGTATCACCAATTTGGTCAAGGTGGCGTCGCGGCCTTCGTCCAAGGTGGAGCGAATATTCTGAAAAACGGTATTGGCTTGGATCAGGAGATCTCACAAACGCTACTAACGGTCATGGCCGTACTCTTCGCCGGTACCACCATGGATACAGGTTTGCGCTTGCAACGCTACATCTTCCAAGAATGGGGTAGCATTTATAACATCAAATGGATGGAAAAAGCCGCGCCAGCAACCATGCTTGCAGTGGGTAGTTGTTTAATATTGGCCTTCGGTGCTGGCGGCGCTGATGGCAGTGGCGGGCTGCTGATTTGGCCACTCTTTGGTACCACTAACCAACTCTTAGCCGGATTAACCCTGCTGGTGATTACCACTATGTTGGTGAAGTTAGGTCGCCCTATGTACATCACCTTAATTCCGTTACTGTTCTTATTGGTAATGACGATCTACGCCCTGCTCATTCAATTGATGGGCTTCTATGAAAAATCAGATTGGTTCTTGTTCGGCTTAGACCTCATCGTGCTCATCGCAGCGATTTGGATTGCCCTGGAATCAGCCGGCACCCTGACCCGTCTGCGCAAAGAACAAGCTGCTAAGGCACAGTAATCATGAAAATCAACGCAATAAGAAAGTGGATAAGTAAGGCCAATCAATACGCGACAGAAGTGTATAATGCCCCTTATCGCTCGGCGATTGCGCGAGCCAAGCGGGATGAAGACGATTTATTCATGTTGTTCGTATTTTCAGAACTCATGGGCGTTCCTAATCCCGCTTCGTATTACACGCTTGAGTTGCAACCTTTATTGCTCGAGCGTTTTCACCAATGGCACCTGCGGATGGGGATGGAGCACTCGCCACTTGATGGCGTTCGCTGCTGCTAGAGGACTATTTTGGCGACAATGCTAAATTACTTGGATAAAAAGATAATTTTTGTCGGTGGTAAAGGTGGCGTAGGAAAAACTACGCTTTCATCAGCGCTAGCGCTGCGTGCTGCCGAACATGGTAAAAAAGTATTATTGGTGTCGACGGATCCGGCCCACAGCTTAGCCGATGCTTTTGATACTGCTATCGGCGACCACACCACCGCAGTGAGTGCCGGTGTTGATGCGCTTGAGATTGATCCCGATGCGGAAGTGAAGGCCCATATTGAGCGCGTGATGCAAACCATGAAACGCTTCACCAAGCCCGATATGTACCCTGAAATGGAACGCCAAATGCGCTTAACGCAGCAATCACCGGGCGCGCAAGAAGCTGCCTTGCTGGAACGTATTGCCACCATCATTGATACAGCACCGCAAACGTACGACCTAGTGATTTTCGACACGGCCCCCACCGGGCATACCTTACGCTTACTGTCCTTACCTGAAGCAATGGCGGCTTGGACGCAAGGCTTGCTGCGCCAATCGGCGAAATCAAAGCAACTCGAGGGAGTACTTGACCACCTCGCACCAAAGTCAGGCAAGGCCATCAATAATCCGCTGAGCGACCCTAAAAAGCATGCCACAGCTGAAATGGATGCGCGTACTGCAGATATCACTGAAACCCTATTAACCCGGCAGCGTTTGTTTCATCGCACGCGCCATGTGCTGACCGATGCGCAACAAACGGCCCTTATTTTTGTGCTCACGCCTGAGAAGCTACCCATTTTGGAAACTAAGCGCGCGGTGAGCACCTTACAAGCTGAGCAGTTACCCATTGCTGGCCTGTTGATTAATCGCAACTTACCTGAGCAAGTTGATGGCGAGTTTTATGCGCAACGTCACCAGCAAGAAGCTCTATACCGGCAAGAGATTGAATCCTTATTTAGCGATTTAGACCGCGTATACTTACCCTTATTCCCTACCGACCTTTATGGGCTTGAGGCCTTACAACAAATGGCCGCTAAGCTACCTCGGTAACGATTTAATTCAAGGATCTTGTTATGAAAGCAGTAGGATACACAAAATCTTTACCCACCTCAGACCCAGCATGTTTTGCTGATATCACCCTGCCCGATCCAGAACTTGGGCCTCACGATGTATTGGTCGCGGTTTACGGGATGTCGGTAAACCCGGTTGATACCAAGATTCGCATGCGCCGTGAGCCTGCCGCTGGCAGCTATGATGTGATTGGTTGGGATGCCGCAGGGACGGTGATCGCATTGGGCGACAAAGTCGTCGACTTTAAAGAAGGCGATGAAGTTTGGTACGCTGGTGCGCTCACCCGTGCGGGTTGTAATGCCCAGTACCAAGTCGTGGATGCCCGCATTATCAGCAAGAAACCCGAAAAACTTAACTTTGCTCAAGCTGCAGCCATGCCACTGACCTTCCTGACTGCTTGGGAATTGCTGTTCGACCGCTTGCAAGTTACTCCAGAAGATAATGGCACCTTATTAATTACTGGTGCCGCGGGTGGTGTCGGCTCGGCATTGATTCAGCTGGCCAGTCGCTTAACAGGGTTAACTGTGATTGCAACGGCCTCGCGCGCAGAGTCACAGCAGTGGGTAAAAGCCTTGGGTGCGCACCTGGTTATCAATCACCATGATGATATGGCGACACAGCTAGCCGAAAAAAACATTGAAGCGGTGAATTATGTCGCCAGCCTCACCCACACCGAACAACACTTTTCAGTACTGGCAGAAATGCTGGCGCCACAAGGCAAGTTCGCGCTCATTGATGATCCAGCTGAACTCCTAGATATCCGCTTGCTGAAACAAAAAAGTATTTCGCTGCATTGGGAGTTTATGTTTACCCGTTCACTCTTTAATACCGATGATATTTATCGACAGGGACAAATTTTACAAGAAATTGCTGACCTAACGGATGCCGGTTTGCTGCGGTCAACCAAGAGCCGTCACTTTGGCACCCTCAGCGCTGAGAACCTGCGCAAGGCCCACGAGCAACTTGAATCGCAAAGTACGATTGGCAAGGTGGTACTCGATGGTTACAACGTCCCCTTAGAATGCTAACCGCAATCTGCTGGCTCAAAACGCAGCACAAATAGTTTCGCTTCATTCATATCGAGGTACTGAAACTCGACGAAGTCAGCCTGGTTACGATAGTACGCCAGGCTGTCATGTTGGCAATAGTGCCTTAACATGGAAGCCTCTAATTGCGACTGGATATCTTCAACATGGTGGCGATGACGGTTCACGCGTACCAGCTTATAGATAAATCGCATACCGTAATTCACCACTTCGGCTCGTTCAAACCGCGTGCCTTCATCCAGTAGCTTCGGCAAGTCTCGATTCAATTGCCCTGACCGTTCCAACAGCTCAACATACAAATTGTTACGATTTTTCGTACTTTGACTTTGGTCCCACTGACTGTATGCCCACACCAATAGCACCCCGCTCGTGAGTACAATAAATGCTAGTAATAGCTGGCGCTTAAAGGAATTTGTCATACACTTAACCTTTGTGTTCTCGAATAAATATGGTCATAAACTTGTCACATTTCATTGTGACTTTTCGTAAATTCGCTCTTACAAACATACATGAATGTATGTATAATTACGGCCATTATAAAACTGGTAATTTGACCACTAAACACGAAATAAGGAAAACCCATGCAACAACGCTTCCGCTTGCCGTTGCTCGTCACTGTTCTCGCTAGTAGTCTCGCACTAGCAGGTTGCGGTGATGCAGAGCAAAGCGCTAACGCTGCCGCTCAGCAACAACAATTTACAGTAGGGGTGGTTACCCTTGCTCCGCGCGATATCGATCTCACGTCCACCTTACCCGGTCGTGCCACCGCCTATCGCGTTGCTGAAGTTCGCCCACAGGTCAATGGTATCTTGCAACAACAATTGTTCCAAGAAGGAACTATGGTTGATGCCGGTCAGCAACTCTATCAAATTGATGCAGCCTTGTACGATGCCCAACTGGCAAGTGCTGATGCTGAATTAGCTCGCACCCAAGCCATGTATAAAGCGGCCCGGTCACGCTACGACCGTTCCAAAGGCTTGATTAACGATAACGCTATCAGCCAACAAGAATTCGATGAAGCAGAAGCCAACTACTTGCAAGCCAAAGCTCAAGTTAAAGTTGCCGAGGCTGCACATACGCGCGCTGAGCTTAATCTCGAGTATACCCAAGTAAAAGCCCCTATCTCTGGTTTGATTGGACGTTCACAACTCACTGAAGGTGCGTTACTAAGCGTTGGTCAAGCGCAAGCGTTAACCACGATTCACCAGCTGGACCCCATTTACATCGATATCGCGCAAAGCAGTAGCGACTATTTAAAGTTGCAAGATGCCATTGCGGCCAAGCGCATCGTGGTAAATAAAGATAACCGCGCGCCGGTGACTGTGCATTTGAGCGATAGTCATAGCGTGCAAGGTGAATTGTTATTTAACGAAGTCACCGTCGACCCGCAAACCAGTGCCATTACCCTACGCGCACAAGTCGCTAATCCTGATCGTAAAATCTTGCCGGGCATGTATGTTCGCGCTGAAGTGGGCAGCGGTAAACTGCAACAAGCTATTTTAGCGCCACAAGCAGGTGTAACCCGTGATCCGCGTGGTCGCGCTGTAGCTATGGTGGTCAACCAAGATGGCCAAGTCGAACAACGCTACTTAACTGTTAATGGCACCGTAGGAAGTGATTGGATTGTCGTTGATGGACTCGCGAGCGGCGATCAAGTCATCGTCGAAGGCTTACAAAAAATTCGCCCAGGTATGCCAGTACAAACAGAAGAAGTGAAGTAACCTATGGCCAAGTTTTTTATCGATCGACCTATATTTTCATGGGTTATCGCAATTGTGATCATGCTTGCTGGTGCGCTAGCTGTGACGCAACTGCCGGTAGAGCAATACCCTGAAATTGCACCACCTTCGGTGCAAATTAGTGCAAATTACCCTGGTGCTACGGCAGCGACACTTGAAGAAAGTGTGACGCAGGTGATTGAGCAAAATATGAATGGTATTGATAACCTGAAATATTTCTCATCCACCAGTTCTTCTGCGGGTAACGCCAGCATTACCTTAACCTTTGAAGCCGGTACCGACCCGGATATCGCGCAAGTTCAGGTGCAAAACAAACTGCAGCTGGCATTGCCGCTATTGCCGCAAGAAGTGCAAAGCCAAGGTTTAGTGGTGGCCAAAGCTAACAACTCATTCTTGTTAGTTGCGGCACTGATTTCTGATAACCCTGCCATCACCCAAATCGACTTAGGTGATTACATTGCGAGTAATCTAAGAGACCCGATTAGCCGTACTACCGGTGTTGGTAACGTGCAGTTATTTGGTGCGCCTTATGCTATGCGCATATGGCTCGACCCAGACCGCCTAGTTAGCTACAACATGACTACCTTAGATGTGGTACTTGCCTTGCGCGAGCAAAACAACCAAGTTGCTGCTGGCCAAATTGGTGGTACCCCGTCGGTTGAAGGGCAACGTTTAAATGCATCGATTATTGCCCAAACGCGGTTAGAAACCGTTGAGCAGTTTGAGAACGTATTGCTACGCGTCAACGCTGATGGTTCTAAAGTTACTGTGGCCGATGTGGCACACGTCGAGCTTGGCGGTGAAAACTACGGCACCACAGCCCGTTATAACCGCCAACCAGCAGTTGGTATGGCGGTATCACTCGCGACTGGCGCCAATGCGCTAGATACGGCTGCAGCGGTAAAAGAAAAACTGGATGAGCTGTCGCAGTTCTTTCCGGAAGGCGTGCACTTAGAGATTCCATACGACACCACCCCGTTCGTTGAAATTTCGATACAAGAAGTGGTTAAAATCCTCTTCGAGGCGATCATTTTAGTCTTCCTGTTGATGTTCTTGTTCTTACAGAACTTGCGCGCCACCATCATCCCTTCCCTAGCTATCCCGGTCGTACTGCTTGGTACCTTCGGTATTATGTCGGTGCTAGGATTCTCGATTAACACGCTGACCATGTTCGGATTGGTACTCGCCATCGGCCTATTGGTGGATGATGCTATTGTTGTGGTCGAAAACGTCGAGCGCTTGATGAGTGAAGAAAAACTCTCACCGCGCGCCGCAACCATTAAATCGATGCAACAAATCACCGGTGCTTTGGTGGCGATTGGTTTGGTCATGGCAGCCGTATTCGTACCAATGGCCTTCTTCGGTGGCTCAACCGGCGCCGTTTATCGCCAGTTCTCTATTACCATTATTTCAGCCATGGCGTTATCCGTTCTGGTGGCGATTATCTTCACCCCAGCACTGTGTTCAACCATTCTGAAGCCGATTAAGCACGACCGTAAGTCGACCGGCCCGTTGGGTTGGTTTAACCGTAACCTCGATCGCGCCACCAAAAAGTACACGAGCTCTGTAAATAGCATTATTAAACGCAGTGTACGCTTTGTATTGGTGTATTTAGGCTTGATTGTGGTGGTTGGCTTTTTGTTCTCGCGCATGCCTAGTTCCTTTATACCGAACGAAGACCGCGGCATTTTCTTAACGCAAATGATGTTGCCGGCAGGTGCCACGCAAGAACAATCGCAAGCAACCATGGCTAAAATCGAAAACTACCTGCTCGATGAAGCACCAGGAATTCGTTCCGTGTTCTCAGTGGTGGGCTTTAGTTTTAGTGGCCAAGGGCAAAACTCAGGGGTTGCTTTCGTTCGTTTAGACGACTGGGATGAGCGTACCGAACCGCACCTACAAATTGATGCCATTATTGGTGGTGCCTTCGGTTACTTTATGCAGATTCGCGAGGCCATGGTGTTTGCCTTTAACCTGCCGTCAATTCCAGAGCTAGGTACCGCTAGTGGTTTTAACTTATATCTGCAAGACCGTGGTGGTTTAGGCCATGATGCGCTGCTGCAAGCGCGCAATCAGCTCCTCGGTATGGCGGCGCAAGAAAGCTCGCTAAGCGGTGTCCGCCCTAATGGTTTAGAAGATACCTCGCAGCTGCGCATTGATGTCGACTTTGAAAAGGCCAAAGCTTTAGGCTTAAGCATCAGTGATATTAACGCCACCCTAGCCAACGCGTTTGGTACCACCTACGTCAATGACTTCATTGACCGTGGCCGCGTCAAGAAGGTGTATCTACAAGGTATTGCGGAAGCCCGCATGACCCCTGAAGATATCGGCAAGTGGTATGTACGCAATAACCAAGGAGAAATGGTGTCCTTTGCGTCTTTTGCCACCACCGCCTGGGATTTTGGGGCGCAGCGCCTGGAGCGCTATAACGGTGTGCCTTCGGTCAACATTCAAGGTGAAGCCGCAGCAGGTTATTCATCAGGTGATGCCATGCAAACCATGGAAGCGCTTATTGCTCAGCTTCCAGCGGGTATTGGCTACGAATGGACGGGTATCTCTTTAGAAGAGCGCTCTTCAGGCGACCAAGCCCCGATGCTTTATGCGCTGTCATTGTTGATTGTGTTCTTATGTTTGTCGGCACTTTATGAAAGCTGGTCGATCCCCTTCTCAGTGATGTTGGTGGTGCCACTAGGTATTCTTGGTGCAGTGATAGCAGCAACCATGCGTGGCTTAGAAAACGACGTGTATTTCCAAGTCGGTTTGTTAACCACGGTTGGGGTATCTGCGAGAAACGCGATTCTAATTGTAGAATTTGCTAAAGATTTACAAGCCCAAGGAAAAGAGCTGTTAGTGGCCGTTTTAGAAGCGGTTCGACTGCGGTTACGACCGATTTTAATGACCTCTTTAGCCTTTACCTTCGGGGTGTTACCGCTAGCATTATCAACGGGTGCCGGTGCGGTTAGCCGTCAGGCAATCGGTACTGGTGTTATCGGCGGTATGATCGGTGGTACTTTACTAGCCATCTTCTTTGTACCTTTGCTGTTTTACATTGTGCGTCGCACATTCCCACCTAAGCCGCCACTAGAAGACTAGTCGAGCGGTTCCTGAACATGCTATGGTTGAGTTCGATTTTCGACTCAACCATAGCTTATGTTACATCGATACTTCATTCTGATTATTGCTATTGCCGCCGTGTTAATCGGTGTGCAACTTCCTAACTTTGTTACTCAGTATGAGCAGCGGCTTGATGCCCAATATACTGAGGCAATGATTTATTACAATGAGTACAAAGCCATCGCTGACAAGTACCTTGATGGTGATATGGAAGCCTTAATCGCAACCCATGAAATGAGTAGCAACGAAATCTTTCAAGCTGAAGCTGTACCTATACGGGAACTGGTTCGTCGGGTTGAACTCTATCGCTTTGAACGGCAACAATTGAATAGTAGTTTTGTTGAGCAACTGTGGTTTATTGCGACCGAGGCCAACGCTGAATTGCGCACGAATACTTGGCAGCAATATAGTTATAACGTGCCCATGACGCAGCGCGCGGTGGTAACCGGTGTGCTCTCTGCGCTGGTGGTTATACTGTTTTTCGATGTGTGTATTGGCGGGTGTAAATATGTGATTCGACGTACACGCCGTAAAGCTACGCGCAAAGCGCAGCTCACACGACGTTAAACGCTGTTTTTACTGACGATCGTCTTTGACTTCATATTCAGCGTCTATCACGCTGTCATCGCGTTGGTTATCTCGGTAGGCACGCTCACGCTCAGCCCGCTGACGCGCTTCTTGCTGTGCTTGTTTGGTCGCTTTGCTGAATTGCCACATTTGCTTGAGTTGGCGGCGGCGCTGCCACAGCACCGGCAATAACAAAATCCAACCGACTAGCAAAAACACCAAGCCAATCGCCAAACCTATCAGCAACATCAAGCCAAATAACAACCAGCCAAAAACCACTGCTAATGGATTAGCGTTGGGCTGTGGCTTGAATTTGTTTTGCCATTGGCGAATATAAATACGCATAAGTTCTCACTTCAATTTTAACTTGTACCCCATACTATATGGGGACTATTTGCGTGGAGACAAGTTCCCGCGACGCTTATCTTGTAACAATTTGAGAATGATGCTGCTTAAATTCACGATGTTGAATATGGTTCCGGAGATACTGCCGACCAGAATTGCGTAGAGTAATCCCAGCACTTCGGCCAGTAAAAACCAACGCCGAATTGAGATAGGATCGTTGAGAACAATGGCACCGATGGTAAACACCAGCGACGATGCATAAGCTAATAAAAGAATACCTAAATGAGTGTCGCCCGTTAGTTCCCAAAAGAAGAACGCGACGTTAATGGCAACAAATATCCATAAAACCCAGCGGCCGCGCCACTTCAAGGCGATTATATTGCGGATAACGGCAATGGCTGTAACCACGCAGCCGGCAATCGCACCCAACATAAAGAAATGCACCGACAAGGAGCCTAACGCCAGTGCGGATATAATCCGATAGCGGTTCGCGGTATTTTGTCGATACGCAATAAAGTTTGTTATTAGTGCAATGACACCAAATAATTCAGCTACAGAAATCACAGTTCACCTTAACTAAAAAGCGGTAATGAAACCCTAGGCTCATTACCGCTTTTACTACTAGTTCATATTATTGTCGATCGGCTGCTGACGCGTCACGAATACCACGGAATTCATTACCAGCGTACCAGTTTGGCCAAGCATCGCTATTAGCGAGGTCTTCACCAACCCAGTAATACAACCAAAGGTCGCGCTGGATACCACGTAAATCCCAGTTCGGGTCAAATTCATCAGCAGGCTTGTGGTAAGCCACACGTACATATTCAGCACGTTTTTCACGGCCATAGTCTTTACCGTGGTCGATGTGATCAATACCACCCTTCGCGTACAGCATTGGGACACCACGTTTCGCTAGGTTGAAGTGATCAGAACGGTAGAATGAACCCACTTCTGGATTAGGCTCTGGCGCAACGTAACGGCCTTGTTGTTCAACATACTTGGTTAAGTAGTCTTCCAACTCTGAATTGCCATGCCCTACGACGACCATATCTTGCATCGGACCAAACACATTTAAGACATCCATGTTGATCCCACCAACCGCTTTACTCAGTGGTAACATCGGATTATCGGCATACCAGTCTGAACCTAATAATCCGCGCTCTTCGGCGGTTACTAGAGCAAACACAACTGAACGCTCAGGCTGCGGTTGGCTGCTAAAGAACTCAGCTAAAGCCATCACACCAGCAGTACCACTAGCATTGTCTTGTGCACCATTGAAAATGGTATCGTCTGGATTGACAGGGTCGACACCTAAATGGTCCCAGTGTGCCATGTAAATTACATGCTCTTCAGGTTTTGACTTCCCTTCGATGTAACCAATTAAGTTTGGCGAGTTGAGATAGTCAAATTTGGTATTCACACTAATGCTCATTGCCGTCATTAAAGGCTGTGCTTTAAAATCAGGCTGTTGCGCTGCGGTACGCATCGCCTGGTAACTGCTACCTAAGCGAGCAAACAAAGCATCAGCGCTGTCTTTAGTAATCCAACCTTCAATGGCTGCGCGATCCATATTTTTATTTTCACGCGCTAAATCGAAACGCATCGGTGAGCCACCGGCAATTACGCCCCAGCCATAGCCTGCAGGGCCCGTTTCATGAATAACCAGTACACCTGCTGCGCCTTGACGCGCGGCTTCTTCAAACTTATAGGTCCAACGGCCGTAATACGTCATCGCATTGCCGTTAAACACTTCCGGATCTTGTTTGTCGTAACCAGGATCGTTGACCAGTACCACCACGGTTTTACCGCTAACGTCGATACCAGCATAGTCATCCCAGCCAAACTCTGGAGCCACAATACCGTAACCAACAAAAACGAGTTCGCTGTCTTTAAGCTCAGTGGCTTCTTGAACGCGTGGGCTCCACGCCATCATGTCTTCACGATAGGCAAAGCTGTCTAAATCATTGGTGGAAAACGACATCTCCGATACTTGCGTCGGTAACATACGTACCAGTGGTACTTGCTGTTGATAGGTGTTGTTTTCTGCATCGTACGGCTTTAAGCCCCACTCACGAAACTTACCTTCTACATAAGCAACGGTTTTTTCTTCGCCTACGCTTGCTGGTGCACGCCCTTCAAACTCGTCAGAGCTTAACGTGCGCAAGTAATCGACATAATTTTCGTTAAAACTAAATTGGTCTACCTCTACATGAGGTCGAGCCGATTCAGTTGAATTTTGCTCAGCCGGACTACAGCCTGCTAACAGCAGCGCAGCAGCGGTGAACACCGACAACTGTTTCATGATTTTACTCTCCTTTATTTTTACATGTTTGTAGTTGAGTACCCACACTAATGTCGTAACGTTCAAAATAACCTTGATTCACTTCTAACGCAGCGTAATAAGGAACTTTCGGTTCATATACAGGGCAGCGGCGCGAATCAATACTTGGACAAGGATCCATCGAAAGTATGGCCGCGATCGTATTATCCTTATTGAGATAAGCGATATCGAGCGGTATATAGGTGTTATACATCCAAAAACCCGCTTGACCTGGTCGCTCTGACTCATAGGTGAACAACATGCCTTGATGCTCACCTAATTCTTCCCGAAACATTAAACCTCGAGCGCGTTTCTCAAAGGTATCTGCCACTTCTACTGCTATGGCATGCTCATGCCCTTCTATGCATAAATGCATGTTTGATAACGCTAATAGCCCGACAATTAAACTTTTCATACGATTGTTGTCCTATATACGACAAGTTAAGTGATAGGAATAGCACCTTAGTATGGCGCGATTAGGCCCAGAAAAAAAGACAAAAGACGCCGAGATAATTGATTGTCGCGATGGTTCAGCATAAAGTAACTCATCTTTTTTACAAATAAGTAGCATCATGACATTGAGTAGTGCTTCGACAGCTTCACCCCCAACGCTCGTAAAGCGTCAGCTTAAAGATCTACGTTGCGTTACCGCCATTGGTGGTGGTCATGGCTTGGGTCGTGTCTTATCGACGCTGTCTTTTCTAGAACGCCGGTTAATCGGCATTGTCGCCACCACAGATAATGGCGGCGCTTCAGGCTTATTGCGCAATAGTAGCGAATGTATTGCTTGGGGCGATATTCGCAACTGTTTATCGCAATTGGTTGAACAACCGTTAGCAGCAGATGTGCTGAACTACCGTTTTCAAGACGATCCTGCGCTACAAGGGCATAACTTTGGCAACTTACTGCTCTATACACTCGAACAATTAAGCGCTCGTCCGGTTGATGGCATACAATTGTTACGCCGTTTGCTTAATATCAACACCAGCTTACTGCCCATGTCGGAAACGCCTGTCGATTTAGTCGCCGCCACCCATGATGGCTTGGAGTGCTTTGGTGAGTTGTTGGTGGATGGCCTGCAAGAAATGCCGCATAGCCTGACCTTATCGCATCCCGTGCCCCCTACTCCAGAAGCGTTGCGTCATTTGCGCCGCAGTGAATTAATCATTTTGGGCCCTGGCAGCTTTTTAACCTCGATCATGCCACCACTGTTGGTGGATGAGGTGGTAGCCACTATTGCGGAAAGTAGCGCTCCGGTCATCTTCATTGATAATTTGCTGCCTGAATATAGCCCAGCAGGTGAACTTTCGCTGAGCCAGCGTATCGACTGGATGCACCAGCAGCTAGGTACCGAAATCGTAGACCTAGTGCTCACCAATCAACACGATCCTGATTTAAAAATACCATCATTTGACCATATTAAAGCGGCAACTGACGCGCCTCAGCGCCATGAGCGAACCTCGTTACTGGCAGCGCTCACCGCAGCTCTCAATTATAAGGAACAACAATGAAACTACTGAAGCTTGCTGTGGCCGTGGCTGCCCTCACTGCCGTTAGTACCCCCGCACAAGCCAATAATCAGGCACTCGGCTTAGACATTGATTACCAATCCAATAGCCCCACCGTTGAAAAGGTATTGGGTTATCCCATAGGTAGCCGTATTAGTAGCCCTGAAGCGGTAGAAACCTATTTCCGCACGCTTGCTGCAACCTACCCAGACCAAGTTGTATTTGAAGAATACGGCAAAAGCTGGGAAGGCCGTACGCTCTATTATGTTGCCATTTCATCGGCGACTAATATTGCCAAACTCGATGATTACCGTCAGCAGATTACGCAATTAAGCGCTGCTGATACCACCTCGGATAAAGCCGCGGCGCAACTCATTAAAACCATGCCTGCCAGTATTTGGCTTTCCTATGGCGTGCACGGTAATGAAATCAGCTCACCAGAAGCCGCAATGCTTACCGCTTGGCACTTGTTGGCGGCTAATGACAACGACACCAAAAGCTATTTAGACAACACCATGGTGTTTATCGACCCCGTTCAGAACCCTGACGGTCGTAGCCGTTTCGTTAGTCGTTACTACATGACTGCAGGTTTAGAGCACAGTGCCGACCGTATTTCAGCAGAACACAACGAACCGTGGCCGAGCGGTCGCAGTAATCACTATTTGTTTGATTTAAACCGCGATTGGCTAGCCCTTACCCAACCTGAAATCTCAGGCCAAGTCGAAGCATTGCTGGAAAATATGCCTTTGGTCTTTGTCGACTTGCATGAAATGGGCGGTGACACCAGTTATTACTTCACCCCGGAAGCTGAACCCTATAACCCGTTAATCACCCAAGAACAAAAGAATATTCTCTGGACCATTGGCGAAAACAACGGTAAATGGTTTGACGAAAAGGGTTATGACTATTTTACCCGCGAGATATTCGATGCATTTTACCCGGGCTATGGTGCCAGCTGGCCGCTGTATCATGGCTCCGTTTCCATGACTTATGAAATGGCCTCGGCACGTGGGCACGTATTCCGTACCCGTGATGGCGAATTACTGACGTATGGCGATGGTGTCCACAAGCATTTTATTACCTCACTAGCTACCATCGAAACCGTTTCTCGCGAACGCGAAAACATTTTGCGCAGCTACTGGGACTATCGCCAACAGGCGGTTGAACTCGGTAAAAAGAGTAAGCAACGTTATTATATTTTCCCGCAGCAAGCCGATGCAGCAGGTACTCGGCGCTTGGCGGGATTACTGACCCGTCATGGCGTGAAAATAGAGGAAACTCAAGCGTCGTTTAAAGCTTGTGGCAATACTTATGCGCAAGGCACCTATGTGGTGGATACTGCGCAACCTGCCTACTACATGGCACGCACCCTACTCGATAAAGATATTGCCATGGATGATGTCTTTATTGCCGAACAAGAACGGCGCCGTAAGAACAACCTACCGGACCAAATCTACGATGTAACCGCGTGGTCATTACCGCAAATGTTCAACTTGGACTACCAAACCTGTAGAAAACTGCCAAAAGTACAGCGCACCGCAGTTAACACTGATTTGATCGTGCCAGGAACAGTTAACCATGCCGATGCTAAAGTGGGCTATATCGTGCCTTGGGGCGATATGAACGCCGGACGTTTGTTAACGGCCGCACTACGCGCTGGTTTGCAGGTCAAACGCAATGATTTGAGCTTTAAGCATGCCAATGGCAAAACCTATCCCGCCGGTAGCTTAATTTTAACTCATGCCGACAACCCCAACTTACGTGAAACACTGCAGCAACTGGTGATCACTACCGGTGCTACCGTTGATGGGGTTGATAGCAGTTGGGTGGTTGAAGGGCCGAACTTTGGTTCACTGAACGTTAAACGCGTGCATGCGCCGCAAGTAGCAATGTTATGGGATGAACCTGTTTCTAGCTTGAATGCTGGCCACACGAGGTTTGTCATTGAGCGGCAGCTGAACTATCCAGTCACCGCCATTCGTAGTGCGCAGCTAAGCAGTGCCGATTTGAGCCATTATCAAGTGTTGATTGTACCGGCAGCGCACGAGGGCCGTTTAACTCAAGCCTTAGGCGATGCGGGCAATGAAAACTTAAAACATTGGATTGAGCGCGGTGGCGTACTCATTACCTTGGGCACCAGTACCAAATGGGCGGTCACTAATGATTTTCTCAGTAGTGCCTTAGAAGATGCAGTCAATGAAAAAGCAGCAAGTCACAATGGCGATCATCAGGTAGAAGGTCTGCTGTTTGAAAACCGCGAGCAATTCCAGCACTACATTACCCCAGATGCGGCGGATCCATATTGGACAGCGGGTGTGATTACCCGTTTAGAAGTGGATCAAGAACATTGGTTAACCGCTGGTATTAAACCTGAACTCTTTGCCGTGACGGTTGGTAATCAGATTTACCGCCCGTTGACCATTGATAATGGCCGTAATGTGGTGAGTTATGCTGCGGCAGACCAAGTACTTGCCAGTGGTTATCTATGGGCTGAGAACCAACAGCAATTGGCTCACAAACCATATCTAATGTGGCAGCCTCGCGGTCGCGGCATGGTCATTAGTTTCACCCAAGAACCCACCTATCGTGCGTACTTGGATGGCTTAAATGTCTTGCTAGTGAATGCGATATTCGCTGGTGCTGCACACGCAACACCATTGCGATAATTAGATAGGATTAGTCGTTATTGTCGGCGCCAATGCGAGAAGCAACGGCGCCGCGTTGATCTTTATACTTCGCATCTTTGCGTTTGCTATATGGGCGCAAACACGGCTCATCTAATTGTTCAAAGCTTAAGGCACCAATTTTCATATTCGGGCGCAGTGCCAGCGGCAACTTACCACTGTTAAAAAACTCAAGTACGACCTGCCCTGACCAGCCCGGATCAATCCGGTGCGCGGTAACGTGAACCATTAAGCCCAAACGTGCTAGCGATGAACGCCCATCCAACCAACCCACCATATCATCAGGTAAGGTAACCGCTTCGTGAGTAACGGCTAAGGCAAACTCGCCCGGGTGAATAAAGAACGCCTGCTCTTCAGTAAGTACAATAGGATCGCCCATAACCGAATCGATGGCACGATTGATATCTTCACTGGGGCCACTAATATCGATAAAAGCTGCGGCATGATCTTGCAGTACGCGAAACTCATTGCCCAAATGAATATCCACAGTTACCCCACTGATATCAGCAACATCGGGCATCGGATCAAGGCCAATTTTGCCACTTGCTAAGTATTCTTCTATCTGCCTATCGTTTAAACGCATAGCAAGCTATCTCCCTATTATTTTTCTATGTTGGCCAACTCGGCTTGCTGATATAACTGCATTGCGAGTTGAGTTGCACTGTCTTGCATTAATATCGATAACGGATCATCTGGAGCCGTTGTCATTAAAGGCTCGCCTTGGTCAAGGCCGGCACGTATTCGCGCGGCTAACGGCCATTGCCCTAATAAAGGTACCGCTTCAGCCTGTGCCACTTTAACCCCACCATGTTCGCCAAAAATGCTATCACGGTGGCCACAAGCACCACATTCGTAAAAACTCATATTTTCAATTAAACCAGTAATGGGCACACCAACTTTACGGAACATGCTAATGCCCTTCTCGGCATCAGCCAGTGCCACAGTTTGTGGCGTGGTGACAATCACGGCACCAGTAATAGGTAGTTTTTGCGCGAAGGTTAATTGAATATCGCCAGTTCCTGGCGGCATGTCTACGATTAAGTAATCTAATGCCGACCATTTGGTATCCCGAAACAGTTGCTGCAAGGCTGCGCTTGCCATCGGGCCGCGCCAAATCGCCGCATCTTTCGCTTCAGTTAAGTACCCCAACGAACTCACTTGCAGGCCGTGGCGCTGGTGAGGAATCATTTTGTTCTGTTCGTTGAAATTCAGTTTATCACCGGTACCACCAAGCATGGTGGGCAGCGATGGTCCGTATATATCCGCATCAAGAATACCCACTTTAGCGCCAAAACTCGAGAGCGCCAAAGCAAGTTGTACACTGACTGATGATTTGCCCACGCCGCCTTTACCGGACGAAACGACAATGACATTACCATGGACCAGTGGCAGTTCAGGTTGCGAGTTGGGCAGTTTTTTAATGGCGAGTTTGAGCTGCCAGTTTAATTTTCCGAGTTCAGCGTCCTGCTCAAAAGGTGCTAGAATTCTTTTGCTGGCAGCAAAAGGTAGCGTCAGCGTGGCCTGTTCGCCGTCAACCGAAATCCATTGCAACGGAACAGCACCCTGCCAGCCTTCAATCTGAAGTTGTTCTAACGCTTGTAACTGTTGCTTATTCATGCCCTTGGGATTCGATTTTTGCTGCGGTTTTGACTGACCTCGAAACCAACTCAACATCCATACCTCCAAAAATGGTTTAAGCCCACATGATACGGTGGGTTCGGCTGGATTGCCAGCCATGATTCAGGTACACTTTATTGAATTTTTAATCTCGGAATTAACGGAAGCATACATGCCGATAGATACACGCAAGATCTTAGTCACCAACGCCCTGCCGTACGCCAATGGTCCTATCCATATTGGCCACATGCTCGGCTACATACAAGCTGACATATGGGTGCGCTTTCAAAAACTACGTGGCCATGAGTGCCACTATGTCTGTGCCGATGACGCGCACGGCACGCCAATTATGCTGAAAGCACAGCAACTGGGCGTTGATCCTGAGCAAATGATTGCGGATATGAATCGTGAGCATCAATCCGATTTTGCCGACTTCCATGTTGATTTTGACCATTACTACACCACGCACAGCCCTGAAAACCGTGAGTTAGCAGAGCTTATTTACACGCGTTTACGTGACAATAACTACATTAAAGTCAAAACCATTAAGCAGCTATTTGACCCACAGAAAGAAATGTTCTTGCCCGATCGCTTCGTTAAAGGCACTTGCCCTAAATGTAATGCGGAAGAGCAATACGGCGATAACTGTGACGTTTGTGGCGCAACGTACTCGCCAACCGAGTTAAAAAACCCGCAATCCGCGGTTTCTGGTGCAACACCTGTATTGCGTGAGTCAGAGCATTACTTCTTTGACCTACCCGCCTTCGAAGGCATGCTAAAAGCTTGGACGCGTTCGGGTTCTTTGCAAGACGAAATGGCCAACAAGCTCAATGAGTGGTTTGAGTCGGGCTTGCAAATGTGGGATATCAGTCGCGATGCACCATATTTTGGCTTTGAAATTCCTGACGCGCCAGGCAAGTATTTTTATGTGTGGCTTGATGCGCCTATCGGCTATATGGGTAGCTTTAAACACTACTGTGATACCACCGGTAACGCTGACTTTGAAACCTTTTGGAAGAAAGACAGCAGCGCTGAGCTCTACCATTTTATCGGTAAAGACATTATCTATTTCCACAGCCTATTTTGGCCGGCCATGCTTGAAGGCTCAAACTTCCGCCAGCCAACGAACGTCTGGGCGCACGGCTTTATTACTGTGAATGGCACGAAAATGTCGAAGTCTAAAGGTACCTTCGTGATGGCGCGTACCTATCTTGATCATTTAGATCCAGATTATTTGCGTTACTACTTCGCTGCCAAATTAACCAGCCGTATCGACGATTTAGACTTAAATCTTACCGACTTCGCCCAGCGCGTGAACGCTGACATGGTGGGTAAAGTGGTTAACATCGCCAGCCGCTGCGCGGGCTTTATAACTAAAAAGTTCGACGGTAAATTAGCGGCTGAACTCAGCGATACCAGTTTATTAGATGAGTTCCGTGAAGCCGGCGAACGTATTGCCGAAGCCTATGAAAAACGTGAATTCTCGAAAGCAATGCGCATCATTATGGGCTTAGCTGACAAAGCGAACTTCTATATCGCAGAAAAAGAACCATGGCAGTTGATTAAAGACCCAGCCAAAGCTGATGAAGTTCATGAAATTTGCTCCATTGGTATCAACCTCTTCCGTTTGTTAATGATCTATTTAACACCGGTGGTACCTGCCCTTGCTGAGCGTGTACAAGCATTCTTAAATGATGATTTCGTTTGGGATTCACACCAACAAATTTTAACGAATCACGGCATCAACAAGTTTAAAGCCTTGATGCAACGTATTGATATGGAAAAAGTGGAAGCTATGATTGCTGATTCTAAACAACAAACCGCTGACGCTGCAGTAGCCACATCGAATGGTGAATTAGCGAAAGACCCTATTAGCGAAGAAATTGCCTTTGATGATTTTGCCAAGGTTGATTTGCGTATCGCGCTAATTGCCAACGCTGAACACGTTGAAGGCGCAGATAAACTGCTTAAATTGACCCTTGATTTAGGTGGTGAAACTAAACAGGTATTCGCTGGCATTAAATCAGCCTACACGCCGGAGCAATTGATTGGCCAACACACCGTAATGGTGGCTAACTTAGCCCCGCGCAAAATGCGCTTTGGCCTATCTGAAGGCATGGTATTGGCTGCGGGCCCTGGTGGTGATGAGCTTTACATTCTTAATCCACATGAAGGTGCCAAACCTGGCATGCGCGTGACCTAATGGCGAAAACCGTACATTTGCATGCAGGTAAAGAAAAATCGCTAAAGCGACTTCATCCGTGGGTATTTAGTGGTGCGATAGCACGTGTAAAAGGCCAGCCTCAAGCAGGTGAAACGGTCTCAATTCATAGTGATAGTGGTGACTGGCTCGGTTATGCCGCCTGGTCACCCTCCTCGCAAATTCGCGCTCGGGTTTGGAGTTTCAAACAGAGTGACGACATCAATGCCGAATTCTTTTTAGAGCGTATTGCTGCCGCAAAGCAGTTGCGCGAAGGCTTGGACATCAACAGTAATGCTTGGCGTGTGGTCGCTGCTGAAGCTGATGGCTTGCCAGGTATTACCATCGATAAGTACGACAACTGGCTCGTCTGCCAATTATTAAGCACGGGCGCAGACTATTGGCGCGACGCCATTGTTGCGGCGCTACGAGCCTTATTCCCTGAGTGTTCTATCTATGAACGTTCCGATGTGGATGTGCGTCGTAAAGAAGGCTTAGAGCCGCTAACGCAACTACTCTATTCTGCTGCAGGTGAAACACCACCTAGCACTATCTGGATAGAAGAAAATGGTCTTAAGTTAGGCGTTGATATTCAGTCTGGTCATAAAACCGGGTATTACCTGGATCAACGAGATAGCCGTCACGCTGTACAAAAGTATGTGCAAGGTAAGCGCGTGCTCAATGCCTTTAGCTATTCTGGTGGCTTTGGGCTCTACGCCGCAGCAGCTGGTGCTAGCGAGGTGGTTAATCTTGATGTGTCGGCACCGGCGCTCGCGCAAGCCGAGATTAATCATCAGCACAATAATTTGGCGCCTGAGTTACTAAACAATCAGCAACTCGATGTGTTTGAAGCTCTGCGCGACTTTCATAAAAAAGGCGAACGCTTTGATGTAATCGTGTTGGATCCCCCCAAGTTTGTAGATAGCAAAGCCAATCTTATTAGTGCGTGCCGTGGCTACAAAGATATCAACCGACTCGCCTGTAAGATTTTAAACCCTGGCGGTACCTTAATTACCTTCTCATGTTCAGGGCTGTTATCCGGTGAGTTGTTCCAAAAGGTGGTTGCCGATGCAGCTTTGGATGCCAAACGCACACTACATATCATCGAGCGACTCTACCAAGGCGCTGACCACCCGGTTCGCACCAACTTCCCTGAGTCGTTATACCTAAAGGGCTTGGTACTTCGCGGTTGAGTTCGATAGTATGTAGTACTACCTATCTGATTTTGAGGTTGCAGGAATGAGTACTATTTTCGATAAAATTATCAATCGTGAAATTAATGCTGATATTGTCTACGAAGACGATATCAGCCTAGCTTTTAGAGATGTGAATCCACAAGCCCCAGTGCATGTGCTAATTATTCCCAAAAAACCCATTGCCACGATTAATGATATTACCGAAGACGATCGTGAAGTTGTTGGCCATTTACACCTTGTTGCTGCCAAGCTTGCCCAACAGTTTGGCTTTGCAGAAGATGGCTACCGTGTGGTGATGAACTGTAACCAAGACGGTGGTCAATCGGTTTACCATATCCACTTGCACTTGTTAGCTGGCATAACCATGGGTTGGCCACCATTCGCCAATAACAAGCCGAAGCAAGTCGACAACTAGAGGCAATTACCATGCCTAACTACAAAGACTTTAAGAAGCCTAGCGCTGACGTTTTAAAACAGAAACTGTCGCCCATCCAGTATAAAGTTACGCAAGAAGATGGCACCGAACCGCCATTTAATAACGAGTACTGGAATGAAGACCGGCCGGGTATTTATGTTGATGTCGTCAGTGGCGAGCCACTTTATTCTTCAGCAGATAAGTTTGCCTCTAGCTGCGGCTGGCCGAGCTTTACGCAAGCCATCACCGAAGAAAGCTTAACCACTCATCAAGACTTGAAGTTTGGTATGGTACGAACGGAAATTCGTAGCCGTCATGCCGATTCACATGTCGGCCACGTTTTTAACGATGGCCCTGCCCCTGCAGGTACACGACATTGTGTGAATTCCGCAGCGGTAGAGTTTATTCCATTGGAAGAAATGGAAGCGCGTGGCTACGCCGACTGGCTGCCACGCGTTGTCAAGAAGTAAGAATAGTCGTCGGTTATTGACCGACGGCAATTCCTTCACGACGCGGATCAGCACCACCAAACAAAGTACCGTCCGGTAGTACAGAGATACCATGTAAGCCGCTATTTAAGTCTTGCACTCGTACTTCATGACCCCGTTGTTGCAAAACCGCCTCGAGTTCAGCAATTGGCGTACCTTTCTCAAGTGCAGTTACGCCATTGAGGTTAGTCACTCGTGGCAAGTTGATCGCTGCTTGCATATCCAAATTCCAATCCAACACGCCGATCAAAGTTTGTGCCACATAGTTAATAATACGCGGACCACCCGGTGAGCCTACTAAGTGCACTAATTCACCTTGTTCATCGAATACAATCATTGGCGACATCGAGCTGCGTGGACGCTTAAGTGCTTCCACACGATTGGCAACCGGCACACCGTCCACTTCCGGAACCAATGAAAAGTCAGTTAGCTGGTTGTTTAATAAGAAGCCAGCCGTCATCACACCAGAACCAAAACCTTGTTCAATACTGGTGGTGAGAGAAACCGCATTGCCTTTACTATCTACAATCACAAAATGTGAGGTGTTCGGGAATTCTGGTGATTGGTCATCAGCCAGCGCTAGAGTGGTTAAATCACCCGGTGCTGCCTTACCCATATCCATGTCGCCAATCATTGCCGCACGGCTTGCTAAGTAGGCTTTATCGAGCATGCGCGCGACCGGCACATCGGTAAAGTCAGGGTCACCGATATAACGGTTACGATCAGCAAACGCTAAACGTGACGCTTGGGTAAAGTGATGAATAGCCGCTTCACCATTTACCGGCGCGCTCGGCAGATCATAGTGCTCAAGCATTCCCAGCATTTGCAAAACGGTAATACCACCTGAACTTGGCGGACCCATGCCACAAACTTCGTAAACGCGATAAGCCACACATACCGGCTCACGAACTTCTGCTTCGTAGCTCGCTAAGTCAGCGGTACTTAACACACCTGGTGCGGCTGATGAATTTTGTACAGCAGCAACAATGGCTTCAGCAATTTCGCCATGATAAAAGCTATCAGCACCTTGTTCAGCGATTATTTTTAACGTCCGCGCATAGTCCGGATTACGCAGTAAGTCACCGGTTTGTAGTGGCTCACCATTCGGGTAAAAGTAATCGGCTGCAGGCTGCATAGTTTCGATACCCGGATGGAAGCGCAGTGCCAGTAATTTGTGTAACCGCGGTGATACTTTAAAACCCGCTTCTGCGGTTGCAATGGTTTCATCGAATAAACGCGACCAAGCCAACTTGCCCCAACGCTGCTGCGCAAGCTCAAGCCCTTTCAAGATACCCGGAGTACCTACCGAGCGGCCACCAACCACTGCTTGCATAAAACTCTCAGGTGGAAGACCTTGCGCATCTAGAAATAGTTCTGGCGTGGCTGCTAATGGTGCACGTTCGCGGGCGTCGATTGAATAAAGTTGCTGTTCGGCGGCATCCCAATACAGGATGAAACCACCACCACCAATGCCCGAAGATTGTGGCTCAGTAAGCGTCAACATGGCTTGTACAGCGACTGCTGCGTCAAT
This sequence comes from Pseudidiomarina sp., assembly GCA_048269045.1. Taxonomy (GTDB): domain Bacteria; phylum Pseudomonadota; class Gammaproteobacteria; order Enterobacterales; family Alteromonadaceae; genus Pseudidiomarina. Next base: position 99,035 of record JBLWUG010000008.1, read on the forward strand.
AGCACTACCACCGTCGGCAAGAATAGCCTCACCGGCTTTAGCCGCGGCTGGTGACGCGGCTGCCACCATATAGTGCTGAGCTGTTTGCCCGGTTTTCTCTATATAACCAGTAGCAGCTTCAGGGTCTTCTGCGCCCCGCTTAGCAACCTGATTCGTGGATTCTGCACAGCCGACGAGAGCTAATGCGAGGAACGCCCAATATATTCGCATAACAATACACCTTAATAGTTGTCATGAATTATTTATGTACTTACTAAACGAGTACAATCGTTCTATCATAATGCCTTGCCAACCCAAGAACAATGAAAGGATGTGGGTCTATTTATTATGTCTAATCGTATTCAAGTTATTATTTGTAGTAGTCTTTTAGCCATCATTCTGGTGTGGCTCTATTTTTACCAACTTGAAGTGCCGGCACTGACCGCGCAGTTTAACTATCAATATGCTTTAACGTGGCAAGAGCCATGGCGTTTGCTGACCGCACACTTACTCCATACAGATGGTTATCAGACATTATTCAATGCCCTTGCGTTGTTACTGATTACCATAGTATTCGCGCCTCACTTTTCAATTCGTACCTGGCTCAATGCCCTGCTTGTGATTGCTGTCATCACCTGTTTACTTCTATATGCAGTGGGTCAGCCAGAATCCTTCGCGGGTATTTCGGGTTTATTGCATGGATTATTAGTCCTTGGGATTTTATTGAGTTGGAGCCTACATCAATACCACTCCAGCCATTGGTTATACCCGCTGGTACTAGTTGCTATGGCACTAAAAATTCTGTTCGAGTATTTCGAACTGCCAGTGGTTGCAGCAACACCTGACACTTGGTTGCTTCATCTCAGCGGAGCTTTAGCCGGAGTGGTTGCATGGCGCTTACATCGCCGACAATTAGCTTCGTTGGCGCGCCATACAACCTCATCGACTGATGCCGACTAAAACACAATGCGTTCGCGATTCAGTTTTAATACCCGCGGACCAATGCCCTTAACCTGCATCAGTTGATTGGCGTCACTGAATTGCCCGAGCTGGTTGCGTAACTCAATGATCGCTTGCGCGCGTTTCAAACCGATTCCCGTAAGCGCCATTGCCAACTCTTCAGCAGAAGCTGAATTGATGTTTACCGTGGTAGTTTGTGCACTGGCTTGGGTGGGTAATGGAAGGGGCTGTGCCATTGCTGGTTGTACGACGACTAGTGGCGACAGCATGGATGCAAATATTAATGTTTTCCGTAACATAAAACTCTCCTCGTCCTTTTTTCAAAGCTGCAACATGCAGTAAAGAGAGTTTAAGCAGCCCTACTCAGGGCTGCCATTCAATAACACGTATTATTGAGTAAGACTTTCATTGATCGCAGCCAGCGCTGCAACCGGATCAGCGGCTTGCGTAATCGGACGACCAATGACCAACACTTCAATCCCAAGTTGGGCAGCGTCGGCTGGGGTCATAATTCGGCGCTGATCATCTTGCTTGCTGCCTGCAGGTCGAATACCTGGTGTTACCAACATGAAGTCGTCGCCACAAGCTTGCTTAATCGCTTCAGCTTCCCACGCCGAGCACACCACACCATCTAAATGATTGTTCTTGGTTAATTGTGCTAAGCGCATAACCTGCTCCGCCGGGCTTATGCTTAAGCCTTGCTCGGCTAAGTCTTCCTCGGTCATGCTAGTTAAGACCGTTACTGCAATGAGGTAAGGTTTATTTGGCAGATGCGCAATAGCTTCGCGAGCGGCAGTGAGCATACGACTACCGCCGCTGGCATGCACGTTCACCATCCATACGCCAAGCTCAGCAGCTGCACGAACGGCTTTCGCCACTGTATTTGGAATATCATGAAACTTTAGATCTAAGAATACTTTAAAACCGCGTTGCACTAACTCGCGCACAAAATTTGGCCCGGCTGCGGTAAACAATTCTTTCCCCACTTTCAAACCACAATGCTCAGGAGATAGCTGATTAATCAGCGGCCAAGCAGAATTGGCATCGGCAAAATCAAGTGCGACAAAAACCTGTGAACGTTGTTTCATTTATTCTCCATCTAACCCAATTATCGGTTTAATATCACCCCATGTACGGCACGACGGACAGTGCCAGTACAGAGTACTCCCAGAAAACCCACATTGACGACAGCGATACTTAGGCCGCTGTTGCATCTGTTGCTGCACCATTTTTTGCAGCATTTTTAAACTATCTCGCGCTTTGCCTAGATCGGCCGCGCGAATATGAAAATCCATTAACTGGTGGAAGCCACGCATGGTCGGGTTTTGAATCAATGACGATTGAATAAACTCTTGAGCGGACTCAACACTATTCTCTCGAGCTATGAGTTCCGACAGCATAATTGCCGCTGACGTTGAATGGGCTTCTTTCACGCATTCATGTAAAAAATGAACCAAGCCAGTTTCGTCGTTGAGCTCTTGATAACAGGCTTTAATTAACGGCAGCGCCTCAGAAATAAAGTCACTATCTTCGGTTAACACCCGCGTTAAAGTTTTTTGAGCCTTACGATACAAACCTTGGTTGTACCACATGCGACCTAAGGCTAAGGTCGCGCGCACGCAACCTTGATCGTGTTGGTGTGCTTTTTGGTAATATTTTTCGGCGAATTCGACGTCGTCTTGCAGTTCAGCAAGTTCACAATACAGTTGCGCCACGAGACCATGGGCCTGTTTATCGTGGCGGGTAAGTTTAAGCGCAATTTTAATGGCTTTGTCCCACTCGTGCGTCGATTCATAAAGTTCGAGCAAGTGGCGCTGGCAGGATTCTTGGAATTCTTTATCACTTTGCAATGCCAATAACATTTGTTCGGCACGATCGTAGATGCCGGCCGCAAGGTAATCTAAACCCAATTCAAACATCGCACTGCGACGTTCGCGTTCGCTAATGGCCGGTCGCGAGGTGAGGTTCTGGTGTATTTTTATGGCGCGATCCAGTTCGCCGCGACGCCGAAATAGCTTCCCTAATGCCCAGTGGGTTTCTAAGGTGTCTGAGTCGACATCGAGTAATTCAATAAAGAGATCAACGGCTTTGTCTGGCTGATCAGATAGCAAAAGATTTAAACCGGTTACATATTGCTTAGAAAAGAGTTCTTGCTCGTGGCGATCTTCGTTACGCACACTGTTGCGCCCCATGAACCAACCATAGGCAGCGGCAACTGGTAATAGCAAAAACAGTAACTCAAGCATTAATTAGGCGCTCTTATCTACCACTTGTTTGCGTAACTTACGTAGTTCGCGGCGAAGCATTAACGTGCGGGCTGACATCGCCACTAAGCCAATGAAAAATCCCACAGCTAAAAACAGCGCGGCGACCAAGGCAATGGATACTTGGCTTTGCACCACGAGAAAATCGACTTGAACAATAGCTTTGTTTAACGCGCCAAAAGCGACGGCAAGCAAGAACAGTAAAATGAGCGGTAAACTGATAAATATGAATCGAATCATAGCGTTTCCCTGTTTCACGCAGATAAAAAAACGGCATGCTTAATATAGCATGCCGTTCTATTTAACTCGACGATAAATCAACCGATATTATCAACCCGTTCACGAAGTTCTTTACCAGGTTTAAAATGTGGGACATGTTTGCCCTCCAATTTAACCTGTTCACCCGTTTTCGGGTTTCGGCCGATCCGCGGCGCACGATAATGCAGTGAGAAACTACCAAAACCACGGATTTCTATTCTTCCGCCAGACGCCATATGTTGCGCCATTTGTTCGATGATTTCTTTCACCGCATCTTCTATCTGACGCGGAGAATGACCTGGGTACAAGCTCGTTAACTGGTTAATCAGCTCCGATTTTGTCATCTCAAGCTCCTCTGTTGTGCGTCAATGCAAAAGCCGCGGTTAGTGTCGATATTAGTCGTCGCTTTTAGCTGCTTTGAAAGCTTCTGCCATGGCGTTAGAGAAGTCAGCATCATCTTGCTGCTTGTTCACTGAATCCATTGCTTCTTTCTCTTCAACTTCATCTTTCGCGCGGATAGACAAGCTTAAAGTACGGTTCTTACGGTCTACACCCATGAAACGTGCTTCAATGTCGTCACCAACTGAAAGAACAGTAGTTGCGTCTTCAACGCGGTCACGTGAAATGTCTGCAACACGTACGTAACCTTCAACACTGTCAGCTAATTCAACTTTAGCGCCTTTGGCATCAACTTCGATGACCTTACCAGTAACAATAGCACCTTTTTTGTTGGCCGCCAGATAATTGTTGAACGGATCTTCTTCTAATTGCTTGATACCTAGAGAGATACGCTCACGCTCTGCGTCAACTTGAAGAACCACTGCGGTAACTTCTTCGCCTTTCTTGAACTCGCGAACGGCTTCTTCGCCAGTCGCGTTCCAGCTGATGTCAGACAAGTGAACCAACCCGTCGATGCCGCCATCTAAACCGATGAAGATACCGAAATCAGTAATTGATTTGATCTTACCTGATACTTTGTCGCCTTTGTTGAAGTTCTGAGCAAAATCTTCCCAAGGGTTAGTTTTGCACTGTTTCAGGCCTAGTGAAATACGACGACGTTCTTCGTCGATTTCAAGAACCATAACTTCAACTTCGTCATCCAAGTTAACCACTTTAGATGGGTGTACGTTCTTGTTAGTCCAGTCCATTTCTGAAACGTGAACTAAGCCTTCTACGCCTTCTTCAATTTCAACGAAGCAACCGTAGTCAGTTAAGTTCGTAACACGACCAACCAGACGGTGACCTTCTGGGTAACGTGCAGCGATATCAGCCCAAGGATCAGCACCTAACTGCTTCAGGCCTAATGATACGCGCGTACGCTCACGATCAAACTTCAATACTTTAACGTTGATTTCATCACCAACATTCACAACTTCACTTGGGTGCTTAACGCGCTTCCAAGCCATGTCTGTGATGTGCAGTAGGCCGTCAACGCCGCCTAAGTCTACGAATGCACCGTAGTCAGTAAGGTTCTTAACGATACCCTTAACTTCTTGACCTTCTTGCAGGTTCTCAAGCAGCTCATCGCGCTCTGCACTGTTCTCAGTTTCAATAACTGCACGACGTGAAACAACAACGTTGTTGCGCTTCTGGTCAAGCTTGATAACTTTGAACTCTAAATCTTTGTTCTCTAGGTGCGTGGTTTCACGAACCGGACGAACGTCTACCAATGAACCTGGTAAGAACGCACGTACACCACCTAAATCTACAGTGAAGCCACCTTTAACTTTACCGCTGATAACACCGGTAACAGTTTCTTGGTCTTCATAAGCTTTTTCCAGCTGTAACCAAGCTTCGTAGCGTTTAGCTTTTTCGCGAGACAAGATAGTTTCACCGAAACCGTCTTCTACTGCATCTAATGCTACGTCGATTTGGTCGCCTACTTGAACTTCAACAGCGCCTTCAGCGTTGCGGAATTGTTCAACAGGGATAGCACTTTCAGATTTGAGGCCTGCGTCAACTAAAACCACATCACGGTTAATAGCTACGATAGTACCTTTTACGATTGAACCTGGACGAGTTTCTACCTCTTGTAGGCTCTCTTCAAACAGCTGTGCAAAATTTTCTGACATATGAGTTAACTTACTTCAGTTATGTACGTCCACCAAACATCCCGTGAGGCGGGGTTGTTAAAATTAATCTGTTCGCATTCCTTGCTACAGACCGCTAAGTTGGTTAGTTTTAAGTAACCTTCTCAGAATTTGAGAGCTTGCCATGGGCAAACTCAAGAATTTGGTCAACCACTTCATGAACACTTAAGTTCGTCGAGTCGATATACAGCGAACCTTCAGCCGGCTTCAACGGAGCCACTGAACGGTTAGTATCACGCTCATCGCGCTCTTGAATCTCGGTTATTAACTGGTCGATTTTAGCAGTAAAACCTTTATCTAGCAATTGTTGATAACGACGTTGCGCGCGCTCTTCTGCGCTGGCGGTCAAAAACACCTTGGCCGCTGCATCGTTAAACACCACAGTACCCATGTCGCGGCCATCCGCAACCAGCCCTGGAAGCTCTTTAAAAGCCCGTTGGCGACGCAATAAAGCTTCGCGTACTCGTGGCAATGCCGCGATTTTAGAGGCCATGTTACCCACTTGTTCTTGGCGGATGGTCATAGTGACATCTTCGCCTTCCAAAATAATGTGGGTTAAATGCTCGTCTTCTTCGACATCAAACTTTACATCTAAGGTTCCCGCTAGGGCTTCTAAACTTTCTTCATCGTTGGGCGCAAAGCCATGATGCAGCGCTGCTAGCGCAAGCACCCGGTAGATAGCACCACTATCAAGCAGATGCCAGCCGAGCTTTTCCGCCAAAATACGGCTAACCGTACCTTTTCCAGCCCCACTTGGGCCGTCAATTGTAATTACCGGAATTTGATTGATCATGCGATCCTCTGCCTAATAAAAGCGCCGCAATTATACGGATTTGTGAGAAAATTGCATCTATATTCGTAAAAATAGTAATAAACGAATACTGCAATCACATTAATCAGCGGGTTAATTTCAAGAATTCTTCAAAATACTTGGGGTAGGTTTTACGACAGCATTGAGGGTCTAGTATGGTTACCCCAGCCGGAGTAAACCCTAGTAATGAAAAGCACATCGCCATGCGATGATCATCGTAGGTAGCTATTGCTGCATGCTTGGTTACGCCATCTGCTGGCGGTGTTACGAAAATATAGTCAGCGCCCTCTTCCACGTGCGCACCAACCTTGCGAAGTTCCGTAGCCATGGCATGTAAGCGATCGGTTTCTTTTATACGCCAGTTCGCCACATTACGAATTTTCGTTGTACCTTGTGCGAATAAAGCCAGCGTTGCGAAGGTCATTGCCGCATCAGGAATTGCGTTTAAATCCGCATCTAAAGCAGTTAATTGGCCACCGCTTACCGTAATCGATTGGGCTTTAATTTCGACCTGAGCACCCATTTTTTTCAGGTAGTCAGCAAAACCAACATCACCTTGAATACTTTCAGCGCCAACGCCATCAATGGTTAGCGGGCCACCGCCAATAGCAGCTGCTGCTAACCAATACGAAGCCGCACTAGCATCGCCTTCAACCCAATACTGTTGCGGTGATTGGTAGCTTTGTCCACCGGCGATAAAGAATGTTTGTGTGCCTGATTGCTGAATCTCGATCCCAAAGCGCTTCAGCATGGCCAAGGTTAATTCAATGTAGGGCCACGATACCACGTTGCCAACCAACTCAAGTTCGCTATCGGCTTGCAGCAACGGCAAGGCCATTAATAGTGCCGAAATGTATTGGCTTGATTCGCTACCATCAATTTGCACACGGCCGCCCTGCAGCCCGGTGTTAATCCGCAATGGCGGATAGCCTTCTGCGCCTAAACATTTAATTTGGGCACCACGGTTTCGTAAAGCATGCAGTAGCGCTCGTATTGGCCGCTCTTGCATGCGAGCATCACCGGTTAAGGTTAGTGGCTCCTGCTGAAGGGTTGCTGCCAACACGGCAGCAAGGGGGCGCATCGCGGTACCCGCATTGCCTAAATCGATAAGGTCAGGGGTTTGCTGCCAGCGACCACCACAACCGGTTATCTTAATACTGGTGTTATCGTCTGCGTTCTCTGCAATCTCAACGCCTAACGCAGCCAACGCTTCCAGCATACGTTCAGTGTCATCACTGCGCAGCACATTAGTCAACTGGGTAGTAGTGCCCTCGGTACAGAGGGCAGCCATTAGTAAAGCACGGTTAGCAATGCTCTTGGAGCCTGGCAAAGTTACACGCCCTTGGCACTGTGTTAAGCCGCGCAATACTATGGATTCAGACATTAATATTACCGAGCAAGAATGCTTTTCATAGCGTCAATGAACGCTTGGTTCTCTTCCGGTAAACCAATACTTACGCGGAGATGATTGGGTAATTCATAACCTGCAACCGGACGCACAATAACCCCTGCGTGGAGTAATTGATTATAAATATCCGCTGAGTTTGGCCCCACTTCAATGGTTAAGAAGTTACCGTACGATGGAATATAAGACAGCTGGAACTCATCACAGAAGGCAATCAGTTGCGCCATTCCAGCATCGTTAATGGCAATAGCTTGGTTTAGATAATCAATGTCATCTAAAGCTACTTCAGCAGCACGTAAGCTTAAGCTATTCATATTAAACGGTTGGCGTACACGGTTCATCAGGTCAGCAATATCTGCGTGACTCACCGCATAGCCGGCGCGTAAGCCCGCTAAGCCGTATGCTTTTGAGAAGGTACGGGTAACAATCAAATTGGGATAAGTTTCGATCCAGCTTAATGATGGCGCACGTTCCGCGGCCGGTACGTACTCATAATAGGCTTCATCAAGTACCACAATAACATGCGCTGGCACCTGCCCCATAAACTCAGCCAGCTCTTCTTTGGTTAAGAAAGTTCCAGTTGGGTTGTTCGGGTTCGCGATAAAGATCATGCGAGTACGATCAGTAATAGCAGCCAACATGGCCGGTAGGTCATGACCGTAATCTTTTGCTGGTATCGCAATGCCTTTAGCGCCAATCGCTTGCGTAACTAGCGGATATACAACGAATGCGTGTTGCGAAAACAGCACTTCATGATCAGCATTGACGAAGGTGCGTGCCATTAGCTCCAATACGTCATTTGACCCGTTACCGAGAGTAATTTGATTGGTTTCAATATTAAACTTTTCCGCCAATTTGGTTTTTAAGTAAAAACCGTTGGCATCCGGGTAACGCGCTAAGTCAGCAATGGTGTCTTGGAGTGCTTGTTTAACCGCACTGCTTAAGCCTAGTGGGTTTTCATTAGAGGCGAGTTTGACGATATCGGTAATACCGAGTTCGCGCTCTAGTTCTTCAATCGGCTTGCCTGCTTGATAAGGGCTTAAATTTCGCACCCCTTCGTTAGCCAAGGCTTTAGCATTAAATTCTGTCATGGTGGAATCGCTCGTTGTTCGTTGTTTATTATTCGTTAGTCGAGTTAAGCCTTGCGTTCGAATTCCTTCATGAAGTCGATTAACGCTTCTACACCTGCTAGCGGCATTGCGTTATAAATACTGGCACGCATACCACCGACAAAACGGTGTCCTTTCAAACCAACTAAACCTGCTTGAGTAGCTTGGTCTAAAAATTGTTGATCAAGGCTGTCATCGGCGAGCAAGAATGGTACGTTCATTCGGGAGCGATAGTCAGGGTGTACCGGGTTACTATAAAAGCTAGAGCTGTCAATAAAATCATACAGCTTGCTCGCTTTCAGGCGGTTTTGTTGGCCTATAGCCGCAATGCCACCTTGACGTTTCAACCACTGAAACACCAATGCTGATAAATACCAAGCAAAGGTATTTGGGGTGTTGTACATCGACCCTTCTTTGGCTTGTACCGTGTAATCCATAATGGTTGAGGTATTGGATTGTGCTTTACCTAATAAATCATCACGGATAATGGTAATGGCAAATCCTGACGGCCCGATATTCTTCTGAGCACCACCGTAGATCACGCCAAAGCGGCTCACATCTAAGGGTTCTGAGAGAATATTTGAGGACATATCCGCCACAATAGGTGCGGCGACATTTGGAATTTCGTGCAGCGCAATACCATCAACGGTTTCATTAGGGCAATAATGGAAATAGGCCGCGTTATCGCTTAACGACCATGATTCAACCGGACTCATCGCTTTGCCTTGGTCGGTATCGATCGTGCTACCCACCACATTCACATGCTTTACGTATTTACGCGCTTCACGAATGGCAAAATCAGACCAGATGCCACAGTTTAAGTAATCCACTGTATCTTCTGGTCCGGCAATATTTTGTGGGACCGCACTAAACTGCCCGCGGCCCCCGCCATGCATAAACAACACCCGATAATTATCGGGGATACCCATGAGTTCGCGTAGATCTTGCTCGGCTTGCTCTACAAGGTTAATAAACACAGGGTCTCGATGGCTTACTTCCATTACCGAGATACCCTGGTTATTCCAATTCAAAAACTCATCCTGAGCTTGCTTCATTACCTCTGCCGGCAGCATTGCCGGCCCCGCGGAAAAATTAAACGGGGCGCTCATGGTTAATCCTCGCTTTCTGACTCTTCAGTATCGTCGTCTATGTTGTCGTCTAGAGGTTCGTTGTTGTCTTCGCCTTCTACCGGCTCATTCAACAGTTCTTCGATATCCTCATCATCATCTTCCGCGTCATCAACACGCTGTAAGCCCACTACGAGTTCGTTTTCACCCGTGCGAATTAGTCTTACACCTTGGGTGTTACGACCAACAGTGCTTACTTCGGTGACGCGTGTACGGACTAAGGTTCCGCGATCACTAATTAGCATGATTTGGTTGCTTTCGATGACTTCCATCGAACCAACAACCGCACCGTTACGTTCGCTAACCTTAATCGAGATCACACCTTTGGTGGCGCGGCTCTTCGCTGGGTAGTCAGTGATTGGTGTACGCTTACCAAAACCGTTTTCAGTCACGGTAAGAATGGTCGGAACTTCATCTTCAATAGTGCGCGGCACTATTAATGAAACGACTTTCTGGCCTTCGTCTAAGCGAATACCGCGAACACCCGTAGCTGTACGACCCATCGAACGAACCTGATCTTCACTGAAGCGCACGACACGGCCTGCGTCTGAGAATAACATCACCTCATCGCCAGCTGTGGTTACGTCAACACCAATCAGCTCGTCACCTTCGTTCAGGTTAAGTGCAATGATGCCGCCGTTACGTGGACGTGAGTAATCGACCATAGGCGTCTTCTTAACGGTACCCATGCGGGTTGCCATTAAGATGTACTTATCTTCTGGATAATCACGCGTTGGTAGAATCGCGGTAATACGTTCATCATCTTCCAGCGGCAACAAGTTCACAATTGGACGACCGCGCGAGGCACGGCTTGCTAGTGGTAACTCGTATACCTTCATCCAGTAGATGCGACCACGAGTTGAGAAACACAAAATCGTATCGTGGGTATTAGCAACCCATAGGCGTTCGATGAAGTCTTCTTCTTTCATCTTGGTCGCGGCTTTACCTTTACCACCGCGACGCTGCGCTTCGTATTCAGATAGCGGCTGGTACTTAACATAACCAGTATGTGACAGCGTAACCACCACATCTTCTTCGTTAATTAAATCTTCCATGCTGATGTCGTGAATTGCCGCAGTAATTTCCGTACGACGCGCATCACCGTAATCCGCTTTCACTTTTTCAAGTTCTTCACGAATCACTTCCATCAAACGCTCAGAGTTATTCAAGATCAGTAACAACTCTTCAATAACGTTCAGCAAACCTTGGTATTCGTCGAGAATCTTCTCGTGTTCTAAACCGGTTAAACGGTGTAGACGTAAATCCAAGATTGCTTGTGCTTGCTCGTCAGTTAAGTTGTACTCGCCATCGCGAATACCATACTGTTCAGGCAAATGATCAGGGCGAGCAGCGTCAACACCAGCGCGTTCCAGCATTGCTGCAACATCGCCTAAACGCCATGAGCGGCCTGTTAAGCCGGCTTTAGCTTCCGCTGCGGTTTGCGAGCGACGAATCATTTCAATCACTTCGTCAATATTCGCAAGGGCAATGGCTAAGCCTTCTAAGATATGTGCGCGTTCGCGCGCTTTGCGCAGCTCAAATACCGAGCGACGAGTGACCACTTCACGACGGTGCAGAATAAAGCAGTGCAGCATGTCGCGTAGGTTAAATAAACGTGGTTGGCCTTTATCAAGTGCAACCATGTTGATACCAAACACCACTTGCATTTGCGTGTTGGCGTATAAGTGGTTCAGTACCACCTCACCTACTTCACCACGTTTGAGTTCAATAACGATACGCATACCATCTTTATCGGACTCATCACGCAGTGCGCTAATGCCTTCCAAGCGTTTTTCTTTAACCAACTCGGCAATCTTTTCAATCAAGCGAGCTTTGTTCACTTGATAAGGAATTTCCGTTACCAGAATGGTTTCACGACCATTGCTGTCAACTTCAATTTCTGCCGTCGCCCGTAAATGAATACGGCCACGACCGGTGCGATAAGCTTCGACAATACCCGCGCGGCCTGAAATCGAGGCTGCTGTTGGGAAGTCTGGGCCAGGAATATATTCCATGAGCTCATCGGTAGTAATGTCTGGCTGTTCAATCATAGCCAAGCAACCATCAACCACTTCCGACAGGTTATGTGGTGGAATATTGGTAGCCATACCAACGGCAATACCAGATGAGCCGTTTACCAATAAGTTTGGTACACGGGTTGGTAGCACGTCAGGAATTTGTTCAGTACCGTCATAGTTAGGTACAAAATCTACGGTTTCTTTTTCGAGGTCTGAAAGCAGTTCGCCGGCAATTTTAGCCATTCGAATCTCGGTATAACGCATTGCTGCAGCCGAGTCGCCATCAACAGAACCAAAGTTACCTTGCCCGTCTACCAGGGTATAGCGAAGCGAGAACGGCTGCGCCATACGTACAATGGTGTCGTACACGGCGCTATCACCATGCGGGTGATATTTACCAATCACGTCACCAACGATACGAGCTGATTTCTTATAAGGCTTGTTAAAATCATTGCGTAACTCATTCATTGCGAAGAGTACACGGCGATGAACTGGTTTGAGGCCATCACGAACGTCCGGTAACGCTCGCCCTACGATTACACTCATCGCGTAATCGAGATAGGAACTCTTTAATTCATCTTCAATATTGACCGGAACGACTTCTCTGGCGAGATCACTCATAAGTTATATCCCTAAACGATCTGTCTTTCTTATAATTTTATAGATTGCGGCTATTGTACCTGTACGGCCGTACTATCGCATCTTTTTTTATCCCTGTAGGTTGAGTACACTGTACCTACTTTTACGCAATAGCAGAAGCCCTATGAACACAACTTCGAACGTTGATCCCGCTGAAATTGAAAAATTTAGTGCCATCGCCTCGCGCTGGTGGGACCCCGAAGGCGAATTTAAACCTTTGCACCAAATTAATCCGCTACGCCTTGAGTTTATCCAACAACAATGCGACGGTGTTTTTGGTAACAAAATCTTAGATATTGGTTGTGGTGGCGGCTTATTGACCGAAGGTTTGGCCAAAGCCGGTGCTGTAGTAACCGGTATCGATCTTGCTGAACAATCATTACAGGTTGCTCGTTTACATGCGTTAGAAAGCAAGTTGAGCATTGACTATCATAACATACCTGCGGAAACCTTTGCGGCAGAAAACGCCGAGCAGTTTGATGTGGTGACTTGTCTGGAAATGCTAGAGCATGTACCAGACCCTGCGGCAATTGTTCTCGCAGCAGCACAAGCGCTCAAACCCGGTGGGAAAATCTTTTTCTCAACCTTAAATCGCAATATTAAGTCTTGGTTGCTCGGTATTGTTGCCGCTGAATATGTATTGCAGTGGGTGCCTAAAGGTACTCACCAGCATGATAAGTTTATTCAACCCGCAGAATTATTACGGATGACCGATGCGGCAAAACTAGAAGCGCTAACCATGACCGGTATTCATTACCTGCCTTGGCGTGGCTTTTTCTTAGATGACCGCAATGTTGATGTTAACTACATCGTTTGTTTACAGAAGCCAATACGGTAACTAATCACTATGAATTCACCTCAAGCTATATTGTTTGACTTGGATGGCACCCTACTCGATACGGCACCTGATTTGGGTGCCGCATTAAATTTTGTGTTAGCACAAGAGCAACGCCCTCTCGTGAGTGCGGCTGAATATACACCGTTAGCGTCGCACGGCTCAGCCGGCATGCTGCGTTATGCATATGGCGATGAGTTTGAATTACGAAAAGATGAGCTAAGAAGCGCCTTCTTGCAGGCCTATCGAGACGCCATTGCCGTCCATACCCGCCCTTATCATGGGGTTAGCGACTTGTTATTGCGCCTGCAAGCCTTAAATGTCGAGGTCGCCATAGTTACCAACAAGCCCGAAGCCTTAACTCACTTGTTGGTGCCTCATTATCCGGAGTTGGCCAACATCAAAGTTATCGTCAGTGGCGATACTCTGCCGGTGGCAAAGCCATCCCCCCTGCCACTGCTACACGCAGCCGAAGCGTTGAACATTGCACCTGAGCTGTGTTGGTACGTGGGTGACGCCGAGCGTGATATCGAAGCAGGGAGAAACGCCGGTATGTACACGATCTTGGCGCAATACGGATATATTAGTGAACAAGACGAGCCGCATTTATGGGGTGCTGACGCGCACATAAAACAGCCAGCTGAGCTGTTATCGATGATTGCTGAGTAAAAGCCGCGTTATCTCTGGCTTATATTTTAGTCATCTTGTGCGACTAACCAACAGACGAAAATGTTCTTAGAATATTTTTTTTAAATCTTGATTTTTCTAAACCACTATCCTGACAAGCGTTCTAGCGAATACCGCCTCAAAATTTCCTCGCAGAACTCAATTTCAAGCGACGGACGGACTTGATCACCCCGGAATTAGTGCTAGGATACGAGTAATTCAACACCACTATATATTGTGCAGAAATCACACATCTGCGCTAACTGAACACAATATATAGTGTGCAAGCACATTAAATATAACTACAATGACAATGGATGCACCTACATGACTCAACAGCTCTTCGTAACCAAACGTAGCGGCGAACGTGAACTTCTGAATTTGGATAAAATCCACCGCGTTATTAGCTGGGCCGCGGAAGGCTTAAATAATGTTT
>JBLWUG010000009.1:0-107035 GCA_048269045.1 Pseudidiomarina sp.
CTTTCGCCTTTACCCATGAGTTCATAATTAAGAATCTGTGCTGTGCTCATATTGAATACCTGTAACCTTTTCGTTGCTTGGGTATAATAGCGCATCGGTGATAGCCCATAAACCACATAACAACTCTATTAGAAGCGAACGGGTAATGACTAAACGCATTGAAATTGATGAAGAATTGTACAGCTATATTGCTGGTCACACACAACATATTGGCGAAAGTGCCTCTGCAATCTTGCGCCGTCTTCTGGGTTTGGATGTTTTAGAGCCCGCAAAGAAGCCAGCAGCTAAGCCAACTGAAGCACAGCCAGAGGAAGCTCCAGGCCGTACCGTATTTGATGTAATGACCCCAGAAGATCTGGCTGGTCAACGCAGCATTGTTGCGCGTTTCCTTTATATTCTCAGCATGCTGTATCGCTGCCATTCGAAAAAATTCGACAAAGTGCTGCAAATTCGCGGTCGCGATCGTCAGTACTTTGGTAAGGATGAAGCTGAACTCGAAGCGCAAGGTACCAGCACCAACCCCAAACAAATACCAGACACTCCATTTTACGTGGTGACCAATAATAACACCACGCGGAAAAAGTCGATGCTCACGCAAGTGGCTTTGGAGCTAGGTTATACTCCAGAACAAGCAGAAAAAATTAGGGATTACCTATAATGCCGATTCATGAACGCGCCGGAAAACCAGCCCAAGCTCAAGACTTAACCAACATTGCACAACTGGTTAGCGCCTATTTTGTCAATGAAGTGGATCCGCGTGATCGTGCGCAGCAAGTCAAGTTTGGTACTTCAGGGCATCGCGGAACCTCGCTAAACAGCTCGTTTAACGAAGCGCACATTCTTGCAATTAGCCAAGCATTAGTTGCTTACCGCGAAGAGCAGGGCATCACGGGGCCGTTAATGTTAGGTCGCGATACTCATGCACTGTCGGAAGCAGCTTTCATGACGGCGCTTGAAGTTTTCATTGCCAACGATATAGAAGTGCATATTCAGAGCGATGATGGCTACACGCCAACGCCGGTGATTAGCCATGCTATTTTGCAGTACAACCAAGGCCGAACTTCAGCTTTAGCTGATGGTGTGGTGATAACACCATCGCATAACCCGCCAGGTGATGGTGGGTTTAAATACAATCCGCCCCACGGTGGTCCAGCAGATACCGACGCAACTAAAATCATCGAAAAGTATGCCAATGCTTTGTTGTCGTCAGAATTGATGGGCGTTAATGCCATTTCTTATGCTGAAGCCCGAGCAAGTAAGAAGTTAAAGCAGGTGGATTGGCGTCGCCACTACATCGAAAGTCTTAGCGAAGTCATTGATATGGATGCGATCAAAGCGAAAGGCTTGCGCATCGGTGTTGACGCTATGGGTGGTGCCGGTGCCAGTTACTGGGCGTTAATTGCCGAGCATTATGGACTGGATATCGAAGTGCGGAATGCCGAGGTTGATCATAGCTTTCGCTTTATGGCACTCGATAAAGACGGTCAGATTCGCATGGATTGCTCGTCGCCTTATGCCATGGCAACTTTGCTTGAACTCAAAGATCAGTACGATATCGCCGTAGCAAATGACCCTGACTATGACCGTCATGGTATTGTCACGCCGAGCCACGGCTTGATGAATCCGAATCACTATTTAGCAGTGGCCATTGATTACTTGTGTCAACATCGAGACTGGGCAACCGACCTCGCTATCGGCAAGACTTTAGTGTCGAGCGCGATGATTGATCGGGTTGTAGTGAGTCATAATCGTCCATTGCGCGAAATGCCGGTGGGCTTTAAATGGTTTGCCCAAGAGTTACACCAAGGCACAACCGCATTTGCCGGTGAAGAGAGCGCTGGAGCAACCTTCATTGCCCGCGATGGTAGCGCTTGGAGTACCGATAAAGACGGTATCATTATGGCGTTATTAGCTGCTGAAATATGCGCAGTGACCGGTAAAAATCCGAGTCAGTATTATGAGGAGCTCTGCACAGTACACGGTACGGCTTATTATCAGCGCGTTGATGTTGCGTCAACGGCTGAACTCAACGCGGCCTTCGGTGGTATTCGAGCTTATAAACTTAAGCTGGAAACCTTAGCAGGTGATGAGGTTACCAATGTGATGACCAAAGCACCGGCTAACGACGCCTTAATTGGCGGCGTTAAGGTAGTTACCAGTAATGGTTGGTTTGCAGCGCGCCCGTCGGGAACTGAGCCAGTGTACAAGATTTACTGTGAAAGCTTCGTCAGTGCTGAGCATTTGCAACAGCTAACCGACGAAGCTCAAGCATTAGTTAATCAGTGGATACAGAACTAACTAGCGTCACGCTTTTCTTGTTCTAGTTCTTCTTGTTCCAATTCGAGCTCTAAATCTTGCTGTTCTTGCTCGTCAGCAATGGTCGTTAAAATCTCGTCGGATGTCGGAGTGGGTGATACCAAAGCGTATGCGCTTTGCAATTGCTCTTCCGGCATCGCGCGGCGAGAAATACGGTACAACGAATACGTACAAACAATTAGCGTAAGCACCATAATCAACGAAAAGAAGTATTCTACACCACCAAACTGCATCAGCGCCGCCACTGCCGGCGCTCCGATGATAGAACCTATCCCGCCAACTTTAATCACCGCACCTGTGGCGCCGATCATTTGATCGCGTTCTAAATAGTCATTGGTATGCGCCATGCCCAGTGAATATAGGGGCAGCGCAAAAGCGCCGAGCAAGGCTACAAAGATGTAGATGAAGGCAATATCTGAGGCATCCAATTGTGCGAGTATGAAGGCAATGGCCGCTGATAATCCCGCACATCCCGCCATGACAAAACGTCGATCGACCCGGTCGGAAAGCAAGCCGATAGGGGCTTGCGCCAACATGCCACCTAAAATAAATGCGGCCATAAAGTAAGTGACTTCAACCACACTAAGGCCCATATAAATTGCGTACATGGGACCAATGCCATAGAACATCGCGTAACAGGCCTGCATGATGAAGGCATTGACGATACCCAGCGGCACTAAATTTAAGAGGCTGCGAATGGATACCTTTTTAGGCTCCAAGGTGGTGGGTTCAACCGTCACGCTGATTAAAATTGGAATCAATGCCAGGTTAATAAGCAATGCAACTAAAGCAAAAGCAAGGAATCCGGTTGGGTCCGCCACCCCGAGAATTAACTGCCCACATATCAGTCCGGCGAAAATGAGTACAAGGTAAACGGACAGTAAAGTACCGCGATTTTTATTATCCGCCATGGTATTAAGCCAACTCTCAGCAATCACAAAGATCGCGGAGAAGGCAAAGCCGGTTAGGAATCTCATGAGAAACCAAACCACCGGGTTTATCCAAATGGCCTGGATCAAAATAGTCGCAGCAGCTAAAGCAGCCAAGCCCCCAAAGGCGCGGATGTATCCGACACGACGGATATCTTTGGGTGCACGCGTGGTACCGAACAGGAAGCCGATGAAGTAGGCCGACATGATAATACCTGTCGTTAACGTACCAAAGTTTTCGATGGTTGCGCGTAAGCTCAGTAATGTACTGGTCATGCCCGTACAAATACTTATTAACGTTGTGCTGGTTAATAATGAGCTGATGGCACGCAATTGTTGCTTCAGCATAGATGGAACCTCGACCACTGACGAAGAAAGACCTATAAAGGCTAACACGTTAGAGTTATTAGGGAAACGTCAAGAGGTTATCCACAGCTTGTTACTTGCTCGATTGAAAAGGCCTGTTTATGATGGTGTCATTAAAGCGTATAGAGGTAGCTATGCCGGTAAAAATTATCACGATAATAAGTACTCTTTGGATACTTGTATCTACATTGCAAATGCCCGCACAGGCCGCAGTAGAGCTGACGAAGCTATACCAAGGGCAAGTGCAGGTGAGTGGCCAGTCGAGCGCCGAACGTGAAACGGCATTGCAACAAGCGCTCGAGCAAACGTTGCTGAAAGTTTCGGGCGACAATCAATTATTGACTCACAATTCAATTAAATCTGCGCTGCAAAATGTGCGTAAGTTTGTGGTGCAATATGGTTATCAACAAGAAGAAAATCAATTAGCGTTGTGGGTGCAGTTTGACCAACCACAAATTGATCTTTTAATTCAACAAGCAGGATCTGGGATCTGGAGCAATTTGCGACCTGAGCTCATGTTGTGGCTGGTGGCGGAAGATGAGTCGTTGCAACGTCAGTTGTTGGGCAGTGGCGATGAATCAGTGTTTATGCAGCAGTTAAAGAACACCGCGCGAACCCGAGGCCTGCCTATTCAATTACCACTGTTAGATCTAAATGACACCATGGCTATCTCAACGTTAGATGTTTGGGCGCGCTTCGATGACAATATCGATTTTGCAACCGCTCGCTATAACACTGACGGCACCGTGGTGGCTCGAATTTATCAGACCGATCCTAATGATCGCGAAAATCGCTGGATGGTGGACTGGACGTTACGCTTAGGCGAATTACGCTGGAGTGGGGAAGTGCGTGGCCTCGATCGCAGCACCTTAGGCCATGACCTGATCGCCGACCTTACGCAGGTACTGGCGGAGCGTTATCGAATTGGTGCTAGTTCTGGTGCCACATCAGCATGGTCGTTACAAGTTCGCGATATTCAGTCGGTTGAGCAAGCCATTGAAGCAGAACAGTTATTACTGTCGTTGCCATCGGTCGCCCAAGTTCAGCTAATCGGATTCGGCAATATGACTGCTGAGTTTGAGTTGGCGATTCAGGCGGATCCACGGCAAATCATGCAAGCAATAGATTTATCGAAAAAACTGCGGCCGATTACTACCGGTGTCGTCGAACCAACACGCCCTTGGCAACAATTAACGACGGAGCCTGAAGTTGAATCAGGGCCTGTATATCGATGGGTGCAACCTTAATGGCTATAGCGCAGTTGCCGCTAGCGGTACAATTACCTGATGATGAAACTTTTGCCACTTTTGTAGCAGGTGATAATCAAGAAACGCTTGATTTAGTGCAGGGGCATGAGCAAGGCTTAATGTATATCTGGGGTGCTAAAGGGGTCGGCAAAAGTCACCTTTTGCACGCCCTCTGTGCCGATACCGATGAAGCCTTGATGTATGTTGCGCTCAACGAACTGTATCAAGATGTGCAGGCGCAAGTACTGCAAGGGCTAGAGCAGTACAGCTTACTCTGCTTAGACAATATTGATGCAGTAACTCACGACCAAGAGTGGTGTTACGAACTCTTTAGTTTGCTGAATCGCATTCGCGATCGTGCTAACGGTCGAATTGTAGTGACCTCTAATGTCGCACCCCTGGCGCTTAATGTTGCCATACCAGATGTGCACTCGCGTCTGCAGTGGGGCCTTACGCTGCATCTCAAAAGTTTGCGCGATGAAGATAAAGCGCGAGCGTTACAGATACGGGCCAAGGCTCTAGGGTTGATTCTAAGAGATGATACTGCGCAGTTCATGGTGCAGCGGCTGGGGCGGGATATGAATGGTCTGATGGCGTGTTTAAGCCGCTTAGACCGCGCATCCATTGCAGCTAAGCGACGTTTAACCATACCATTCGTCAAAGACGTACTTGAAATTTAGTCTTGGTCTTTTAATTTCTTTAGACCTAATCCCATAGCGCGACCTTGATTACGAGCGAAACCGGTGCAACCGACAAAGGCGATGCTGGTTAGCAGTAACTCTATGGCGGCAATATACCAATGCTCAAAGTCGACATAAATGAGCGTTAGGCTATGCAAGAAATACCACATCAAAATAAAGTTCGCCCAAGCATGGGTGTATGGCTTTCCTCGAACAATGCCCACTAATGGAACCAAGAGTGGAGCAATCCAGAACAGAAAACGAAAAGTTAGGCTAAATTCGCTGGCGCTGGCATAAACGAGTTGCGTTAACACCATAAACACCAGTAACGCCAAGTAACCAGTTAATGCCATCACCCGAAACAGAGTGACCGTACTTGGATTAGGAGTTGGTTTAGCTGTCATAATTTACCTTTTAATGCAGCGGCCGCGAGTGCGACTCGTTTTCCGAGCGCCAAGGCACAGTCGCGTTCATGGGAAGTGAGCATCGTTGCATGTTGACTAGCGACGTGGCTAGCACCATAAGGGGAACCGCCTGATTGGGTTTGCTGTATCGCCGGTTCTGTATAAGGAATACCACATAAAACCATGCCGTGATGTAATAACGGAACGCCCATCGCCAATAACGTGGACTCTTGGCCGCTGTGCATACTTCCACCGGAGGTGAATACCGCCGCTGGTTTATCTTGTAATGTACCTTTTAACCAAGCGGCCGAAGTGCTTTCCCAAAAGCGCTGCAAGGCACTCGCCATATGACCAAAACGTACCGGACTGCCCATGATTAAGGCATCGCATTCAGCGAGCTCATCCACATCTAATTCGAGGTCGCGGGCGCTCGCTGGTTCGCCAGCCGCAGCGACGGTGCGCAACACGGCTTCGGCACCGGTTTGGGTGATCCCAGCGGCGATCGCGTCAGCTAATTGCTGAGTCGCACCATTGCGGCTGTAATATAAAATTAAAACGCGGGTGTTGGTCAATCGAGTAACTCCAATACGTTTTCAGGTGGGCGGCCCAAGCAAGCGCGGTTATCACGCACCACAATCGGGCGCTCAATAAGCTTTGGATGTTCAGCCATCGCGCTAAGCAGCTTTTCTTCAGCAGTTTGTTCAGCCAGATTCAGTTCTGCGTATACGGCTTCTTTGGAGCGCATTAATTCACGCGCAGAAACGAAACCAAGCTGATTAACCAAGGTTTTTAATTCGGCCACGCTAGGAGGTGTTTTAAGATACTCAATGACCTTAGGTTCAACGCCACGGTCCTGCAGTAACTGCAGTGTTTGACGACTTTTTGAACAACGTGGGTTATGGTAGATTGTAATTTGGCTCATAAACTAAAAAACCTCCAATAAATAAACGTCTAGCTTAAGGGAAACTGTATGAATTGTCGATTTTTGCATGGCCTTCGCCAGCTACTATTGGTGCCGATTGTACTCGTCGCTGCCGCGTGTTCGCCAGCGCCAGACGTAGATTTTCATACAGATACTGGTGGCCCGCAGCTTTGGCATGAGCAGGGTGGGCAATACGTGGTGGTGAACTACTTTGCCGAATGGTGCGCGCCATGTTTACGCGAACTACCTGAACTTAATGCATTTCATCAGAAGTACGGTGATCGCGTGCGTTTATATGGTGTGAGCTTTGATGGATTAAACAATGCCGAGTTGGCCGTACTGCGTGAGAAGCACAATATCCAGTTTCCATTGGTACTAAATGAACCTATGGCACGGCTGCCTTTCTCACAGCCACAAATGCTGCCAGCCACTTATATTATTACCCCAGCAGGCGAGATTAAAGGCCCGTTATTGGGCGAGCAAACGGTGGCATCGTTGAAGCAAGTTACCGAGCTTACCGACTAGCGTAGCGCTTCCAGTTGTTTTTTCTGTTCCATAAGCTTATCGATTCGCGCTTGTAACCGGCGCTTATCGAGTTCATTGCGGTTTTGTTTATGGGCGTTATGAAGTTTGCTGATCGCTTGATCGAATGCGCCATGCAACGCAGCTAGGTCAGCTTGCACCTCGTACATGGCGCTGGTATTACCGGCTAAGCGATAGGCCGTAGCCAATAAATCCAAAGTCACAATATTGTCTGGATTGCGTTGGCTGTAATCGCGCAATAAGCGAATGGCTAAATCAAACTTCCGCGCTTCAATGGCAGCGTTAGCAAAGTTTAAAGTAATAGTACGTTCATTTGGCTGCCGCACATAAGCATGTTCTAGCAAGGTTAAAGCTTCGTCGTGGCGATCCTGAGCCAGCAAAATATCAGTTTGCACATCCAAATAAAAAGTATTGCGTCGATCACCCTGAAGCAGTGGGGCTAGTGTGATCTCAGCTTGTTCAGCCTGCTTATTGTCGAGTTGCCATATGGCTAAACCGTAACGAGCTGCGGTACTTTGCTCTGCATCGCTACTGTTCATTTGTTGGCGTAAGTTATTCTCTGTAAGCGCTTTTAAATGACGGGTTTGAACGCGGGTTTTGGCCAGCCAAAAGCTTAATTCATCACGTGGTTTTACTTTGGGCAATAACGCAATGCGTTGGCGCGTGTCTGCAACACGGGATTCACTGTAGGGGTGCGTTTGCAGTAATTCAGGTAAGCGTGTGGCATAGCGGTACTGTTCTGCTAAGCGACCAAAAAAGTCTGGTGCTCCGTTAGGATCAAATCCAGCACGACTAAGTATATCGATACCAATGCGGTCTGCTTCTTGTTCAAATTGGCGGGTGTAGTTAATTTGCATTTGCCGCGCACCAGCTGTGGTGGTTGTCATCGCTGCCATACCCAACTCTGGGTTGATAATTGCCAGTAATATTGAGCCCAAAAAAGCAGACATGGTCGCGGCGGAATTATTTTGCATGCGCTCCATGTTACGCACGATGTGCCGTTGTGAAACGTGGGCAATTTCATGCCCAATAACAGCAGCCAGTTCAGATTCTGTTCTTGCTGCGCCGATGAGGCCCGTATGAATGCCAATATAACCACCAAAGAAAGCAAAGGCGTTGATAGACTCTTGGTTTACCCAGAAAAAAGAGTAGGGGAAGCGTACATCATCGGTCACCCGAACCATGCGCGAGCCAATGTCATACAGGTATTCTTCTAAGACAGGGTCATTGACCAAAGGTGCTGAGGCGCGAATTTGGCGCATATACAGGTCGCCATACATGCGTTCGCGATCAATCGACATAACTGAAGCACCGGCGGTGCCAATTTCGGGGAGGCGCTCTTGGGCAGCGCCGGCAAAACTGCAAGCCAGCACAGCACCAAAAACAACGCCTTGTAAAAACTTCAACCGCATGTATTTATACCTTTAGAATGTCCGATTCAGAGTCAGGAAAAATGAAAAGGTTCCTTAAATCTGTGTTCGCCCCTATCTCTATGACCACTGGATAGCTTATGATGTGGTATCTGTTTTAAGCATACAATGTCAAGTGAGAAATGTCTGATGGAGAGTTTAGAATGTTTCAATACTTAAAAGATTGGTACAACCGTAAATTTTCCGACCCCGATGCCATCACTTTGTTCCTGTTATTGCTGACTTTTTTTCTGCTTATTGTATTTTTCGGCAATATACTAGCACCGATCTTGGTCGCCTTAGCGCTGGCCTACTTACTGGAGTGGCCTGTCCAACGCTTAGCGCACACTGGGATGCCCCGGTTGACGGCTGTCGTTCTCGTCTTTACCGGTTTTATTGGCCTCAACGTTATTTTACTGCTGTTTTTAGTGCCAGTAATTTGGCAACAGTCTGCCACATTGATCGGCGAATTGCCGCAAATGTTTACGCAACTCAAGGTGTTATTGAATCGCTTGCCGGAAATGTTTCCGGGCTATATTAGCGAACAAAACATTAATGAATTCTTAGAGGCGGTTAATCACCGCGCCATAGTGTTGGGTGAATTACTCGTC
The DNA here is from genome assembly GCA_048269045.1 of Pseudidiomarina sp. Classification (GTDB taxonomy): domain Bacteria; phylum Pseudomonadota; class Gammaproteobacteria; order Enterobacterales; family Alteromonadaceae; genus Pseudidiomarina. The sequence goes on from JBLWUG010000009.1 coordinate 9,428, forward strand.
AGCCAGTCGTTGAATCGCTTGGTTGGCATGATGGCCTTGCTGATTTACTTAATAGTGGTACCACTTCTCATTTTCTTTATGCTGAAGGACAAACGCCAGTTATTAGCGCACTTAAATGAGGTGCTGCCGAGTAATCGCCGTTTAATCTCACAAGTTAGCGACGAAATGAATATGCAAATTATGAACTATATTCGGGGTAAAGCCGTCGAAGTGGTCGTGGTTGGCGTGGCAACTTATATTTGTTTCGCGTTATTCGACCTGCGTTACGCTGCATTATTAGCGGTGTTGGTGGGGCTATCAGTACTCATTCCATACATAGGTGCAGCAGTGGTAACTTTGCCAGTGCTATTGGTCGCTATGTTCCAGTTCGGTTGGACCAGCATGTTGGCGTGGGTCATGTTTACCTATTTAGTGATACAAGCCATAGATGGCAACGTATTAGTACCGCTATTATTTTCAGAAGTGGTGAATTTAAACCCTGTTTATATCATTGCTGCTGTATTAGTATTCGGAGGCTTGTGGGGTTTCTGGGGCGTATTTTTTGCAATTCCTCTAGCCAGCTTGGTGAAAGCGGTGATAACTGCCTTGCGCGCGAAGCCAGAGGAATCCGAAAGATTAATTACTGATTAAGAAAATCGAGTACCACTTGATGGTGGTCTTTGGTTTTAAACTTATTAAAGACGTGCGCAATAGTACCGTCTTGATTGATTAAAAAGCTGATGCGGTGAAGGCCGTCATACTCTTTGCCCATGAACTTTTTACGGCCCCAAACGCCAAAGGCATCAGCGACTTGATGATCTTCGTCGCTAAGCAGGGTGAAGTTGAGTTGATCACGTTCAGTGAATTTCGCTAAACGTTTCGGTGCGTCAATGCTAATACCAACAACCTTCACGCCTAAATCGGTTAGTTGTTGTTGATGGTCGCGTAGCTGTTGTGCTTGCACAGTACAACCTGGGGTCATGGCTTTCGGGTAAAAGTAGACCAGCACACGATTTTGTTTTAACAGTTCAGCAAGCTCGACGGTATTTTCATTAGCGTCGAGTAAAGAAAATTTTGGCGCTTGGTCGCCAGCAACTAAGGTGTTCATAATTACTCCAACTGTGATTGTGAAGAGATGAAAAACGTTGCACCATCATAAAAGAAGCAAGGACGACACGCAAAGAATGTCCTCTTGTGTTTGGCAGGTGGTAAAAGTACCATTAAATACAAGCTTTAAAATTTGGGGGAAGTATGTTTTCAGGAAGTATTGTCGCACTAGTTACACCTTTTACTCAGTACGGCAATGTTGACTTTACAGAGTTAGCAACTTTAGTAAATTGGCATTGTGAAGCCGGCACCGACGCCATTGTGGCCATGGGCACAACGGGCGAATCAGCTACGATGAGCCATGATGAACATGTGGCGGTAGTTAGTGCCATCGCAGAATTGGTTGATGGGCGTATTAAAGTTATTGCCGGCAACGGTTCTAATGCCACTGCTGAAGCGGTTGCTCTCACAGAGCGAATGGCCTCACTTCCCATCGCTGGCTTCCTTAACGTCAATCCATACTACAACAAACCTTCTCAGCGCGGCTTAGTTGAGCATTACAAAGCTTGTGTTGAAGCGTCAGATTTACCCCAATTACTTTATAACGTACCAGGCCGCACGGCTGCCGATGTGGTGCCTGAAGATGTTGCAGAGCTCGCGCAACTACCAAATATTGTCGGTATTAAAGAAGCGACGGGAGATGTCGCGCGAGTTGCACAGCTTAAGCAACTCTGCGGCGATGACTTTATCGTGTTAAGTGGTGATGACCCGACGGCGTGCGAGTTTATGCTTAACGGCGGCGATGGGGTGATTAGCGTTACTGCGAATATAGTTCCTGATAAAATGAAAGCTATGGTTAACGCAGCCCTAGCTGGCAATAAAGAAGAAGCTCTGGCACTCAATGCAGAATTAGCTGCGTTACACGACACCATGTTTGTACAAGCGAACCCGATTCCTGTGAAATGGGCGCTTTCACTCATGAATAAAATAGAAGCTGTGTATCGATTACCGATGACTGAACCGGAACTTCCGCAGCAACAGCATATCGAACAAACATTAAAACAAGCTGGATTAATCTAAGCGGAGCTAGAATGAAATTAAAATTAATCGCCATAGCATGTGGCAGCGTGGTACTAACCACTGCCTGCAGCTACACCCCGAAAGAGCAAGCACAGGGCAGTTTCGACTATGTCAACGCAGAAACCACTGATGGCTTAGCGCCGGCACCAGGTTTGGGCTTACCGGCAACCACTAATCGCTATGCGGTACCTGAGGTTATCACCTCAGAACCAATAGGTGATAGGGTGGTGGTGACCGCTCCAACCATAGTGTGGCCGCTAGCAGATGGTAGTCGCGTTGAAGAAAACGAAACCTTGGTGCGTATCTTCTTTGATGAGCTCGAAGGCATGAACAGTGTGAGTGACTATGTGTGGACCTCTACTATTCAAGGTTTAGCAGCACGAAACATTCCAGTGGCCTCTGCGCAAACTAAAGAACGCTTAGAAACCGACTGGATCACCCAAACGTACACCTTAGGTGATGACGAAGAAGAATTGGCGGTAAGCCGACGCTTTGCAATTACCATGAACACTGCTCCTCATGGGCGTACGACGTCATTACTTGCCGATGTGATTGAACGTCGTGAAAGTGGTTCAGCAGTGGGTAACGTGGCCGCAGCAGGGCAAGATAGAAGTGCCGCTGCACGATTATTAAATAATGTGGTTAGCGAAATTGCCTTGAAACAATATCAAGGGGTTGCAGGCGTCGCGGAAGATGGCTCGGTAGCCATTGATGCTGGTTTTGACCAAGATGGCTCGCCAGCCATGGTGTTAAGCGCGAGCTTTAACTTCACGTGGGGCGTAATAGCGCGTGCACTTGAAGAGCTCGGTTTTGAGATTGATGACTTAAACCAGTCCACCGGCTTTTATTACCTCGAATATAGTCGCGATAAATCATTTTTATCGAATCTAGCTTTTTGGCGCAGCAACAAAGAAGGTAAGCTGGATATTGAGGATGGTAATTACTCAATTAAAGTGACCGGTGATCGTCGTCAAACGACCGTAACCTTCTATAAAGATGAAGAAGTTTTCAGTGCGGAGCAGTTAAATGAGATATTTGCGCCTGTTGCTACTGAAATTCGTCGTCAAAGTGACTTATAATACCCACTTCATTAATTAGCTCGGAGATACCGCTGCGCATGGAAAAACGTAAAGAATTGTATCGGGGTAAGGCTAAAACCGTATATACCACGGATAACCCTGAGCGGTTAATTCTAGAATTTCGTAATGACACCTCAGCCTTTGATGGCGAGAAAGTCGAGCAACTAGCTCGTAAAGGCATGGTCAATAATAAGTTTAATAACTTTATTATGGCAAAGCTCGAAGCAGCGGGAATACCGACGCAATTAGATACCGTATTGAGTGACACCGAAACCTTGGTGAAAAACCTTGATATGATTCCAGTGGAGTGTGTGATCCGCAACTATGCGGCGGGCTCACTAGTGCGTCGCTTAGGAATCACTGAAGGTCAAGAGCTGACCCCACCAACTTTTGAGCAGTTTTTGAAGAATGATGAACTTCACGATCCACTCATTAATGAGTCGCTGGCCGTGAGCTTCGGTTGGGCCACTGCTGAGCAACTGGCGGAAATGAAAGCCTTAACCTATCGCGTTAACGACGTATTGTTAAAGCTATTCGATGACGCCGGCATGTTGCTGGTCGACTTCAAACTTGAGTTTGGTGTCGATGGTAATGGTCAAATGGTGTTAGGCGACGAGTTTAGCCCAGATGGTTGTCGCTTATGGGATAAAGAAACCCGGAAAAAGCTAGATAAAGACCGTTTCCGTCAAGGCTTAGGCGGGGTGGTTGAGGCTTACGAAGAAGTAGCAGCACGCTTAGGCGTACCGCTTTAGTAATCGTCTTCCTCTTCGTCTGGAAAAGATTGCCGTGGCTGTGTAGGCCGCGGCATTTTCATTTTAGCCGTATGCTTAACGAGCATGATGTTGCCAATCACAAAGGCAAATACCACCAACAATGCTATCCAAACCATATATCACCTTCCTGGGATAAATTCGGCAGGCATATGGTATCAATATAGCGCTGCTTAATTTCTGGTAACTGCGCAAGCACTAATGATTTACCAGCAATATCCGATGCCTGTATTAAAGCTTCTAGAATATCTTCACTCAACATCTCATGAGCCTGTTCAGCCAGTGCTAAATGGCTTAAGTGCCATGGCTCCGGGGCAACACCACCGTGATAACGGGCATAAGGGAAGAAGAAACCAAAATCGCTAGCATGACGTTTTAGCCACTTGTTTAAGTCGTAACAAGGGCCGCCATCTTCATATTCATGAGTTAGCAGTTGTAACGTTTGTTCACCACTTGCGAAGGGGCGGGGGTCATACACGTCAAAGTCAGTACCCCAGTGGTGGCGGCTGGCGCCAGGTAAAGCCGACCAGGTTAAAATAGCTTCTAGCTTCTCACCCGGAGCTAGCTGATGAGCATCGAGCTCTTCACCGTCGATACTGTAAAGTTTGGATTTACCTTCAAACTTACGATTCCAAATGGCTTGCTGGCGCTTAAAGTCGCGGAAGCCAGAGGCAATAGCAATATGCACGCCGTCTTGCAGCGCCGCTTCGCGCATCTGTAAGTATGCTTGTGCCACTGTTTCTTGGAGCCGAACGGTTTCCCGTTCGGTACTGATGGCACTCACATGAGAATCAGCTTGGCCCGTTAACTGGGCAATGGTTAGCATAGTAAGTTTTCCAATAAGCGTTCGTAAACTTTTGCGAGCGTGGCTAGGTCGTCCTCTGCAACGCATTCATTCACTTTATGGATGGTGGCATTGATTGGGCCTAATTCAACCACCTGAGCGCCGGTAGGCGCTATAAAGCGGCCATCAGAGGTGCCACCAGCGGTAGATAACTCAGGCGTGCGGCCAGTGATGGCTTTTACCGCTTCGACCGTCGCATCGAGCAACTCGCCATGATCGGTGATAAAGGGCTCACCATTTAGTTTCCACTTTATCGTGTAATTCAATTGCTGCTGTTCAAGTATAGTAATTATTCGCTGCTTCAATCCAGCGGCCGTTGATTCAGTGCTAAAGCGCAAATTAAACTCGACTTGAAGCTCGCCCGGAATCACATTGCCGGCACCAGTGCCAGCGGCGATATTAGAAATTTGAAAACTGGTTGGCGGGAAGTATTGATTGCCTTCATCCCAATGCTCGTTACTTAAGGCTGCAAGGGCTGGCGCCGCTTCGTGAACGGGGTTCTTGGCGAGGTGAGGGTAGGCAACATGGCCTTGTACCCCATAAACCGTCAAATACCCCGTTAGACTGCCACGCCGACCATTTTTAACTACATCACCCAGCTCAGTGGTGCTAGACGGTTCACCGACTAAACACCAGGTGATCTTTTCCTCACGCGCTTCTAGCGTTTCTACAACTTTAGGGGTGCCATTAATAAATGGGCCTTCTTCGTCGCTGGTGATCAAAAAGGCGATGCTACCTTGATGTTCCGGATGTTTAGCGACAAAGCGCTCGGTAGCCGTCACCATAGCTGCTAAACTGCCTTTCATATCAGCAGCTCCACGACCATGGATAAAACCATCTTTTTGGGTGGCTGAAAAAGGCGGATAGGTCCAAGCATGTTCAGGCCCAGCTGGCACGACATCGGTATGGCCAGCAAAACAAAATACTGGGCCAGTTTGTCCGCGCCGCGCCCACAAGTTAGTGGTGTCGGCAAACACCATCGTTTCTAGGTTAAAACCCACCGCTTGTAAGCGTTCGCCAATAACGTCTTGGCAACCTTCGTCGGCAGGTGTTACTGAAGGGCGGCGAATGAGTTCACAGGCCAGCGCAATAGTATCTTGGTCATTACTCATTGAGTTACTTCCAAAAGCTGTTCCCACTCGTTGACATTAAAACCTACACTATAGCCTTTAGCTGAGGCTAATAAAGGTCGTTTCATTAATGTCGGGTGCTGTTGCAACAACTCCACCACCTGTTGCGTGCTCGCTAACTGCTGTTGTTCTGGCGTAAGCTCGCGCCAACTAGTGCTACGCTTGTTTATAACCTTTTCGGTACCTAAGTGTTCCAGCCATGCTTCAATCGTTGCAGTGGCAACAGGTTGTTTGCGAATGTCGTGGAAGGCAAAAGTGAACTGTTGTTGTTCGAGCCATTTTCGTGCTTTGCGCACTGTGTCACAATTAGGAATACCAAATACTGTAATGGTCATGAATTTTAATCACTCTCGTTATTCATCGATTAAGAATTGAAACGTGGATATCATTGTGTCAAACCCGCTGTGAATTCTCCACATTTTATGTGGATAACTCTGTGGGTTAGCTGCCTTGAACTCTGTAACTCATTGATTATAAAGGTTATTACATAACGTCTATTTAGTGTACGCTTTGGGTGAAAGATGATCTGTCAAGCGCATCTGGTAAAAATATAATAAGGGTAATAGGTGTAACAATAATGCGGCATTCAATGTGGAAGTTATTTAAGGATGGTCAAGCCTACGCGAAAATTTGGCCACGCCATGCGGTGGTTGCGACCATGACTGAATCCAGAGTGGTGCCGGCGGTCAACTTTACTGCGCGATGGATGCCGGCAGCAGCGGTCATTAGTTTTCTGGTGCAATGGCAATGGCTACTACCATTATCGCAAGCGTTAATAAGTTCGTTGTTTCTGTTATCGATTCCATTGCAAGGGTGGTATTGGTTGGGCGCGCGTGCCAATGGTCAGCTGCCACCAGCGTTAGCAGCTTGGTATCAAGAATTAGCGAAAAAATTGAAAATTGAACCCCGCACCAAGCCGATTTACTTCGATTTAGCTAAGATCTTAAGAAAGGCGTTAAAAGAATTGCCCCCAGAAGAACACTAGGGGCAATGGTTAGCTATTAAACTTTGAAGCTGCTCCAGATCGGGGCGTGATCTGAAGGTTTTTCGATGCCGCGTAAGCCATAGTCGATACCTGCATCGGTACACTGAGCGGCTAAGCCTGCAGTGGCCATGATAAGGTCAATACGTAGTCCGCGGTTGTCGTCGAAGCCTCTTGAGCGATAGTCGAACCAGCTATATTGGTCGTCAACTTCAGGATGAAGCATTCTAAAGGTATCGGTTAAGCCCCAATCGAGTAGGGTGTTTAACCACTCGCGCTCTTCTGGTAAGAAGCTACACTTGCCGGTACGGAGCCAGCGTTTCGCATTCGCGTCACCAATACCGATATCGATATCTTGATGAGAAATGTTAACGTCGCCCATCACAATAACATCTTGTTCAGGTGATAGAGACTCGTTGAGATACTTCATCAAATCGGCATAAAACTTTTCTTTCGCAGGAAACTTCAGCGGATGGTCACGGCTTTCACCTTGAGGGAAGTACCCGTTTAATATACGAATAGATTTACCGGTATCAGTAACGTAATCACCCATGATCATGCGACGTTGAGCATCTTCAGGGTCGCCAGGAAAACCATAACAAGGGTCTTCTAGCGGCTTATCACTCAACATGGCTACACCGTAGTGTCCTTTTTGGCCATGGTAAATCACGTGGTAACCCAAAGCCTCAATGTCGGCTAAAGGAAACTGTTCGTCGTGTACCTTGGTTTCTTGTAAACCGATGATATTTGGCTGATGTTTATCAATAACAGCAGCAAGTTGGTGCAAACGTGCACGAAGTCCATTGATATTAAAGCAAATAACTTTCATTGATAGGTCTCATTGCAAATTTTTGAAAAGCATATCAGATTGGCACTAGGGGTGCGAGCTTGTGGCTGAATCCACTGTAAATATTCGGTATACTGCCGCATCACCAGTTTAGGTTTTAGGGAACGCTATATGGCTGTGGATTTACTCCAGATACGCGCGGGCAGCGATGCTTATCATCATATCAAAGAAAATGGCTTAAAAGCAGATGATATTCAATTACTGTTGGGAGCTTCAGGTGGACCCAAATGGTTCGTCTTACAGGGCATGGATCGCTATTTCTTCGGTGAGTTCTTCAAGCAACGACAACAACCGCTTGATCTTTTAGGCACCTCGGCTGGCGCCTGGCGCTTTGCTAGTTTGGGCCAGCTTGACCCGGTGGCGGCCAGTGACTTGTTCTGCCGCCTGTATAGTAGTCAGGTGTATAGCGAAAAGCCCGATGTGCACGAGATTACTTCTGAAGCACGTAAGTTACTCCATGAATACATTCCTGACGATGTAGTTCCGACCATCCTTGAACAAGAACGCTTTCGTCATCACTGGATAGTGACCCGTTGTAAGGGGTTAACCGCCAGTGAAGGGCGGCGACAAATTGTCGGCTTGCTCGCGTCGGCTGCGGCCAATAGTGTGCGGAGAAAATGGCTGGGTCTTTTTTATGACCGAGTGATCTTTCATCATCCTAAATCAACCGCTGATTTTTCTTTGGGATGGAAAGACTTACCAACTTTCCGCTCACCGTTAAATACCGCTAACTTTAAACCAGCGTTATTGGCTACGGGCTCGATTCCCATGGTGTTGTCGGGAGTTAGCGATATTGACGGTGCGCCGCAAGGCACCTATCGAGATGGCGGTATCACCGACTATCACTTTGATCTAGACTTCAGTGGTGTAAAGGGGTTGGTAATGTATCCACACTTTAGCCAAGAAGTGGTGCCGGGATGGTTTGATAAATCTCTCCGTTGGCGTCGCACCTATGGTAAGCAGTGGCCCAACGTGATTTTCATATCACCGAGCCCGGAGTTTGTTGCATCTTTACCGTACGGGAAAATCCCTGATCGCCATGACTTTGCTAAATTAAGTGTGAATGAACGTTTTAAATATTGGCAGTTGGCCATTGAGCAAGGGCATCGTATGGCAGAACAATTGCACGAATGGATAGCCACTGATGTGATTCGAGATAAAGTAAGATTGTGGGTATAGGAGAGCACCTCAATGAAGTTTAAGGGAAATGAAAATTTCAACCATGCACAACAGGATAAGATTGGTGTGTTAATCACCAACTTAGGTACGCCTGATACGCCTACAGCTTCTGGATTACGCAGATATTTGAAAGAGTTTTTATCTGATTCACGGGTGGTTGAAGTTCCGCGTTTGATTTGGTGGTTTATCTTAAATTTGGTGATCTTGGTTATTCGTCCGCCCCGCTCAGCAGCGGCTTATCGCAAAGTATGGACAGAACGGGGATCACCGCTGTTATTTCATACTCAAGATCAGAAAACAGCATTAGAACAAGAGCTAAAGAAGAAATATGGCGATGATGTGGTCGTCGAGTTTGCCATGCGTTATGGCAACCCATCGATTTCTAGTGCCTTGCAATCGATGCTCGATAAAGGTGTGCGAAAATTGGTGGCACTACCGCTGTACCCTCAGTATTCAGCAACCACGAGTGCTTCAACCTTCGATGCCATCGCCAAAGAATTTGCGCAGCAGCGTTGGTTACCGGAGTTTCGTTTTATTGCGCAGTATCATGATTACACGCCTTACATAGAGGCAGTAGCGCAGTCGATTGAACGCTACTGGGAGCAACATGGTAAACCCGATAAATTGGTGTTGTCGTATCATGGCCTGCCGAAAAAGTATTTATTAAAAGGCGACCCTTATCACTGCCAATGCCATAAAACGTCACGCTTAATTGCCGAACGTTTAGGGCTGGCAGAATCAGAATACCAGACCACCTTTCAATCTCGCTTTGGCCGTGAAGAGTGGTTACAACCTTATACCGATGCCACGCTTAAACAATTGCCAGCACAAGGCACCAAAACCGTGCATGTAGTGTGCCCTGGTTTTTCTGCTGACTGTTTAGAAACCATTGAAGAAATCAATATGGAAAACCGCGAGTACTTTATCGAAGCTGGCGGTGAAAACTTTGCTTATATTCCAGCGCTAAATGCCGAGCCTCAGCATATAGAAGCGCTTGCGACGCTGATAACGGAGCGTATTAGCGATTGGCAGCTGGATCACGATGAAGCGGCGCGCGCGCAGCGTGCGAAGCAACTCATTACGGGAGCTAACAAGTCACCATGAGTGAGGTGTCGGCGGCGGAATTCGCACAGTCGGTGATATCGCTGCAAGCAGCTCACCCGCGAGAAACGGGTGTGCTGCCGCTAATCGCTGCCCCAGAGGCTTTTGCCGCCCGTGTTTTGCTAGCGCGGCAAGCGCGCGAACGGTTAGATGTTCAATATTACATTTGGCGAAATGATCGTACCGGAACCTTATTGTTTGAAGAGCTCCACTTAGCTGCTGATCGTGGCGTGAAGGTGCGATTACTGCTGGATGACCACAATACTGCAGGGCTTGATGCAGTACTCATTAGTTTGCATCAACACCCCAATATTGAAGTTCGTTTATTTAATCCATTACGTTTACGCCGCCCGCGGTTTATTAATTACTTAATCGAATTTTCGCGAGTAAATCGGCGCATGCACAACAAAGCCTTTATTGTTGACGAGCAACTGATGATCAGTGGCGGACGCAATATTGGCGATGAGTATTTTGGGGCCAATGAAGGCCGCTTATTTGCAGATTTAGATGCGCTGATGGTGGGCCCCGTAGTGGAACAGGCAGCAGAGCAGTTTCAAGCGTATTGGGATTGTGTAGCCGCAGTGCCGCTCGATAAGTTATTTACGTTGGCCAAGCCTGAAGAGCTGGATAAATTAACAGAACGAGCCTTTAAGCTCTCGCTCGATCCTAAAGCACAGCAATATGTGGAAGCGGTTCGCGAATTACCATTTCTTGAGAAAATCCGAAATCATCAATTAGAGTTTGAATGGTGTGAAGTAACCATCGTTGCCGATGCGCCGAGCAAAATTATGGGGCGGGCAGCGAATATGCAGCTCTTGAGCCGTCAGCTTAAACATGTGATTGGTGAACCCCAAGCAAGCGTGCGTTTGGTTTCACCTTATTTTGTGCCCACGCAAACTGGGGTAGACGGTTTGGTGCAATTAGCTAATCAGGGCGTTGCGATCACGATTTTGACTAATTCGCTCGAAGCGACCGATGTTGCGGTGGTACACGCCGGTTATGCGAAGTGGCGCAAAACTTTATTGGCGGCTGGCATAAAAATGTATGAACTACAGAAGGTCTCACCGCTAACCCGACGCTTAGAACGTAAGTTAAGACGCAAGCGTTTAAAGGGTAAAGGTAAGGAACGTTTTGGTGGATCTGCATCGAGCCTGCACGCAAAAACTTTTAGCGTGGATGGCTCCCGCGTGTTCTTGGGTTCGTTTAATTTTGACCCGCGCTCGGCACGAATAAATACCGAATTGGGCTTTGTGATTCACAGTAACGCCTTGGCAAAACGTATCGACCAAGCATTTGAAGACGTGATTCCTCATTACGCCTATCAGCTCGTATTAAATTCGCAGGGTAAACTGCGCTGGCAAGAGCGACTCGGTGAGACTATTACTACTTACAAGAGTGAGCCCGGCACATCTTGGTTGCGCCGACTCGGAATGAGAATTTTATCGTTGTTGCCTATCGACTGGATGCTTTAGCGATGATCACAATTTGCAGTGCAATTGTAATCGGTCTTCACCAGGACCTAAAAAATCTTTCAAATAGGCTTGCTCGGTAAAGCCTAAACCATGATATAGCTTAATTGCTGCGGCATTTTCGGGAGCTACCGTTAAGCAAGCTTCGTGCATGCCCAGGCGTTTAGCAGCATCGAGCACCTTATGCATGAGGCGTTTACCAAGCTGCATGCCACGGTAGTTAGTACCTATCAGTAGCGACATAATCCATATTTGATTGGCTCGTTCACCGTTAGCTGCCATCACAAAACCAGCGATCTCATCGCCATCAGCGGCCACCCATTGTAACTGTGGCCACTGCGCTACGGCTTGGTAGAAAAGCGGCGCGGGGTAGCTTTCCGCGCCATATTGAAGGTGTTCGAGTTGCGCCAAATGCGCTGCATCTGTTGGTTTTGCCGTGCGAAAATGGAGTTTAGAACTCATCATTTAGCAAATTGCACAGTAAAGGTCACGGGGACGCTGAAGTCGATGCGATTTAGCCCAGCAATGGTACGAAGCTTTTCAATACCTGCCGTTAATTGAAAATCTTTGGTACTTAACATGAGGGGCTGCGTGGTGGTCGCAAGAAAGCGATCGGCACTTAATCGAGTGACCATAACATGAGCGTTAACCTGAGCGCTGACACCGGCAATAGAGACTTTAAGCGGCACTGTAAGTGGCTTAGACTGAGCTACATCCATTCCTAGTACTGAACTTTGCTCTAACTTTGCAACGACTGTAGCTGTAGGGTACTCGTCAGCAGCAAATAAATGCTTTAGCATGCGTTCATTACGAATAGGAATTTGCGTGTCGAGGCTGCTCATGGGAACACTCACGCGAACGTCGCTTCCATCCCAGTTGCCCGATAGCTTTTTGAACTCGTGAGTTTCAGCAACGACATCATTTTTTACTGAAACAAAATGCAGTGATGACGTGTGGCTATCGAGGCTCCAGTCTTGTGCAACAACAGTACTGCTCAATAATACGCTTGACCCTATGAGTAGAGTCGATAAAAACTGTTTCATAGACATGAATAGGCCTCCTAAATGATTTAGCGCCTATAAAATACCATATAGAGCCGTGCTATGATAACTATCTAGTACATATACCTTTTCACAATAGATGGCCTTAGAGCGATATGCAGGTTGCAGATACATTAAGACAAGTTATTTCTGAGTTCGATTATTCTGGCGATATTATGCGCCCAGTGATCGCAACCGTTATTTTAGTGTCAGTTATTTTACTGATTCGGGCTGTTTTAACGAAGTTTATTCGTAAAAGTGTGCGTACCACTGAACTGCGCCGTCGCTGGCTCGTACAAACACGCAATGGCTTACTATTTTTGATGATGCTTGGATTAATGTTTATCTGGGCTGAAGAATTGCGCACCTTAGCACTAGGTATTGTGGCCATTGCGGTAGCTTTTGTGGTGGCGACGAAAGAACTCATCATGTGCTTCACCGGTAGTTTAGTGAAGTCGGGGAGTGGTTCTTTTAATATTGGCGATCGGATTCAAATTAAAGATTTTCGCGGTGACGTGATTGATCAGAACTTATTGTCGACGACCATTCTTGAGGTTGGGCCGGGTAAAGACAGTCACCAGCGAACCGGGCGCATGATTTCAGTTCCTAACTCGCTGTTTGTTTCTGAGCCGGTTATTAACGAGAGCTACACCCGTGACTTTATTCTGCATGTGTTCACGGTGCCATTTAAGCTGGAAGATAACTGGCAGGCCGCTCAACACGCATTGCTTGAGTCAGCAAATCGTCATTGTGCCGATTATTTAGAACTGGCGCGCCGCTATATGCAGCGTATGAGTGACTACCGAGGTATCGATGTACCTTCTGTGGATCCGCGTGTATCTATAGCAATTCCAAGCGCTGGTGAAATTCACCTGATTGTGCGATTCCCTGCAAAATCGAGTACCTATAATGCCATGGAGCAAGCCATTCTCACCGACGTGTTCCAAGATCAAGACTTTTCTCACAAACGTCTCGAGGAAAATTAAGGTATTGGCTTGCATAATCGGGAGAGTGATCTATTCTTAAATCAACATTCATAGCGAATTGTTAATTTTTTTATATCTATCTCCCGATAGAGAGCCACGGATGACGGCTAGGAATGGAATCCTTTTTCATCGTTAACCGTGTTCAACAGCGTCATAAACTCAGCAATGGGCAGCGGGCGACTATACAAATAACCCTGATACACATAACAATCTTCTTGCGCCAAATAATCGCGCTGCTCGATAGTTTCGACACCTTCCGCAACCAAATTCAGATTCAAGCTTTCGGCCAATTGAATAATGGCTCGTACGATTGATGCCATAGAGGGATCTTGCAACATGCCCCGAACAAAGCTGATATCAATTTTTAGTATTTTGAACGGCAGTTTGGCTAAATATTGCAAAGATGAGTAGCCGGTGCCGAAATCGTCCATGGCGAAGTTAATTCCGAATTCACGAAGTTTATGCATTTGTTCGACTATCTTGTCGATATTATGCATGAGTAAACTCTCGGTAATCTCAAGCATTAAGTATTGCGGGTCGATATTGTGAGCTTTAACGGTATTGATAACATCATCAACAAAGTTTGGCTGTTGGAATTGCTTACTACTGACGTTGATAGATAGCACGAGATGGGAATAATTTTTATCGTGCTGCCAGCGCTTCAGCGTATTGCAAGCGGTTTCTAGTACCCATTGTCCTAACTGAATGATGAGCCCCGTTTCTTCTGCCAGCGGGATGAATTCGTCAGGAGATATCCGCCCATGGATGCTGTGTTGCCAGCGTAACAGCGCTTCGGCGCCGATAACCTGGCCTTGGTGATTGACCTGTGGTTGATAATGCAAAGTTAACTGTTTATTGGTGATTGCGAGGCTTAAGTCGGCGGCTAATCGAAGTTTACGCTCAGCATCACTTGCAAAACTCTCATTAAAAAACTCGATGCCACTATTGTCGTGTTCTGCCTTGGCATGGGAGACCGCTAACTTCGCTTCACGTAACGCTATTTCAGGTGCCGCTTGCGTGCGAATCTGGGTTAACCCCACCGAGAAGGTTGCTAAGTGCGAGTAATGCCCAAGCTTATACGGCTGCTCTAATGCTAATTGAATACTTTGCACAACATTGATGCATTGCTGTTGGTTAGTACTGGTGACGCCTTGCGTTGGAAGTGCCAACAGAATTGCGAACTCATTGCTGTCGATGCGTGCAATTGTGTGAGCTTCTTGGACACTTTGCTTGATGCGATAGGCGATTTTCTTAAGTAGCAGGTCACCATAGCTGGAGCCAAAGTTATTATTCAGTCTCTTGAAATTATCTAAGTCAAATACCGCAAGGCAATAATTTTGGTTAGGTGAGGGCTGCTCCATCAATGCTAATAAGGCTTCAACAATAGCGCGCCGGTTTGGTAGCCCAGTTAATACATCATGCGTAGCCAAGTCATGAACTTTATCTTCCGCCTCAAGTTTCGATTGTTTTTGTTCAAAAAAACGGTGATCAACTTCGGTGGCAGTCACGGCGATAATCACAACGATAAAGAGTACGACTCCAACCACATAGGCAAGCCAAGTATCGCTGCGCTCCACGTCACTTAGTATTTCATTTGAATGAAACTCAGTGGCCAACATGGAGGTGTAATACACCACAGATATGGCGACAGCAAAAATGATTGCGGGAAGTAGACGACTCAAAAATCGATTTAAGCGACTTAAACGGTACCAATTAATTAACGGCAGGGAGACCACAAAAGAAAATACACTGAGGGTTAAAGCCAGCACGACTGAAGTCGTAAACCACCCCATATCTAGTGTGATGAAACCAGAAAACTGAATGGCTCCGATACCAATGTAATGCATGGCGAGCATACCGGCGCCGAATATTAGGCCTGCGAGGGCTGAATAAAGGTTGCGTGATTTACCTTGCTCGCGTGGCGTTAACTTGATGCCAAAGGCAATTCGATTGGCGATAATGGTGGGAACAATCGCAAACAATGAAGTGTACACATCATGAGAAATAGCTAATGGAATACAAAATGCCAGCATTCCAATAAAGTGCATACTCCAAATAGCAATGCCAGCAATACATGCACTCGTGAATAGCCAAACTTCGCGTTTTCTGCCCGCTTTATAAGTGATTGCTCGCGATAGTGTGAGCAATAACGTATAGGTACCTAAAAGTGCTGCGAAGAAGGATAAGCTAATCAATCCCCAATTATATGAGCCGGTCACTAATTGAAGTGGCTGCTCACCAAACTCAAACAACGGCAGTAGTGCTGGGCTCATAAATTTCCAGTTTCTAACTATTATTATTTGAAAACATTGTACTAAATAAATATTCACTTAGGGAAAATATTTTTCGTTATAATTGTCGACAATCCAGCTTGCAGGTTTGGCTTTAAGAGCGAAAAGAGGTAATATATCGATCATTATGAGTCCTACTGTCGACAATTATGCAGAAACGATCTGAAACTCCACATAGTCCACTGTGGCAATCGCCGGTTACCTCAGCGGATAGAGTCCTGCATGCCATTCAACAGGCTATTGTGGAAGGTGATATTCCAGCCGGCAGCAAAATCAGCGAACCAGAATTAGCGCGCCGCTTCGATGTCAGCCGAGCGCCATTGCGAGAAGCCCTAGCGCGACTGGAACGTTGCCACCTAATTGAGCGTATTCCGAATATGGGCGCACGAGTGGTAACGCTTTCCGCGCAAGGATTAGAAGCGCTTTATCAAATTCGCGAAGAGCTTGAAGGGCTAGCCTGTCGATTAGCAGCTGAAAACATGAGCGATGAAGAAATTCACCAGCTCAATCAATTGCTCGATCAACATTTAAGTACGCAGCGAGTGCGAGAAGGCGAAAGTTATTATCAAGAAGCTGGGGACCTGGATTTTCATTACCGGATTATTCTTGGCAGTAAAAACTCGTATTTAATTAATATGCTTTGCAATGAATTGTATTACTTGGTGCGTATGTATCGAGTGCAAATGGGCATGAACGGGCCGCGGGTTTCACGCGCCTTTGATGAACATAAAGCCATTCTTAATGCCATTGCCAATCGCGATGGTGAGTTAGCGGATCTTCTGATGCGCCGTCATATTTCTGCTTCGCGCGGAAATATTGAAATACAACTACAACAGATAGGGAAGTAACATGAGTCAACCAATGAGTGCTGGAACCAAACTAAGACAAGCGATTACCAATGAGAAGCCATTACAGTTGGTAGGCACCATTAATGCCTATACAGCCATGATGGCAGAGCGGGTTGGTCACAAAGCGTTATATCTTTCTGGTGCTGGCGTTGCAAATGCTTCATTTGGCTTACCAGACTTAGGTATGACCTCGTTGAATGACGTGTGCGAAGACATTCGTAGAATCACCGGCGCGTCTGACTTGCCGCTGCTAGTTGATGCGGACACCGGTTGGGGTGGTGCATTTAATATCGCCCGTACAGTAAAAGAAATGACTCGTGCAGGTGCAGCTGGTTTCCATATTGAAGATCAAGTGGCGCAAAAACGCTGTGGTCATCGCCCGAATAAAGAAATTGTGAGCCAAACTGAAATGGTTGATCGCGTTAAAGCTGCTGTTGATGCTCGAACCGATGAAGCATTTTTTATTATGGCGCGTACTGATGCCTTACAACAAGAAGGCTTAGAGGCTGCAATCGCACGTGCACAAGCATGTGTAGAAGCCGGTGCTGATGCCATCTTTGCAGAAGCGGTACATACATTAGAACAGTATCAGGCATTTACTAGTGCCCTGAACGTGCCAGTACTTGCTAACATCACTGAGTTCGGTGCCACGCCATTGTTTAACAAAGATGAATTGGCTAGTGTAGGCGTAGAGATGGTGCTGTATCCGCTAAGTGCATTCCGGGCCATGAATAAAGCAGCACTAAACGTTTATGAAAGCATTCTTACCAATGGCGATCAAAAAGCCGTGGTGGATGACATGCAAACACGAGCAGAACTATATGACTTTTTGAATTACCACAGTTTCGAAGAGAAGCTGGACTCATTATTCAAAAAGTAACAGATTCAATATAAGGAGTGAGCAATGTCTGATAAGAAATTAACTGGCGCTGGATTGCGCGGCCAAGTAGCTGGCGAAACAGCACTATGTACAGTAGGCAAAAGTGGTTCAGGTTTAACCTACTATGGTTACGATATTAAAGAACTGGCAGATAAAGTTAGCTTTGAAGAAGTCGCATATTTGTTGTCGCAAGGTGAATTACCGAATGCAGAAGAGCTTGCGGCTTACAAAGGTCGTTTAAAGCAGCAACGTGGTTTGCCGGCGGCACTAAAAGATGTGTTAGAACGTATCCCTGCTGATGCACACCCAATGGATGTATTGCGTACCGGTTGTTCGTTCTTAGGTAACATTGAGCCTGAAGAAGATTTTTCCCAAGCTGATGCGAAAATCGAACGCATGTTAGCGGCATTCCCAAGTATCTTGTTGTATTGGTACCGCTTTAGCCACGACGGCAAGCGTATTGAAACGCAAACTGATGATGATTCAATTGGCGCGCACTTCTTGCACTTGTTGCACGACAAAGCACCCAATGAGTTACATGCAGCAGTCATGAATACTTCATTGATTCTCTACGCTGAGCACGAGTTTAACGCGTCAACCTTTACGGCCCGTGTTTGTGCCTCAACTTTGTCTGATGTTTTCTCATGTGTAACTGGCGCTATTGGTTCATTGCGTGGTCCATTGCATGGTGGTGCGAATGAAGCTGCTATGGAACTCATCGAAAACATGAAAGATGCTGACGATGCAGAGCAAACCTTGATGGGTATGCTAGCTAACAAAGAGAAGATCATGGGCTTTGGCCATGCGATCTATCGTGAAGTAGACCCGCGTAACGCCATCATTAAAGTGTGGTCAGAGAAGCTCAGCAAAGAGTTTGGCGATAGCCGTTTATATGATGTCTCTGTTCGTTGTGAAGAAGTGATGTGGCGCGAAAAGAAACTGTTCCCAAATGCGGACTTTTTCCATGCGTCGGCGTATCACTACATGGGCATTCCAACGAAGCTGTTTACCCCGATTTTCGTCATGTCGCGGGTAACCGGTTGGACAGCACACGTGAAAGAGCAGCGTGCTAATAACCGTATTATTCGCCCAAGTGCTGATTACACAGGGCCTGCACCGCGTCCAGTACCAGCCATAAACGAGCGTTAATAATTACGCAAAAAGGAGACGTTTAACGTCTCCTTTTTTGACTAACGCCCCGCAAACTTCTTTAACTATAAGTGGTATCGCAATGAATAGAGAATTTCGCAAACAGCTCCCCGGCACCACCCTCGAGTATTATGATACTCGTGCCGCGGTCGAAGCTATTAAACCGGGTGCATACGATGGTTTACCTTATACCTCCAAGATTCTAGCTGAACAGCTGGTTAGACGTTGTGCTCCTGAAGATTTAACCGCGAGCTTAGAGCAGTTTATCGAGCGTAAACGTGATTTAGACTTTCCATGGTACCCAGCTCGTGTCGTTTGCCATGACATTTTAGGTCAAACTGCATTAGTCGACTTAGCAGGGCTGCGTGATGCCATCGCTGAAAGTGGTGGTGACCCAGCGAAAGTTAACCCTGTGGTGCCAACGCAACTTATCGTCGACCACTCGTTAGCAGTAGAGCATGCCGGTTTTGAAGACGATGCTTTTGAGAAAAACCGCGCCATTGAAGACCGTCGTAATGATGACCGCTTTCACTTCATTAACTGGACCAAGACCGCCTTTAAAAACGTTGATGTGATTCCGCCAGGTAACGGCATTATGCATCAAATTAACTTAGAGAAAATGTCACCAGTAGTGCAGGTGCGTGACAACGTGGCCTTCCCTGATACCTGTGTAGGTACGGATAGCCATACGCCGATGGTTGACGCTTTAGGTGTTATCTCGGTTGGTGTGGGTGGCTTAGAAGCCGAAAGCATTATGTTAGGCCGTGCTTCCTACATGCGCTTACCAGATATTGTCGGTGTTGAACTGACTGGCAAGCTGCAGCCTGGCATTACCGGTACTGACTTAGTTTTGGCGTTAACCCAATTCTTGCGTCAAGAGCGTGTGGTTGGTGCTTACCTTGAATTTTATGGTGAAGGTGCATCAAACCTTACCGTAGGTGACCGTGCAACCATTTCTAACATGACCCCTGAATACGGTGCGACTGCTGGAATGTTCTATATCGATGAGCAAACCATCGATTACTTAAAATTGACCGGCCGTGACGACAAGCAAGTTGCTTTAGTCGAACACTTTGCGAAACACACTGGCTTGTGGGCAGATAGCATGACTGGTGCTGAGTATGAGCGCATCTTGAAGTTTGACTTGTCAGCGGTACAACGTAACTTAGCTGGCCCATCCAACCCGCATGCCTTATTGCCGGCAAGTGAGCTAGCTAGCCGTGGTATTGCACAGCAAATTGAGCAGCCAGAAGATGGCTTGATGCCTGATGGCGCGGTAATTATTGCTGCTATTACCAGCTGTACCAATACCAGTAACCCGCGCAATATGATTGCTGCAGGTTTAATTGCGCGTAACGCGAATAAACTAGGCTTAACCCGTAAACCATGGGTGAAAACCTCGTTAGCGCCGGGCTCTAAAACCGTAAAAATGTATTTGGAAGATGCCGAGCTATTACCTGAACTTGAAGATTTAGGCTTTGGTGTGGTTGGTTTCGCGTGTACGACCTGTAACGGCATGAGTGGTGCGCTTGATCCTGAAATTCAACAGGAAATAATTGAGCGTGATTTATATTCGACCGCCGTATTGTCGGGTAACCGTAACTTTGATGGCCGTATTCATCCTTATGCGAAACAAGCGTTCTTAGCATCTCCACCGTTGGTGGTGGCGTACGCAATTGCCGGTACTATTCGTTTTGATATCGAGAAAGATGTCTTGGGTTACGATGAAAATGGCAATCCAGTGACGCTGAAAGATATTTGGCCAAACGATGAAGAAATTGATGCCATTGTAAAAGCTGCGGTGAAGCCAGAGCAGTTCCGTCAGGTTTATGACCCAATGTTCTCATTGGCGGTAGATTATGGTGATGAGACCAATCCGCTTTACGACTGGCGCCCGATGAGTACCTATATTCGTCGCCCTCCTTACTGGGAAGAGGCGTTCGTATCTGCGAACACGTTGAAGGGCTTACGCCCACTAGCGGTACTTGGTGATAACATCACGACTGACCACTTATCGCCATCGAACGCGATTTTGGCGGACAGTGCTGCTGGTGAATACCTTGCAAAAATGGGTTTACCTGAAGAAGACTTCAACTCGTACGCGACACACCGTGGTGATCACTTAACCGCGCAACGCGCTACTTTTGCTAACCCGAAGTTGTTTAACGAGATGGTTCGCGATGACAAGGGTGAGGTAATTCAAGGGTCGCTGGCGCGAGTGGAGCCGGAAGGCGAAACCATGCGCATGTGGGAAGCAATTGAAACCTACATGGAACGCAAACAGCCGTTGATTATTATTGCTGGGGCTGACTACGGTCAGGGCTCATCACGCGACTGGGCAGCCAAAGGCGTGCGCTTAGCTGGTGTTGAAGTGATCGTTGCTGAGGGCTTTGAGCGAATTCACCGAACTAACTTGATTGGAATGGGCGTTTTACCATTGGAATTTGAAGCGGGCACTACGCGCAAAACCTTAAACATCGATGGTACTGAAACCTTTGACGTGGAAGGCGACGCACAACCTGGTGCCACCATGACCTTGGTGATCAACCGTGGTGATGAAGTGGTTAAAGTTCCTGTGAAGTGTCGTTTAGATACCGCTGAAGAAGTATCGATTTACTCTGCTGGTGGTGTTTTACAGCGCTTTGCGAAAGACTTCCTTGAAGCGACAGGTAAGTAAATCATGGCTCATGTACCCCAAATAAAAATTCCCGCCACCTATATGCGTGGCGGTACCTCCAAGGGTGTATTTTTTAACTTAGCTGACTTACCGGTTGTCGCGCAAACGGCAGGCGAGGCGCGTGATAACTTGTTGTTACGCGTTATCGGTAGCCCGGATGCTTACGGCAAACATACCGATGGTATGGGCGGCGCAACCTCCAGTACCAGTAAAACGGTGATATTGTCGAAAAGCGAACGAGCTGATCATGATGTCGACTATTTATTTGGACAAGTAGCTATTGATAAGCCATTCATTGACTGGAGTGGTAACTGTGGCAACTTAACTGCGGCGGTGGGTTCATTTGCCATCAGCCAAGGGCTTGTCGATGCTGAACGTATACCTCAAAACGGTAAGGTTGAAGTGCGTATTTGGCAGGTGAATATTCAAAAAACCATTGTTGCACATGTGCCTATTACTAATGGTGAAGTGCAAGAAACCGGCGACTTTGAATTGGATGGGGTTACCTTTCCAGCGGCAGAAGTTCAGGTTGATTTTATGAACCCTGCAGCCGACGCTGGCGCTGATAGCTCGATGTTCCCGACGGGAAATTTAATCGACGAGCTTGAAGTACCTGGCTTAGGCACCTTGTCAGCGACTTTAATCGATGCCGGTATTCCAACGATCTTCGTGAATGCGCAAGATATCGGCTATACCGGAACTGAGTTGCAGGGCGCAATTAACGAAGATGCAGAAGCCTTGGTCAAACTTGAAACTTTACGTGCTCACGGGGCGGTAAAAATGGGGTTGATTAAGCATGTTGATGAAGCTGAAGCTCGTCAACATACGCCAAAAGTTGCCTTTGTGGCGCCGCCTGCAAGTTATGTCACTTCAAGCGGTAAAACCATTGCTGCTGATGATATCGATGTACTGGTGCGCGCTATGTCGATGGGTAAGCTGCATCACGCCATGATGGGCACGGCAGCGGTTGCTATAGCTACTGCTGCTGCTGTACCTGGTACTGTAGTTAATTTAGCTGCCGGTGGTGGTGAACGAAACTCGGTTACTTTTGGTCACCCGTCAGGTACGTTGCGTGTTGGTGCTGAAGCCAAGCAAGAAAATGGTCAATGGACAGTTACCAAAGCTGTGATGAGTCGCAGCGCACGAGTGCTCATGGAAGGCTGGGTTCGTGTTCCAGGAGATTGTTTCTAGTGGCGAAATGTCCTTGTAGTCAAAAGAAGTATCCAAAATGCTGTGGCCGTTTTCATAGCGGCTCGGCAGTTGCCAAAACACCTGAAGAGCTCATGCGCTCGCGCTACAGTGCCTATGTATTGGAGCTCGAGGATTACGTGCTTGCAAGTTGGCATGAAAATACCCGCCCAGCAACAGCGAGTATGGGCGACAACCCCAAATGGGTAAAACTGGATATTATTTCCAGCGCTCAGCATGGCAAGTTAGGTTACGTGCACTTCAAAGCCTACTTTATGCAAGATGGCGAAATTCATGTGATGGAAGAGCAAGCTGAGTTTTTGCGTGAAGATGGCAAGTGGTTTTATATGACCGGGCAAGTAGCGTAAAAGACGTTATTCGTTGATCGTTATTCGAACGCGGCTTACGCCGCTCTTCGTTACTTAAACAACGAAAAACGAATAACGAACAACGAACAACGGTCGTTACACAGTTTGGTACATTGGTTTGCGGTCGTTGAGGCGTAGTAAGCCTTTGACAGCGCGGTAAATAAACCAAATAACTGTGGCGAACAAAATAATAATGCCAACTCCAATAAACACTAAAATTCCGCCAACCACAGACCATAAGAGGGTGAACCAAAAGGTACGGATCTGCCATCTGAAGTGGGATTCGAAGAAGGTGCCTCGAACATCATCCATTTTAACGTAGTTAATGATTACGCCAATAACTGAGGTAAACGGAATTACCAAAGAAACGAGCTGCAGAATGTATACAGCCAGTGCAACATTGTTGTGCGACTTAAATTGTTCCTCGGTACTGACAGTTTGAGGATTACCAACGATTGGATCGTTCATGCTTTACTTCCCTTGTTATTGTTAGTTGTTTGGCTTGGAACTAGGTGCCACAAAAAGTTCGCGTGACCTGTTCATCGCTAGCGGCAGGCTGAAGTAAATCGTGGAACGTCTCCTGCTCGGTAAAGGGCGATTTTAATGCTTCATTCAATCGATTAAATCGAGCTAAAGAACCACTGTTCATCGCTTCTTGAATCGCAGCTTCTACTTGGTGGTTACGTGGAATATAAGCTGGATTCTTATCTTTCATTTTCAATTTTTCTGCAGAAATATCAAGCGTTAATTCTTGCATGCGCTGGTGCCATTTGTTCTGCCAACGCTGCCAGGGCTTCTGGTCATGTAATAATTCAGAGATTCGAGAGTCATCGTTATCGCATATATATCGAAAGCCTAGCGTAAAATCGATTTGTTGCGCTTTTAAAAGGGTTAAAAACTCATGCACGAGCTCGCGATCGTCCTCAGTATCACCAGGTAATCCAATTTTTTCGGACATGAACTGCCAATAATACTTAGAGTATATTCCCTGAAACTGTTCAAGCGTTAAGGTAGCAACTTTAATTGCCTGCTCTTGTTCGTTGGCAAAAAGCGTAATCATTGCCTCACCGAGCCGAGCAAGGTTCCACTGGGCGATTTTAGGTTGATTTTGATAAGCATAACGACCGCGTTTGTCGATAAAACTAAAAACGGTAGCCGGATCGTAGGCTTCCATAAATGCACAGGGGCCGTAATCAATAGTTTCGCCCGATAAGGTCATATTGTCCGTATTCATTACACCGTGGATAAAGCCAATGCTCATCCACTGGGCGACCAACTTCGCTTGGGCTTCAATAATGTTTGAGTACAACACTAAATAGGGGTTTTGAGCACTTTTACACTCGGGGTAGTGGCGCTCAATCACATAATCCATAAAGGCTTTTAATAATTCAGGCTGACCTAACCGGGCAATATATTCCACCGTACCAATGCGTAAATGGCTACTGGCAACGCGGGTAAGAATCGCGCCGGGGAGGGCGTCTTCGCGGTATACCAACTCCCCAGTAGCGACTGCAGCTAGTGCACGACTGGTGGGAATGCCGTAGGCATGCATGGCTTCGCTAACGATGTATTCACGTAGCACTGGGCCAATGGGAGAGCGGCCATCGCCGCTGCGCGAGTATGGGGTTTGACCTGAGCCTTTAAGTTGCATGTCATATCGCTCGCCAGAAGGCGTTACTACTTCTGTCAGTAGCAAGGCGCGACCATCACCCAGGGTTGGGTTAAAGTGCCCAAACTGATGGCCGGAATAGGCAAGAGCAACGGGCTTGGCCCACTCAGGAAGCTGGTTACCTGAGAACAAGCCTAATCCCGTGTCGGTTAACCAATAGTCTTGTGGTAAACCTAACTGTTCAGCCAGCTCAGCGTTAAAAGCTAACCACTGTGGGTTGGCGACAGCAGTTGGCTGACATTCTTGTGCAACAAAGCTGGATAACTCAGAGTAAGTACTTTCGGTACGCATAACTCAACTTAAATAAAGTATTTGTTTAATTATAACATGCCTGACTAGTGGGTATGTTTCGAGTTTCTATTGGATATATCGCGTACGGGGTATTAAGATAGCGCCTCATTCTGTGAAATTGAGCTGAGTTTAGATGACTGAAGTATCGACCACCCGGTTAAACAAGTTTATTAGTGAAAGTGGCATGTGTTCACGCCGCGAAGCCGATCGTTTTATTGAGCAAGGATTTGTAACCATTAATGGCACCCAAGCAAAAGTTGGTGACCAAGTTGCACCTGGCGATAGCGTGAAAGTTAATGGCAAACTGGTAAAGCCTACCAGTAAAGAAAAATTTGTTTTTATAGCTGTAAATAAACCGGTTGGTATTGTCAGTACGACTGACTCGGCTGAGAAAGATAATATCGCTGATTTTATCGGCCACAAAACGCGTATATTTCCTATCGGACGACTGGATAAAGATTCGCAAGGCTTAA
The DNA here is from genome assembly GCA_048269045.1 of Pseudidiomarina sp. Classification (GTDB taxonomy): domain Bacteria; phylum Pseudomonadota; class Gammaproteobacteria; order Enterobacterales; family Alteromonadaceae; genus Pseudidiomarina. The sequence goes on from JBLWUG010000009.1 coordinate 34,795, forward strand.
TTTTTATGACCAGTAACGGCGATCTGGTGAATAAGATATTGCGTGCAGGAAATGCTCACGAGAAAGAGTATATCGTGACCGTGGATAAACCTATTACGGATGAATTTATTGCCGGCATGGGGCATGGTGTACCTATTCTAGGTACGCGCACTAAAAAGTGTAAAGTTGTGAAGCTTTCAACCTTTGTATTTAAGCTTATTTTGGTTGAAGGCATGAACCGCCAAATTCGCAGAATGTGTGAGTACTTCAATTACAATGTACGTAAGCTGGAACGTGTGCGCATTATGCACGTGTCGCTACGAGGTTTGCAGCCAGGGCAATGGCGAAATCTTACTGAGAAAGAATTGTCAGTATTATTGAAGTCGATTGAAGGCTCGTCTGGGCTGGCTCCCGAAGGGCACCGTCGTCGTAAGCCACCGGCAAAACCTAAATCTCACCAACGACCACGACGCTTTGGCAAATCTTAACAGCTAAAGCCTTTAGTTTTGTACTTGCGAGAAGGTTAAGCGGATATCACTCGTACTGCTTGATAGCACTAACTCATCACCGCTCATCTGCCAAGAATCCACTTGCTCTAGCGCTTGTAGGAACTTGTGTTCAGTTGTTGCGGCATGAGGGCAGGCCATCATGGTTGTCGCTAGCGAACTGAATTCAATATTTTGGCCGTCGACTTCATAAGTACCCATAATTATATTACAGCCCGTTGAGCCGGAAACACGCTTGTCGACTTCGCTCAATAGTAAGTGAGGCGGATCGTCTTGAGTGGTCACGGGCAATTCATTTTGTGGCAGCTTGGTGAGCGTCCAATAAACTTCTTCCAGTGATTGCTCTTGGGTGTTTGATGTTTGCGCGCACGCGGCTAATAAAACAGCCCCGCTTAAAGTGAGCATCATTTTCGTCACGTTTTTCATAACCACTCCTTGTGTAATATGAGCTTTAAGTTCGACTATTGTAGCGAAACTTACCATATAAACATCATTGGTTTACGTAATACTTACGTCAGGCTACGCTGGCTGACTTTTCGCGGCATAACGCGACCAACCATTCACCCAAAGCAACGAGACCAGGGTTACGTGATGCAGCCCCTGGGTATACGAAGTAAAAACTGTCATCAGTTTTAATGCTGTGCATGGGTAACTCAAACAAACTATGTTCACGCTCTTCAGCGGTGGTCATAAACTCGTTAAGCAAAGCTATGCCTTGTCCGTATTTGGCTGCCTCTGCAGCTAGTAGTAAATGGCTAAAGTGGTGGATCTGCGCATCAGCAGGAAGGTGACAACCGCCTTGTTCAAACCAAGCCTTCCAATCGGCGCCTGGCTTATGTGACGCGAATGCCGAGGTGGCTGAGAGTAAAGGAAACTTCACTAACTCATCTGGGCTTTGAAAGCGCTGTGCTTCTGTCCAGATCTCTTTCGCGCAATAGGGCTTGAGACGTTCATCGTACAAATGATAACGCTGAAAACCACTGGTTGGTGGTTTGGTAGTAATAAAACAATCGGCCCAGGCATCGTCGAAGTCGCCATCTTCCGTCAGCATTTGCAGCGATAAGTTAATGTTTGGATAACGCTGCCGAAACTCATTCAATGCAGGAATTAGCCATTTCACGGCTAATGATCCATGCAGGGCTAATCGCACTTCACGCGTATCATAATTGCGTAAAAAACGACTCGCACTTTCAATACTGTCGAGTGCGTCTGCAACTTGGTGAAAGTAGTTTTCGCCGATGGCGGTGAGCACAATATCGCGACCACGACGAACAAACAGTGATGCACCCAAGTAATCTTCAAGAATCTTGATCTGATGACTAACGGCACTTTGTGATACGTGCAGCCGCAGCGAGGCTTTAGAAAAGCTTTGTGATCGCGCGACTTCGACAAAGTAATGAATAGCTCTAAAAGGAATACTCATTATCTAATTACCTAATAACATAGGGTGTAAATATCATTATAAGTAATAGCGCGAATCAAGTAAAATAGCGCTACACCCCGCGAGACTAAACACTTTAACTTAGGAGGAAACTTTATTAGTGGAACGCTCTATCATTCTAGCGGTTCTGTTACTGGTTTTAGGTAACAACGTTGCAATTCTTTCCGACTCTTTAATAAAACTCATGGATGGCTTTGATGCGCCATTCCAGTTTGTATTTTATCGTTTGCTCAGTGCCTTAATTATTTTGGTACCACTGATGGTGTATTTCAAACGCCCATTAGTGCCCAAAAACGTTCGCTGGCACGCGGCTCGCGCCCATATCTTTTTGATTGGAGCTGCCTTTATGGTGGTCGCATTAACGACCTTGCCATTAGCCACCGCAAACGCAATATTTTATGCTGCACCGTTGATTACTGTGGTATTAGCCCGCTTAGTATTTAAAGAACGCGTAACCTGGTTGTCGCTAATGACAGCGGTACTTGGAATGATTGGCGTCATTGTGATTGTGAATCCGACAGAAGCTAATATTTTCGCATTAGCTGCACTGGTCGTAGCGACATCGTTAGCAGCCAATAACTTACTGATTAAGAAGCTTCCAACGCACCATAATATATTGGAAACCTTGTACCTGACTAATATATTGGCCTTACCGACAGCACTTGTGCTTGTCCTGTTTGAAGGGGCGAGTTTTTCTTGGGCTACCCTTGGAATAGCTGTTGGTTCAACACTATTTTCGATGATTTACGCCGCCACCTGTGTGTATGCGTATCGCGCAGCAGATAGCAATCAAATTACCAGCGCAGAATATACTGGATTGATTGGTGCCGTGGTGCTGGGTTTCTTATTCTTTGCCGAGCAACCAGACTTAAGATTCTACGTGGGCTCTGCACTTATTGTCATACCTTTGACGATGCTAACTCTGGCAGGGCGCAAGCAAGGCAACGCGGTTAGCTAAGCAATGTTGCTAATAGTTTTTCCGCGTTAAACTCGGTAATAAACTTACGTAGCAATACCATGGGTAGTGGTTTTGAGATGAAGTAACCTTGCATAAGGTTGTACCCAGCTTCGTAGAGGAATAATTGCTGTTCCAAGGTTTCGACACCCTCGACCACTACCTGTTTTTCGAATTCGTTAATCATAGAAATAAAGCTGGTGCAAAAACGACAAACGAGATCAGTATCTGGAATTTGTCTAGTTACCGAGGGATCAAGTTTAACAATGTCAAAACAGTTATTGAGGAGTGATGCGAGATTCGCGTAACTATTGATAAAGTCATCGATCGCGATAGTCACACCTAAACGACGAAGTTTGCGTAAATTGAATTCCATCATTTCGCGGTCGTGCCACGCCGTTCGTTCGGTTACTTCCAAAATGACACGCGTAGGCTCGACATTGTGCGTCGATAAAGCGTATTCGAAGAAGTCAAAAAAGCTAAGGCTTGAAATGGAAGCTGGGCAAACATTAATGCTAATAGAGCCATCGTAACCAATTGACTGGTTAAGTTTATTAAGGTCGGCTAAGGCTTTATTGATGATATGACGATCAAACAGTCGAGTGAGATTGATGTCTTTTTCAACTTCAGCGAATAATTCTTCAGCAGATAAACCGAAGTAAGCAAGCTTGGGCCAGTGTAATAAACCTTCAATAATGGTTACTTTATTTTTATTAAAATCGATGATCGGTTGGTAATTTAGAGAAAAGTCACCAAGAACTAAACTATTTTCGAATTCGCCAATTACAGAATTCCTGTCTAAATCAGACATGAAGAACTACCTCATACGAGCTTACTACTTCCTTTAACTATTATTAGAGGCGCTTCCTTGCTTCTAGTTATAGTACTTAATTAAACAACAAACTTTTGTTATCACTTCGTTGCGAGAGAGCAGGTTAAATCCATTCATTGCATTATCGCAAATATATCAAGGATATAAATTACCGGCAACGGTTTATTTATTACAAATATATTAATTGTTAAGACCCATGAAATTTGTGCCGTTTTTTGTTAACGTACAGATCCGATCAGCCGATTTGCATTAGGCCAGACAAGGAAGCAGAAATGCACTTTGGGATTAAAGTTTACTATTACAGAAAATCGCTAAATATGACCCAAGCGAGCTTAGCGGAGCGGGTCGGAATTAATAGCGCAACTTTAAGCCGAATTGAAAAAGGCGTACTGACGCCATCTTTTGATACAGCGCTTAAGCTGGTTAAAGCACTGGATGCGCCGAATAATGAGTTTTTTCCGCTTTTAAATACAACTCATGAGATGATCAAAAGTAAGATTAACTATAACAAGTCGAAAAAGATAGCAGATTTGGCGCTAGAGTTGTCGAAAATGAATGACCATCAACGCGCTTTGTTCGATGATGTATTTGATAAAGTATTAGCAGCTCAGTTTTAGTTGACTAGGTTAACTTAAGGCATATAACTCGTGATTCAGTATCCGGAAAATGGTCGCACTGTGGGTGTGCTGGTAAAGCAGCTTCGACGTCAGCAGCAATTAACCATCAAGCAGTTGGCAGATAAAGCAGGTATTGACTCTGCCACCGTCTCTCGAGTTGAGCGCGGTGAACAGATGCCATCAATTATCACCGCCTTTCAAATCGCCGAAGGCTTGAATCTTAGCTTATATGAATTCATTAATAAGTTGGGCGTAGAGTGTCAAAACCATGAGCCCAATTCAATACCGATGAAAGCTAGCATCAAAGAGTTGGAGCGATTTTACAAACTATCCGAGCAACAACTCAATGTGTTGCTCGATGTTGCCAAAAGCATCCAGAAGAACTTTACTTCTAAGTAACTTCTACCTTCTTATATAAACTAGTTTTTCTTTTCTAAACGCTCTTTCCAATGGAGTACTATGGCCGCCGTTTCGAAATTTAATCGCATTTTATTACTTATTGGCATTTTCTTTATAGCCGCCAACCTACGAGCACCCATCACTGGATTAGCTCCGGTTCTTGATTTAATTATTGACCACTTCACGTTAACCGCTACCCAAGCCGGTATGTTAACGACTTTACCCCTAATAGCTTTTGCGGTGGCATCACCCTTGGCTTCTGCCATGGCCAACCGAATTGGGCTGGAACTTTCGCTGTTTATTGCGTTGGTCTTAATTACTTTAGGAGTAAGCTCGCGCTGGATTGACTCTTCGCAGTGGTTATTCATTGGTACGGCGACCATAGGTGTAGGAATTGCGATTGGAAACGTGTTGCTGCCGAGTGTGGTAAAGCGAGACTTTCCACTGAAAGTAGCAGCGCTCACATCGGCGTACGTTCTCGCTATGGGGATTTTTTCAGGGGCGTACTCCGCAATCACTTTACCCCTGAGCGAATATAAAGGAATGGGTTGGCAAGCCGCAATTGCAGGGTTTTCGATATTTTCTATCGTGAGTGTATTGCTATGGATTCCGCAGTTGCGATTACGCGCACGCTCTGCAAGCGAAGCTGTGACTGGGGGCTCCGCGAAAGTCTGGAATTCATCGCTGGCTTGGCAGATCACTATTTTATTGGGTTTTAACTCATTTTTTGTCTACATCATGATTGGTTGGTTGCCGAGCATTCTTAGTGATGTGGGCTATAACCCAGCGGAATCTGGCGTGATGTACGGAGCGTTTCAAGCAGCTTCAGCCATACCAGGTGTGGTGCTGATTCCGTTGTTGTCGCGTTTGCGTGACCAACGAGTATTAACGGCAAGCTTTGCTATTGTTGCCAGTTCCGGCTCATTGGGCCTGCTAATATTGCCAGAGTTTGCAATGTTGTGGTCGATCGTACTGGGCTTTTTCTCGGGATCTGTCTTTATTTTGGGGCTATCTTTCATTAGCTTGCGTACCAACAACACTCAACAAGCCACGTCACTCTCTGGCATGGTGCAGTCAATCGGCTACAGCCTTGCCGCGTTAGGCCCGATCCTTGCTGGCTTTATGCATACTCATTTTATGAATTGGCATGCGGTATTGCTCATGTGTGCTTCGGCAAGCATCGTCTGTGCAGTAGTCGGGCTATTTTGTGGGCGCAATATCACTATTGATGATATGCGCGCCCAGAAACAGCTGGCTATTTAGTTATCAAAGGATACTTCTTGTGGCGCTCGGTGTTTCGGGCGAACCACCACAGTGCCAGCGATTTTATCGTGCCAGCCTTGCTTGCGAGAGTCGAAAGCCACCCAAATAATGCCGATAAATAAAGGAATGGATGCGATGAAATATCCAATATATCTAATAACCAGTTGCCAGGTAGTGGCTTTTCCACCTGTTTTTGCATCGACTACCTTTGAAGATATCGCCATTTTACCGGGTGTGGCTTGTTTATAAGTCCAAAATACGATTACAGCAATGGCCGGAATAATGTAATTCATCAGAAAATCGAATGGCCCGACTAAGAAAGCATCGTTAGCCCAATAAGACTCACCATAATACATAGTTAAAATGGGCAAAATAATCAGGCCAAATAATATTGTATCGATAATACTTGCACCCACGCGCGGCCAAAACCCTACATACTCAAGCTCATTATTTTCCATTGTGTATATCCTTATTGACAGTGGGACTATTTATCCTAATAACTAATTCACTCTACTGTTAAATAAAAGTTAGTCAACTTGCTGGTTAGTGCTAAGCTTATTTTATATATAGAGTTTTTATACACTTGGGAGTAAGTGAACAATGAGTATTATTGGAATTGTAGTAGCCGCAATTGTCGGTATGGTATTGGGGGCACTGTGGTATTCACCGTTAATGTTTGGGAATAAATGGATGAAAGCCATTGGTAAAACTCAAGACCAACTCGGCAATCACACCATGGCGATGGTATTGAGTATTATTGCCAGCTTATTAACCGCGGTTGCGATTGCGATGTTGCATCAAGCAGTAGGCATTGGCAGCGTTATGGAAGCCGTACATATTGGCCTAATTCTTGGCCTGTTAATTATCTTTCCTGCATTTCTGTCCGATTACGCCTTTTGTGGCTGGGGCAACACCTTGCTTCTTATTCAATCGGGCTACCGTATCGTTGGCGTGTTATTGATGTCGCTGGTGATTTTTTACCTATAAGTAGTAACTTTCGAAACATACTTGAGCAAGGAGGGCGTATTATGCGCTATTTCCATTCAGTTTCATCGAAGTTGCGAGGACCAACGCTATGGTTGGCCAGCAGTCTTGCACTCTTATCGACCTTTAATGTAACAGCTTCTGCAAATCAAGCTGGGCAAGATGCCTATGCTAAAAACTGTCAAGCTTGCCACCAACCAACGGGCACAGGCTTACCAGGGGCATTTCCGCCGCTAGCGAATAACCCGAATGTAAATGGTAACTCAAGCTATGTTGTGGAAACGATTTTACAGGGTAAATCAGGTCCCTTAGAAGTTAATGGGCAGAAGTACAATGCCATGATGCCACCGATGCAACACTTATCGGATAGCGATATCGCAGCGATTACCAATTATGTAATGTCGAGCTGGGGCAACAGTGGTTCAACGGTGTCTGCTGAGGATGTAGAAGACAGTCGAGTACAACTTGGTTTAAAAGACCGCGCAGCTGGTCAGCCGCATGCACAGGCGACTGCCGCTGAGGTAAAGTATCAAGGTGCACCGTTAGCGCTATCTGAAGCCAAACAAGTGATTACCCCCGGTGCACCGCCAATTTCTGAAACCGAATTTGCGCAAGCACAAGAAATCTACTTTCAGCGCTGTGCTGGTTGTCATGGCGTGTTGCGCAAAGGAGCCACTGGCTTACCTTTAACCCCGGATATTACGCAAACAAAAGGTACTGAATACCTAAAAGCTCTGATTAACTATGACTCTCCTGGGGGCATGCCAAACTGGGGTACCTCCAACGAACTTACCGATGCCGAAATTGATGTGATGGCACGCTTTATTCAACATGAACCACCGGTACCACCCGAGTGGGGAATGGCGGATATGAAAGCAAGCTGGAAGGTGATTGTGGCACCAGAAGATCGCCCAGCTAAACCTCAGCATAATTACAACGTCGATAATATGTTTGCGGTCACGCTGCGCGATGCCGGACAAGTAGCCATTATTGATGGTGATAGCAAAGAAGTGCTGAACTTTGTTGAAACGGGTTACGCTGTGCATATCTCTAGAGCGTCGAGTTCAGGGCGTTATTTCACAACCATAGGGCGCGACGGCAAAATCGACCTGATAGATTTATATATGTTTCCTCCACAAGTTGTGGCTGAAATTAAAATCGGGTTAGAAGCACGCTCCGTTGAGAATTCGCGGTATAAAGGTTATGAAGATAAGCTCGCAATTGCGGGTGCTTACTGGCCACCGCACTACGTGATTATGGATGGTGAAACTTTAGAGCCTCATAAAATTGTATCGACACGCGGCATGACCGTTGATACGCAAGAATATCACCCCGAACCACGAGTGGCAGCCATTGTTGGTTCTCACAAGCACCCTGAGTTTATCGTGAATGTGAAAGAAACCGGGCAAATCAAACTAGTTAACTATGCCGACTTGGATAATCTACAAGTGACTACCATTGATGCGGCTCCGTTTTTACATGACGGTGGTTGGGATCGTTCTGGTCGATACTTCCTAACCGCGGCTAACGAAAATGACACCATTGCTGTGGTTGATGCTTTAGATCGTGAACTTGAAGCTTTGATACCGGTTAAACGCATTCCTCACCCTGGTCGTGGTGCTAACTTTATGGATCCAGAGTTTGGTCCAGTGTGGGCGACCAGCGCCTTAGGCAATGCGGAAATCACCTTGATTGGTACTGACCCTGATAATTATCCTGACCAAGCCTTTAAAGTGGTACGAATTCTTGAAGGCCAAGGTGGCGGTTCGTTATTTATTAAAACCCACCCGAAATCACACAACTTATGGGTGGATACACCGTTGAACCCTGAGTCGAAAATATCCCAATCGGTAGCGGTATTTGATGTGCGTGACTTTAGCAAAGGCTTTGATGTATTGCCGATTGCGGAGTGGGCCGATCTTGGTCCGGGTACCAAGCGTATTGTGCAACCCGAGTATAACCAAGCCGGTGACGAAGTATGGTTTTCAGTGTGGAGCGGCATGGAGGAAGCCTCCGCTATCGTTATCGTCGATGATAAAACACGTACACTCAAGCACGTGATTAAAGGCGATAAAATCATTACGCCAACCGGTAAATTCAATAATTATAATACGCGTAACGAGGTGTATTAATGGGTAAAGGGCCATATAGGCTAAGGATGGCCTGGTGCGCTGTGGTGCTGGTACCGCCATCGCTGGCTGTTGCTGATAATAAGCCGAGTATAGTGCCAGACGAGATTGTTACTGTGGTTGCACACCGGCAAACCCGAGGGATTAGCGAAATTGCCGGTACCGTTAGCGTAATAAGTGCTGAAGATCTTGGTCGAGATATGGTGCTTAACGCTAGTGATCTTGTGCGTTACGAAATGGGCGTTGAGCTTGATGCCTCAAGTTCGCGCTTTGGCCATAATGGCTTTCGAATTCGTGGCATTGGTGGCAATCGCACCGCTGTGGTTGTTGATCATATTGCTATTCCTGACCGCTTTTCAGTCGGCAGTTTTTCTGACACAGGCCGCGGGTTACTTGACCTAGGCTTAGCCAATCGAGTTGAAATATTACGAGGCCCCGCATCAACGCTCTATGGCAGTGATGCACTCGGCGGCGTTGTCGCTATTAAAACATTAGCCGCAGAAGATGTGCTTTATAATGCGAACGAAGGCGTTTGGCTGCGAACCGGCTATGCCTCTGATGCACAACGAGCCTATGGCCGTGTGGCGACTGCAGTTAGCCATGGTAATCACAGTGTACTTATCGCTGCCGCCACGCAAAACCGCGATGAATATCAAGCTGCTGGATTAAGTGCCAGCGAGCGTGATCCACAACAAGTTGAGCAAACTGGTGCCATGTTTAAATGGAATTATTACAGCAACTATGGCGAGTTTGAATTTAGCCTTGATGGGCTACGCGAGCAACGTGAAACTGAAATTCGGCATAGTTTAGGAACCGGGCGTCAACGCAATACCACGTCACTGCTAGGCGATGATGAACGATTTCAATGGCGAGCAATACTGCGCTTGCAAAGTGAACCTAATACCTTAGCCGATCGCGGTGAGTGGCGGCTTTTTTTGCAACAAGCTGAAACCACTCAGAACTCACTTGAACAGCGAGCATTACTGGCGGAGCCGTTAACCATTTATCGAGGTTTTCGCTACGATTACGACAGCATTGGTGTCGCCGCGGACTTAGAAAGTGATTTTATGTGGGCGGCTCTGGCACATCGATTAGGCTACGGGTTTGAAGTGAGTCGTGCTGAAGTATGGGATCAACGCGATGCTTGGCAACAAAATCATAGCCAACAAAGCGTAACTAAAACCTTGCTTGGTGAAACCTTTCCTTTACCTGACTTTCCGCGCAGCCATATTCATGAAGTGGGCTTATATGTGCATGACGATATTAAGTTGTGGCAAGGTGGACCAACGCTTAGCCCAGGTTTACGTTACGAGCGCTACGCACTGCGTACCCAGACTGACGAGTTGTATGCAGAACGGTTTCCTTTTGATGAGCCAACAGACTTAACCCATAGTGCTTGGTTACCTAAATTGGGTCTGCTGTGGCCAATCAATGATTCTGCAGAATGGTTTGCACAGTATGCGCGGGGCTATCGAGCGCCACCTTTTGCTGATGTAAACGTAGGCCTGTATTATCCGCAGTTCAAAGTACTGGCTATCGCCAACCCAGATTTAAAGCCAGAGCGCGGCGCCACTTTTGAGACCGGCATACGTTGGCGTTCGCAGTACAGTAATATTGCCTTAACCGCCTACCATAACCGCTATCATGACTTTATCGAAAGCCGTGCTGCACAAGGCTACGATCCGGTACGTGATTTGTTGATCTTTCAATCCATTAACCGCGATAAAGTAGTGATTGAGGGGATTGAGTTTAGCTGGGAGCAGCATTGGCATGAACAATGGTTCACCCAAGTTTGGCTGCAAGCGAGTAAGGGCGTAGACGCTAAGTCTAAAACTGATCTCCCCACCATAGCACCACCATCGCTGTTAACAGAATTGCGCTACGAAGCGAGCAGCGGCACTTGGGATTCGCGATTAATACTGCGTGCTCAACGAGGCCAACGCCAGTTGTTCGACGCTAGCTCAACGCCGCTGTTTGCCGCACCAGGTTATACGACATTAGATTGGCTCTGGCAGTGGTACCCAAATTCATCGATGACCATTGGGTTTGGGGCATTTAATCTCACTGATAAAACCTATTGGCAAGCCACACAAGTTGGTGGATACGAACAAAACGATCGAATCATTCCTTTGCTAGCTCAGCCAGGCCGGCATGTAAGAGCATCTTTTGATATGCGGTTTTAACCATTAGTTGGCATCAACCAACGGATAGTGCGCATCGCCCCATAGTTCGTTGGGGTGATCCATCATAATATCGATAATAAATGGCACTAATTGCGCCAAAAATCTCACAGCATCTTTCAACTGTTCGCGGTTAGCGCTGCTATTCCAGGTGGCGCCACCGTGAACGAGTTGATTGCGCAACGTATATAAGCGCTGCAACACGATAGAGGTCAGTTTGCCGGTTTCTTTGTTAGCCAAGGCGTGATTAGCCGCTTTGCGCGCATCAGAAAATCGCTGCAGGTAATCTTGTTCAGTAATTTGACCGTTATGGTAGAGCCAAAACGGCTGAAAAATAAACTTATTATCCAGCAATATGCGAATACTCGATGAAAATTGATGCCACAGCAAATTGTAAATCTTGTGCTGCCGATCGAGACTATTGAGCTTCTCTAAGAACTTTGTAAAAGACTGGGTTTCACTGTGGTTAAGACACTCAGTATCTTGCGCATATGCCGCGTTAAATGACACCCATAAAAATATAAACTGACTATCTAAGTCATCCGTACTTCGTTCCGCTTTATCAAGCCAGCTTAGCGCGCGGTGCACCCGCAAAGCCAAACCATCGGGAAACCCTTGTCGTAAGGCGCGTTGCTTTTGTTTTAATTGCGCGTGTTCCATGTCTATCCTCTCACACCAAGTCGATAACAGCTTTCTAAAACACTGAAAAGATTGAGTTTATCAGTGCCTGAAGATATATTAAACAATCATTATCTTTTTTTACATAAAATAATAACAACTTAAGGATAGATGTCATGGAAGGGATCATTCTCGATTACAATCGTGAAACGGAAAAAGGTTTGATACTTGGTGACAATAAGGAACGCTACGCTTTTACTAAAGCACAGTGGAAATCAGAAAAACTTCCAAAAGTTCAGATGAAAGTCAATTTTGTTGTGGATTCCGGTGAAGCTACTGATATTTATTCACTAAGTAACGCTGGGATAGATATGCCCAATGTAGATATGAATAGTATTAAAGAGAAGTTCTCTGCGGTGCGAAGTGGTGTGCAAGAGAGCGTTCTTAATAATGCATCTTTTAAACAAATTATCGAGAATGGCGTTTTTAATAAAGTGTCATTAGCTTTATTAGTTATTGCGTTTTTTGGTTTGTTTACAGATGTGGTTTCAATAGGGTACTTGGGTTTTTTGATGGAAACGCCGAGTTCGTCGCTCAGTGCAGTCAGCATGGGGTGGTTGCTGGTGCTTGTGTATCTATTATTGATGGTAGCGACGGCGCTAGGCGTCCGTAAGAAAATAGTATTGCAAGTAGGGATTGCGTCTATTGTACTCTTTGCTTGGCAATTTTATGCTTTGATTACAGAAGTAAGAACGATGGCTGCCGGGCTAAGACTGCTCGGTGGACGAGGTGACGAGATAATTAATACTGGCGCCACTCTCTTCATTGTTTTGTCATTCCTGCTTCTGCTTGTGGCGACTTTTCTTCCTAAAAAAGAAAGTCCTGTTTTTATACAAGAATCTTAGCTTTTTCAATTTTGTCTTAAGGTTAGGTATTTTTCATCTAACCTTAAGACTCAATCCTAACGCCGGTGGTAATTTAGCTCGAATTTACTACACTCAAGGTAACCCAAACCACATCCATACACTGGATAATGAGGAGGCGTTATGAGTCTCGACGCTATCTTAAAAGATCCGTCTGCAGTGTATAAAAAACCTGAAGACGTACTCACCGACAACAACCTCAGCCGCGACGAAAAATTCGAAGTTTTAGCACAATGGGAATACGACGCGCGGGAACTACTGGTTGCCACCGAAGAAAACATGCCAGGTACCCACGATAGCTGGCTTGAGAAAGTGCTTGAAGCCAAACATAAGCTTGAGCAGGGTGACTAGCTGAAAGTTGAAAGCCTAAAGGAGGCATCAACATGGATTATATCGAAGGCTTTGTAGCCGCAGTGCCAACCAAAAATAAAGATGAATATATTCGTCATGCAACGACATTTGCAGCAATCTTTAAAGAGTATGGTGCAACGCGAGTGGTCGAGTGTTGGGGGGATGACGTACCTCCGGGTAAGAAAACCTCTTTTCCTCTGGCGGTTCAATGCAAAGATGATGAAACTGTGATCTTTTCTTGGGTGACTTGGCCATCGCAAGAAGTACGAGAAGCAGGTATGAAAGGCCTTATGGAAGATTCGCGTATGAAGATGGATGATATGCCATTTGATGGTAGTCGATTGATTTACGGTGGCTTTAAAGTGATTGTAGATCAGTAATACTCGTATAGTGAATTTTCTGAGGCTTTTTATTTTCGGAGAAAATGAATAGATGAAATGGATTATTTTTATAAGCATTTTAACTGTAACTGGTTGCTCTACATCAAAAGTCTATTTAAATCAGCGCTTTATTAGTGACAAGGAAGTTAAGGTTATACAGTCTGATTTGGAAGGAAATGGCTATTCTGTACAATTGATCAACGTGGATTTTCCAGCCTCAATAACTCGCTCTAGTTTAATCCATAGCCCATTACTTACCGATGTAAATTCATTGGAGCATATAAAAGTCATTCTTGAGCATCAAGGCTTCAAGCAACTAAATATCATCAATTTAACCGAGGGAAATCATTGGTATAAACACAATAATATGGGCATCTACTTGATGTCTCTTGATCCAGAGTATTTGGAGAAAGCTGCGCAACAATTGCCATCAGAATTCAGCTCTAAAAACTGCCGGACAAATTACCAACTCGTTTTGAATGATAATCATCGCTTTACGTTATATATCGAGAATCAGTTGATAAAAGAAGGGAGTTGGGAGATTACCGGTTGGCCATACGTGCGATTATACAATCAAGATCCTTTTTTTGATTACTTCTATCAAGTTTCTCAGAAGCACATACAAGAGCAATTAGGAACGGTAAAAGTAACTGACTTAACGCCAGTGAATAGTGCTATAACAGTAAAGGACTGTCGTTTAGTACATGGTGTTAGGCTGTAGTGTTAGATAGTTATTTTTCTCGGACTATAATTAGCCCTAAACCAACGCATAAATGCCATAAATCTGAATGGAAAATAAGATGGCATAATGGAGGAATATAATCATGGCTATTCGCCTTGACGATACCGCGCCAAACTTCACTGCGGACTCAACCGCTGGCTCGATAAACTTTCACGATTGGGTAGGGGATAGCTACGCCATCCTGTTTTCACATCCCAAAGATTTTACCCCAGTATGTACGACCGAATTTGGTGCTGTGGCTCAGTTAGTACCTGAGTTTGCCAAGCGTAATACTAAGGTCATGGGGGTGTCGGTGGACAGCGTTGACGAGCATAAAAAGTGGAAGCGAGATATCGAAGCTTTCGCTGGAGCTCCTGCAGACTTTCCGATCATTGATGATACCTCTTTAGAGGTTTCCAAGTTATACGACATGCTTCCAGCTGGCGCGTATTTACCCGACAACCGAACGCCCGCTGATAGCGCGACCGTGCGCACTGTGTTCATCATAGGGCCAGATAAAAAAGTGCGCCTAACCATGTCTTACCCGATGTCGGTAGGCCGTAACTTTGCGGAAATACTTCGCGCTTTAGATGCCGTACAAATTACCGATGGCAAGCCCATTGCTACGCCAGTTGATTGGGTGCCAGGCCAGGATGTAATAGTGGCGCTGAGCTTAAACGATGAGCAAGCCAAACAGAAATTCGGCAATATCGATATTAAACTGCCGTATTTGCGGTTTACTCAAGCGCCGAAGTAGTGAGTTGGTGAGTATCGAAATGACAGCTTATTTAACGGTTATTTTGCTTTGTCTCGCGCTAGGGTTTGTTTTATCACGGTTACCATTGAAAATGGCCATAGTGGGGGCATTGGTATTGCCGTTTGCGATTGTTTATGGATTGAACTTTATTTGGGAACAGTTTGTGACGCCATCTAGCCCAGGCGCACCATTGGCGGAGGTTGCCTATATCACGGTATCACTGCCAGGCGTCATTTTTGTATTGTTATTTTTATGGCTTTTTAGAAAGTTCTTGCCTAAGCAAGCAAAGGATTAATGCACGATTGTGTTTGTTTATGCGATTGTTTTGGTACATGTGAATGAAAATTCTCAAACGGTTCGTCTTGTCAGTCTATAGTGAAGAGCAGCCAGGTTTCAGCGCTGATGCAGGAAGGGCTCAACGATTTGCTAAAACTTAAAGCTGAGTCCAATCTCTTGAAGCCAACGGCGACAGACGAAATGATTGATACTTACTTTGACTTAGAAGCTATGACAATAACTTCAATGGATAAAGCACATGAGTTTATGGAGCGGTAAACTCAAGAAACGGCTAGCTAACTAATGCAGCAATTTAGAGCGAAACTCAGGGTAATTTAATAATGCTACGGATGTTGTTCTTAGTCAGTTATGAGCGAATAGCAGACGTTAGACTTTTTATACTTATTGGGTAATCTAAGTTGCAGGAGAGACGCATCTTGCATGATTTTTATAATAACTTGTTAGCTCGACAACAATTGAGTAAGGTGAATTGAAATGGCTAAGATTTACAGCGAAGCTGCTCAAGACCAAGTATCTGGGAAGTGGGGCTTATATGTGGTGCACGAATTTGATGGTACTCTACTCGAACCTATCTATATATTTGACACTCTTCAAGAAGCAGAGCAAGAACTGATAAAGGTGCTGCGAGACCTTGGAAACCTATAGGTTAGAAAACATTGAGAGGGTAATTAATTTTCTTCTACAGCCAAGATTTGTCAGCTTGTTATCGGGTCCGTAAAAGTCCTTTTTGGGCTCTGACGCTTTAGTATTTTAAGAGAGTCCTTAATCGTTATAATATATTGGGGTGGGCGATGCTACAAATCTGTTCAGGAAAGCTATTTCAGCGCAACGTGGAGTATAGAAACCAGCTTAGGGGCGTAATTTATACAAATCTGAGACTCCCTCATGATGAAACGCTTCAAACTGTTGCAGGTTCGCTATTACCAACGTCAAGCCTCGGCCCTTCAAATGCTGTCGTTTATGAGATCGAAGAACTGATAGAAAGCACTGGAGCAGGCAAGCAACCAGGCGTACTTGTCTCACACGGTATAGATCCTTATATAAGCGATTTTTCTGCTGTCCTCTCTTTTGCGTTGAACTGTACAGCCTCTCCCAGCTATGCGTTGACTGATCGTTTACTCGGTGATCAACGTGGCCTTTCAACATTCTCCACGCCCAAAAAAGTTGTGAAGCGAACTTTTGACACCGAGATCTATTGCAAAGCTGAAGAGTTCGAGTACCTATCGAGCTTTACAGACCAACTGATTGGCCTAAATAGGAAAATGTACTTAGGGGTCATGAGGGCTATTAGAACCTATGTCACGGGGATGCATAGAATCGCCGATGACTTCGAGCTAGCGTATACCTTGCTCGTTGCGTCCTTAGAATCCCTTGCACAAAATTTTGACGGTCACAAAGCGACTTGGCTGGACTACGACCACGGTAAAAGAAAGGTTGTTGATAATGCGTTATCTGAAGTTGATGATGAAGCTTCTGAAAAGATGAGAGCAGCAATTCTTGAAATTGAACATACATCGTTGGGAAGGAGGTTCAGAGACTTTTCTTCGATGTACATAAAACCTTCTTTTTACCGAGATGAGGCTGTAGGCCTTCTGAACCCAATAGGTGAAGCTGACCTAAAGAAAGCTTTATCTAAGGCGTATCATGCTCGCTCACAATATATTCATAAACTTAGGAGACTTCCAGATCAACTGACTGCTACCCAGTCGTACGCAGACACCTGTCGAATAGGCAAGGATACATGGTTCACTATCCAAGGGCTATCGAGGCTGGCTAGACATGTTATAGCAGAGTTTACAATGAGACAGTCGACGGTAGACGAAGAGCTATATGACTACTCTCTTGAGAGATCCGGTGTAGCTTTGCTTCCCTTGGCGCCTCAGTATTGGGTTTCAAAAATTAATTTTGATAGTGGTTCAGGAGCCCGTAAGCTTGAGGGTTTTCTGGCTCAGCTAGCAGATCACATGTTTCAGAATAAAGGGTCGGTTATAACCGACCTTAAAGATCTACTAACCGAACTGGAAGACCGATTTGACAATTTAGAAAAATCCGAAAAACTCTCTTTTTCAACATTATATGTATTATTTAATAGAATTGTTTCCCCTGAACAACGAACGGAGCGATTTGAGCAGTTTCTTTCTCGCCTTAAAAAGCCGCTGCAGGGTCCGAGCCCGCAATCTAACCTACTGCACTTGATTTGCAACATAGTCCCTAACTGGAACATTGAAGATCACTATGCTTGTCTAATGCGCTATTTCAAAACCCGCGATAACAAGCTCGAAGTTCGCGCACCTAAATTGTTCGAGGGAGGAATGCTGTTGCAACTCGCTGAGAGATACCGGGAGTCAGGCGAATACAAAACGGCTCTCCAGGTGATTGGTATAGCCGTAGAGAATGCTCCTGGGCATAGTGCATTAATCGAACTCGAGAGAGAGTTCGATAAAGGTGTTCAGATTGACTGGAGAGATATTTTGTTACCGACTGCAAATGATGAAATAAAAAGAGACAGTACGAGTTCAGAATAATTTATTTGGGAAGAGCAGTTGCTTGATTCGTGAAAAGCACGTAACTCTACACAAGATACTGGATATTTAGCCTAATGATGTTGTACCAAGCAATGAAGCGGACAGATAATGTCCACCAATGGCACAAAGTTGAGGAGCATGAATGAGCGAGGAACGGACCTTAATGAGATAATAACGCAGCTATTATGGTCTCGTGTGAGTGAAGAAAAACTTTTCGTTAAGTTTGCTCTTTATAGATTAATTCCAGAAGTCTTAGTGTTTCTAGAAAGCAGCTACGCTCGTCAAAATAGGGCACTAAGGCAAACAGGTTTGGCAGCCCCAATGCCATCAAAGATACATAGCCATCTCCAATTTGGAGCTCGTGTCGTTGATGATCGGGGTTCTCATAAAACTTTTGGTGGCTTCTTTTCGAATCTGATTGTTCAAAACATAGGATAATAGGAATATCTTTTGTCTCTGCAATTTGTAGTTCGATGCCGAGGCCAATAGACGGATATGAAGCTTCTGCGACAATTACATCTGCCTCTTCAACCATCGCTTTGTCCCAAAGATAGCAAAGTCGAGGTTTATCGCGAGGTGGTTTAGATGCAAGTTGTGGGTCACTATTCATCAACGCATACCGTACCTGATTCATTCCTTGATTACCTAGTTCAAAAGCAAACCTATGAAGCATTGATGTGTAGTTTAAGAACTCATGCTCAGGGACGTGTGTAAGTGCACTGGCGAGATAGATTTTCATTTTAAGTTGCCGCCCTAACATTTGGCATCATGATCCGATGACCTGTCATTTCGGACGCGATCTCATCAATGAACTGTTCAGACGATAGTTGTATGAACTCGGAAATTAACCAATTTTTTTGTCCCCCAAGGAATGACGCGAACTCCATTGGTTTATATCGACAAAGTTCACTCAATCGATGCATAGCCGCAAGAGTGAGAGTCAAAGGCATACGAGCCAACGATTTGGGCCCTGCGACCGACGACCGTATATACCAAAGTGTTTCGCTACCGTTAATATAAAAAAGTTCACGTCGCAATTCTTCCTGAAGTGATTCGAGCGCTAAAAGGTCAGCGGAGTTAGGCTTCTGCGGTCGAGTAAATGAACGGCTGGCAGCAGAAACAATCTCATACGAATTGGGGTCTGCTGAGGTGTCAGGAATAAACTTTGGAGCAATTCGTTTTGTCACGTGACTTGATTGGAAGTTTTTTGAAATTTGTGCATGGAGCCTCACTTCGTTGGAAACAGAATCGTGCCTAAAACGAGGGTTCACTATCGGTACAAACATTTCTGTCTGGTTTGGGTATGTAAGACAGTACGTTCGGTGGACATGAGGCAAATTAAACAACAGCTCCTGTAAGCTATGTGTAGCGCTCGCCTCTAATTCACCGAAGTATCTAGAAAGTTCTGGAAGAATCCCGTTGTTAAGGATTCTGACCCCCTCATTAACGATGCTGATTCTTGAGCGAGCTCCATTCATGTTATGAGCTCTGACGCCATGCATAGGCGAAAAAGAAATATCTTTGGCAGATAGCATGGCTTTTGCTGCATTCATGAAAGAGTAGTAGTGCAACAACGGAGCTGCTTGAGTAGGTAGCCCCAAAGAAGCTTTCGCAAATTGGCTGGCTTGTCCCCAGAAGAAAAGTGCTTCTTTTTTACCATGCCGTTTGAGCCACAGTTCTACGAATTGCCATGGGCTATTGGTTAGTACTGTTCTCGAAGTGAAAATCGAAGACTTCACACATTTGTGCGGTTGCACATCTCTACCGCTGATCTTGATAGCCTGAAGAGTCGTCATTGTCTTAGAAACCTAAAAGTTATTACACAGACTTCTCAGAAATACCACTTAATCAACTAAGAAATCAATATAAACAAATATTTTCAATAACGTACATCGCAATATCGCGTTTTACAATCAGAACTTTTTGATAAGTTACAGTAACTTTATATATATTTCTACTTAGATGTCAGTGATAAATTTTGAGCTAAGATATATATTGCAGTTGCTTGTTTTGATGTTAAATGTGGTCAAAAACAGATCCTTTTCGTGGCATGAATATCTTCTCGTACATTCTTATTGCATAATCGTCTGTCATCCCCGATATAAAGTTGCATACCACACGACGTTTCGCAATTTCGCCTTCCGCTTGTGAATATCGTTTGATGCTGGTTGGAGGGAGAAAGCGTTTCGGATCAGATGCGATAGCTTGAAATAATTCAAAAACCATCTTTTGTCCTTTAAATTCTAGTTGTTGGACCTTGCAGGACTTAATCACCTCTTTTCTCACAATGGTTCCAAAGACATCCAGAATTAGTTTGCTTATAGGTTGAAGTTTGACATTAAATTGTAGAAGTGGTGATTCAAAATTGCAGTCACATGATACTTCAGTGGTGGAAATCATAAGGTGGATTAGGCGTCCAATAGCGTGTTTCCTTTTGCTACTATCGTCGCTGAATATATAGTTCTCTAGCTTACTCATTGAAAATGAAATTGTTTGCTCGAGATATTCATCAAACAGCTTTTCATTTTTGGTATCTTCAAAATGCTTCTTCCACTCGTCACGTTTAATAAAGTTGAGCGATACCCCATCTTCTAGATCGTGAATTCCATAGGAAATATCATCTGCAAGCGACATTATCGACGTATCAAGTGATTGAAACATGGATTCAAGGACTGGGTGTTGCTTGGATTTCGGAGTAGTGGTTTTCAACCGTTTAACATCGTTATCTGAGAAAGCTTTAAAAATAAAATCAGAAACCACATCGTCATCATCGTCAAAGTAGCACTTGGGCGGTTTAAAGTCTTTGGTCGTGAATAGCCAGTTGCTTTCAGGTTGGGGTAACTTTGAATCCTCCCACGTTTCAAATTTTGTGTCGCTGTATTTAATTGGATATTTCAAGACTCCTAACAGTGTTCGGCGAGTTGGATTCACCCCATACCGGTCACGAAATTTAGCTAACTTGCTTAATATTTTTAAGGTTTGTCCGTTTCCTTCAAAGCCTCCTGCACCTCGCATACAGTAGTTTAATGCAACTTCACCGCCATGCCCAAACGGAGGGTGACCGATGTCATGAGCAAGACAAATAGCTGACAGTTGGGATGAAGTAGGGAGTATGTCTTTGGGAAGTTTTCCAAGAATATGGTCTTTTTCAATATTGCTTTCTGGCGCTCTTTCTAAGTATTTTAAAATCCCAACACCAACTTGGCTTACTTCCATCGAATGTGTTAGCCGGGTACGGTAAAAATCGCTTTCGCCTAATCCAAGGACTTGGGTTTTAGTTTGAAGCCGTCGAAAAGCAGCAGAATGGATGATACGAGCTAAATCACGTTCGGGCTCTTCCCTGATGTCTGTACGATTTTTTCTATCAGAACTATCGCGGCGTTCATTCATCAACTTATTAAGTTCGTCTATTTCCATTAGCAAATGTCTCCTTTGTCGTAAACCGTAGACGACTTTATGGGGAAGTCAAATGCTGTCGATTAATATTGCTCCCCATTTTAGGCAGCAGTTAGTCGGAGTTGGCGTAACAATATACTACGACTCAAAAGCAGTGAGATTCGCAGCCTGAATTAAGGCGGCGTCACCATTTGGTCATAAGCTCAATTACGGTCACAAAAACGAATATGCGAACAAGCCAACCAACACGGCTGCAAGTCAATAAAGTATGGAGTTTTGGGAATACAGAAAAATGGTGCGTCCGAGTAGACTCGAACTACCGACCCCTACCATGTCAAGGTAGTGCTCTAACCAACTGAGCTACGGACGCACTTTATTGAGGCGTTCACGAGTGTGAACGGCCGCTATACTAGTAATTTGCGGGGCGGTTCGCAAGTGTTTTTTGCTAAAACCAGCTTAGTTGCTCAAATATATAGCAATTGCTGGGTTTTTCTATATTAACGGCTGTCCTAAACGGCTTTGTGCTATCAGTCGCACAACATATGAAAGCTTAAATAATCCAGCGAATATGATTTGTGAAAGGTGCATTATTAATGTATCTTAAGTTTCAGTCAAGAAATTTCCCCAAAAAATAAATAAGGCTTAGGGTTTATGCAACTCAAAAAATATACCGACTATGGGCTTCGTATATTGATGTACTTGGCTAGCCACGAGTCAGCAGCAAATGATGAGCCGGCGGTGGTCACGATTCGTGAAATTTGTGAGCGTTTTGAGCTGTCGGCAAATCATGTGAATAAAGTTGTGCATCACTTGGGGCGACTGCAACTCATTGGCACGCGACGAGGAAAAAATGGTGGTTTTTGGCTACAGCAAAAGCCTGAAACGATTCATTTAGACTTTGTTATTCGTCAATTGGAGGGCGATGAACCGTGGGTGGAGTGCAATCGGCCTTATTGTATTATTCAGCCGGCCTGCGAGCTCAAAGGAATTGTCGCGAAAGGTAAAGAGTTGTTTTACGATTATTTACACCAGTTCACATTAGCGTCGCTAGTGAAAAATCAGCAGCAGTTAAGAGCGATTTTTTCAACTAGCGACCTGTAGTTTGAAGTCGATTCTAGAAACCCAGCGGTATTCCAAAGCTAAAGAAGGTTACCAGCAAGACAGTCCACACCACCATAAATGCCAGCGAGTAGGGCACCATCATGGCGATCATCTCACCAAAGGTAAGCTGCGGGTTATATTTGCGCATAAAGGCGAGAATTATACCGGCATAGCTCATCATTGGGGTGATAATGTTGGTGGCGGAATCAGCTACGCGGAAAGCGGCTGAGACTAAGTCTGGCGTCATTTCATTGTTCACTAAGTACAGCATTGGAATGAAAATCGGGCCAAGTAGCATCCACTTTGAGGTTAAGCCACCAACAAAAATGTTGATGATGGCGGTAACCAAGATAAAGCCAATCAATAACAGCACTGGGAAGCTCTGTAAGCCCAAATTAGTTAGTAAGGTGGCACCGAGGTAGGTGATGTATGCACCTAAGCCACTGTGGCCTAATACGCCCAAGAAGTTATAGCAGAAGAAGGTGAGCACCAAGATATAGCCCATGGTATCCATGTGCTTCACCATGGCGGTAACCACGTCTTGCAGCGACTTAAACTTACCGCTGGCGACACCAAAGGCCACACCAACTGCAATGAACAAGAAGGTGATCAGTAAGATAACGTTGTTCAAATAAGGCGTTACGGTTGCGCCTTGGGCGTTTTCGTACGGCGCTAATGGGCCAACGGCTAACCCGTATACGGCAAGCAGGCTCACCACCAAGGCAATACCAGCGGCACGTAACCCGCGTTTTTCAGCTGCGGTCACTTCAAAGTTACCGAGTTCGAGCTCTTCAGGAATGGTGTAAGGCTTTTGTTCTAAGCGAGGTTGCACGAACTTTAGCGTTACCCAGGCACCAACACCGCCAAGAATAAACGTCGAAGCCAAGATGAAGTAGTAGTTCATGGTGGCTGGGGTGAGTGCTTCGCCCGCGGCATTGGCAAATGGGATGTTTTGCGATTCTGCGAACACTTTGGCGTTCATACCAATAATGACATCAATAGGAGTGGCGGGAATCAGGTTGGCGCTAAAGCCGGCAGAAACACCGGCGAAAGCTGCCGCCATGCCGATTAACGGGTTTTTACCTAATCCTGCGTATAGCAAGCCAGCTAACGGAATTAAGATCAAGTAACCGGCATCGGTGGCAATGGAGCTCATGATGCCGATAAAGACTAGAAACAGTGGTAACCAATTCAGCGGTAACCCGCGTGAAACCTTCTTCAAGATGGCAGCGAATAAGCCGGAGTGCTCAGCAACGCCAACCCCCAGCATCACAATGAGAATCACGCCAAGTACACCACCGCCAAAACCTAACCAGTTGGCGAGTAGGGCGTTATCGAATAGCCAGACCACGTTTTCAGGGGCGAGCATATTGCGAATTTCGTATTCGATGGGTTGGCCATCACCGCCATAGGTTGAAAAACTAAGGCCGCCTATTGCCCAGGTAAGTAGCAGGGCACCAGCGAGAAAGTAAATAAAAAGAATAACCGGATCAGGTATGCGTTTGCCTGCGCGTTCGACAAATGCAATAAAGCCACCGTTTTCGGTGGCCGTAGTGGTATTGGGTTGCACGGAGATTTCCTATTTCTTATCGATAATTGTTGTCATTCGATGGTATTAAACTTTGATCCGAGTGTCGAGGTTAAAACTGCGCGAAATAATAGCGCTTGGCAGCAATCCACTGGGCAGGCAGCCGTAGTTGTTGTTGCTATGTGGCACCAGTCGACTCGCGCAAAAGGCGTCCGTGACTTCGCTGGGCGCGTATTGCAACAGCAGGGCAGCTTGTAAGCCTAAAGCCATATGGTCAGCAAAACTGCGAGCTTGGTACTGCCACTCTTTCGGCGGTGTATTGGCGAAGCTGTTTTTTAGGTGTCGAATGAAAGTATCGAATTGCGCGTTGGTGCCCGATGCGCAATCTACCTCGTTAAAATACGCTTCTAATACGGCTGGGTCTTTATCGATAGCCCGCAGTATATCAAGGCATTGAATATTGCCGCTGCCTTCCCAAATCGCGTTGACCGGCGATTCGCGGAATAAACGCGGCATAATGGTGGTTTCCATTACGCCCATGCCACCAATCACTTCCATGGCTTCATAGGCGTGATTTGGTGTGCGTTTACATATCCAATATTTACCTATAGGGGTGGCAATACGAGCTAGTAAGCGCTCGTGCTCATTATCTTGTTGATCCATCGCGCGGGCCATGCGCATGGTTAAGGCCATGGCAGCTTCGCTCTCTAATGCTAAATCGGCGAGTAGGTTTTGCATGAGTGGTTGCTCGATCAGGCGATTGCCGAAAGCCTGTCGGTGCGCTGCATGATGAATAGCTTGCACGGTGGCTTGGCGCATCCCCGCCGATGAGCCAATCATGCAGTCGTAACGGGTCATGGCCACCATTTCAATAATAGTGCGAACACCACGACCTTCTTCGCCCACCATCCACGCAAACGCGCCGCGCAGTTCGCACTCGCTGGAAGCGTTAGCCACATTTCCCATTTTGTTTTTGAGCTGCTGTATTTGTAGCTCATTTTTATTGCCGTCGGGTCGCCACCGCGGCAGAAGAAAGCAGGATAAGCCGCTAGTTGTTTGCGCTAAGACTAAAAACGCATCGCACATGGGTGCCGACACAAACCATTTATGTCCGACTAGCTCATAAGCTTGTCCAGATCCTTCCTTACCAATGGGATATGCGCGAGTCGTATTGCTGCGTACATCGGAGCCACCTTGTTTCTCGGTCATGGCCATACCGATAGTTAGGCCAAGCTTCATGCTGTCGGGGACATTGCGACTATCGTAGTGATTGGCCATGATTTTTGGGCCAAACTGCTCGAGTAGTTCGGGTTGGTGTTGTAGTGCCGGAATCGCTGCAAAGGTCATGGTAATAGGGCAGCCGTGGGCCGCTTCCACCTGAGTATGCATATAGTATTTCGATGCGCGCGCAACGTGCGCACCCGGTTTTGGTGCGGCCCACGGACTGGCGTGCAAGCCCTCGCTAATGGCAATATCCATGAGCTGGTGATAACTCGGGTGAAAGTCTATTTGATCGATTCGATGACCAAAGCGGTCATGAGTGGTTAACTGAGGCTTATTGGCATTAGCGGCAAAGCCAAGTTCAATCCGCTCGGGTAAACCACACTCGGCACCAAAACGTGTAATATCTTGCTCGGCCCAAGTCGCACCTTCGCGAGCCACAGCAGCTTGTAACGCGCGGTCTTCAGCATACAGATTATAGTTTTCCAGTGCTGGAGGTTGGTTTTCTACGCTATGCGTTTGCGCTAAATAACGGTCATTCGATTCCATGAAAAGCTTCCTTTTCGGTCGCAAGTAATACCTTAACTTTAGCACTAAAGTTTAATTAAAAGTTGATAGTTGTTGCCAATGCGTTATTCTAAAGTTGCTTTACATTATTAAAAAACAATAAAAAGAGAGCAAATTATGGACCAACAAGATATGTCGATGGGGCAGCCGCTTCAAAGTAAAACTGTGGGCACTGGCGAGTGGGTGTTAACGTTATTCTTAACCTTTATTCCACTGGTTAACCTAATCATGTTATTGATTTGGGCATTTAGTAGCGGCACCGCACCAAGCAAGAAGAACTGGGCGCGAGCTAATTTAATTTGGATGTTGATTGCGTTTGTTCTGTTCTTAATTATGTTTATGATCGGCGCTATAGGCGCAGCTTCCATGGGCGGTTACTAACGACTATCGGAATCTGAAAAGAAAGAGTGCTTCGGCACTCTTTTTTTATTTCAGCAATGCCGCAATCGCTTGATCAATGCCTTCAACAGAAAGCGGAAACATGCGCTGTTCCATTAACTGCTGCATCATGTCAATGGATTGGTAGTATCGCCAATGGCTGGTGGGTTGTGGGTTTAACCAAACGGCTTTGTGAAAGTGATTAAGTAATCGCTGCATCCATACCGAGCCCGGTTCTTCATTCCAATGCTCAACGCTGCCGCCAGGATAGGCAATTTCATAAGGGCCCATGGTCGCGTCGCCGACAAAGATTAGTTTGTAGTCACTGCCGTAGCGATTAATTAGTTCGGGTAAGGGAATACGCTCATCAAAACGCCGTGAGTTGTCTTTCCACACTGCTTCATACACACAGTTATGAAAGTAATAAAACTCAAGATGCTTAAATTCATTACGTGCCGCAGAAAATAGCTGCTCACACTCATAGATAAAATCATCCATGGAGCCGCCCACATCAAACAATAACAGCACTTTTATCGCGTTGTGGCGCTCAGGCTGCCATTGTAAATCAAGTAAACCGGCTTTTTGCGAGGTGGCGCGAATCGTCCCATTAAGGTCGAGCTCTTGGGCTGCACCAGTGCGCGCAAACTTACGCAGCTTCCGCAATGCGAGTTGAATATTGCGATTATTCAGCTCACCATCGGTATCGAGATCACGAAACTCACGCTTATCCCAGACTTTTACTGCGCGCCGAGCGTTGCTGCCTTCTTGGCCAACCCGAATCCCTTCAGGATGATAGCCATAGGCACCAAAAGGCGAGGTGCCGCCAGTACCAATCCATTTATTACCGCCGGCGTGACGCTTTTGCTGCTCTGCCAGCCGTTCTTTAAACGCCTTTAAAAGTTCATCAAGGCCGCCAAGGCTTTGGAGCTTGGCTTTGTCTTCATCAGTGAGCTCGCGCTGTAAGCTACGTTGCAGCCACTCATCAGGAATAGCGCTCGCAATATCAACGTTTTCAACCCCTTCAAAGTACTCGGCGAAGGCGCGGTCGAAGCGGTCGTATTGGCTTTCGTCTTTCACTAACGTGAGCCGTGCTAATTGATAAAAGGCTTCAATATCAGCAAAGATCACGTTTTTCTCGAGCGCGTTGAGCAAGTCCAAGAGCTCGGTAATACTGACCTTAAGGCCGTATTTTCGCAGGCATAAAAAGAACTGAATTAACATATTCTGCGGCCTAAATTAACGACTGCGGCGCGACATGAAGGCGAGCTTTTCCACCAGCTGTACGTCTTGTTCGTTTTTTAGCAAAGCGCCAAACATTGGCATTAAGCCGCTGGTTGTTTTGAGTTCAGCAGGGCTTACATCTTCAGCAAGTAACAACTTCAGCCAGTCAATTAATTCTGAAGTTGACGGCTTTTTCTTCAAGTTTGGAACTTGGCGCAGGTCAAAAAACACTTCAAGTGCCGCGCTCAGCAAGTTTTTACGAATGTCGGGGTAATGCACCTGAACAATCTGCGCCAAGGTATCTTCAGATGGAAACTGAATGTAGTGGAAGAAGCAGCGGCGCAAGAACGCATCGGGCAGCTCTTTTTCGTTGTTCGAGGTAATAATGACAATAGGGCGCTGCTGCGCAACAATTTGCTCGCCGGTCTCGTACACATGGAATTCCATTTGGTCGAGTTCGTGGAGCAAATCATTAGGGAATTCAATGTCGGCCTTATCGATTTCGTCGATCAGTAGTACTGGACGTTGTTCTGCGGTAAAGGCTTGCCACAATTTACCGGGTTTAATGTAGTTGGCGATGTCATGTACTTTATCGCTACCCAGCTGGCTATCGCGCAGGCGTGATACGGCGTCGTATTCGTACAGGCCTTGCTGAGCTTTCGTCGTTGATTTGATCTGCCAACGTAATAACGGCGCATTCAGACTTGCGGCTAGCTCTTCAGCTAATCGTGTTTTACCGGTGCCAGGTTCACCTTTAATTAACAGCGGCTTTTCTAGAATAACGGCAGCGTTAACCGCTAAACCTAAGTCGTCGGCAACAATATAAGACTGAGTACTGGAAAACTTCATGATCTAAAACCCTAGCCAAATGAACAGATGCCGGGCAATGTATCATAGTCAGTGGTTTGCCTCTATATCAGGGCGTTCCGGGTTTGAAATCACAGGCTTCAAAAAACTTCTGCCAGTAGCGCACGTGTTCGCGAGTATTGCGAGTAAGGCTTGTCGGCAACGCTTGCAAACTTTGATAGTGCGCAATCAGGGGCTGGTAATTAGGGTGAACCTGCAGCGCGTCGATTAACGCATTGAAATAGGGCTCAACATGCTGGGCTTCACGAGTTGCTTGGCTGATTTGTTGCTGAACTGGGCCACTAAAATATTGAATAAACACATTGCGTAAAACCCGTGCTCGCGTGGGCGTGCCCGCACTCAAACAACCGCCCTGTTTGGGTAAGTGCGCAACCAAAGGCGTTAGCGCGATTAGATAGTGATCTTGATCGTGCAAGGTGCGCCATAGGCTTTGCAAATAATCGCCTTGTTCAAGTTGCTGGAGTGCTTGTTCAAGCTCCTGCTCGCTCGGCAGTTGAGGGGATTCAGGATTCAACAGTCGGTTAATGGTTTGCAAGGCCGACAGATACGGGCTGAATTTACTTGCATCGAGCTCGGTAAGCCCGGCAGGGCCAAAACGAAAACTTTGCTGCAGGGCTTTTTCTTCAGCAATAGCTTGGGCGGCTAACAAAGGTAGCTGATTTTGCTTGGCCACAGCGGCTTCGGCGAGACGTTGTTGTAATGCGCTGTCTTCAACGAGTTTGGCACATTCAACTAAGGCCTGAGCTATGAGGCGATCTTGATGATAACGGCGGAGACCAGACGTGAGCCGCCCCAGCGAGCTATTGCGGTGCGCAAGCAGCTGGCCCAATGGGCATTGGTCTAATCGCAATGTATCTAAAAAACTTAAGTTTAACGGCTCAATAAAGGTGCGCAGCTCACGCGCTTGAGGTGGTTGCGCAGGCGCGGGTAAATCAGGTGTGATGGCAGGCTGATCAATGGTATTGGCCACCCGTTGCTGATAATCCACCAGCGCTTCTAAACCAGTCGGGGCAGGCGTACATGCGCTGACGAGCAAACATGCGAAAGCATAGCCAACATAGGCAATAACCTTTACAATTGTTCGCAAATAACTTGTTTGCATGAGGATGCACCCATTCATGTTTACCGGAATCGTTCAAACTCAAGCCATTGTCGCTGAGCTCGCGGATAAAAACAATTTTCGCCAATTGACCTTGGAGGTTGCGCCGCAATACTTAACGCAGCTAGAAACCGGCGCAAGCATCGCTATAAACGGCTGTTGCTTAACCGTGGTTTCATTTACCGAAACTCATGTTTCCTTCGACATTATTGATGAAACCCTCGCTTTAACCAATTTAGGCGATTTAACCATTGGCAGCGAAGTGAACTTTGAGCGTTCACTTAAAGTTGGCGATGAAATCGGTGGGCATTACGTATCCGGTCATGTGCACACAGTGGGTACTATTGTTGAGCGTGAAGAAAGCCCTGACAACTTAGCGTTGTGGGTGGAGTTTCCAAAAGAGTACGCGCGTTTTGTATTGGCCAAAGGCTTTATTAGCGTCAACGGCGCCAGTTTGACCATCGGCAAGGTGGTTGAAAATCGCTTATCGCTGCACTTAATACCAGAAACGTTGCGGTTAACGAATTTAGAGCAAGCAAGTTCAGTAAACTTAGAGTTTGATCAGCAAACCATGACTATTGTTGAAACCGTAGAGCGGGTGTTAGCAGCGCGGGGTTAATCTATGTTAATTTTATTGACAGGGAAAGCTTGGTTGAGAAGCGCTTTCTAAACAACACGTATGGAGACGATTGTGAAAGCGATATTAGGTTTCTGGAAACTATTCAGTGGCTTGGTCGTTTTAATTTTAGCCTTTTCAACGTATCCCGCATCAGCGGAGCCATCCACACCATCCGCGCCTATGAAGAAAGCCCGGATGGGAGCTGGAAGGTCTATTTAGGCACCATGGCTATCATCAGCTACAGCAGTAGCGATGGGCACCATATTCGCTACCACCATAAGGACCGTCTCGGCACAAGCTTGACCTTCAGTGACGAGGATGGGCAGGTCGTCGGGCGCCGGCACTATGACGCCTTTGGTAAACCGCGAATGCTAGATGGCTCTTTGATGGAGCCCGGAGCACGGCCGCGCCTGAAGAACTTTGCTGACTATGCGGGCGTTAATAATATCGGTATCACCCGTCGCGGCTTTACCGACCATCTGCATTTGGATGACGTCGAACTGTAGTGGCAAACTAAATTTGGCCACCTAATTAGAGGTGCTATCATGCACCATAAGACAATTAGGTGACAACATGACAAGAAGACCAAAACGTAATTTTAGCCCTGAATTTCGACTCGAGGCTGCGCAATTAGTCGTTGATCAAAATTACACCGTACGAGAGGCCGCTGAAGCCATGAATGTCGGCCACTCGACGATGGATAAATGGGTGCGTCAGTTACGTCAAGAGCGCGGTGGCCAAAGCCCCAAAGCAACACCAATGACGCCTGATCAGCTGAAGATTCGCGAGCTTGAGAAGCGAATTCGCGACATTGAAATGGAAAAAGATATCCTAAAAAAGGCTACAGCTCTCTTAATGTCGGACTCCCTGAACAATTCTCGATAATTGAGAAACTTAAGACGAGCTATCCAGTAAAAAAGCTGTGCGCGGTGTTCAATGTTCACCGCAGCAGCTTTAAGTACTGGCAACAACGTTCAAAACAGCCTGTATGTGCTAAAAAAGCTGAGGAAATCGCTAAAGTTAAAGAGCTTTTTCGTGAAAGTGAAGGCTCAGCCGGAGCGCGCAGTATCGCAGAAATGGCGACCGCTCAAGATGTTCCCTTAAGCCGGTACCGCGCGGGTCGTCTGATGGAAAAACTTGGTCTTATTAGCTGCCAGGTCACCGGCCACACATACAAGAAAACTGGTGATGAGCATGTTGAAATACTGAATTATTTAAATCGTCAGTTTAATGTCGATGCGCCTAACCAAGTTTGGTGTGGCGACGTAACTTATATTTGGACTGGCAGCCGCTGGGCTTATCTAGCTGTTGTCATTGATTTATTTGCACGAAAGCCAGTTGGCTGGGCAATGTCTTTATCACCAGATAGCGAACTAACGAGTAACGCGCTGAAAATGGCTTATGAGAGCCGTGGGCGCCCCAAAGGTATCATGTTCCATAGCGATCAAGGTAGTCACTACACGAGCCGTAAGTTTCGCCAAACGCTTTGGAAGTGCCGAATAAAGCAAAGTTTAAGTCGACGTGGTAACTGCTGGGATAATGCCCCAATGGAGCGATTTTTCAGAAGCTTGAAGATTGAATGGATGCCAACGTATGGTTATCGCTCATTTTTGCAGGCATAGTATCACATCGTGAAATATTTAATCGGGTATTACAGCCAGCTTCGACCGCATCAGCATAACGGTGGTATGAGTCCGAATATGGCAGAGCAAAAATACTGGACTAACTATAAACCGGTGGCCAGTTTTTCTTGACCACTACAGTACAATGGTACTATCACTAGGCAAATAATTAGTAGAGATGGAATGTTAGGTATCTGGACGCATGGTATCGGAGTCAATAAATTCATATCTACAATAGATACCCCAATCCTCCGAGGTATAAATCCAATAATAAACTTTTCAAATAGAAAGTTAGCGCAAGCGAAGCAGTACTGGAGTAACAAATATGGAAACTAACTATACTAAGCGGTCAATACTGTTAAATGGCGTCTTTACTATAGTAATTGCCTTTTTTACATTTTACATAGGTCTGCTAATGATGACCTTAGGGGCAAGCGTAATCTCTGGAGTTCTTGTAAGCTTAATGTTTCTAAAAGTTGGACTGGTTGGCTTCGTTCTTCTAGTAATACTAAAATTGTTTGGAGTTAATTTTAGTAAACTCGTGATGCTCACAATTTCGGTTGTTACTAACTCGCTCAGTGAGTTGATGCAAAGCGCTATTCGTGATTCAGGAAAAGTGAACCAAATCGGTGATACAGTGATAGTTCGTCATCATGAAGTCACTAATTCTCTTTTTGAAATTAGTGACTTTGTTTGGATTGTTATGGTGTCGAGCTTATTATCAATAACATTCTTTTGGCTATTAAAGAGAAAAAAGTAATGTACCGCTCATGCAGCTTGCATGGTTACAGGAGAAAAGCAACCTAAGTTCATTTGCAAACCAATCTCCGGTTGTCAGCAAAAGCTGAAATTTGGCAGGAGTATCCGTCCAGCTTGGCTTCGGTGAAGCTGGACGGTTTTTAGGTTTGCTTTGAATTCAAAACCCGGGCAACAGCCAATCCTTAAACCCGTATTCGTACCTCATGAACAACCCACTGGCGGGAACCGACCCCACGGGCTATAGTGGCTGTGGGGTGAGTCAAATGGCGGATTCGATGTGTCCCCATGCGGCAGTGATTGAAAACGCCACCACGGACACCTCATCGAAGCCTCGTCAAAACGCTAATGCGAGTAATACCGTAGGGAATGGTGCGAGTGACAAGGTTGCTACCGCTAACGGACGTGGTGAAACCAGCGATTTAATGAAGCCAGCGGCTACGGGTGGGCAGGGTGATACCAGTGGAATTGCAACGGGCTATCAAGGTGATGCTAGCACTCCTGCCCCAAGCCTTGCAGAAAGTGACCTAATCAAAAGTAGAGAGGGTATCGTAAGCTCTACTGGTGATTGGGCGCTAGAGCAAATTGAAAAGCAAGGTAAGTCATCTGATTATGAGGGAATCGAGAATATCCGATTTGAATATCGACATGTTGAGCGAGAGACCGCAAATGGCATTTTGCTTTCAGCAGAGGCATTTACAGAAGATGGTTTAATAGTTTTTTATAAGACCGCGATTGATAATTTACAACACGCATCAAAATCCAAGGCGGACTATACAACCAAGTTTATTATGGCTCATGAATTTGGTCATTTTCATAAATCATCCCGCCAAGAGCTTAAAATGTATTTAGATGTCATGAGGAAGATGGGGAAGAGTGGGAGACTCCCTTACCAGAGGAGGTTGCCTCACGAGTCTGCGTCTGACCATTTAGCTTACGACTTGTTAGATAAATCCGGAATAAACAGAAGATACGTTAGAGGAGCGAGCTCATGCGATGTTGGCAGTTGTTATTAATTGTTTTTTGTATTTTACATTCAGGTGACGCGCTTTCCCAAGGTGATAGATTTATTTATAGGGACAGCGCCAGATGGCAAGATGCTAACGAGGTTAGATTGCTGAATAATTCTGTTGTGTATAATATCGGAGATGTTGGAATATCGTCACCTACTTGCTTAAAAACTAGTGGCTTTATTTGCGTTGCCCCTAATGATTACTACTATGTGCCGTTTTCAATTCCGCTTCGGATAACAAAACAAAGCCACTCTTGGGAGTTAAACGATATTGAATATACTTTACAAAATCGAGGCTTCATTCCTTTTGCGGGAAATGATGATGTGATTGTTATAGGTGCAGAAGATACTGAAGGGCAATTGAGTTATGTTTTCTATTTCTCTCTTGAAAAAGGCTTGCTTGGATACTCCAGTTGGAGTCAGAAGCTATCTTACCCTCCTAGACTGTCCTTAGTTGATGGCGATAAAGGGTTATTTCATGGGGTGATTACAAAATCCGATATTAAGTTTTAAGTAAATAAAAACTAATCACTATAAATTTCCAAGCTTTCATACATACCCACTAAACTATGTATGAAAGCTAAATGATATCTGCCCCATCATCACCGTGTAAAGAAAACCGTCGTTTATGAACCATTGCCATCATCATGGCTAATCATGGTCACGGCCGCGCCCTAAAAACTTTACTGACTATGCAGGTATCAGTAATATCGGTATCACTCGCCGCGGCTTTACCGACCACCTGCACTTGGATGACGTTGAGCTCATTCATATGAATGGTCGGGTGTACGACTACAACCTAGGGCGCTTCTTAAGCGTCGCCCCCACAGGCTCGATGTTGGGGTAGTATTGAAAACAATGCTGGAGAGGGTCAGCAATCAATAGACCTTTGTCGTCCTTATTGATCGAAAGAAAATTAATAGCTAGTAAAAATTTTCGTCGTCGCTATGTACATGCACCACAATTTTGTCATGGACTTCATCGAGTTCGACCACCATGTGAATATCGCCACCGCAAGCTCGGCATTCGTCTTGATAATCTTGATTGCCGGAAGAGGGGTCTATGGTCATGTGAATATGGTGTCCACAATGTGGGCAACGTATGCTGGCGTCGTAAAGTTTTTCAGCGTTCACGGTATCCTCCACTTTTAGTTTTACCTTACTTTGAGTATGGTCAAGATTCACGAAAAGTCACCTCTGACCATGCTTCCGAGCTTTTCATGATTAAGCGCTTGCGATATAGTGTGACCTTTCTAAAAACACGCAAGTGACACTTGGTAGGTGTCACCACTGTAAAAAGGACAAG
This sequence comes from Pseudidiomarina sp., assembly GCA_048269045.1. Lineage (GTDB taxonomy): Bacteria > Pseudomonadota > Gammaproteobacteria > Enterobacterales > Alteromonadaceae > Pseudidiomarina. Next base: position 69,344 of record JBLWUG010000009.1, read on the forward strand.
ATTAATGCCTGTAGTTACGCTCCCCGACGGTAGTCAACGTACTTTTGATAAGCCAGTTTCCATTCTCGAAGTAGCCCAAGATATTGGCCCAGGATTAGCTAAAGCCACGGTTGCAGGCCGTATCAATGGCGAATTAGTTGATGCTTGTGACTTGATAACCGAAGACGCGACCGTACAGATCATTACTCCTAAAGATGACGATGGTGTACACATTATTCGTCACTCGTGTGCGCACTTATTAGGTCATGCACTGAAGCAGATGTTCCCCGACGCCAAAATGGCGATTGGTCCGGTCATCGATAATGGCTTCTACTATGACGTGGATATGGAGCACACCATTACAGAGGAAGACCTACAGGCACTTGAAGCACGCATGTTGCAGTTAGCTAAAACTAACTATCCCGTGGTGAAAAAGAAGGTGAGCTGGCAAGAAGCTCGCGAGACTTTTGTAGCTCGCCACGAACCTTATAAAGTAGAAATTTTAGATGATGATATTAGCCAAGATGATCGTCCTGGTTTGTATCATCATGAAGAGTACATCGACATGTGTCGTGGCCCGCACGTGCCGAACATGAGCTTCTGTAAACACTTTAAAGTGATGAAGGTAGCTGGCGCGTACTGGCGTGGTAACTCAGATAACAAAATGCTGCAGCGTATATACGGTACCGCTTGGTCTGATAAAAAATCATTAAAAGCGTACTTACAGCGCCTTGAAGAAGCAGAAAAACGCGATCACCGCAAAATTGGTAAAGCGCAAGACTTATTCCATTGGCAAGAAGAAGCGCCTGGTATGGTGTTCTGGCATCACAATGGTTGGGCCGTTTACCTTGAGCTTGAGCGTTTTATTCGTGAAAAGCTGCGCGAGTATAAATACCAAGAAGTAAAAGGTCCGTTAATGATGGACCGCGTTCTTTGGGAACGTTCAGGTCACTGGGAGAAGTTTTCAGAATTGATGTTTACCACATCATCTGAAAACCGCGAGTATGCGGTGAAACCGATGAACTGCCCAGGTCACGTGCAAATATTTAACCAAGGTTTGAAATCATACCGTGATTTACCATTGCGTATGGCGGAATTTGGTAGCTGTCACCGTAATGAACCATCAGGTGCTTTGCACGGCTTGATGCGCGTGCGTGGCTTTACCCAAGATGATGCCCACATTTTCTGTACTGAAGAACAGGTTCAGGAAGAAGTGAGCGGTTGTATCAAAATGGTTTATGAAACCTATAAAACTTTTGGTTTCGAAGACATCGTGGTGAAACTTTCAACGCGCCCTGAACAACGCTTAGGTGACGACGCCACTTGGGACCGTTCAGAGCAAGCGCTGGCTGATGCATTGAAAAATAACGGCATCGATTTTGAATACTTGCCAGGTGAAGGGGCGTTTTACGGCCCGAAAATTGAATTTACTTTGCACGATTGTTTAGGTCGAGCGTGGCAATGTGGTACAGTACAGCTTGACTTCGCATTACCAGAGCGTTTAGGTGCCACTTATGTGGGCGAAGATAACGAGCGTCACACCCCAGTAATGATTCACCGGGCCATCTTAGGATCGGTTGAACGCTTCATGGGAATCATTATTGAAGAGTATGCTGGTTACTTCCCATTATGGTTAGCACCGAATCAAGTTGTGGTAATGAATATTACCGATAATCAGTCGGATTACGCCAAAGAAATCGTGAAAGAGTTGAATAAACTCGGATTTAGGGCGACAGCCGACTTGAGAAATGAGAAAATAGGCTTTAAAATCCGCGAACACACATTAAAACGTGTTCCATATTTATTGGTTGTTGGCGATAAAGAAGTCGAGAACCAATCGGTTGCGGTGCGTACTCGTCGTGGTGAAGACCACGGTGTCAAAGGTCTGCAAGAGTTTATTGCCGACCTACGTGACGAAGTTAACGCGCGCAAAATTAGATAATTGACTGGAGGAATGACCCATTAAAGGCGGAAAGAGAATACAGAAAGCTGGTGATAAAAATCGAATTAATGAAGATATTCGAGTTAAAGAAGTTCGATTAATTGGTGTTGAAGGCGAGCAAATCGGGGTCACTGCGATTCAAGATGCATTAAATGCAGCTGAAGAAGCGGGTGTCGATCTGGTTGAAATCAGCCCTAATGCTGAGCCGCCAGTCTGTCGTTTGATGGATTACGGGAAGTTCCTTTACGAAAAGGCAAAGAGCCAAAAAGAACAGAAGAAAAACCAGAAGCAGATTCAGGTTAAGGAAGTTAAATTCCGACCTGGAACTGATGAAGGCGACTATCAGGTAAAACTACGCAACCTGGTTCGCTTTCTGGAGGGAGGTGACAAAACTAAAGTCACTATCCGTTTCCGTGGCCGGGAAATGGCGCATCAGGAGCTTGGAATTGAATTGCTAAACCGTATCAAAGCGGATTTAGAAGAAATTTCAACTTGTGAATCGTTCCCAAGACGTGCTGAGGGTCGCCAGATGATTATGGTGCTGGCCCCTGCCAAGAAGTAGCTGAGGTCTTCAAGTAGCTCGAACGCCTAATAAGGTGGTCGGGCTCACCCTGTTACACTTTTATTAACAATGCGGAGTAATTTTCATGGCGAAAATGAAATCCAAAAAAGGCGCTACTAAGCGTTTTAAGAAAACCGCTTCAGGTGGTTTTAAGTGCAAACAATCACATTTGCGTCACATTCTGACTAAGAAAAGCTCCAAGCGGAAGCGTCACCTACGTGCGAAAAGCATGGTGCACGAGTCTGATGTAGCATTAGTCGCGCGCATGTTACCGTACGCGTAAGAGGAAGGAGATAGCAAATGGCACGAGTAAAACGTGGTGTGATCGCGCGTGCGCGTCACAAGAAAGTCCTGAAGCAGGCGAAAGGTTATTACGGTGCTCGTTCACGCGTTTATCGCGTAGCGAAGCAAGCAGTTATCAAAGCAGGTCAATATGCATACCGTGACCGCAAAGCGAAAAAACGCACGTTCCGTCAATTATGGATCGTTCGTATCAACGCTGCAGCGCGTCAAAACGGTTTATCATACAGCCGCTTTATCAATGGCTTGAAGAAAGCATCTGTAGAAATCGATCGTAAAATCCTAGCTGACATTGCAGTTCACGACCAATCTGGTTTTGCTGCACTGGTTGAGAAAGCAAAAAGCTCTCTGTAAGCTGGTAGAAAAATGATGAAAAAGGGGGCCTACACGCTCCCTTTTTTTGTGCTTTTTCGTTATCATAGGCGACTTTCAAGCATTTCTATATCCTATTGATCATCACTGAGGAAGGTCATGGCGTTAACTGACATAGTAGCGGCTGCAGAAGCTGCTGTTGCGGCGGCAACAACCCCGCAAGAACTGGATCAAGTTCGAGTTGATTACTTGGGCAAGAAAGGGCAACTCACTGAGCAGTTGAAAAGCTTAGGTAAGCTGAGCGCAGAAGAGCGTCCTGCTGCGGGCCAAGCCATCAACGTGGCGAAGCAACAAGTACAAGCCGTAATCAACGCGCGCAATGACCAACTGAAGCAAGCTGAACTCGAAGCTAAATTAGCCGCAGAGCGCATCGATGTGAGTTTACCTGGCCGCCGCGCTGCTGTAGGTGGATTTCACCCAGTAACCAAAACCATTCAGCGCATTGAGACTTTCTTTGGTGATTTAGGCTTCCGTACTGTTGAAGGGCCTGAAGTTGAAGACGACTTCCATAACTTTGATGCGCTAAATATTCCGGCGAATCACCCAGCTCGAGCGGATCACGATACTTTCTATTTCACTCCGACAACCATGTTGCGTACGCAAACTTCTGGCGTGCAAATTCGGACCATGCAGAAAGAGAACCCGCCGCTACGGATTATTTCACCAGGCCGCGTGTATCGTAATGACTACGACCAAACACATACGCCGATGTTCCATCAGGTTGAAGGCTTGATGGTGGATACCGATGTTAGCTTTACGCAACTAAAGGGTATTCTCGAAGATTTCTTGGTGAACTTTTTTGAAGAAGAATTAGAAGTGCGGTTTAGACCGTCATATTTCCCGTTTACTGAACCGTCAGCCGAAGTTGATGTCCGCCGTAAAGACGGTAATTGGCTCGAAGTGTTAGGTTGCGGGATGGTGCACCCAAGTGTGTTGCAGTCAGTAGGTATTGATAGCGAAAAATACACTGGGTTTGCGTTTGGTATGGGCGTAGAGCGCTTAACCATGTTGCGTTATGGCGTGAACGATTTACGCGCATTCTTCGAGAATGACGTGCGCTTCCTGAAACAATTTAACTAACAGCCGGGTAAACAAATGAAATTTAGTGAAAAGTGGTTACGTAGCTGGGTCAATCCAAATTTAGATACCATCGCGCTTTCTGAGCAGTTAAGTATGGCTGGGCTCGAAGTGGATGGCATTGAGCCTGTGGCGGCCGAGTTTAACAACGTTGTGGTTGGTGAAGTAGTTAAGTGCTGGCAACATCCTGATGCTGACAAGCTGCAAGTAACCGAAGTCAACGTTGGTGCCGAAGAGCCAGTGACTATTGTCTGTGGTGCATCTAACTGCCGCTTAGGCATAAAAGTGGCCGTGGCTATGGTAGGCGCGACACTACCAGGCGATTTCAAAATCAAAAAAGCGAAGCTGCGTGGTCAGCCGTCGCACGGCATGTTGTGCTCAAACTCAGAGCTTGGTTTAGATGATGACCACGATGGCATTATTGAATTACCAGCCGATGCGCCTATTGGCATGGACTATCGTGAGTATTTGGAACTCGACGATGTCACCTTAGATGTTGACCTCACACCCAACCGTGCCGATTGCTTAGGCATTCGCGGTATCGCTCGTGAGCTAGGCGTATTGAATCGTTTGCCGGTAAACGCACCTGAAATTGCAGCTGTAGAAGCTGTGCATGGTGAAGATCGCGGAATTACCCTGAGTGCGCCGCAAGCGTGCCCACGTTACTTAGGCCGTGTTGTTCGTAACGTCAACGTAAAAGCTGAGTCGCCACTATGGTTGCGCGAGCGTCTACGTCGCAGCGGTGTGCGTAGCATTGACCCTGTGGTCGATGTAACCAACTATGTGCTATTAGAACTTGGCCACCCAATGCACGCCTTCGATAATGATGTTCTTGACGGTAACATTGTTGTGCGTTTGGCTGGAACCAATGAAAAACTAACCCTATTAGACGGCCAAGAAATCACCCTGCAAGACGATGTGTTAGTCATTGCAGATGAAAAGAAAGCTTTGGCTATGGCGGGTGTGTTTGGTGGTGAAGGTAGCGGCGTTACCGAAAACTCGAAAAACATATTTTTAGAAAGTGCGTTCTTTGCACCAGAAGCTATTGCTGGTCGCGCACGCCGTTATGGCTTGCATACCGATGCATCACATCGCTACGAGCGTGGTGTAGACCCTGAGCTACAACGTAAAGCAATGGAACGCGCAACTGCGTTGCTGCTTGAGATTTGTGGTGGTGAAGCTGGCCCCATTGTGGAAGCTAAAGCCGACGAATTCATTCCGCAGGCTGCACAAGTGCGCTTACGTGCCGATCGTTTAGAGCGCGTTTTAGGGCTTTCGATTCCTGCCGCTGAGGTCACTGAAATACTCGAACGCCTTGAATTGACCGTTACTGCCGATAACCAAGGTTGGGATGTTTTAGTACCTTCGTTCCGCTTCGATATCAGCATTGAAGAAGACTTGATTGAAGAAGTAGCCCGCATTTATGGTTACCATCGCATTGAAGCAGCAGCGCCTGCGGCTCAATTGCGCATGATTCCACGTCAAGAATCGCAGCTATCTAGTAACGACCTTAAGCGCAACTTGATTGACCGCGGTTACCAAGAAGCTATTACCTATAGCTTTGTTGATCCTAAGCATCAGGCGCTATTATTCAGTGAGAATGAAACGCTAAACTTGCCGCATCCGATTTCTGTAGAAATGTCATCAATGCGTGTCAGCCTTTGGCCAGGTTTGATTGGTGCTGTTGCCCACAACCAAAAACGCCAGCAACAAGCGCTAGCATTCTGCGAAACGGGTTTACGTTTCTTACCAGACGAACAAGCTGAGAATGGTGTAGTACAACAACCAATGATCGCTGGAATTCGTGCGGGCAAAGTTGGTGCAGAGCACTGGAGTGATGGCGACCGTAGCGTAGATTTTTACGACTTAAAAGGCGATGTTGAGGCATTATTAGCCTTAACTGGCGCAGCTGACGAATTCCGCTTTGAGGCTGCTGAACACTCGGCTTTACACCCAGGCCAAACCGCTGCAATCTTCCGAGGCGAGCAGCGCATTGGGTTTATGGGTGCGATTCATCCGCAGTTTGAAAAGAAGCTTGGCGTTAATGGCCGCACTTTTGTTTTTGAGCTGGAATTGGATGCAGTGTTAGCGAGAGCAGTACCAGAAGCGCAACCTATTTCAAAATACCCATCCATCCGTCGAGATTTAGCTATTGTTGTGAAAGATACAATCGCCGCAGGTGAAATTCTTTCTGCAATTCAAAATATTGGCGTAAATCACTTAGTTGACCTAAACTTATTCGATGTATATCAGGGGCCTGGCGTTGCCGATGGTTATCGTAGCTTAGCGCTATCGATGACCTTGCAAAATGTAGAGCAGACTCTTGAAGAACAAGAAATCAACACCGCAGTGAGCGCAGTGGTTGATATGCTAACATCTGAATTTGGGGCAACCCTGAGGGAGTAAGATATGGCGCTAACTAAGGCCGAAATGGCGGAGCATCTGTTTGAAAAGTTTGGTATGAACAAACGTGATGCTAAAGAATTAGTAGAAAACTTCTTTGAAGAAATTCGCAGCACATTAGAGCAAGGCGAAGAAGTAAAATTATCAGGTTTTGGTAATTTTGAATTAAGAACAAAGAATGAGCGACCTGGCCGCAATCCAAAAACGGGCGAAGATATTCCTATTTCAGCCCGTCGAGTGGTGACCTTTAGACCGGGTCAAAAACTAAAGCAACGCGTTTCTAACGCCGTGCCCAAAGAGTAAGCGCCAATACTTACATGAATTAACAGCCGCAAATGCGGCTGTTTTTTATTTGAAAATGATTTGGCTTAGCGGATTGAGTAATCGCGCAATTCCTTTAGTAAACTTAATTGGCGCATCTTGAGTTGTAAGTATTAAACAATCCTCATCTAATGTGTGAGGTGTGTGCGTATGCTGCTGGTCAAGCAAGACAAAATCGCCATCACGGTATTCGTTTGCTTCGTCACAAAATGCACCATTTATAACTAGAGTGATTTCATTTCCCCGATGCGTATGCTCGGGCACCTTCGTATGTTTCCCCATATAAATAAAGTTCAATGGTTCATCACCATCAATAGTCATTGGTGCACGCCACATATTTCCAGATAAACGCTTCCAGCTATTTATTCGATTGTTGATACGAGCCAAAGTTGGCGGCAGGGTAAAGTGTTTACCCTCAACAACTATTTGCGAGTGAAGGGTAGATAACGGCACATCTCGCGCGGGCTCTGCTTTAAGAATATCAGTCAACATCGACTCATAAGAAGGTGCTAACTCGTCTTGTGCCGAAGACATTAGAACATCATCAAAAAGCTGGTCAGCATATTGAGCCTCAATATCAGTGACCCGTTGCTTACACTGCTCACACATATCCACATGAGTACCTACAACAATCAACATAGGTACTGTTAAGTCACCAGATACGTAATGGGTTAATAGCTGTTCGTTTGGGTGGAAATTAATCATTTTGATGTACCAACGCTTGCAATTTTTGAATGGCTAATCGAGATCGTGACTTTACTGTACCTAGTGGGATATCAAGCAAATCTGCGGTTTCTTGTTGTGATTTTCCGTCGACATAAAGCAGCTGGATAATCACCCGTTGAGCTTCAGGAAGTCGTTCTAAATAGTGTTCGATTTGCTGAATCAGCAGCACTTGCTCAATATTATCGGTTCCCCGAACTTGTGTTTCTTGTTCAGCCAATATCGGCCAGAGGTCATCGGCGCTTAAGTCGTGGGCGCGGTGTTTCGATTTACGCAGAATATCAAAACGTACGTTTCGTGCTATGGTAAATATCCAAGTGGTTGCAGAGCCTTTATCGGGTTGGAATAAATGAGCTTTTTGCCAAACGTTAGTCATGGTTTCTTGCACAATATCCATAGCAATCTGTTCGCTACCGAATTGGCGTGCAGCAAAAGCGTGTAGGCGCGGGGCGAAATACTTAAATATTTCGCTAAAAGCAGCTTGTGACTGCTCATCCGCAATTTGTGTTAACAAGTGAGCGGTGTGATCGGCAGTTGTAAACTGTGCCTCCGGCATATATGTCCATGACCGTATTGTTTGAGGGACTATATTCATTGTATACCCAATACCTTATTCCACAAGCTGAGATAGCTTTGTTGGGTACTACGCACATAGTTAGGTTTTGGATTGATTTAGAATGAACTTTTTTATGTTTTCGTACGTAAAAATAGGCTAGCGTTGTGAGCAATGGCGAATGATGAGGGAGTATAGGAGTGACAATTAAAGTTGGAATTAGCGCTTGTTTATTGGGAGATAAAGTCAGGTATGACGGTGGCCATAAACGTTCGGGGTTTTGTGCCGAGGAGTTGATTCGGCATGTCGAATTCGTAAAGCTTTGCCCGGAAGTAGGCATTGGTTTACCGGTTCCGCGGCCGACAATAAGACTCGAGCAACACGAAGATGGTGTGAGAGCCGTAGTACCAAAAACAGGCGCCGACGTTACCGATAGGTTGACCGAGTTTGCCAACCGAGCACAGCCACGCTTAAATGAGTTGGCAGGCTATATTCTTTGTGCGAAATCACCGAGCTGCGGCATGGAACGCGTTAAAGTTTATGACCTTGATACCGGTTACGCGACCCGAGATGGGCAGGGCATTTTCGTACGCCAGCTCCGAGAGCTACATCCGGCGTTACCGCTCGAGGAAAATGGGCGTATGAATGATTTGCAGCTGCGTGAAAACTTTATTATGCGTGTTTTTGTTTATGCTGGGTGGAAAGCGTTACCTAATCCGCTTAACAAAGCGCAGTTGTTGCAGTTCCATTCCGAACTCAAGTTACTTTTACTCGCTCACAACCAACCAATTTATCGTGAGTTAGGGCGCGAATTAGCTGAACAAAAAGAAATAACAGATAGCTTTAAAACGCATTATATTTGCAAACTGATGGAGGCATTAGCCTTACCCGCAACGCGAGAAAATCATACGAATGTGCTGCAACATATACAGGGCTACTTTAAAAATGATCTTTCCAAATCACAGAAAGCAGAGCTCACGGCGGCAATAACCGAATATCGTACCGGGGTTGCACCACTATTAGTCCCGCTTACCTTACTTCAACATTACTTGCGCGAGTATCCAAACGAATACCTTTCGCAACAACGATATTTAAACCCTTACCCAGCTGATTTAAAGCTAAGGTATGCCTTATGAGCAGAGCAGGGATATGGTTTCGAGGTGATCTTAGGCTCCTAGACAACCCGGCAGTAACAGCGGCGTTGCAAACTGCTAATACTGCAACACCTGCAGTTTTCTTCCTATGTACAGGGCAATTGGCCGCCCATGACTGGGCGCCGATCAAATTCGATTTTCTGTATCGCCGGCTAGAGCAATTTCAGCACGAAGCAGCCGCCGCAGGCATTGTATTTGAAGTGGTCGCTGTTGATAGCTGGAATGAAATCAGTCACAAGCTGCTCGAATTTGCAGAACAGCATCAATTGCGGCATATCCACTACAATTTCGAGTATCCCTTAGATGAACGGCAACGCGATCTGCGCACAACGGAAGCATTGGCGCGAGCAGATATTCAGTTGCATGGTTATCATGGCAGCTTGATCGTGCCGCCAGAGCTTAAAACCGGTCAAGGGAAGATGTATCAAAAATTCACGCCATTTAATAAGCAGTGGCGTGCCTATATCTACGAGAAGGGGCTTGGCTCACCGCAGGGGCTGTCTAAACCGCAGCAAGTTGCTCAGTTACCCGCTATACCTCATGTCGATTACCCAAGACGCGATAGCAGCGCTTACACCGTGAGTGAAGAAGGTGCACTGCATCAATTAGAGACGTTTCTAAGCGACCGCGTGAGTAGCTATAGCACTGAGCGCGATCGCCCCGACTTAGACACCACATCTCGTTTATCACCATACTGGGAAGTGGGCATTTTATCGCCATTAACGGCGGCTCGTAAGCTAGCTCGGCAAACGCCTGATTTTCCCCACGGACTCGCTGCTGGGGCCGATACCTGGCTCTCAGAGTTGGCCTGGCGCGAGTTTTATTTGCACTTAATTCACCACGTACCACGCTTGAGTCAAGGGAAGGCATTTTTGCAGCATACCGAGGCGATGTCATGGCGCAATGATAAAGCTGAATTTAAGCGCTGGTGTGAAGGTTCGACAGGCTTTCCCATTGTTGATGCGGGTATGCGTCAGTTGCAAGCAGAAGGCTGGATGCATAACCGTGTACGTATGATTGTGGCTAACTTTTTAGTGAAAGATTTACTCATTGACTGGCGCTGGGGCGAGCGTTTCTTCATGCAGCACTTAATTGATGGAAGCTTCGCCGCGAATAATGGGGGCTGGCAATGGAGCGCGTCCACTGGAAATGATGCCGTTCCATACTTTCGTGTATTTAATCCAACGCGGCAAAGCGAAAAAGTTGATCCAGATGGCAGTTACATCCGTAGATGGGTTAAAGAGCTCGCAGATTGTCCGGCCAAGTTGGTTCATGAACCAAGTGCATGGGTAGCTGAAAATGGCGTGAAATATCCAGCGCCAATGGTTGATCATCGTGCAGCACGGGAGCGATTTCTAGAACGATTTAAGCAGTTATAACTTAAACAATAAAGGAGATCTTCATGTCGGCTATTGCCAATATCGTTGAAAAACTCGAACAGATCTATGATGACTTTAATAGCGATTCAATAGACCAACTTGAGCAGCTGTATTGCCACGATGTGAACTTCACCGACCCTATTCATCAGGTACAAGGTATTGATGCGTTAAAGGCCTACTTTAAGAGCAGCATGAATGGCGTGAATTATTGCCACTTCGCGTTCGCTGAACGAGCCCGCCAAGGGGATACTGTTTTTGTTTCGTGGCAAATGCGTTTGCAACATCCAAAGCTAGCTGAAGGCAAGGAAATAATTTTGCCTGGGGTGAGTCAGCTGACGCTACGCGACGACAAAATCGTGCAACAAATCGACTTCTATGATGCCGGAGCGATGCTTTACGAACACATTCCATTGCTAAGGTTTGTGATTAAGAAAGTGAAACAGCGAGTAACATCATGACCATACTTATCACGGGTGCAACTTCAGGGATTGGCAAGCAATTGGCGCTCGATTATGCGGCAGAAGGCCACCAAGTTATCGCTTGCGGCCGTAACACCGATAGCTTAGCGCAGCTGGAACAAGCCTTTCCAGAAAAAATTACAGGGGTCCGCTTAGATGTCACGGACATTGCGCAAACCGCGGAAGCCTTATCACCAATAAAAGGTATTAAAATCGCTATACTCAATGCTGGCGTGTGCGAATATGTGAGCATGCGTTCGTTTGAAGCGGCAATGTTTGAACGTGTATACGACGTTAACGTGTTTGGTGTGGTGCGCTGCATTGAGGCGTTGCTACCGCAGCTGTTAGCCGGCAGTAAACTAGTGTTAGTGGGCAGTACCGCAAGATTGTTGCCATTGCCACGGGCCGAAGCCTATGGCTCCTCGAAAGCAGCGCTAAATTACATTGCGCGAAGCTTGCAGGTGGATTTAAAACGACGAGGCATAGCGGTGCAAACCGTGTCACCAGGTTTTGTTGAAACCCCCATGACAGATGTCAACGACTTTCCAATGCCCATGCGGGTGTCCGTTGAGTATGCCGCACGCAAAATTCGGTTGGGCATCGAAAAAAATAGAACCGACATTACGTTTCCGACGCTGTTTGGCTGGTTGCTTAAGTTGCTGTCTCGATTACCGCAGCGCTGGCAGGTTGCTCTCGCTAGTAAAATGCGGAAAAAGGTCTAACGGTGAAAGTTGCCATCATTGGCGCTGGAATATCGGGGTTAACAACCGCATGGTTGTTGCATAACAAACATGAGATTACGCTGTTTGAGAAAAACAGTTATGTCGGTGGCCATACCCACACCGTTGATGTGCAAGTACAGGGCAATACTTATGCGGTCGATACTGGTTTTATTGTTTTCAACGATCGAACCTATCCGAACTTTAAAGCGTTACTGCGTAAACTAAAGGTTGCATGGCAAGATACCGAGATGAGCTTTAGTGTGCGGGATTCGCACTCAGGGCTGGAGTACAACGGCCATAACCTCAATCGCTTATTTGCGCAACGAAAAAACTTGTTGTCCCCCAAATTCTATCGCCTATTAACGGGCATTCTTGAGTTTAATAAACAAGCCCAACACGCAGCAATGCACGAACAAAATCTAGATCAAATAACCCTTGGTCAGTTTTTAGAAAAGCATACCATTCCCAAACCAGTGAGTGATTATTACTTATTACCTATGGTCGCCGCCATATGGTCCACCAGTATTGTTGATGCCAAAAGCTTCCCATTAGGGTTCTTTTTGCGATTTTTTAGTAACCATGGACTATTAAATGTGGCTAATCGACCACAGTGGCATACGGTTGTTGGCGGATCTAGTCGCTATATCAAACCTTTGACCGAGTCGTTCAGCGATCGCATTCGGTGCAATGCAGATATTCGCAAGGTGCATCGTTATTTGGAGGGCCGAGAGGGCCCAGTCGTCTTAGAGATGAGCGATGGTAGCAAACAAGATTTTGATGAAGTTATTTTCGCTTGTCATAGCGATGAAGCGCTCGAATTGTTGGCTAACCCCAGCGCCAAAGAGCAAGCAATACTGGCTGGTATTCCTTACCTGAAGAATCACGTGGTGTTACATACCGATGTGCGGCTCTTGCCGCGAAACAAGCGCGCTTGGGCCAGCTGGAATTACTTTATTCGGGCAGGTGAAACCGAAGTTAAACAAGCCAGTTCGGTCACCTATAACATGAACATTCTGCAACAAATTCAAGCACCAGAAACCTTTTGTGTCAGCTTAAACAATAGTGCTGCGATTGACCCTGAGCTTATTTTGGGCGAATACCAATATGCACATCCTGTTTACACTGCAGAATCTATGCAAGCTCGCGCCCGACGTGACGAAATTAGCGGCAGCGACCATACTCATTATGTGGGTGCTTATTGGTATAACGGCTTTCATGAAGATGGCGTGTGCAGTGCTATTGATGTAGCAACAGGGCTAGGAGCGACTTGGAATGTTAACTAGTGGGTTATTCAAAGGAGTAGTGATTCATCGTCGCTACGAGCCGAAGCAGCATCATTTTAGCTATTCTGTGGCCATGTGGGGGATAGCTTTAAGCGAGCTCGAGCCCGTTCACTCGTGTAGCACTTGGTTGTCCACGAAAAACTTTGCCCCTTTATGGTTTAAACGAAAAGACTATTTACCTGGTAGTGAGGGAAGTTTAGAGGAAGCGGTTCTATTTAAGTGCTCAGAGCTAGCTAATCACAGCATCAAAGGGGAGGTATACTTTCTCGGTGGGTTGCGTACCTGGGGAGTCTTTTTTAGCCCAATTAATTGTTATTTTATCCGCGAGCCAAACCGCGAAAGTTTCACCTATATGCTCGCAGAAGTTAGCAACACGCCGTGGCACGAGAGACACTATTACTTACTCGATTTAACCAAGCCGTTAGCGCACGATAAAGCCTTTCATGTATCCCCGTTCAATCCGATGGATATGCAGTACCAATGGCGAATTAAGTCACCTTCACAATCTGCTATTGGTAACTGTTTAATTCACTTAGATGCGATTAAGGGGACTAAACATTTTAGCGCTACTTTGAAATTAACCAAGGGAGCATTGAACTCAAACAGCATATTGCGCGTATTAATAAGGTATCCATGGAATAGTTTGACCACCTTAGTCGCGATTTACTGGCAAGCATTAAAACTTTGGGTCAAACGTACTCCTTTGTATTCGCACCCTCGAACCAAGTGAGCTGCTTATGTCTGAACGAGAATCGACGTTAATTGAAACCCAGCAGTTGAATACGCACGAAAAAATTGCGCGCCGCTTCGTGCTTGCGGTGTTTTCGAAACTAACCCGCGGTGAAATCGTGCTTCGTGAACGTGGCAGCGTGGTTGCAACTATGGGTTGTGCTGATTCTTCAACACGGGCTGACGTTAATGTATTGAATCCTAGCTTTTATACGCAGCTGATGTGGAAAGGCAGCATCGGTGCAGCTGAAGCCTACCTGAACAATGATTGGGAAACGCCTGATTTAACGGCGCTGCTACAATACTTTGCGCGCAATTTAGATATATTAGATGAGCTTGAAGGACGGTTTTCTTGGTTGCTAGCACCTTTTGATAAATTGCGTCACTGGAGTAAAGCCAATAGTAAAAAACAGGCTAAAGAAAATATTGCGGCGCATTATGATTTAGGAAATTCGCTATATACCGCGTTTCTTGATCAGCACATGCAGTACTCGAGTGCCGTGTTTCCTGCGCCAGATGCAACGCTTGAGGAAGCACAAGAGTGTAAAATGCAGCAACTTTGTGAACAGTTGCAATTAAATGCTGATGATCACTTACTTGAAATTGGCACGGGGTGGGGCGGGTTAGCTATTTACGCGGCCAAAAATTATGGCTGTAAAGTTACCACCACTACCATTTCACAAGAACAATTTGATTATGCAGCCGAGCGAATTCAGGCCGCTGGTTTAGAACAAAAAATCACCTTGCTCAAGCAAGACTACCGAGAACTGCAAGGGCAGTATGACAAACTCATCAGCGTAGAAATGATTGAAGCAGTGGGCTTCGCGTATATGCCTGAATTTTTTCAGCGTTGTAGCGCCTTGTTAAAGCCTAAAGGTAAGCTAGTGATCCAAGCGATTACCATTGCCGATCAACGTATGAAGAAATACGCGAAAAGCGTCGACTTTATTCAGAAGTATATTTTCCCCGGTGGTTTTCTACCTTCACTGACCTTGATCGCATCGACCTTAACTAATTATACCAATTTAGTAATACGTAACGTTGATGATATAGGTCTCGACTATGCTCGCACCCTTGAGCATTGGCGAACGCGGTTCAATAGTGCGTTTCCGCAGCTAAAATCACAAGGATATGACCAGCGTTTTTCACGCTTGTGGAATTATTACTTTAGCTATTGCGAGGCTGGCTTTTTGGAGCGTCGCACGTCTGCCATTCAGTTGCTTGCGAGTAAACCCGCATGATAGCCCTTCGATTTGCCAGCTTCTTCCTCTTTGACTTGCTTTGGTTCAGTGCGGTGGCTGGGCGTAACGAATGGCTCGTGGTAACTCTGAGTCTGGTGTTTATTCAGCTAGCGCTTGTGGTCAGAGACAAAGCTTTTAACTGGAAGCTATATGTACAACTACTCGCGCTCGGCATAGTACTTGAATCTACGGCTATCGCAATTGGCGTTATCCAGTTTACTGATGGTCTCTTTCCACTCTGGCTGTTGGCGTTATGGGCTGGCTTTGTTGCGATGATCATTAGTGTTTTTCAGTATTTAAAGCAACATATGATATTTGCTGTCATGATTGGTTTGGTTTTTGGCCCACTTACCTATGCCGTTGGGGTACGCATTGGCGCTGCTTCTTTACCGTATTCGGAATGGTTAATGTGGCTCGTTTACGCAGTGCTATGGGGAGCTTATATGGCAATATTCGTACGTTTGCTAGCAGGAACAACTTATTATGAGAAAGCTTAATTATTGGAGCCAAAGCTGGTATGCGTTGGTGCTGGGCGCTTTGGTAACTTTCGCACCGCTAGCTGCAGCAGCAGAGACTGCACAATGTGAACCAACGAAAACACAAAACTTAAAAGTGGTTGGAGAAACGCGCTTATCAGTTTGGTTTTGGGATGTTTATGATGCCAAACTTTTAACGCCTTCGGGGCGTTATGAAAACGCTGAAATGCGAGCATTAAGATTACGCTACTTGCGCGATATAAAAGCGGAAGACTTAGTTAAAACCACTGCCAAAGAATGGCGCAAACTGCGCATCGAAGTTACTCCTGAACATGAACAATGGCTCACGGAATTACGCTCCATGTGGCCTGATGTGGTGGATGGCGACTGTATTGTGTTGTACGAAAATACGGAAGGAGGTAGTGAATTTTATTGGAATGGTGAGCAGCTTGGTGTAATTCCATCGCCTACCTTTACTCAAGATTTCTTTGCTATTTGGCTTAGCCCTAACAGTCGCTACCAATCGGAACGCCGTGAACTTATAGGCGCTACTCAATAAACGAGGTAACTCGAATGTTAGCAATCAAACGATACCTACTCGTTCTTCTTTCAAGTTTCTTTTTAGTATCTTGTTCGGCTGCGCTTAGCGATTACGCTAATGAACAGCCGGTACTGAAGCTGGAAGAGTTTTTTAATGGCAAGCTAGTGGCGTATGGCATGGTGCAAAACTACCAAGGAAAGGTAGTCCAGCGCTTTAAAGCGGATCTAGTTGGCACCTGGAATGGCAATGACGGGATACTCGATGAAACTTTTTATTACGCTGATGGTAGCGAGCAAAAACGCTTATGGCGACTCAAGAAAACTGCTGAAAACAAATATGAAGGCACCGCCGACGATGTGAAGGGAACAGCTTTTGGAGAAGTAGCCGGCAACGCGCTGAATTGGACCTATCAACTAACGGTAGTAGTCGATGGTGATCCGGTAACGGTAACTCTTGATGACTGGCTTTATTTGATTGATGCAAATAATATGATTAATCGAACCCAAATGAAAAAGTATGGTTTTGGTGTGGGTGAAATTACACTTTATATCACTAAACTCTAAAGAAAAAAGGAAGCATGAAGCTTCCTTTTCTAAAACTTAGTTATAACCGCGTGGTAAACGAGAAAGGGTTTTGTCGTCTTCTAGTTTCTTACGCCATAACTCTTTTGCGGTTAAGCCGCCACCTGACGACTTAACTTTAGCCGCTTTAGCTTTTGCTGGGGCTGCTTTTTTCTTCTCCGGTGCTTTAGCTGGTGCTTTGGCAGGTGCTTTACCACCAGCTAAGGTTGCTGCTTCTTCAGCTAACTGGGCTAAACGAACGTTTTTACCACCGTCAACACTATACCAACCGCTTTTAGCTTCAATCTTTGGCTTTTTGCCGTGAGCTTGTTGATAAGCTGCGGTAAAATCAGCAAGCACTTGTTCTTTATCTAGTTTGCTCATGGATGAGATCCTATAGCTATTTTTAGTTTGTTAACATGCTATATTTTTATACCGTTTTTTATGCATTTTGTCTAATTTATGGCAAATTGCTGTAGATATTCCGCGAATTTAGGAGATATTGTGCTTAGAGTTGAGTTGCAAAGCTATCTTGCCGAGTTATTACATATTGATGCCATCAAAGATTACAGCCCTAATGGCTTACAAATTGAGGGGCGTGAGCGCATCCAAAAAATCGTTACGGGTGTGACTGCAAGCCAAGCACTCATCGATGCGGCTATTGCTGAAAATGCCGACGCTTTACTGGTGCACCATGGTTTCTTCTGGAAAAACGAGCCGGAAGTAATCACCGGCATGAAGCAACGTCGTATTAAAGCGTTACTAAGCGCTGATATGAACTTATTTGGCTACCATCTGCCGTTGGATGTGCACCCTGAGTTTGGCAACAATGCACAGCTTGCTGATTTGCTCGGTTGGCCACAACCAACACCCTTGATGGCGGCTGACCCTCATGGGGTGGTTATGAGCACAACGCTACCTGAACCGATGAGCTCACAAGCGCTAGCAGACGCATTAGTGAAGAAACTACAGCGCCCGCTGGTTTGCGCCGTGCAGCATGATAAGCCGATTAGTAGAATTGCCTGGTGTACTGGTGGTGGGCAAGGCTACATTGATTTAGCCGCGGCGCATGGTTGTGATGCCTTTATTACCGGTGAGGTATCTGAGCAGACCGTGCATAGCGCACGTGAGCAAGAGATTTCGTTCTTTGCTGCCGGTCATCATGCTACCGAGCGCTATGGTATTTTGGCATTAGGCAACCATTTGGCGCAGAAATTCGGACTCGAGCACAAATTTATCGATATAGATAACCCAGCATGACCTCGAAACCGCGGGATCAAAGCTTTGATGGCATGACGCAAAAGTTCTCCAAGAACATCTATGCGACCACCAAAGGCAAGCTGCGTTTGGCAGTTCTTGAGCGCGACTTGCAGCACCTCATCGAACATCCGAAACCATTGCGGGTTTTAGATGTTGGTGGTGGCATCGGACAACTTAACAGTCTGTTTGCCAAAGCAGGGCACCACGTTGTGCACACTGATATATCTGCTGAGATTGTAACTGCCGCACAAAACTATCATGCAGAGCTCGGTTTGAGCTCTGCATATGATTATCATGTAGCGAGTGTGCAGGAGTTATCAAATCACTTGCATGAGCCTTTTGATGTGGTTTTGTGTCATGCGGTATTGGAGTGGTTAGAGCAACCTGAGCAAGCTTTAGCTATCTTGAAGCGACTAATGAAGCCCGACGGACATCTATCGCTAATGTTTTACAATAAAAATGCGAAGATTCTAGCGAATATGGTGTTTGGGAATTTTGACTATGTTAACGATGATTTGCAGGTAAAAAAGAAAGTGAAGCTTAGCCCGCAGCAGCCGGTTCAACCCGAACACGTACTACACTGGTTAGCAACCTTAGGGCTTAAGGTTGAAGAGCAAACCGGGGTGCGCTGTTTTCATGATTATTTGCGTAAAGCGGAAGACAAAGAGCGCTTTGAAGAGCTATTAGCCTTAGAGCTTCGCTACAATCAACAGCCACCATTTAATCAGATTGGTCGCTACCTCCATTGGCAAATTACCCAGAGAGCTTAAACCTGTGATCGATTCTTCGATAGGCATTTATTTTAATCAACGCTATGCCAAAACGCGCAAAATCGTGCGTAAATATACTGATTTCTTCAATCAACAAACACCGCCGATTAAAGTAAGAATACTGCCTAGCAGTGCCGATCGAACGGCCGATATCAAGCAGTTGCGTGAGTTACGTGATCAGTTGGATGAGTTACTGGTAGTCGGTGGTGACGGTAGTGTGAATATTGCCGCCCATGCTTTAGCGTTTAGCGAATGTGCGGTAACCGTTATTCCTATGGGAACGGGCAATGACTTCGCTCGTGATCATGGGATTCGTGATTGGCGCTGGCGAATGAAACAACCACTAGTAACGCAAAAAGAATCCCTTGGCCAAATTGGCAATCATGTTTTTGTAAATCATGCGGGAACTGGGTTGACGGTTGATTTAATTGGCTTACAACCCTTATGGATGAAGCAAGTAACCGGACCTTTGAGCTACATAATCGCCTTGCTTCGATACTTAATGCGACCTTACCATACTCGCAGTAGCGTACACATCGGCAATGTATTGGTGGACGGCCAAATTGTAGCACTAGGCCGTTTTGTCGGTGGTGGTATCCCCATTAACCCTGAGGCTTCACGTACAGAACCACGTTTGTTGAATATGACGATTCCTCGCCGCGGCCGTTGGCAGCAGTTGATGGCGCTGTTAACGATTTGGCGTGGTCGTGGTTCGGCGGTTACTTGGGTGCCACAGCAGGTCGGCGATGACTTTAAAATCGGTGACGATAATCAGCATTGGATAGAGCTTGATGGTGACGTATGCGTGCGAGCACCACTGCGCGTCACTTGTGTTGACCAGGCATTAAAGGTAACGCAACCAGCGCTATCACAAGTTTCAAAGAGAGGTAATTAATATGGCACTTCAGTGCGCTTTTATTGGTTTAGGCGTTATGGGTTATCCCATGGCGGGTCACTTGCAGCAGCATGGCAATAAAACAGTCGTTTATAACCGCACTGAAGCCAAGGCACAAGCTTGGGTCGCGCAGCATGGTGGAAGCTATCAAGCTACGCCTAAAGCTGCTGTAGCGAATGCGCAGGTGGTTATGCTGTGCGTAGGCAATGATGACGATGTGCGTAGCGTGGTGTATGGCGACGCTGGGGTGTTAGCAGGCATGGCGCCAGGTACTATCCTGATCGATCACACCACGGCTTCTGCTGAACTGGCGCGCGAACTGGCAGCAGCTTGCGCAGCACAAGATATAGGGTTTCTCGATGCGCCGGTATCCGGTGGCCAGCAAGGTGCAGAGAATGGCTTACTAACCGCAATGATCGGCGGTGATCGACCTGCTTTCGATGAGGTGAATGAACTGTTAAGTGCGTACGCTAAAACACGAGAGTACATGGGGCCAGCGGGTAGTGGTCAGTTGGCGAAAATGGTTAACCAAATTTGTATTGCGGGTGTGTTGCAAGGCTTGGCTGAAGGTTTACAGCTGGCGCGCAAGGTTGGGTTGGATCCAGATACCCTGGTGAATGCCATTAGCCAAGGCGCGGCTGGCTCATGGCAAATGCTAAATCGCTATCGCACTATGTGGGATAACGAATATGAACATGGCTTTGCGGTTGATTGGATGCGTAAAGATTTAGATATCGCGCTTACCGAAGCCAGCCGTCAAGGTTTGAGTATGCCTGCTACGGCACTGATAGATCAGTTTTACGCAGAAGTACAAAAGATGGGCGGCTCTCGTTGGGATACCTCAAGTTTATTAGCCCGTTTAGAAAAATAAGAAATTTAGGTAATAAAAAACCCCGCTTGTGCGGGGTTTTTTTTGTGAGTCGTTCTATTAACGAATACCCATGCGGCGTAGCGCACCAGTACTAAAGTCACGACGGGTTGGATTGATATCGAAGTCCATGAATTCACTTTCTTCGTTAGCTAAACCAAGCACAATGTAACGACCAGAGTTTAAGTCATACAGTGCTTCGGCAGCCATCCACGGTGTATCGTGATAGTAGAACTGTGTCGCATAAGCTTCAGCAACACGCCATAACTCGCCACGGCCATCGTAGTGGTCGATAACAGAAGCTGTCCAGGTATCTTCATCAACGAACATGTGACGCGTTGCATAGATATGACGCTCACCATCTTTCAAAGTACCTTTCACTTCCCACACACGGTGTTTTTCGTAACGAACATAATCTTGGTTCATATGACCAGGTTGGATAATGTCGGTGTATTTAAGATCAGTATCCATCAACTTATAGTTGTTGTATGGGATATACATTTCGCGTTTACCCACCAACTCCCAGTTGTACTTATCTGGTGCACCGTTAAACATATCTAAACCATCTGAGGTACGCAGACCATCAGAAGCTGTACCTGGTCCGTCGTATGCAACCGAAGGTGCTTTACGAACGCGACGCTGACCGGCGTTATATAACCAAGCACGACGTGACTCTTTAATTTGGTCAATGGTTTCATGAACCAAGAGTACGGTACCAGTCATACGCGCAGGCGCTAGAACTTCTTGTAAGAAGTAGAATAATACGTTGTTGTCCGCAGCTTCGCGGCCACTGGCTAAGTATTCTGGGAATACTAGTGACTCACGTAACAGTACTGGAACAAAGTTTCCGTTTTCAAGCACCGGTAACTGGTTAACTAAGCGCTGAACCTTACCACCGCGATAACGGGTAATGTGGTTCCATACAACTTCAACACCAGCTTGTGGAATTGGAAACGGTATATGTTTTTCAAAATTCTCAAGGCCGTTACCACCCGCAACTAATTCAGCATTCAATGCGTTCTTTTTGATGACATCATAAACATCTTGTGGATACGCAGCGGTGCGGTGAGTAGGGTAGATATGCATTTTATAGTCAGGATACTTCGCGAACATAGCAACTTGGCCCGCTGAGAGCATGTCTTTATGTTGGTCGAGGTTATCGTGAGTAATGGTGAGAATAGGTTGTTCGTCGGCAAATGGGTTAGCAGGGCGCTCTGGCGCTTCGCCTTCAGCTTTAACACTGTAACCACCTGTCCATGCTGGAATTGAGCCATCTGCGTTAGCAGCTTTCTCGGCACCTACTGGGGTTAAATCATTACCAAGACGAGCAGCTTCTTCTGGGCTTATACTTGCCATGACGCTTGTTGATACTACAGTTAGCGCAAAAATCCCGGCTTTTAGCATCATTTTTTTCATTGTGCGTTTCCTTGTTGTTCTTTATTCGCGATAAAGTTATATCAAAACTAATGTAATATAAATGACAAACTGCTACTAGCCTTACATTCAATCTCAAGGTAAGGTATCGGCTGGTTTGACCTCTAGCGATTTCCCATAGCATGTATCGCGAAACGAAAATTTGCAACAGTTACGATAATAAAACTAAGACCGAGAACATTTAAGAGGGTTCCATGATAAGAGCAATAGCATGGGCAGGTGCGTTAATAACGCTTACTTATTCTGCTAATTTACTGGCTTCTGAAGATACTTATGAAGTGATTACTGCACCATCGATGCAGGCCCCAGAAGCGAGCCAGGCCGTGCTCACTGAATTGGCCAGCACCGCAGCTGGTGATTTTGCGGTTGGCGACTACGGTATTGTATTACGTCGCACTCAGGGTGGCGATTGGCAACAAGCCGAGGTGCCCACCAGTGTATTTTTAAGCTCAGTTAGTTTTGCCGATGAAAATCATGGCTGGGCCGTGGGTCATCATGGCGTGATTATCGCAACGACTGATGGTGGAGAAACTTGGCACCGTCAATTAGATGGCTTTGAGTTAATCGAACTACGGGTTAGCTACTTTGAACAAGCTTTTAATTACCTTGATCAGCTTACGGAAGATGAAGTTAAAGCAGACCCGCGACTGTTCTCTGATTTTGAGTTTTTAGTAGAAGACGCTTTATTTAGATTTGAAAATGCTGAGTATGCTCGCGAAGAAGGGCCAACCTTAGCCTTTTTAGATGTGCTGGCGTTAGATAAGCAGACGATACTGGTAGCAGGAGCCTACGGTACTTTGTTGCGCAGTGAAGATGGTGGCAACACCTGGCAAGTAAAAGACACTGCCTTAGATAATCCCGATGGCTACCACTTAAACGCGTTAGCGGCCGATGACCAGTATCTGTACTTAGCGGGTGAATCTGGTGTTTTTTACCGAAGTGCCGATGCCGGCGAGACATGGGATGTAATGGACTCTCCTTATTTTGGTTCATTTTTTGGCATGCATATCGACAAGCAAAACCGGTTATGGTTATTTGGCTTGCGCGGTAATATTTTTGTCAGTGAAGATCAGGGGCAGTCTTTTAGTGCTATTAGCTTAAAAGACCCGGTCAACATTAACGCAGCTATTGATGGCGTTAATGGCGGGGTTTACTTGGTGGGTAACGCCGGCGCTTTAGCTTGGGTATCCGCCGATGGCGAGATCAAAGAAACGCGCCATGAAAGTGGTGCCGCCTTGACCGATGTTATTCTGAATGACGACCACACGCTTACATTAGTTGGACAGCGTGGCTTACTTACCATGCCAGCGTCTGTTACCGCAACGACACAGCAATAATAAAGGATTTTAGAGACCTATGTCGCAACAGCCAATATCCCAGTCTGAAATTGAACAAAAAAGTGTGTGGTTAGAGCGCGCTTTATTTAATTTCCGCCCGTTATGGTTTGTTATCTTTGCGATGCTCACCGCATTTTTAGCGTGGCATGCAAGTCAGGTGCGTCCTGAAGCCAGTTTTACGAAGATGATTCCGACTCATCATGAGTTCATTCAAAACTACTTTAAGCATCAAGATGACTTAGCGAGTTTGGGCAACGTGGTGCGCATTGCCGTTGCTACCACTGAAGGCGATATCTTCACCAAAGAATTCCAAGCGACCTTGCAGGAAATAACTGATGAAGTGTTCTTTATTCCTGGGGTGGATCGCAGTGGTTTGAAAAGTATTTGGACGCCCAACGTTCGTTGGAGTGAAGTCACTGAAGAAGGTTTCGTCGGTGGTCCGGTCATTCCTGATACCTGGGATGCCTCTGAACGGTCACTACAACAACTTCGCACCAACATTTTACGCTCGGGTGAAGTGGGTAACTTGGTTGCGAACAACTTCAAGTCTGCGCTCATTTACGTACCCCTTAACGAAATAAACCCAGACACCGGTGAAGCACTCGATTATCAAGAGTTTTCGGCCCAGCTCGAAGCAAACATTCGCAGCAAGTATCAAACCGATACCGTTAAAATTCATATCACGG
This sequence comes from Pseudidiomarina sp., assembly GCA_048269045.1. Classification (GTDB taxonomy): domain Bacteria; phylum Pseudomonadota; class Gammaproteobacteria; order Enterobacterales; family Alteromonadaceae; genus Pseudidiomarina. Next base: position 93,369 of record JBLWUG010000009.1, read on the forward strand.
GTTTTGCCAAAGTTATCGGCGACCTTATCGAAGGTGCGTATCAAGTTGGAATGTTCTTCGTTATTGCCTTGGTCATTACTTTGGTCATGCTGTACTGGTATAGCCGCTGCTGGCGCAGTTCACTAGCCGTACTCGGTTGTTCGATTATCGCTGTAGTGTGGCAGTTAGGCATCATTGAACTGATTGGTAGTGGGATCAACCCATACTCAATGTTGGTGCCATTTTTAGTGTTCGCGATAGGTGTGAGCCATGGGGTGCAAATCATCAACGCGATTAGCAATAACCGTGTCGATGGTCTCTACAAACTTAATGCAAGTCGTTTGGCCTTCCGTGGTTTATATGTTGCTGGTTTAACCGCGCTGATTTCTGATGCGATTGGTTTTACGACCTTAATGGTTATCGATATCGATGTTATCCAAGAGCTAGCTATTGCGGCCAGTATTGGTGTTGCGGTCGTGGTATTAACCAACTTGGGCTTATTGCCAATTTTGATGTCATACATAGGCGTCACTGAAAAAGGCACTACATACATCGCTAATGCACGTAAAAAGCCACACCCTGTACTTACCCTGTTTAGTCGTTTTTCTACGCCTAAATGGGCGTACAGCGCCATTGCAGTGGCTTTGATTGGCTTAAGCTGGGGTCTTTACTACAGCCAGCAAATGAAAATCGGGGATTTGGACGCCGGTGCACCAGAATTACGCCCAGATAGTCGTTACAACCTTGATAACCAGTTTATCGTTGATAACTACAGCTCCAGTACCGACATTTTCGTAGTCATGGCGGAAACAGCGCCGAGCCAATGTATTGCTTATGACAACCTCGAACTGATGGACCGTTTCACTTGGCACATGCAAAACACGCCAGGTGTGCAAGATGTGAAGTCTGTGGTTTACGTTGCCAAAATGGGTTCATTTGGGCTTAACGAAGGTAACCTGAAATGGTTTAGTTTAAACCGCAACCAATACGTACTGAATGCGAATACTAACCGCACGCCGCCGGGTTTAATTAACCCAGATTGCTCTATGGCACCGATCATTATTTACTTAAATGATCACAAAGCCGAAACCTTAAAAACGGTGGTGGCATCGGTGGATGCCTTTAACGCAGAATACCAGCGTGAAGGCTTAGACTTGCTCATGGCGGCCGGTAACTCAGGTATTGAAGCAGCGACCAACTCAGTGATCGATTCTGCTCAAACCAAAATGTTGTTGTGGGTTTACGGAGTGGTTATCGCACTTTGTTTAATTACTTTCCGCAGCATTCGTACCGTGACCTGTATTGTGTTGCCGCTGATGCTCACGACCATTATGAGCCAAGGCCTCATGGCGGTGTTAGGTATTGGTGTTAAAGTCGCGACATTGCCAGTCATCGCTTTAGGTGTAGGTATCGGTGTCGACTATGGTATTTATATCTATACCAAGTTACGCGAAGGCTTAGACCAAGGTTTAAACCTCGATGATAGCTACAAGTATGCTTTAGATAATACGGGTAAAGCTGTTGCCTTTACCGGCTTAACTTTGGCGATTGGTGTGGCGACTTGGATTTTCTCACCGATTAAATTCCAAGCAGATATGGGTATCTTGCTGACCTTTATGTTCTTGTGGAATATGTTGGGTGCCTTGATACTTATCCCAGCCTTAGCGCGGTTGTTTTCGCGCATGGGTAAGCGTATCCACTAGGTTTTAGTTGGCGTCGGCTAAGATAAAGTCGGCGCCAATATCTGCAATAGCCATGGTTGGTGCGTTCGTATTGCCGCTAAGTACTGTAGGCATTACGGATGCATCAACAACTCTTAAGCCTCTCACGCCTCGCACGTTTAATCTCTCATCAACCACCGAGTTCGAGTCCAGCCCCATACGACAGGTACTGGTTGGGTGGTAAATTAATCCCACTTGTTGCAGCAGTTTTGCTAATAGCTCGTCATCGTTTTTTGTTGGTCCAGGCCAAACCTCGCCACCATTGTGTGCCGCCATTTCCGGTTGTGCCATGATTTTGCGTATTTGTTTAACACCTGAAAGCAAGGCCTGTTGATCGCTTTTATGCTGTAAAAACTCATAACGAAAGTGGGGAGGCAGTACCGGATCTTTGCTTTGGAGGCGTAATTGACCACGTGCTTTGGGGCGCAGTACGCAGACGTGACAGGCGAACCCATGCCGAAACGCAGGCGTCATGTCGTATCCGCTGTCGTGAAAACGCGTTGAGACAAAATGTAATTGTAAATCCGGCGTCTCAATATCTGGGTGGCTGCGAATGAAACCACCTACTTCTGCGGGGCCGTGAGCAAGGGGGCCGGTTTTATTTTTCTGGTATTGAAACCAGCCTTTAAGCAAGCTCATTAACCCTCTTGGGTTAAGTGCAATACCATCTTTACGGCGATTGCGATAATGCACCATGACATCCACATGCTCTTGCAAGTTATCACCAACTTCTGGTGCATCAACCACTACTGGGATACCGAGACTCTGCAAATGTTCGGCAGGGCCAATACCGGATAGCAATAGTAGTTGCGGCGAGTTAATGGCGCCGCCGGAGATAATGACTTCTTTACGAGCCATGACGGTTTTCACTTGATGGTCTTTGCTGTAAAGAATGCCATTAGCCGTGCGATCATCATCGAAAATAACTCGTTCAACCAGACAGTTGGTATGAATAACCAAGTTGTCGCGGTGGCGCGCCGGCTCAAGGAAAGCGTCTCGAGCGCTGAACCGCTCGCCCTGGTGGATGGTGAACTGATAGGGACCTACACCATAGAGGCTGGCGCCATTAAAATCTGAATTTAAGGGGTAACCGGCCTGTGCTGCTGCCTTGATAAACTGTTGAGCTGGCTGGTAGTAGGGAGCTACATCACTTACTTTAAGTGGGCCATCGGCGCCGTGAAACTCATCGAAACCACGGCTGTTGCACTCAAGCTGTTTAAAGCGTTGCAGCATATTGTCCCAGCCCCAGGTTGGGCCAGCCACTTGTTGCCAATGTGCATAGTCTGCTGGCGCACCACGGGTATAGATCATCGCGTTAATCATGCTACTGCCGCCCAATCCTTTACCACGCGGTGTGTATAGCCCTTTGCCATTTCGCAAAGGCTTGCTATCGACACTGCGGTAGCGCCAATTGAATTTACGACTATGCATAAAGCGCGCGACGCCACCGGGCGCTTTGCTTAAGCTGGAAACCTCTGGGCCTCCGGCTTCAAACAGTGCAACGCGAAAGTTGCCACAAGCACTTAAACGGTTGGCCAGCACGCACCCAGCGCTGCCGCCACCCACGATAATATAGTCGTAAACATCGATAGGCGCGGCTAAAGGCATGGTTATAGGCTCTGTGCGTAGCGCAATAAATCGTTCAATAAGCGCATTTTATTGGTGGAGTCGGCATGGAGCTGTGCAGCAGCTTCCAAAGCCTGCATAAACTGCTCAGCGGATAGCGCACGACCTTCGGGTTCGGTTAGCTGCTGTTGGCAGAACGCACGCCACTTTAAGAGCTCTTGTTCGTTCAAGGTGGCGGGGTAGTTGCGGGCGCGATAACGGAATAACATTTCCGGTAAACGCTCATCAACAAAGTTAAGCGTTAACCCCGCAAGTTGGTCGGGCGCAGTTTGGCGAATGATATCCATGTTGGAGCGATCTTGATCACTAAAAAACGGACCGCTATACAGCATTAAATCAGGGTTGTTCGATTCGTCAAAGGCTCTACTGGCGATAGCCGCCTCCAGAATGCGCTCGCGCAACTCTGGGTCAGCAAGCAATTGTTGGCGGTGCTGTTCAACCAGTTCAAGGTCTAGTTGCCAGCGTTGCTGCGCTTGCTGGTCGAGTACGGCTAACTTGGCAATAAACGGACAGCGGTTGATATGTAAGGTGCCACCACCAAATGGAACTTTATCTTCTTGCTCGAGTTCACGGCGTGGGGTGAATTTGTGCTGCACTAATTCATCGTGCGACAGCGAGGCAAATTGTTGAGGGTTACGGCGTAAATCCCAATAAATAAGTGCATTGGGTTGCTCGGGGTGATACGCCAACGGCATGATGACGCTAACATAACCATTTTGTGCACCGTAAAATCCACTAATGTGAGCCAATGGCTCAAACTGCACCAAGTTGATCAGGTTTTTGACGGCTTGTTTTCGCCTTAAGCCATAGGCGTAGTCAAAGAGGCGTGGCTGCGCTTTCTTAACCAGTTTTGCAACGGCAATAGTGGCATAAACGTCGGCGGTGGCATCGTGAGCATTACCATGGTCAATGGCATTGGCGCGCGTGAGATCTTCTAATCGCATGCTCACTCGACCATCATCGTGATAAGGCCATTCCACACCATCAGGGCGCAACGCATAACAAGCGCGCATGAGGTCGATTAAATCCCAACGTGAGTTGTTGTCACGCCAAGTGTGCGCATATGGGTCGATAAAGTTGCGATAGAATAAATGGCGCGTAACTTCATCATCAAAGGAAATATTGTTGTAGCCAATAATGGTGGTATCTGGCTCGCTAAATTCCGCCCAGATTTTCTCGGCGAAACTCGCCTCGTTCATACCGTGATTCAACGCATGTTGTGGCGTGATACCAGTAATCATTACGGCTTCGGGATTAGGTAAAAAATCGGGCGTCGGCTGGTTATAAATAGTCAGCGGTCGACCTAGCGGTTCTAGATCTAAATTAGTACGTAAGCCAGCAAACTGTGCCGGGCGGTCAACCTGTGGGTTGGCACCCCAAGTTTCGTAGTCGTGCCAATAAAAGGTGGGGTTATTCATTTCAGAATGCTTATCCTTAAGTTGTCTTGTGTATCAGACTACCCGATTGCGATATATGCCGCAATTATTACGGTTGATGTCGGCTCCTCGAGCTAGTAATTCGCCTCCTGCAGTGGCAGGATGAAGAGATATTCAAACCCTGACTTGATGAGGTACTTATGAAAGTACGCGCTTTGGCTTTAAGCCTAACCGCTAGTTTTGTGTTAGCTGGCTGTAACCTAACTGCCACGACTGAAGCAGAGCCCGTAGCGGCGGAACAACCTTTTGCTATTGCCATTCATGGTGGTGCCGGAACCATAACCCGCGCTAACTTCACCCCTGAAAAAGAAGCGCAATACAAGGCTAAATTAACGGAAGCGGTTAATGCTGGTCACGCTATTCTTGCGGCAGGCGGTAGCAGTATGGACGCGGTTATCGCTGCGGTTCAGGTACTTGAAGATTCACCGCTATTTAATGCCGGACGCGGTGCGGTATACACCTGGGATGGTGAACATGAGCTGGATGCGTCGATCATGGACGGTGCGACCCGTGAAGCGGGTGCGGTGGCCGGCGTGAAAACTGTGAAAAGCCCAATTGCGCTCGCACGCAAAGTAATGGACGAGTCTGTTCATGTAATGCTTAGCGGCGAAGGTGCTGAAGAATTTGCCAGCGAGCAAGGTTTAGCGCTCGTTGATAATCATTATTTTGACACCGAGTTTCGCGCGCAAGCACTGGAGCGCATGAAGAGCCAAGTGGGTAACGGCCAAGATAAGCAAGCTTGGGTACAAATGGATGATAACTTTAAGTATGGCACCGTGGGTGCTGTCGCTTTAGACCAATCCGGTAATTTAGCTGCCGCCACTTCAACCGGTGGTATGACAGGTAAGCGCTACAATCGCATTGGTGACTCGCCGATTATTGGCGCTGGCACTTGGGCTGATAACGAGAGCTGTGCCGTGTCGGCAACGGGCCATGGTGAATACTTTATTCGCTACCATGTAGCTGCCGATATTTGTTCACGCATGAAGTATCAGCAAGTTGATGTAGTTACTGCCGGTGACACCGTGATTCATGACGTGTTACTACCAGCGGGCGGTACGGGCGGTGTGATTATTGTCGATCACATGGGTAACGTGCATATGCCGTTTAATACGGAAGGCATGTACCGTGCAAGTCGCCAAGGAAACCAAGCAGTTGAGGTTGCGATTTACAAGGATTGACTATACTAAGAGAGTAACCATGCGGCGACAGGAGTATTGCCATGCGCTCTCTTAAAGTATTTGATTATATGAACCGCTATCCCGTTAGTTTTAAAGCTGAAATGACCATTGAGCGGGCAACAGATATTTTTCTACAAAGCGGACAACGAGGTGGCCCCGTTATTGACGATCAACGCCGCCTCGTTGGCTTTTTATCGGAACAAGATTGTATAGCAGCGCTGCTAAGCAATACCTACCACAATGAGCAATCAGCAATTGTGGGTGACTGCATGTATCAAGGTGATGTGGTTACCGTAAACGCCTCTGATTCGATTGCCGACTTAGCACAACAGTTATCTCATAACCGACCCAAAATTTACCCGGTTGTTGATGATGAGCACCAAGTAGTTGGCGTGATCACGCGAACCGACGTGTTGCGGGCAATCCATTTGTACCTTGCGAACTGAGACTGGTAAACTAGCGGGTATATCGTAATTCCATTTGTCGTTTAGGATTGTTGTGCGCGCCATTCAATTTCCAGCAGATTTACCGGTAGTTCAAGCTAAAGAAGATATTCAAACGGCTATTCGCGATCACCAAGTGGTGGTGATCGCGGGTGAAACCGGCTCGGGTAAAACCACCCAAATACCTAAAATGCTGTTAGAAATGGGCTACGGCAATGCGGAACAAGGTAAGCTGATTGGGCATACCCAACCGCGGCGTTTAGCGGCGCGCAGTGTGGCACAGCGCATTGCGCAAGAATTAGAAACAGAGTTAGGAAGCACCGTTGGCTTCAAAATTCGTTTTCAAGATAAAACCGCACCAGGCACTCAAATTAAGCTGGTGACCGACGGTATGCTGCTGGCCGAGCTGCAGCAAGATCGGTTACTAAAGCAATACGATGCCTTAATCATTGATGAAGCACACGAACGCAGTCTTAATATCGACTTTTTGCTTGGCGTGCTCTCCACTATTTTGCCTAAACGCCCTGAATTCAAACTTATTATTACCTCGGCGACCATTGAAACCGAACGCTTCTCGAAGCACTTCAACAATGCCCCAGTGATTACCGTAAGCGGCCGTACCTATCCGGTAGAGCTGCGTTATCGTCCACTCGAAACTGACGATGATAGTGGTGATGTGATTCAAGGCGTTTGTGATGCGGTACAAGAACTGCAACGTGAAGAACGGGGCGATATACTGATCTTTGCTAGTGGTGAGCGTGAAATTCGCGATTTTGCCGAAGCACTCACAGAGCTTAAGCTACCCAATACTGAATTGCTGCCACTTTATGCGCGGTTATCGGCGGCAGAGCAAAACCGTATTTTTCATCCCCATGGGCAACGCCGTATTGTTATCGCGACCAACGTGGCAGAAACCTCATTAACGGTACCTGGTATTCGCTATGTGATTGACCCGGGTACCGCGCGTATCAGTCGCTACAGTTACCGTACCAAGGTGCAACGGTTACCGATAGAGAAAGTATCACAGGCCAGTGCCAACCAGCGTATGGGCCGTTGTGGGCGGGTCGCACCAGGTATTTGTATTCGTTTATATAGCGAAGATGATTTTCTTGCGCGCCCTGAATTTACCGATCCGGAAATATTACGCACCAACTTGGCGGCTGTGATTCTGCAGATGACTTCTGCGCGCTTAGGAGATATTCGCAAATTCCCATTTATTGAGCGCCCTGATGAACGCTATATCAAGGATGGCTTGAATCTGCTGCAAGAACTCAATGCGGTTCAGCTCGGTAAAGGTAATCGCCGCAAAGGTGGATACCAAGGGCCGCGGTTAACCCCGTTAGGTAATCAGCTAGCCAAGCTACCGGTCGACCCGCGTTTGGCGCGTATGGTGCTTGCTGCGAACGAATTTGGCTGTATGCAAGAGGCGATGGTGATTGTGGCGGCATTGAGTATTCAAGATCCACGCGAGCGCCCGCAAGAATTCGCCAATAAAGCCAATGAACTGCATCAGCGTTTTCATGATAAAAACTCTGACTTTAATAGTTTTTTGAAGTTGTGGGACTATCTGAAAAAACTGGAAAAAGAACTCTCGAAAAGTCAGTTTAGAAAGCGATTAAAACAAGAATACCTACACTTCCTGCGTATTCGCGAGTGGGAAGATGTCTACACCCAGTTACGCCAAACCGTGCGTACGCTTGGCTACCGCATCAATCAAGAGCCTGCTGAGTTTGAAGCCGTACACCGGGCATTGCTAACGGGCATGCTGTCGCAGCTTGGCACCAAAGAGGAAGGCCACGAGTATTTAGGTGCTCGTAACCGTAAGTTTTACATTTTCCCGGGCTCTGGTTTATTCAAGAAGTCACCCAAGTGGGTGATGGCTGCTGAACTGGTCGAAACGTCACGATTATTTGCCCGTATTAATGCCCGTATTGAAGCCGAATGGATTGAACCGCTGGCGCAACATTTGGTTAAACGTAGCTACTTTGAGCCACATTTTTCTAGGCGTCAGGGCTCGGTTATTGCCGAAGAGCAAGTGACTTTATATGGCCTGATTATCGTGCCGCGCCGCCGTGTGCAGTATGGCCCCATCAATCCTGTTGAAGCACGAGAGATCTTCATTCGAGAAGGCTTAGTACAAGGGCAATTGCGCCGCACATTACCCTTTATTCGTCATAATACGGCATTGATTGAAAGTGTGCGTGAACTGGAAGAAAAATCACGGCGTCGTGACATTCTTATTGACGATGATGCACTGTTTAACGCTTATAACGCGGTGATTCCTGCTGAAATCTATAACGAACAGCTGCTATCGGGCTGGTGGCACAAGGCCGTCAAAGAAACCCCGAAACTACTGTATTTTACCCGCGATGATTTAATGGCGCAGTCAGCAGATCATGTGACGCAAAATGATTATCCAGAGTTTTGGCAGCAAGGAAATTTACGGTTAAATTTAACCTATAAGTTTGAACCAAACGCGACGGACGATGGCGTTACTGTTGAGATTCCAGTGGCGCTCTTGAATCAGGTGCAACCCCATGGGTTTGATTGGCTAATACCAGCGCTACGCAAAGATCTAGTGATGGCGTGGATTCGCAGTTTACCCAAGCAATATCGTCGCAACTTTGTGCCAGCGCCAAACTTTGCTGATGCATTCTTGGCGGATAGTCACGATGAAAGTCTGGCTAAGGAAAGTTTGCTGGAGAGCCTGACTGCCAAACTACGCCGCATGACAGGGGTAACAGTACCGAGTGATGCTTGGGATGCCAGCCAGTTGCCGCAGCATCTGAAAATGAACTTTGCGGTGGTGGATAAACATCGTAAGCGGTTACGTGAAAGTCGCGATTTAGAAACTTTACAACAGAATTTACAAGGTGAAGTGAAGCAAGCACTTGAAGATGCCGTACAGCAACAACCCAAGCAGCCAGAAGCAGCCAGTGAGTGGGTGTTTGGCAATCTGCCAGAGTTGCTTGAGCAAAAGCAACAAGGCTATGCAATCAAAGCCTACCCTGGCTTGGTTGCGCAAAAAGATGGGGTAGTGCAGGAGTTATTCGATTCACCTGAACTCGCGGCACAAGCACACCGTGAAGGTCTGCGTAAGCTTCTGCTATTGCAACTCCCTTCACCGATTCGCCACTTGCAACAATCACTTTCCAATAAAGCCAAGTTGGCCATGTATTACACGCCGTGGGGCAAGGTCGATGACCTCGTTCAAGATTGTATTTTAACGGCTTTAGACGAATTTATTGATGCTCAGCCAGCACGTACCGAAGCGGAGTTTCAACAGCTTTACGATACGGCTCGAGCTCATTTAAACGAGCGTGTCACAGCTATCGCAACCCAAGTCGAACCCTGTTTACTGCTCAGCCAGCAAATACGTAAACGCTTGCGTGGCAACGTAGGCCTGCAAGAAATTCAATCCCATGCCGATATTAAAGCGCAGTTAGAACGCTTAATTTGTCGTGGTTTTGTGAGTAAAGCAGGAGCAGGGCGCTTAGCTGACATTGAGCGTTACTTGAAAGCCATTGTCAGACGACTAGAGAAACTGTCAATAGACCCGAATAAAGATCGAGTTCAGACCCTAATGTTGACGAGTTTGCAGCAGGACTATGAAAAGCGTGTAAACCAAGTCTCTAAAGGACAGCCTATATCGCAAGAGCTCGAGGATATTCGTTGGATGATTGAAGAGTTACGAGTCAGTTTGTTTGCACAAACCTTAGGAACGAAGTTCCCCATATCCGAAAAGCGAGTGCGGCAAGCACTCGCTGCAATTGGCTAATCTGATTTGTGAAGTTTTTGTTAGGGTGGTAGGCTGAAGTTTGACCTTAAAAACCTTTTAGTCAAAGGAATTGCAGATGAAACTATTATGTTCAGCTTTCCTGTTCATGGGAAGTTTGATGCTCTCAAGCCCTGTGCAGGGTAAAAGCATTCAACCAACAATACAAAAAAATGATGGCTCTATTACTGATGCAACCGGGCAATACTCGTCTTCAATTTCTCGTTCGGCACTATCTTGTTTAACCGCTTGGGACTATAAAGAAAACACTACAACTTGCAGGCAAGACTTAAATAAAGATATACGAGATGGTGTTGCTGATAATGCAGCGGCTGACATTAAAGTTAGGCTCGTCATGGCAGATGACTCAATTTTGGTCATTGATGCGTTGATTGATCAGGATGTGGTAGGAATTCGTCTCAATGAAAAAGCTTCGGCAACGACTAACGGAGATACCTTTGAGCAAGCAGCGGCATCTGGTGCTCCAAGGTTTTACAGCATAGAGGAAGCTAATTCTGTTGCCCATGGAACGGCGATGCCGATATATTGTCTTCCTAGCGACGCAGCGGCAATGCGTACTTGGGATATGGTAAAAACAGTTTCAACTTATTTGCCCGATGGTACCGAACGAAAAACCTTCGTGTACGAAAAGCAGAATTACTATATTGTGCGCAAGGAATGTAATTAGCTATTTGTAACACCAAAGAAAAAGGAAGCGTTTGACACTTCCTTTTTCTGGTACTTAACCAACGTAGAATTAAAGCTTAAGCGTATAAACCTAAATGCTCACGGGCATAAGCTTCAAACTCAGTGCAACCGCCAATGTGTTTTTCATCAATGAAAATCTGCGGTACGGTTTGCACTGGGCCACCCACGGTTTTTTCTAAATCTTCACGCGAAATGCCTTCGGCATGCATATCAATGTAGCGGTATTCAAAACCTTCGCGGTCCGCGGCTAATTTTTCTGCAATTTGTTCAGCACGAACACAGAACGGGCAACCAGGGCGACCAAAAATAACTGTAAACATAGCGACTCCTTAAACTGAATATGGCGCTATTCTCCTATAAAAGCATAGGTGTTGCCAATGGGAATGTAGGATTTTAGCAATCGGTTAATCCGATTACTGAAAGAGTTAGTGATTGATTTCGATATCAGAGCTAGGCACACAGCAACAGGCAAGGCAGTCGCCGGGGCGTACAAAAGCAAGCGGTTCGTTAATGTAAGTGACATCGCCACTGACTAACTGAGTTCTACATGCGCCGCAAAAACCATCGCGGCACTGAAAGTGGGTTTCTATTCCTGCTGCTTCCATCGCCTCTAATAGCGTACCTTCGGAAGCATCAACGGTCAGCTCGTGCTGACCGTTGACTTTAACTTTGAAACGAGTGGTCATAAGGGCTTATAGCTCGAAGTCTCCAAGGTCAGCTGCGCTAACTTTGTTATCGATTTGGCCAACTAAGTACGACGTAATCTCAGCTTCTTGTGGAGCAACTTGTACGTTGTCTGACACTAGGTACTTGTTCATCCACGGGAGTGGGTTGCTACGCTGTTCAAATGGCGCATCAAAGCCTAAAGCTTCCATCCGCATGTTAGAGATATACTCAACGTACTGACATAACATTTCTTCGTTAAGACCAATCATTGAGCCATTCTTAAACAGGTAGTGTGCCCATTTTTTTTCTTGCTCGGCAGCGCTCATGAAAATAGCGATCGCTTCTTCACGTAACTCTTCTGCAATTTCTTTCATTTCTGGGTCATCTTGACCGTGCTGCCACAGGTTAATCATCTGCTGCGTTGAAACTAAGTGCAGGTTTTCATCACGAGCGATCAAACGAATGATCTTGGAGTTACCTTCCATCAAGTCACGCTCTGCAAAGGCAAAAGTACAAGCAAAGCTGACGTAGAAACGAATAGCTTCTAACGCGTTAACGGAGTTCATGCACAGATATAGCTTCTTTTTCAATTCACGTAAGGTGACGTGATGTACCTTACCGTCAATTTCGATGTCACCTTCACCGTGTACTTGCAGTAGCTGGGTGTAGAAGATGAGGTCATCGTAATAGAAAGAAATATCAGCGGCACGCTTCTGAATCTCTTCGTTCATGACGATGTCGTCAAACACTTCACTCGGGTCAGTAAATAAGTTACGCAAAATGTGCGTATATGAACGCGAGTGAATGGTTTCGAAGAACGACCAGGTTTCAATCCAGGTTTCTACTTCTGGTAACGAAACAATAGGTAGCAAAGCGACGTTCGGGCTACGACCCTGAATGGAGTCAAGTAGCGTTTGATACTTCAAGTTTGAAATAAAGACATGCTTCTCACTTTCAGACAAAGATTTAAAGTCTGTTGAGTCACGGCTTACGTCAATTTCTTCTGGGCGCCAGAAAAAGCTAATTTGTTTTTCAATCAGCTTCTCAAACACGCTATGACGTTGTTGGTCATAGCGTGCAACGTTAACAGAGTTACCAAAGAACATAGGTTCTTTTAGCGTATCTGTCTGCTTCTTATTAAAGGTTGAATATCTCATTTACTGCACCAAATCCCTAAAAAGTTACATTGAATAGCAGCGTCTAGCGCGCTTAAATTTTACAAGCTCCACCTTCACAGTCGTCATCATCTTCAACTACGGCTACTACGGCTTGTTGGTTTTCTTCTTCGCTGGTTTGAGCTTCAATTTTGTCGCGTAAGTCGACTTGGTTATCCGACGCACCATCACGAGTGTTGTGATAGTAAAGTGTTTTCACACCGAGCTTGTACGCGTAAAGCAGATCTTGTAGTAACTGCTTCATTGGCACGCGGCCACCTTCAAACTTAGATGGGTCGTAGTTAGTGTTTGCTGAAATGGTTTGGTCAACAAACTTCTGCATGATACCCACGAGTTCGAGGTAACCCTTGTTGCTAGGAATTGTCCACAGTAATTCATAGGCGTTACGCAGCGTTTCGTACTCAGGAACAACCTGCTTAGTAATACCGTCTTTTGACGCTTTTACGCTAATGTGACCGCGTGGTGGCTCGATACCGTTGGTCGCATTCGAAATCTGTGACGAAGTTTCTGAAGGCATCAGTGCCGACAAGGTTGAGTTACGCATACCGTATTTCACGACATCTTCGCGCAGCTGTTCCCAATCGAGTTGTAATGGCTCCGCACACACCGCATCCAAGTCTTTCTTGTAGGTATCAATAGGTAAGATACCTTGCGAGTAGGTGGTTTCATTAAACTTAGGACAAGCACCAACTTCCTTCGCCAAACCGACCGAAGCTTTCATCAAGTAGTACTGAATGGCTTCAAAGGTACGGTGGGTTAACGCATTGGCTGAACCATCTGAATAACGCACACCATTCTTAGCAAGGTAGTAAGCGTAGTTAATTACACCGATGCCTAAGGTACGGCGCCCCATGGTGGCGTTACGCGCTGCTGGCACTGGATACTCCTGATAGTCGAGCAGGCTATCAAGCGCGCGCACGGCTAAGTCTGCCATCTCTTCTATTTCATCCAGTGATT
>JBLWUG010000010.1:0-100449 GCA_048269045.1 Pseudidiomarina sp.
AGAGAGTCGCATGGCAAAAGCGCTAGTTATTGTTGAGTCGCCCGCAAAGGCCAAAACAATCAATAAATATTTAGGGAAAGATTTCGTTGTGAAATCTAGTGTGGGGCATGTTCGTGATTTACCGTCACGTGCCACCGCCACCGTAGAAACCAAGCCGCCAGCAGAAGTGCGGAAAATGTCACCAGAAGAAAAAGATGCATACCGTCAGGGCCGAGAGCATAAAAAGCTGGTCATGCGGATGGGGGTGAACCCTGAGAATGATTGGCAAGCTCAATATGAAGTTTTGCCGGGCAAAGAAAAAGTTGTTGCTGAACTGCAAAAATTAGCCAGCAAAGCCGACGCCATTTATCTCGCAACGGATTTGGACCGCGAAGGGGAAGCCATTGCTTGGCACCTGCGGGAACTAATCGGTGGCGATGACAGCCGCTTTCAACGAGTGGTGTTCAACGAAATTACTGAAAACGCAATTCAAGATGCGTTTTCTCAGCCTGCGGCACTAAATATAGACCGCGTTAATGCTCAGCAAACTCGACGATTTCTTGACCGTGTCGTTGGTTTTATGGTTTCACCACTGCTATGGAAGAAAGTGGCCCGCGGTTTATCAGCGGGTCGAGTGCAGTCGGTAGCGGTGCGTATCGTCGTTGAACGTGAACGCGAAATTAAAGCCTTTGTGCCAGAAGAGTTCTGGGACATTCATGCGGATTTAAACACCAAAGCTGATGTTGACCTGCGGATGCAAGTACAAAAGCATCTGGGTAAGACCTTTAAAGCAGCTAATAAGACAGCTGCCGATGCTGCAGTCGCCGCCTTACGCAATTCTGAATACAAGGTAGCAGCTCGCGAAGATAAGCCAACCAGCAGCCGCCCATCGGCTCCGTTTATTACGTCGACACTGCAACAAGCGGCGAGTACGCGCTTAGGTTTTGGCGTGAAGAAGACCATGATGCTCGCCCAGCGCTTGTACGAAGCGGGGCATATCACTTATATGCGTACCGACTCGACCAACCTGAGTAAAGATGCGGTGGCAACCTGCCGCAACTTTATTGGTAAACATTATGGCAATGACTATTTGCCAGAAAAACCGAATGTTTATGGTTCTAAGCAGAACGCGCAAGAGGCGCACGAGGCTATTCGTCCATCGAGCGTGACTGTTAGGTCTGAGAACCTCAAAGATATGGAACGTGATGCACAACGTCTGTATGAGTTAATTTGGCGTCAATTCGTGGCCTGTCAAATGGTTCCAGCACAATATGATGCCACTACTATTACCGTAGTTGCTGGCGATTATGAATTGAAAGCGCGTGGCCGTGTTATGCGCTTCCCTGGTTGGACCAAAGTACAACCACCAGCAGGTTCAAAAAATAGCGATGATGCGACCTTACCTGATGTGAAGGCAGGGGAAATTCTATCGTTACAAAAGCTCGACCCACAGCAGCACTTCACCAAGCCACCAGCTCGTTTTAGCGAAGCTTCGTTGGTAAAGGAGCTTGAAAAGCGTAGTATTGGTCGCCCGTCAACTTACGCAGCCATTATTTCAACGATCCAAGATCGCGGTTATGTGCGCATTGAAAATCGCCGCTTCTACGCGGAGAAAATGGGTGAGATCGTCAACGATCGTTTGGTAGAAAACTTTTCGCGATTGCTGAACTACAACTTTACCGCCGAAATGGAACAAGCGCTGGATGACATCGCTGATGGTAAGCGCAATTGGAAACAAACCCTAGACGAATTCTACGCCGAGTTTAAAGAGCGCCTCGAGCTTGCGGAGAAAGATCCGGATGAAGGGGGAATGCGGACCAACGAGATGGTGCTGACTGACATTGATTGCCCGTCTTGTAGTCGGAAAATGGGCATTCGTACGGCGAGTACTGGTGTCTTCCTCGGTTGTTCCGGGTATAACTTGCCACCGAAAGAACGCTGTACGCAAACTATCAACTTGCTTCCAGGCGAAGAAGCGGTAAGCGTTAACGGTTCCGCAGAAGACGCAGAAACCCAATCATTACTGGCGAAAAAGCGTTGTCCAGTGTGTGGCACTGCGATGGATAGCTACCTCATCGACAAAGAGCGCAAACTGCACGTTTGTGGTAATAACCCGGCTTGTGATGGTGTCGAAGTTGAATTCGGTGAGTTTCGTATTAAAGGCTATGACGGTCCGGTACTCGAATGCGATCGCTGCAGCCATGATATGCAATTAAAAACTGGCCGTTTCGGTAAGTACTTTGACTGCACCAATAGCGAGTGTAAAAACACCCGTAAACTACTGAAAAACGGTCAACCAGCGCCACCGAAAGAAGACCCGGTTCCGCTACCTGAATTACCCTGTGAGAACTCCGATGCCTACTTCGTGCTACGCGACGGGGCCTCTGGTATTTTCATGTCGGCCAATACCTTTCCTCGCTCTCGTGAAACTAGAGCGGTTAAAGTTCATGAGTTGCAACGCTTTAAAGATAGAATACCAAAGAAGTTTTACTATCTAACTGAAGCACCAGCCCAAGACGATGTTGGTAATGAAGCTATTGTTCGCTATAGCCGTAAAAATAAAGAGCAATATGTTATTACCGAAGAAAATGGCAAGCCAACAGGTTGGCAGGCCTTTTATCGCGAGGGTGAATGGGTAGTTCAAGAAGCCAAGAAACGTAAGAAAAAATCCTAGTAAAAATCATATATTTACTCCTTGTTAGCCACGCATCGCTAGGCTAGATTGAAATGACATCACAACGGATGTGGTGTTATTTAAACAAGGAGGTTATATGGTTTCCGTTCCCTTACGGGGGCGAGTCCAGCTCATCGCCACTGCAACCAGCTTGCTACTTAGCTGGTTGTGGTCGGCGACAGCGACTGCCGCCACCTGTCCTGATTATGCCTATACACAGCTAAGCCCTGCGGCATCTGCGCAACAGGCGACTGTTACCTTTGAAGCCGGACTGCTGCGACCCCAGTTAGAAGCATTTTTACGCCAGCAGCTCGAAATTAAATGGATTGACTGGCAAGTTTCACCGCATTATTTGTGGCCATCGACGTTTCGCTTGGTTGCCGCTGATTCACACCAGTTGCTCGCGCGGATACTAGAGCCTTACCAATTTTCGATCACGATATTTCCCAATCAAGCAGCCGTGGTGGCTTATCGCAAGCCTATGCGAGGCCAATCATAATGCGTACACTATTGATGGCCATTGGGCTACTTATTATTAGTGCGTGCCAAGCGGGGCCAGGTTCACTTGAAGCCGAGAAAGATCAAGCCCTGACAGCACTGGTACAGGCCCAACAGGTACCGCAATCGACCACGCCTGAGCAAATAACCTTTGCTGAACAGCTGTATGTACCATCACTGAGTGCGGCTGATTATGCGCAGCCCAGTTGGTATTCAAAGCCGGTATCTGTTCGCGCCAATGAGTTAGCCATAGGTGCCATGCTGGAGCAGGTTTTCACGCCGCACCAGATTGGCATTCGACTGATAAAACCAGAACTAGGGCAACACCACCTCAAGCTTAGCCATCAAGGCACCTTAGGTAGCTTCATTGAACAAGTGCGAGCGAAAACCGGTTGGCACGTCACTCTGTCTGAAGAGCAAGTGGTGTTTAGTGAGTATCAAGTGGCTGAGTTTGATGTGGCGTTTATTGCTGGAGATACCAATTATTTTCTTGGTAACAAAGATCAGCAGTTAGGAAGCCTGCAGAATAACCGTGCGCCAACCAGTGTTACCTCGATGACCAATGGCAGTGATAGTCAGCAGTTTCTCAACTTTAGCAGCCAGCAACTATCGGTATGGAATGACTTGGAACGCGCATTAAACCTGTTGCTGTCGGCGCACGGCGAGGTGTCAATTAATCAAAGTTCAACCTCAGTGTTGGTGCGTGATTTTCCTCACCATGTTACTCAAGTGCGAAATTATATTGAACAACAAAATGAGCGCTTAACCCGTCAGGTGGCTATTGAAGTTCAGATCCTCGAAGTGACTTTTAACGATGAATCCCAATTCTCGGTGGATTGGCAAGCCTTGTTACAAACCGCCGGTGGCAAAGGCGTGTTGGGGTTGACGAGTGCTAATTTTGGCGGCACCCAAGGTACCCGGTTATCTTGGCAACAGGTGGAGGGAAGTGCTGCGGGTTCAACGCTGTTTTTAACGGCGCTAGAACAGCAAGGGGTAGTGCGTACTAGTAATCATCCGCGGTTGATTAGTTTAAATAACCAAATTGCCAAAATTCAATTAGAAGACAATGCCACTTATTTGGCCGCAGCAGGAACGACCGCGACAGCAAATGTGGGAAGTTCAACTATCTTGCAACCAGGGCTAGTTTCAACCGGTTTTGAACTTTACGTGCTGCCGAGTATTCGTGACCGCGAAGTAATTCTCCAGCTATCGACTGAGCTGTCTGACTTAGAGCGAATTGACGAGGTGCGCTCGGGTGATCAGCTGATTCAAACGCCGCATACCAATCGTAAAAAGTTTTTTATGAAGGCCTTGGTAAATGATGGTGAGACGTTGTTAATGAGTGGCCTACGCAATGAAAGGGTTGACCGAACTCAGCAACAAAGCTGGTTAAGTTTGCTGCTCGGCGGTAGTAATCAGCGCTCACAACGCCATAGCGAAACTCTGGTATTGCTAACGCCACGCGTATTGCAACGAGGTAAGTCATGACCTCAAGCTTTTGCGTAACTGAAGGTTGGCGGCAGCAATCCAGCGAACGCCAGCAAATAAAAAATTGGCTCATGCAAGCTCGGCAATTGGGCTTTAACTATTATTCACTGACTCAATTTGAACGGTGTTTCTGGTTATGCTGCCATGATGACCCCGGCGGCGTAGATACTGCTGCTACGGTGCGCACTAACGTCGATGGCCGCTATCAACATCATGCATGGGTGGTTATCGAATTGCGCGGGCAAGCACTGCTAGTGATAGCCTGGCGAGAACAAACCTTGCTGGCAGCGTTGGAAGTTAAGCCTGACAGTGTTGGCCTCGAATTTATTAAGTATTTGACCAAGGATTGGCTGGCGCCAGATAAAATACAATGTGCTTTATTACTGGCGGGTAAGGATACTCGGCAATTGTTGGCCCAAATGGTTTGGCCGGTGGAACCCATTTATCAATCCAGTTCAGTGTTAGTACCAGTCGCTAAGTTGGGTAGTTTCCAGTCGATTAAAACATCGCCGCCATGGGGACGGAAGGCGTTGATGAAAACGGCGGCAATAGCGCTGTTACCCATATTGATCGGTTTCGCGTGGTATGACTTTGCACCAGCGGTTGTCAGTACGCCGGTAGTAACAGTCGCCGCGACCCCAAGCGCAGAAGGTATTGCTATTGACTGGTTAGAATCGGTACCCAAGCAATTAATGAACTTTAGTTACCTTGCGGGTTGGCAAGTGAGCCGCTGGCATATCGACCAAGGGCAGCAGCATCTAACGGCACAAGCTAGCTATGGCAAACCAGCGGAACTATTAGCACAAGTTGGCACCCATTGGCTCACCAAATCACAGCCCTCAGGGATTCGCCTTAGTCGGCCTTTACCGACCTCGACCATTGAATTAAATCAACTTCGTGAGAATCCAAGCGTTGATTTTGATGGTTTGGTAAAAGCTATAAAGCAGCATTGGCCCCATGCGCAAATCACCGCGACGCCCAAGCAGACACATCACCATTACCACTGGCGCGAAATCCTCATCTCACTGCCTGATTATGATCCATTTACAACAACATCTGCGCTACTTCCAGCAGGATTTTTAGCGGCGGCGCATGCCATTCAATTACAAGAGTTTCAGGCAAAACTAGAACAGCAACGCTGGTCCATTCAACTGCGCTTGCGTGTTTACTTGAATGATTCAACGGAGGTAATCGACCATGTTCATAGTTAGTTTAGGGATGTTAGCGACAGTGGCAGGCGTTTCTTTAACAGCAAGTACTGAACCAGCACTGCCCGTGGATACCATTCAGCAACTGCGGTTAAGCGAGTTGCAACAGCGGCGCGCTCAAGCCGAGGCGCAGCGACTACAACTTGAATTACAGATCGCGCAGGCCAAACATGCGATTGCCAGGTTGCAGCCAACAGCTACAGCTACGGATGCAACGGTTGAATCCAGCCTCAAAGCGATCGATCTAATTAGTGTAATCGACGTTGCGGAGCAAACCTTAATATTGATTCGGGAAGCTGAACAACTGGTGACCTTAGTGGCAGGAGAGCCGAGCGTTCACAGCTTAACTGCGACAGTGATTGACGGTATCGTGCGCTTGCAACGATTTGGTTATTTTCGAGATATTCCATTGCCCCAAGGATGGTGAGTGATGCTAATTATTCCAGATGAGCAAATATTGCGGTGCCAATTGTATGAGCCGCTGCTGGATGACTATCTGCAATTTTCTGAGCACGCAGATGCAGCAGAAGTGGCAGCGCTATTAACAGAAGACGGGATCTTGATTTGCAGTGCTGAGGCCTGGTGCAAACGAGCCCTGAGTTTAATTAACCTGTTACACCGCAGCCGCCGCCTTGGTTTGGTCTGTCGGCTACGTTTGCTAGGCGAGGCCCGGGTTATTCGTGCAGTGCTCCATGACGCCGATGCGTTACGTCGGCAAGCAGGGCGTCAGAAAACCATTGAACTGGATCATACCCGTGCTCAGCAAGCCCTTGAGGATTTGGTTTCACAAGCCCTCGTGATGCAGGCATCTGATATCCATTTGTTGTTCTCGCCACGCCGCGCTCAATTAGCCTTTCGTGTCCATGGGCGGTTAGTGGGGCAGACCGACCGGCATCGGGAATCTATGGCTGCTGCCATTGCCGCTGCTCTAAACACGCGCTCTGATGATTTTCGCGAACTGTTCGATGAGCATACGTTATCCGCTGCCAGTATATCGCTAACGGTCGTCCAAGGTGGTGAACCCAAGCGGATTCGTTTACGCGTGCAGAAATCGCCGACCCGTAATGGCTTTGCCGTAACGATGCGCCTGCAAAATGAGCAGCAGCAAATACTGTCGTTATCGCAGTTAGGCGCGAGCGATTCTTTACAAAAAAGCATATCCCAACTGATTCAATTTGGCACCGGTCTGTTGTTGATTGCAGGGCCAACGGGGCAAGGCAAAACAACGACCCTTGCAGCTATAAATCTAGCCTTGCCTGCTACGGCGAAAGTAATATCTTTGGAAGATCCCATTGAAATTATTCAGCCACAGATAGAGCAAAAGCCAGTTATAGCTGATCATGAAACGTTAAACTTTGCCAACATGGTCAAGGTTGCGCTACGAGAAGACCCCGACGTGATTTCAATCAGTGAAATCCGTGATCAAGCGACCGCGAAAGCTGCATACACAGCTGCCCTTACTGGCCACTTGGTAACCGCTACTATTCATGCTCACGACACCTTTGGTGTATTGCAACGCTTATTGGATCTAGGCCTTAGTGCGGAGTCATTAGCACAAGCTGGCGTGTTACGGGGTATTTTGGCACAAAAACTAGTGGCTCTTGATTGCCACGACTGTGAAGGAACCGATGCGGGCTGTCCCAAATGTGCTGGCTCTGGCGTGCTTGGCCGGCGCTTGCTGACTGAATACTTACCCGTCAATAAAGTAGCTCGTGAAGCCTTGCGACTGGGGCGGCTTGAATCTTATCGACAAGAGTTGGTGGATAATGGCTGGTTGAACTTGGATGCACAGGTGCAGGAGGCATTATGTATCTAACACGACATCGGCAACTCGCTTTCTTAGAGGACTTTGCTGTTGGTTTAGCTGATGGTTTAAGCCCTGCACAAGTCTGCCATGAGCTCGCGCAACATGCACATCAACAAGGCCTAAAGATTGAGCAGCGCGTGATCGACAAGGTGATGGCGCAATTGAATGCTGGCCTGCCATTAGGGCCTGCTTTGCGAGAATGGTTTGCTGATGATTTAGTTATGTTGGTGGCGGTGGGGGAGCGAACTGGCGTACTCGAAGAATTACTGCGACAGCAGCAACAATTTGAAACGCAACGACAACAAGCGCAACGGCAATTTTGGAAGCCTTTATTGTACCCATTATTGATGTTGCTGCTGGCCTTCGCTGCTGCTGCGGTGATTGGTAATAAGGTATTGCCTAAGTTGGCGGAATCTTTACCACAATATAGTTGGCCGCTGCTGAGTGCGTGGTTATTAACTTTAAGTCAGGGCCCTTGGATTACGCTATTGCTTATATTTACTGTAGCTGTAGTCATCGGTAGTTGGGGGCCGCGGTTTGCGATTAACTTTCAATATGCTTGCTGGCGCCAGTGTGCTCACTATGGTGCCTTTGTGATTCGCCGCCATTTTGATGCGGTAGTGTTATTACAAACATTAACCGTTTTATTGAATGCCGGCGTCAACCTTGATCGAGCACTGGCGGCAATGAGTACCTACAGTGATAGCTCTATGGCTTTTCATTTGCGGCTCATGCGGGAGAAGCTGGCGCAAGGTGAACGCCAGCTCGCGCAACTTTTTGATAATGGCTTGTTATCGCCGCGCATGCTGTTTCGATTAAGCAACACCAGTCGCAATAGCCATGATTTCTCCACTTTACAGCGCGTGGCAAGGTATGCGGCTAAAGATGCAGTTATCGCCTTGGCGCGATTACGAATGGGTTTACAGGTGTACTGCTACGGTCTTATTTTTACCTTACTCATGGTTACTCTCGGAGGCATGGGTGCCATGCTAATGGCAATTTCTCAACAAAGCATGATGTAGTTAAATCAATCGCAAGGAGCGACTTATGCGCAAGCAACAACAGGGATTTACATTTATTGAAATATTAACGGTGCTATCCATTATTGCGATAGCGACTATAGGGTCATTGGCACTGCGGGACTGGGCGGTCGGCAACTCCAGAATCAGCGAAGCTAAAAGCCAAATTGTTACGACCCAATCGGGCACTCAAATTTGGCGACCGCGGTCAGGAAATTATACCGGAATTAGTATGATAGCAATGTCGAGCATTGCGGCAGTACCGGAACAGTGGGGCGATGGCAGCAATATTAACCCGTGGGGCGGCGCCGTGAATGTGCAAGTAGATGGCGCTGATACTTCGCACTATGTGATTGTGGTAGATGGTATTGATAAACCAGCGGAAGGAGCACGCCTGGCTCATGACTTTTCAGACTATGCCTTAGATGCCAGTTTTTCAGCCGGCACTTTGACCCTAAAGTTTAAGGGGTAAAGCAATCATGAGTTGGGATCAAAGTAAGCTGCATAGTCACCGCGGCTTCGTTCTCTTGGATGCTGTAATGGCTGTTGTCATATTGGGGTTCGCGGCAGCGGCGCTGGTACTGGTTGTGCAGGGCTGGGTACAGGCCACCGAACAGCAAATTGAATTGGAACTTAGTACGAAGGAGCACCTTCATACCTTAGAGTTGCACTTGCAGTTGCAACAGCATGCGCAATTTCTGATGGCTCGAGCGCGTTTGGTTGGTGCTTTATGAACGTGAAGCAACGTAACGGTTGGGTGCTGTTAGAAGTGATTATTGCGGTAGCTGTGTTGGCGAGCACTTTACTGCTGGTGGCGCAATGGCTGCAAGTTAAGCAACAGCATCAACAGCGCATTTTATGGGTGGCTGATAGTGAACGCTTGCAAGCTAGCATCAAGCGCTACTGGTTATTATTTGATGGCCCGCCGACCAGCATTGCCGAGCTGGCGCAGGATTTAGGAGACGACTGGGCGAGCCCCTGGCAGCAAGAATGGCTATTTGATCGACAACCTGAGTTACTAAAGTTAACGCTAACGGCTCCGTCAGTTGCTGATGCTTTGTGGTTAGCTGGGCAGTTGCCTAATGCCCAAAGCCAACAGCAGCAAGTGGCGCTGATGGTTTGGCCGCCCAGCGTAAATGAGCACGATGCTAGCGCATACTTACACCGCGTCAAGATGCCTGCACAGCCTCATCTCAATAGCATGGAACATGATTTAGATATGGGCGGTTTTGATCTAAAAGGCGTAAATCAACTGACCGCTCTAAGCATAGATAGTGATTCGATTGTGGCGGAACAGGCTCAACTCGATACTATCACTGCCACGCAAGCCGACTTTAATACAGTAGTCGCGAATGATTTCAGCGCTGATGGAGTTAGTTTGCTCGAGGTGTATTTAGAGCTCATTAAATACCAAGAGCTATGGCGAGAATGTATTCGGCAGCAAGGCTGCTTGTAGTGAAGCGACAACAGTATGTTGGTGGGCAGGTAACCGTTGAAGCAGCACTCATGCTCCCGTTATTTATATGGGTGGTGTTGGCCCTGTTGCAGTTGATCTGGATCTTTTGGGTGCAACATACGTTGGCTATTGCCGCGCAATATGCAGTACGAACAGGCATGGTGCAGCATGGGGCGGTGGCCCCAATGACAAGAACCTTAGCCACTGCAATGGTCAGTGTGCAGCCGCAGTGGCTGCAAGCAACAGATGCTGAAGCGGTGCAGCAAGAATTGCGTCAGCTTGCTGTACAAGAAACGGCAAAGCAATGGTTATATGCGCAAGTGGCAGCGCGGATTCAAGTGCTTAACCCTACGGCAACGATGTTTCAAGAACAGGCTCAAACAACTTATGATTTGCGGGAACAGCGCTGGGTACAAGAAATAAGCATCGACCATACGCCGTTACGGCTTGCGGAGAGTGTGAATCCAGCCGCTTGGGTGCGAGCGCGGGAGTTAGAAATTGAAGTGTGGTGGTGCTTGCCGTTAGAAATTCCGCTCGTGGCCGAGGCCTTGCAAGCAGCTCGGAACTTATGGCGACACCCAGCCCAGCGTTTTTGTGCAGTACGTGAAACAGTGGTGGGGAAACCATTGTGGGCCTTACGCGCGAATGCGGCAGGGCCCATGCAAAGTGGTTATCGACGTTGACTGACTAGTCTTGGATAGGCGCGTGCCAAGTATTACAAGCTTGTAAGGTGTTTTGCATTAACGTCGCGACCGTCATTGGTCCAACGCCACCAGGTACCGGCGTTATGTACGAAGCACGTTGTTCGGCGACGGCAAACTCTACATCACCAACGAGTTTACCAGTGTCTAAGCGATTGATACCCACATCGATAACTACCGCGCCTGGCTTGACCCATGCGCCGGGAACGAAATTGGGTTTGCCTACAGCTACTACCAGAATATCGGCGCGCTCAACCTGTTGTTGCAAGTCGTTGGTGAAGCGGTGGCAGACTGTGGTAGTGGCACCAGCTAACAACAATTCGAGGCTCATCGGGCGACCAACAATATTGGACGCGCCAACAACGACCGCATTTTTACCGTGCAGGTCGAGACCGATAGAATCGAGTAGAGTAATAACGCCACGAGGTGTGCACGGGCGTAAAGCTGGGTTACGTTGCGCCAATCGACCCATATTAAACGGGTGGAAACCATCAACATCTTTAAACGGGTTGATACGTTCCAAGATCGCTTGTGCATCTAAACCTTGTGGTAAGGGCAATTGCACAAGGATGCCGTCGATATCGGCATTGGCGTTCAACTCATCAATCAGAGCTTCAAGCTCGGCTTGAGTGGTTGACCCAGGCAGGTCAAATGCTGTTGAAGTAATACCTACTTCTTCACAAGCGCGACGCTTGCTGCCCACATACACTTGTGATGCAGCATGGTCACCGACCAATACTACAGCTAACCCAGGGGCACGGTAACCTGCATCAAGACGCTGCTGAACGCCTGCTTTAACTTCATCGCGAACTTGTTGCGCAACTTTCTTACCGTCGATTCGTATTGCTGTCATGACTTTTGCGGACCTTTTTTATAAGATGCATAAGGAAAGGCGCTATTTTGCCATGTTTTCGTCTCTACGTGTAGCAGCGATATAGTAGAAAGTATGTTGTTTTGGACGTTTTCAACTCACTTTGTTGTTATTTTCAGCACTTGAACTCGGAAACTAAAAAAGTGTTTGACGAGGTAGGGTCCAACAGGTAGTATTCGCATCCGTTGTCAGGCCGCGTCCTGCACGGTAGTTTTAAAGTAGTCGGCGAGTAGCGCAGCTTGGTAGCGCACTTGTTTTGGGTACAAGGGGTCGCTGGTTCGAATCCAGTCTCGCCGACCATCCTTTAAAAGGACTTTATTGCGCCCGTAGCTCAGTTGGATAGAGCAACGGCCTTCTAAGCCGTCGGTCGCAGGTTCGAATCCTGCCGGGTGCGCCATTTTGCCCTGGCAATAGGTAAGTAGTAGTGGTGGCTGTAGCTCAGTTGGTAGAGCCCCGGATTGTGATTCCGGTTGTCGTGGGTTCAAGTCCCATCAGCCACCCCATTTCCTCTACGATTTTGAATATCTCCATATTATAGTTCGGCGAGTAGCGCAGCTTGGTAGCGCACTTGTTTTGGGTACAAGGGGTCGCTGGTTCGAATCCAGTCTCGCCGACCATCTCTCTCAGTTTAACGCTATCCTTTTGAATTAATTGTTCATCTTTTTTGCCAAATACTCTCAATATTTCACCTAACCAGCTTTAGTGGTCATTTTTTCTCGACTTGGATTTGGTCTTTAGCTATAATGCTGCGTCATTTTGAGGAGCCCCGAATGGTAGTGGGCTCAGGCCAATAGTGAAGCCGAGGTAACAAAGCAATGCAGGTTTCTGTAGAGACAACCCAAGGATTAGAACGCCGTGCTACTATCACCGTGCCGGCTGAAACCATCGAGCAAGAAGTAAAGCGCTTACTTAAAGAAGAGTACCGTAATCGCCGTATTGACGGTTTCCGTAAAGGAAAGGTACCACCGAATGTATTGCAAAAATTGTTCGGCAAAGAAGCCCGCGCGCGTGCAGCGTCAAACTTGATGCAGAGCAAGTACTTCGAAGCGGTCATGCAAGAAAAATTAAACCCAGTGGGCATGCCAGCCATTGAGCCAAAGGTTAACGAAACGGGTAAAGACCTTGAATTCGTAGCAACCTTTGAAGTGTATCCAGAAGTTAAAGTGGGTGCGTTAGATCAGTTAACGGTTGCAAAACCAGAAGTAGAAGTTACTGATGCCGACGTTGATACCATGATGGATACCTTGCGTCAGCAGCACGCTAACTGGAAAGAAGTTAAGCGTAAATCGAAAAAAGGTGAGCGTATCACTATCGATTTCACCGGTTCTATTGATGGCGAAGAGTTTGAAGGCGGTAAAGCCACAGACTTCGCGCTTGAACTGGGTCAAAATCGTATGATTCCTGGTTTTGAAGATCAGGTAATTGGTATGAAAGCAGGCGAAGAGAAAACCATTGAGGTGACTTTCCCTGAAGATTATCACGCGGAAAACCTAAAAGGTAAGAAAGCTGAGTTTGCTATTGTTGCGAAGAAAGTTGAAGAGCAAGAACTGCCTGAGTTAAACGATGAGTTTGTAGCATTGTTTGGCGTTAAAGAAGGTGGTGTTGAAGCCCTTAAAGCTGAAGTTCGTAAGAATATGGAACGCGAACTGAAGAACAACGTGCAAAGCAAAGTTAAAGAGCAAGTATTAAAAGGCTTAGTTGAACACAACGACGTCGACTTGCCAAAAGCGATGATTGATCAAGAAGTTGATGTACTTCGTCGTCAAGCAATGCAACGCTTTGGCGGTGCTGATCAAGCACAATTGCCAGAGTTACCAGCTGACTTGTTTGAAGAGCAAGCGAAAGAGCGCGTTAAAGTAGGTTTATTGCTAGGCGAAGTTATTCGCGGCAACGAGCTGAAAGTTGACGAAGCGAAAGTTGACGAAATCATCGACAACAACGCATCTGCTTATGAAGACCCAACTGAAGTAGTAGCTTACTACAAGGGTAATGAAGAGTTGATGCAGCAAGTTCGTAACGTTGCACTTGAAGAACAAGCGATTGAGTTCATTTTAAGCCAAGCTAAAGTTGAAGCTGAAAAGACTAGCTTTGATGAGCTGATGAACCCAAAACAGCAATAAGATTGTAGGATTAGTCACAACAACGTTGACTGCATCCCTAACAACTTGGTTTAATGGCTCGTATATTTATATACGAGCCATTTTTTATTTTCAGGAGTCGTGAACTATGTCCGATATGGCGCTAGACCCTATGGCACAATTAGTGCCTATGGTAGTGGAGCAAACAGCAAAAGGAGAGCGCTCGTACGATATATACTCGCGCTTACTAAAAGAGCGAGTGATCTTCTGTTGTGGTCAAGTAGAAGACCACATGGCGAACTTAATTGTGGCGCAACTCTTATTCCTTGAATCTGATAACCCTGACAAAGATATCTACCTGTATATCAACTCACCTGGTGGGGCGGTAACCGCAGGTATGGCTATTTATGATACAATGCGTTTTATTAAGCCTGATGTCAGTACCGTATGTATGGGACAAGCGGCAAGCATGGGCGCCTTCCTATTAGCAGGTGGTGCCAAAGGCAAGCGCTTTTGTTTACCAAACTCACGAGTCATGATTCATCAGCCTCTGGGTGGATTCCAGGGTCAAGCGTCTGATTTTGAAATTCATGCGCGACAAATCTTAGATATTAAAGACAAGCTTAACCGTATGTTATCTGAAAATACCGGTAAAGATTTAGAGCAGGTAGCGAAAGATACTGATCGCGATTACTTCATGTCTGCAGAAGAAGCGGTTGCTTACGGTTTGGTTGATAAAGTCTTGACTCAGCGAAGCGGAGAATAGCATGACTGATAAAACTGAAGGTAATGGCGAAAAGCCTTTGTTGTGTACCTTCTGCGGAAAAAGTCAGCACGAAGTGCGCAAGCTCATTGCCGGGCCGTCGGTGTTCATATGCGATGAATGTGTGGACCTATGTAACGATATTTTGGAAGAAGAAATTCAAAATATTGCGCCGCAAGAAGAGCAGCGCGCTTTACCGAAGCCGCATGAAATTCGCGAACATTTGGATGAATACGTGATTGGCCAAGAGCTAGCTAAAAAAGTGCTGGCCGTAGCTGTGTATAACCATTACAAGCGTTTGCAAAACAGCAACCAAAGTAAAGATGAAGAGCAGGTTGAACTAGGCAAGAGTAACATTTTGCTGATTGGTCCTACCGGTTCAGGTAAAACCTACCTAGCAGAAACCTTAGCACGCTTCTTAGACGTTCCATTCACCATGGCTGATGCGACTACCTTAACGGAAGCAGGCTATGTGGGTGAAGACGTTGAAAATATCATTCAGAAGCTTTTGCAAAAGTGTGATTACGATGTCGAGAAAGCACAACGCGGAATCGTCTACATCGATGAGATCGATAAGATTTCACGCAAGTCGGATAACCCATCGATAACTCGCGACGTGTCTGGTGAAGGTGTACAACAAGCCTTACTGAAGCTCGTTGAAGGTACTATTGCTGCGGTACCGCCGCAAGGTGGACGTAAACATCCGCAGCAAGAATTCGTGCAAGTAGATACCTCGAAGATTTTGTTTATCTGTGGTGGTGCCTTCGCTGGTCTTGATAAAGTTATTGAGCAACGCATTAGTGAAAGCTCAGGTATCGGTTTTGGTGCTCAAGTGAAGAGTAAAAAACCGAAATCTGAAGGTGAAACTATTGCTCAAGTGGCGCCTGAAGACTTAGTGAAATATGGTTTAATACCAGAGTTCATTGGTCGTTTGCCTGTTGTAGCCACCTTAACTGAGTTGGATGAATCGGCGCTGGTTAAAATCTTAAGCGAACCAAAGAATGCGCTAACGAAGCAGTACGGTGCACTGTTTGAAATGGAAGATGTAGAGCTAGAGTTCCGCGAAGATGCGTTACGTGCGATTGCGAAGAAAGCAATGGAACGCAAAACCGGTGCTCGTGGTTTACGCTCTATTGTTGAAGCAGTACTCCTCGATACTATGTATGAGCTGCCTTCGGTCGACAACGTACACAAAGTGGTGGTTGATGAAACTGTCATTAGCGGCGAGTCCGATCCTATTTTGATTTATCAAAGTGATAAAGAAGAGAAGCAAGCTGCAGGTGAATAATCGTCTTAGTTAGCACGAAATTTATGCAAAAAGGGCCTTTTAGGCCCTTTTTTTGTGCAAAGCATTGAAGTTTCTCGGAAGAGCCTCATATTAAGAGGTAAGATAAAAAAATGGATCACGATTTGGTGAATTGGAGAAGTTTATGAGTGAAGAACGGGTAGAGCGTTTAAGCATTCCTGTATTGCCGTTACGCGATGTCGTGGTATATCCGCACATGGTTATTCCTTTATTTGTTGGCCGCGAAAAATCAATTCGTTGCCTCGAAGCGGCTATGGCGCAAGACAAACAGATATTTTTAACCGCGCAAAAAGAAGCTTCTATCGATGAACCAGAGCAGGGTGATATTCATACCTTAGGTACGGTAGCGACTATTTTGCAGTTGTTGAAGCTACCTGATGGCACCGTCAAGGTGCTGGTTGAGGGAAGTCAGCGCGCACAAATTGACAGTTTTGAAGAAGAAGAAGACTTTTTCCGCGCCCAAGTACACTATCTCGACTCTGAGATGATGGATGACAAAGAAGAAGAAGTGATGATTCGCTCAGCGGTCAATCAGTTTGAAGGTTACGTCAAACTTAATAAAAAAATACCGCCAGAAGTTTTAACCTCTTTATCGGGCATTGAAGAAGCCGACCGTTTAGCCGATACCATGGCGGCACATATGCCGCTGAAGCTTAATGATAAGCAAAAAGTGCTTGAAATTACCGACGTGCGTGAGCGTCTGGAATTTCTAATGGCGCTAATGGAAGGCGAGATTGACCTGCTGCAGGTTGAAAAACGCATTCGTACTCGCGTTAAAAAGCAAATGGAAAAGAGCCAGCGCGAGTATTATCTGAACGAGCAGATGAAGGCGATCCAGAAAGAATTAGGCGACATGGAAGACGGTGCTGATGAATTTGAAGTGCTGGAAAACAAAATCCTTGAAGCCAAAATGCCGGAAGAAGCAGAAACCAAAACCCGTGCTGAGCTCCAGAAACTGAAAATGATGTCGCCTATGTCGGCAGAAGCCACAGTAGTTCGCGGTTACATTGATTGGATGGTTTCTGTGCCATGGCGCAAGCGCTCGCGAATTAAGAAAGATTTAGCCAATGCAGAGCGTATTCTTGACGCCGACCATTATGGCCTTGAGAAGGTCAAAGAGCGCATTTTAGAGTACCTAGCGGTGCAACACCGAACTAATAAAGTACGTGGCGCTATCTTGTGTTTAGTTGGCCCTCCTGGGGTCGGTAAAACCTCGTTAGGACAATCCATTGCGAAGGCAACTGGACGTAAATATATCCGTATGGCCTTAGGTGGCGTACGCGATGAAGCTGAAATTCGCGGTCACCGCCGTACTTATATTGGATCAATGCCAGGTAAGTTGATTCAGAAGATGGCAAAAGTCGGTGTTCGCAACCCGCTATTCTTGCTCGATGAAATTGATAAAATGGCTTCAGATATGCGTGGCGATCCGGCATCTGCATTGCTTGAAGTTTTGGATCCTGAACAAAACGTAAACTTTAACGACCACTATTTAGAAGTCGATTATGATTTGTCTGACGTGATGTTCGTAGCTACTTCCAACAGCATGAATATCCCTGGGCCGTTGCTTGACCGCATGGAAGTGATTCGCCTTTCAGGCTATACCGAAGTCGAGAAACTGAATATTGCTAAGCAACATTTACTGCCTAAGCAAATTGAGCGTAATGGTCTGAAAGATAAAGAAATTAATGTTACCGATGATGCAATTACAGGCATTATTCGTTACTACACTAGAGAAGCCGGTGTACGTAACTTAGAGCGTGAAATTTCGCGTTTATGCCGTAAAGCAGTGAAAGAAATTGTGCTAGATAAAAGCATTAAACACGTGGAAATCAACGGTGAAAATCTGCCAGATTACCTCGGTGTACAACGCTTTGATTACGGTAAAGCCGAAGAAAACAACCAAATTGGTCAGGTGACTGGGTTGGCTTGGACCGAAGTGGGCGGTGATTTGCTGACCATCGAAGCCACCAACGTTGCTGGTAAAGGCAAGATCACCTCAACGGGATCGCTTGGTGATGTGATGCAAGAGTCTATCCAAACGGCCTTAACTGTGGTTCGCAGTCGTGCTGATAAGTTGGGTATACCAGCTGATTTTCATGAAAAACGAGACATTCACGTGCACGTTCCAGAAGGAGCAACACCGAAAGATGGACCTAGCGCAGGTATCGCCATGGTTACCTCATTAGTGAGCTCTTTGACCAATGTTCCGGTGCGAGCTGATGTCGCCATGACTGGTGAAATTACCCTTCGCGGTGAGGTTTTAGCCATTGGTGGATTGAAGGAAAAACTCCTTGCAGCCCATCGCGGTGGCATCAAACACGTACTAATTCCTAAGGAAAATGAGCGTGATTTGAAAGAAATTAGCGCTGAAGTTATCGGAGATTTGGTCATTCAGCCGGTAAAATGGATTGATGAGGTACTTTCGGTGGCATTAGAAAGCGCTCCGAAATAGGCCTAAATGTGGTTAAAATGTAGCTAGAAAACGCAAAAATGCGGTCTAGATCGATGTAATTAAGCTGTAGGCCGCATTCTTTCGTTAAAAAAATTGTGAAAAAGGGTTCTCAATCTGGAATCTTGTGGTAGCCTAGAGTCAAAGTGATTGGTCAGACTCTTACAACAACAGCAGACTCTGACATGCCACTTGAGTGACAGATTATTATGGATAGCAGTCTGCTAATCTGTTGCTGACGCTTGAACTAATAGTTCAGGCTTGCTATAACCTTCGCTGGCCCATTAATGCATACAGAACGCATATGGAACCATGCAAATCTGATAATAACAATCTAAGGGGATGATACTGTGAACAAGTCTCAGTTAGTTGATAAAATTGCAGACGGAGCAGAAATTTCTAAAGCTGCAGCTGGACGTGCTCTAGACTCTTTCATCGAAGCCGTAACCGGTGCTTTGAAAAGTGGTGAGCAAGTAGCATTAGTTGGTTTCGGAACGTTTAGTGTTCGCGAGCGTGCAGCTCGTACTGGTCGTAACCCACAAACTGGCCAAACAATTCAAATCGCTGCTGCTAAAGTACCTTCTTTCAAAGCAGGTAAAGCACTAAAAGATTCAGTAAATTAATTAGAGCGGAACGGTAGTTCAGCTGGTTAGAATACCGGCCTGTCACGCCGGGGGTCGCGGGTTCGAATCCCGTCCGTTCCGCCAACATTTGCTGAAAATAACCCGAAGCTCGTCTTCGGGTTATTTTTTTTGTGGATTACTAGTTATAATATCCGCCCAGTAAATGGGAACAATTGAGGTTAAGTGGATTATGTTGGAGAGGATTCGAGAAGGCTCACAAAGCTTCGTCGTTAAAGCGATATTAGTGCTAATTGCACTAACCTTCGCGCTCGCAGGAATCGGGGGCTATATCAGCAATTCGCCAGAACCTGCTGTAGCGACTGTTAACGGTGAAGATATTACTAGAATAGAATTCGATCGTGCCGTTGAAAATGAACGCGCACGTCAAAAGCAACAGTTTGGTGATTTTTATGACACCTTAGCTGCCGACCCAAGCTTTACCCAGCGTCTGCGTAGCCAAGTGGTTGACGACCTCGTCAATCAGAAGCTGGTTGAACAATATGCACGTGAGCATGGTTTACGCGCATCTGATGCACAAATCAGGGCTGCTATTCGAGCGATTCCTGCCTTTAACGTTGCTGGTCAATTTGATAATGATACCTACCGCATGACATTGGCGAGCCTCGGCTATACGCCTGACGGCTTTGCTGAAGCCTTGCGTCGTGATTTAGGCCGCACTCAAGTACTCGAAGGGGTAATTAACTCCGAGTTTGCTTTACCTAGTGAAGCTGCGTTGGTACAGCGTTTAATCAACCAAAAGCGTAGCGGTGCTTACCACGTTTTCAATCTTGAGAGCTATTTAGACCAAGTCGAAATCTCAGCAGCAGAAATCGAAGAATGGTATCAAGCGAATCAATCACTATTTGCGGTACCAGAACAAGCAAAGGTTGAGTTTGTAGCACTCGATGGCGATACCTTAGCAGCGCAAGTAAACATTGATGAAGCTACTCTTAAAGATTGGTATGAAGGTAGCAAATCACGTTATGAAGTGGCGGCTCAGCATCGTTTCTCGCATATCTTAATTGAAGGCGATGACGACGCGGCTCGTGCCCAAGCTGAAGAAGTGATTAAGAAGTTATCTGAAGGCGAAGCTTTTGAGAGTTTAGCCGCAGAATATTCAGATGATTTATTTTCAGCAGAAAATGGCGGCGACTTAGACTTCATTGAAGCAGGTACTATGGATCCTGATTTTGAAGCTGCTGCATTTGAGCTGACTGAAGTTGGTGAAGTGAGCGGTGTCGTTGAAACATCATTTGGTTATCACGTTATTAAATTAACGGATATCAAGGGTGGTAGCACTACTCCTTATGAAGAAGTTCGTGATGAAATTCTTGCTGACTTGCGTGCGGAACGCGTAAAGCAAGCCTACTACGAGCAACAACAGCAAGTAGCCGAGCTTTCTTTTGAGGCTCCAGATACGTTGCAACCGGTTGCCGAAGAAGTGGGCTTACAGGTTCGTCAAAGCGACTGGTTTAACCGTCAAAACGCACCATCAGCTTTGAATCATCCGGCGGTGTTGCAGCAAATTTTCGATATGGCTTTTATCGAAGAAGGCTTGAACAGTGAATTGCTAGAAACTGCTGCATTGCAGTCCGTTGTGGTGCGAGTGACTGATTACAAACCAGCATCAACGCGCAGTTTAGACGAAGTTCGTGCGCAAGTTGTTGATGAGTTAACGAAAGAAAAAGCGCAAGCGGCAGCCCGTGCTGAAGCTGAAAAGCTCATCACAGCTTTACAAAACAACGAAGCCATCGGTGTTGAGATGACTGCAGTAGACGCTGTTGACCGTCGTAACCTTGATGTACCACGTGGTATTCTGCAAAGCATGTTTGAACAAGCAGCACCAAGCAGCGGTAGTGTACAAGCGGATATCGCTGAACTGCAAAACGGTTCATTGGCGGTAGTGAAGCTTAACAGTGTTGAAGCCGGTGAAGTTAATGCTGAGATGCAAACGCAAATGCAAGACCAATTGTTAAACGGCTTTGCACAACAAAGCTATGAAGCATTCTTACAAGCATTACGTGCTGAAGCTAAGGTTCAGATTCTACTGGGATCGACAGCCAACGCTGAATAAACCTAGTGTTTGTATAAAAAAGGCCACTTCAAATGTGGCCTTTTTTTATGCTTGTTGCTTAGTGAGGGTACAAGCTGGGTAAGGTTTTCGCCTCGCCTTTGGCTTGACGTTTTCGGTAGCGAGTGTAGGCGGCCTTTAAGGTCCGCAATAGTGCTTTACCTTCGAGCCATTCGATTTGATAGTTGCCATACCGCGCTTTGCTTAGGTGCTCAAGCTGGCTGATGAGCGGCTGATGGTTTAAGCGATCACCGAGCGTCTTTAAATTGCCGATATCTTCGGCTATATGTGCCTGAGCCCAAGTTTTAATTGCAGCTTCTGCAGCGGCCGCATTATTCTCATGGCATGCGCGTTGTAGTCGTTGCCAAAGCATCCCTCGCCATGAGGGGCGATTAAACCCCTCAGATTGCTGCGCTAAGCGGTTTTGTTGGCGCCACCATACCAATGACCATAATGATAAGGTTGCGAGCCACAGCGCGGCAAACACGATGGCAAGCCAAAACCAAGGTGTTGCCTGCGCCGTGAATGCAAGTTCCGGCTGTGCTGGAGTTGATTCTGCAGCTTCTTGGCTGCGCGGTGTCGGCGTATAGTCAGGTTGTAAGCCACTCGCTGCTTTAACAGGAAATACCAGAGCCTCGGTAGCGGCCCGTTCGGTGCGTTGAGTTTTGGTGTTAAACCATGCAATCGTTTGCGCCGGAATAATCAACTCATCAGTTTGCCGTGGAATGATGGCAATGGTTTGTGTTTTCTGGGCAATAACATTGCCGTTGCGCAGGCGCGTATCCAGTTGTGGTGGCTCTGGGTAAGTCATGGCACCGGGCAGCGGCGGCAAGGTGATATCAGGCAACTGTTCAGCACTAACTCCAATCGCGGATAACCGGAACGTTAGGGTTAGCGGCTGGCCTTGCTGCACACCTTGAGTGGCTTGTTCAGGTTCCTGGGCCACAGTTAAGGTAACCAACTCTGCGGGCAGCCAATCGCTGTGCCAGTCATTAGGAATGGGTTTAACGGTGAGAGCAAGCGGTGCTGCGCTGACCGACACGGTTTGGGTGTTCGCAAAGGATGAAAACAATGTGTTTTGTTGGTCTTGGGTAATCAGCCCCTCAAAGGTAGGACCGATAATTTTGAAGTCGCCAGAGCGTTGTGGGGTAATGAGATAGGTGCGCTGGTAGACCTGAAAGCGGCGGCCATTAATTATTTCAACGGCTTCGGTATCTTGTCCAAGTTGGTTAACTTCGGCATCAGCTAAGTGCGGTGCAATAAGATTACCGCTATTCAAATTAGCCGCTAAATATAGGCGCGCCGTCAACTTAAACTGCTGCTGCACAAACACGTCACTGGCTTCGATCGTGGTTTCGAGGAAGGCGGTTTCGGGCTCGTTAGCCTCGCTTTTATTCTCGGCAGCAATGACTTGCATGGCGATGGGATTGCTGCTGACCCCACGTATGGTTATGGCTGGAATTGCGGCCTCACCGGTGACGCTCGGTGCCAATAAGGTAATGTGAAATGTGGTAGTACGACTGACATTGCCATTCACGCTTTGCGTCCGTAGTGACGACCGCGTGTTTAAAACTTCAAAATCACCAAGTTTTGGTTCGGGTTGCCACTCTGTTTGCGGTACGTCATCATTAATAGTTACGGTGAGGACAAAGGCTTCCTCTGCAATTACCGGATTTTGATTGACGCTCGCAATCACCTCAATAGCACTCGCCTTGAGGGGCGCAGATAACATTAGAATCACGATCGCGATGATGCGCAAAGCTTGTTGTTTTACCACTCTTTTTCAACTCCTCTAGGCATGGCATTACGGCGGCGTTTTTGCGCTTCCAACCGCATTTTATTACGCAGCAATATTGCTGGGTCATCAGGGACTTTGTTTAGCCATTGTTGCATGTGCATTTCTTCTTCAGTTAATGGTGGCGATGTTAACATCGCTTCCATTGGCGACTGCTGGTCGCCATCCTCTGCTGGCGCTGCGAATTCACCGGAGTCATCCGGCTTAAGAATTTGTTCCATTGAGTCATTGCCGTCACCAGGTTTTGGCTCATTGTTATCACCTGGTTCATCACCATTAGCTTGTGACTCACCAGGCCCTGATTCTTGCTGCTGTTGTTGCTCCTTCATTTGCTCAGCTAGTGCCAGGTTCTCTTCAACGCCGGGCCAATCGGCACCATTGGCTAAAGCATTTTCATAGGCGGCGATGGCTTCGTCATAGCGTTGCAATTGAAGCAAAGCGTTGCCTTGGTTATACATGGCTTCAGGTTGATCAAGCTGCGAAAATTCGTGTAGCGCCTGCTCGAAATTGCCGGCCCGGTAATGTGCGGTTCCGCGCTGCCAAGGATCATTACTCATCGCCGCAGCCTGCTCAAAGCGACCATCCTTAATGGCTTGGTCAGCTTGTTGATAAGGGGTTTGCCAAAGTTGTTCTGACCAAGGTAAAGCTTGTGCGTGAACTTGGTTAGAGGATAGGCCTGTGACCACCACCACCACGCTTAGTAGCGGTATAGCGCCGCGCCTTGCTAAGGGTAATACCAGCACGAGGATAACAACGAGTAGCCAAGGCCCACGGTCAATCCATTGATCTCCGATACCAGACTCGGTCGCAATTCCTGATTGATGATGAATTGCGCTGCTCGTGAGTTGTTCAAGGTCGAGCTGGTCATCACGAATAACGCTAAATTGCCCGGCGGATTGTTCAGCAAGATAACGCAAACTGGAATAATCAATAGTAGGTACGATAATTTGCCCACTGGCGTCTCGGTATAAAGTACCCGAAGGCATTTTTATTGGAGCACCGGCCTCGGTTGCAACGGCTAAGATATGCAATCGGTGGGCAGTCTTTTTTAAAAATTGCACTATCGGTTGTTGATCGTATATTTCGATGCCATCGGTAAACCAATAAATATCGCCTTGTGGGTATCCCGCGTCGCGCAACCTTTGGTCAGCCAAGTTGAGTGCATTGAGTGGATTGCTGCCGCGTTCCGGCATAATCTCTGGTGTTAGTGCTCGAATCAGGTGGACAAGGTTGTTACCGTCATTCGTGAGTGGACTTATGGTATAGGCATCTCCAGCATAGGCAATCAGCCCGATATCCCCATCCAAGTGTTCGCGAACCAGGTCCGTGGCTTTAAACTGCAATTGGGTTAGGCGATTCGGTTGAATATCCGTGCTGAACATCGACAGGGACATATCCAACACCACCATATGACCACTTTTAAGCGGGTAGGCCGGTTGTGGCTTGCGTTCCCAAGTGGGCCCAGCTAAGGCGAAAATTGATAGCGTTAAAGCAGCCAGACACAGCCATTGTGGCCAAGGTACCGATGGCTGCTGGCGGTTGGGTAATACCGCGGTTTGGAGATGGCGCGGGATGATGCGTTGCCAGCCACTTTGCTGCCGATAGCCTCGCCAAATAAAGCAAGCTATGGCAATTAGTGGAAGCATAGCGAGCAGCCATAAAGGTCGAATAAAGTGAAACTCAGCCACGCTGCCCCCTAAAAACCCGAATCAATAGACAAAGTATAGCTAGCCCACAGGCGAATCCTAGCGGCCAAAAGAACAACTCGATATGTGGTCGCAGCGTTTTAGTGTCGTCGGCGATGGGCTCATACTCATCAAGCTTTTCGTAGATGCGTTCCAGCTCTTCTGTACTGCGGGCGCGAAAGTATTCACCGCCTGTTTCGCGGGCTAAACTGCGTAACATGTTCTCATCGAGATCACGGCTTGGGTTCACGCGGCGCTGGCCGAAAAAACCATCAACAATAACTTCTTCTGCACCCACACCAATGGCGTAAATTTTGACATCGTAATAACGTGCGAGCTGTAATGCTTGTTCCGGGGTAATGGAGCCTGCAGTGTTTTGACCATCGGTCAGCAATATAATTATTTTGTTGGTTTCACCGCGATCGATAAAACGCTTAACGCTTAGTGCAATCGCATCGCCGATGGCTGTACGTTCACCTACTAACCGCAGCGTCGATTCATTGAGTAGCTGCTGTACCGTATTGGTATCGAAAGTCATGGGAGCCTGTACATAGGCTGTATCAGCAAATAGTATCAGCCCAAGGCGGTCGCCAGCACGACGTGCGATAAAGTCATTCATGACATGCTTCACCATGGTTAAGCGGTCAATTTGCCGACCGTTAATGTCCATGTCTGCAATCTCCATGCTGCCTGATAAATCGATGGCCAGCATCATTTCCCGTGCTTCATTATGCACAGTAATAGGCTCTCCCAACCACTGTGGGCGCATAGCTGCCACTACTAACAAACTCCAAATGATCGCCGCCACTATTAAATTGGTACGGCTATCGTAGGGCTGTGGCTGCTGCTGATTAAGTTCGGGTATCCAGGCCATCTGTAACGGCGCTTGTAGTGCCGGAAGTCTGGGTGTAAGCCAGCGAACCAGCGCGGGTAGAGGCCATAATAAAGCTACCCATAACCATGCAAACTCAATCATGGTGTGCCTCCTGCCGCGCGTTTTTAGTCGGCGGTAACGCGCGCCGTAGCCAGTCTAGAGCAAAAGCCTGATAATCAGCGACAGCAGGTTGCGCAGCGGACGGAGGCATATAGCTGGCTTGTGCTACCTGTGCGAGTAATGATTGGTATTTATGTGCTTGTCGCTTACTTAATTGAGCCAATAAAAAGTTAGTCCAAGCAGCGCCAGATAACTGACTGACTTGTGGTGCTGGCAAGTACACTAAAGCCGCTTGCTTCAAAATTAAATTGATATCAACGATGGAATCGAACTCCTGCTGACGTAAAGTGCGCATAGCGATGCGTCGAGCACTTCGCCGCTGCCACGCCCGATAAGCATACAAAACTGTAAAAATGATAACGGTCGTGATTAGGAAAGCGATGAAATACCAACCTGGTGCCAGTGGAAACCAATGTGCCTCAGGCGCTGGAATAATGTCTTGTAACTGAGGTGCTATCATAGTGCTTGCCCTGGCCATTGCTGCTCTAACGCCACGCCCGCAGAAAAACGGCGGATACTCAGCCCAGCCTGCTCGAGCATATCAGTCAAGTGGCGGTCGCGTGCTTGGGCGGCTTGTTGAAATTGGGTTCGATGCTCTGGTGTACCGGGGTTAATGTTAATGTTTCGGTGTCCGTTTGTGATTGCGAGCTGTTGGTTCGACATGGTCGGTAAGACACATTCTAACGGATCAATCACTTGAAAAGGCACGAGGTGAGAGTGTCGCCCCAGTGCGAGACAATGCTTTAAGGTTTGTGCATCAGTTTGCAACCAATCACTAATGACGTAGATCAAAGTGCCGGGCTTCGCAACTTGCTGCGCGCGTTCCAATAAGCCATTAAGCAAGCTACTACTAGTACTGGCGGTTTGGTTGACGTGGTGCTGCTGCACTTCAGTCAAACTATTGATAATGCGAAGTACGCCATGGGAGCGCGCTTGTGGGCGCACTTCGAGGTGTTTTTCTGGCGCCGCAACTAAGCAACCGACGCGGTCATTACGAGCCTGCGCTAGCCAGGCTAGGGCACTGGCTAGATGACAGGCTTGCACTGATTTAAATAGCAGCTGCGAGCCGAATTGTAATGAAGCACTTAAGTCGACCACCAGTAACACAGGGCGTTCGCGTTCCTCCCGAAATAGTTTGGTATGGGGAGTCCCCGTGCGGGCAGTAACGCGCCAATCGATGGCTCGAATATCGTCACCAGCTTGGTAGATACGATACTCATCAAACTCCATGCCGCGGCCTTTCAGCTTACTCAGCAAATGGCCATTCATACTTTGCGACCGTTGCAGTCGATGAACACGGCTAAAGGCCGAAACTTTGCTGCGATAGTACATCAGCTCTTGACTGGAGACGTTGACACCATCGCTATGTAATGTTTGTAGCCAAGATTCAATAGTCATAGGGTTAAGGCGCTGGCACTGCGTTCATAATTTGCTGCAAGACATGGTCTACGGTGATACCGTCGGCTTCGGCTTGATAACTTAAGATCAGGCGGTGGCGTAACACTTGAATGTAGACGGCACGTATATCATCTGGCGTGACAAAATCACGGTGTTGTAGCCAAGCTCGCGCTCGCGCACAACGATCTAACGCGATGGTTGCTCGAGGGCTGGCGCCGTAGCTTATCCAGCGTGCCAAATCGGTATTATAAAAGTCGGCTTCGCGAGTCGCGATAACCAGCTGCACGAGATAGTTTTCGACCGCATCATCCATATAAATTTTTAATACATCCTGGCGGGCGCGGAAGATATCCGCTTGGGCCAATGGGTGCGGCATATCTGCTTGACCTTCAAGCTCTTCACCACGCGTCAGGCGTAAAATCTCAAGTTCGGTTTCCGCAGTGGGGTAACCCAAGGTTAAATGCATGAGGAAACGGTCCAACTGAGCTTCTGGCAGCGGGTAAGTGCCTTCTTGTTCGAGCGGGTTTTGTGTTGCCAACACCATAAAGAGCTTGGGCAAAGGATAAGTCGTTTGTCCTACGGTAATTTGTCGCTCAGCCATAGCTTCCAATAATGCAGACTGCACTTTGGCGGGCGCGCGGTTAATTTCATCGGCAAGCATGATATGGTGAAACAGCGGGCCTTGCTGGAATACGAACTCACCGGTTTCTGGTCGATAGATATCGGTACCGGTAAGGTCTGCAGGGAGTAGGTCAGGAGTAAACTGAACGCGATGGAAACTGCCTTCAAGACTTTTAGCCAAAGCATTGACCGCTCGCGTTTTAGCTAATCCCGGTGGGCCTTCAACTAACAAGTGGCCATCGGCGAGAATAGCTATGAGCAAGCTCTCTATAAACTCCGGCTGCCCGATGACTTGGCTATTGAGGTAAGTGCGTAAGGCTTGAAACTGTTCAGCTACCATTCTAATCCTCTGCTTTAATTAGTTTACCGCTATACTCGGTGGTACGAGTTACTTTGTGCAGTTTATGTTGGGACTTTACCGAAAACAACGGTTTAATTCTCGTGCAAGAATAGTTAATATCAGATGTTACCAGTGAGGTCTGACCAGATAACATGGCGACCCAATCAATCTATTAGAGGGAATATCTATGGCCAATCGTCAACAATTGACAGCCCCTAACGGCGATAGAATTGCAATCGTTGCAGGATTACGCACACCTTTTGCAAAACAAGCAAGCTACTTCCACGGCATATCGGCTTTGGATATGGGCAAAATGGTCGTGCAAGAGTTGCTCAATAAATATAGTCTCAATCCCCAAGAAGTTGAGTTACTTGTATACGGGCAAGTGGTGCAAATGCCTAAAGCACCAAACATAGCACGAGAAATAGCACTCGCCACCAGTTTACCTGTAACTACTGATGCTTACAGTGTATCACGAGCTTGTGCGACGAGCTTTCAAACCACCGCCAATGTCATTGAAAACATGGTGGTAGGGAATAGCTCAGTGGCCATTGCCGGCGGCGCAGATTCGTCATCGGTGCTCCCAATCGGAGTTTCAACGCGATTAGCGCGCGCTTTAGTTGACCTCAATAAAGCACGTAGCTTAGGTCAGCGGCTAAATATTTTACGCAAGCTCGGGTTAAAAGACTTACTCCCAGTACCGCCAGCAGTGGCTGAATATAGTACCCAACTATCGATGGGCGATACCGCCGAACAAATGGCTAAAACTCATAATATTAGTCGTGCGGATCAAGATGCTTTAGCGCATCGCTCGCATACGCTAGCCCATGAATCTTGGGAAGCAGGTAAACTTGATAATGAAGTGATGACTGCCTACGCGGAGCCTTATTCTGACTACCTTAGCCGTGATAACACCATTCGTGCTGATTCGCAGCTGGAAGGTTATGCCAAATTGCGTCCGGTTTTTGACCGTAAACATGGCACCGTGACCGCAGCAAATAGTACTGCTCTTACCGACGGTGCCAGTGCGCTGCTGATGATGACCGAATCGAAAGCCAAAGCTTTGGGTTATGAAATCTTAGGTTACGTTCGTAGCTATGCGTTTAGCGCTATTGATGTGTGGGAAGACATGTTGATGGGGCCTTCATATGCCACACCTATTGCGTTGGATCGCGCGGGTATGACATTAAACGATCTCACCTTGATTGAAATGCATGAGGCCTTTGCCGCACAGACTCTCGCCAACATGAAAATGTTCGCGAGCAAAACCTTTGCGCAGGAGAAACTGGGGCGTAGTGAGGCCATCGGCGAAATTGATATGGCTAAATTTAACGTCATGGGTGGGTCATTGGCATATGGTCACCCATTCGCCGCAACCGGTGCTCGTTTAATAACACAGACCTTAAATGAACTGAAACGTCGCGGTGGCGGCGTTGGTTTAACTACCGCTTGTGCTGCAGGCGGTCTTGGTGCAGCAATGATTGTGGAGACCGAATAATGACTGACGAAAACATGATGGCAGCAGAAGTAGACTCAAATCAGGCATTTCGGCTAGAGCTGCGCGAGGACAATATTGCGGTCATTCACATCGACGTGCCGGGTGAATCCATGAACACCTTGAAAGCTTCTTTTGCTGAGGAAGTTTCAGGTTTGCTTAATCAAATTGAGCAGAATGCAAAGGTAAAAGGCGTGGTGGTCATCAGCGCTAAGCCAGGTTCATTCATTGCTGGCGCTGATATCGGCATGATAGATGAATGTGAACATGCGGCCGATGCCGAAAGCTTAGGGCGTCAAGGCCAAGCCATGTTTGACCGTCTAGAAGCGCTGCCCATTCCAGTGGTTGCGGCCATTGATGGTGCTTGTTTGGGTGGTGGTTTGGAGTTGGCACTTGCGTGTCACTACCGCATCGCCACTGATAGTGGCCGTACCATTATTGGTTTGCCAGAAGTACAGTTAGGATTGCTGCCAGGCTCAGGTGGTACTCAACGTCTACCGCGTATGATCGGCATTCAAAAAGCGTTACCGCTGATCTTAACTGGTCGTCAACTGCGCGCTAAGCAGGCGCGAAAACTCGGTATTGTTGATGATGTAGTACCAGCGAGCATTTTATTAGATGCTGCGATAAAGCTGGCATTATCTAGTCCAGTAAGAGTTAAAAAAGCCAAGCGTAGTGCGTTGGATATAGCACTAGAAGGGAATAGCCTCGGTCGTCGCTTATTGTTTAAGAAAGCCCGCGAACAAGCTCAAGCCAAAGCGCGCGGCAATTACCCAGCAATTGATGCGATTATAGATACGCTAGAATATGGTGCTAACCATGGCTTTAAAGCAGGCCTTAGCTACGAAGCTCAGCAATTTGGCCGATTGGCCATGACCCCAGAGTCGAAGCAGCTGCGTAATATATTTTTCGCGACCACTGAGATGAAAAAAGAAACTGGAGCAGGGACAACGCAACCGGCTAAAGTAAATCGAGTGGGTATTTTAGGTGGTGGTTTAATGGGCGGCGGTATTGCCTATGTGACCGCGGCTAAAGCCGGCGTACCGGCGCGGATTAAAGATATTCAGGAAAGCGGCATTGTTCACGCACTGCGTTACAGTTATGACCTGTTAAAGAAAAAAGCTAAACGTCGCCACATTACCCGAAATGAACTCGAAACCACTATGTTGAAGTTAAGTGGAAC
Organism: Pseudidiomarina sp.; assembly: GCA_048269045.1. Taxonomy (GTDB): domain Bacteria; phylum Pseudomonadota; class Gammaproteobacteria; order Enterobacterales; family Alteromonadaceae; genus Pseudidiomarina. The sequence goes on from JBLWUG010000010.1 coordinate 30,506, forward strand.
CCTCGATTACAGTGGCTTTAATGCTGTCGACGTGGTGATTGAAGCGGTCTTTGAAGACTTATCGCTTAAACAGCAGATGGTTGCAGATATCGAAGCGGTTACCGGTGAGCAGACGATTTTTGCCAGTAATACGTCGAGTTTGCCAATCACGCAAATCGCCGCGCAAGCCGCCCGCCCACAAAATGTGATTGGGCTGCATTACTTTTCGCCCGTGGATAAAATGCCACTGGCTGAAATCATTACCCATGAAGGCACATCACCTGAAACTATCGCGACTACAGTCGCTTTAGCCAAACGCCAAGGTAAAACACCGATAGTGGTAAAAGATGGCGCTGGCTTTTATGTTAACCGAATTCTTGCCCCATATATGAACGAAGCTGCACGCTTAGTCTTGGCCGGCGAACCTATTCAAGAGCTCGATAAGGCCTTGGTGAAATTTGGTTTCCCAGTGGGACCCATGAAGTTGATGGATGAAGTGGGTATTGATGTGGCAGCTAAAGTTGCGCCGATATTAGCGGCTGAATTAGGTGAGCGTTTCCAAGCGCCTGAAGCCTTTGCAAAGCTTATGGAAGCCGACCGTAAAGGTAAAAAGAACGGCAAAGGGTTCTATAAGTATGCTGGTAAAAAGTCCGGTAAAGCCGTGGATGAAAGTGTCTATGAGTTGCTAGGAGTAACACCAAGCAGCCAGCTTAGTGGCGAAGAAATTGCGCAACGAACGGTCTACCTAATGCTGAATGAAGCCGCCTACTGTTTAGCTGAGGGGATTATTCAATCGCCTCGAGACGGTGATATTGGTGCCATCTTTGGCATTGGCTTCCCGCCATTTTTAGGGGGACCGTTCCGCTATATGGATGCGCTCGGTGTCGCCACCGTGGTGCAGCAATTAAACAACTATGCAGCAAGCCATGGCGACCGTTACCAGCCCGCACCATTATTGGTTAGCATGGCTGAGCAAGGACAGGGCTTCTACTAAGTTAATGGGTAGATGCTGGCACCGATATATGCGTTACAAAGGCGTCTTTATCGAGTGGCTCGGCGAATAGAAACCCTTGTGCATACTCACAGTTCAAGCGGCTTAAAGAAGCTGCTTGAGCTGTGTTAACAACCCCTTCAGCAACTACTTCTAAGCCCATGTTATGGGCCATGGCGACAATCGAAGCCACCATGTTGCGGTCGCGTTCTGCGCCGTTAATATCATCCACGAAGGCTTTATCAATCTTCAACGTTTGTATCGGGAAGCGTTTCAAGTACGCCAATGATGAATACCCGGTACCAAAGTCATCGAGCGCCAAATGAATACCGCAATTATGTAATTGCGTCATGATTTCAATGGCTTTTTCAGGTTGCTCCATAACCACACCTTCGGTTATTTCTAACTCGAGATGTTCTGGTTTAAGGTTTTCTTCATTGAGTATATTCATGATGCGTTGGGTGAGATCGGGTAGCACAAACTGCTTGGCCGACAAGTTGACGGCCACGCGCCCTTTGACGATGCCGTTTTCGACCCACTCACGCATGTCGCGGCAGGTTTGTCGTAACACTTCCTCACCCAGCTCTATAATCAATCCCGTTTCTTCTGCCAGTGGAATAAACTCAGACGGATTCACAATGCCAGTACCAGGAATCTCTAGTCTTACGAGTGCTTCTAGGCCAACGAACTCATAGGTTTTCAAGGAAACTTTAGGTTGATAAAGAACTCGAATATGCTTGTTTTTGAGCGCAAAACGTAACTGGTTTTCAACTTGTAAGCGACGCACTGCGTTTTTGTTCATAGAGTCGTTGAAGAACTGATAGTTTTGGCCGCCGCGACGTTTCGCGTGATACATCGCGATATCAGCGTTTTGCAATAATTCTTGTGACGACTGTCCATCAGTCGGGTACGCCGCGATACCTATTGAACTGCCAACGACGACGTCATCACCTTCGACATTAAATGGCCGTGCTAGTGCATCAAGTATTTTCTGTGCTGTATGGCTAGTGGTACCTATATCGTTGGTATCTTCAAGCATGAGCAAGAACTCATCCCCACCTAAACGATAAAAAGTGTCTTGCGGTCGACCTATTTCACCAATGCGCTCGGCAACTTGCAATAATAATTGGTCACCAGAGTCGTGCCCGAGTGAGTCGTTAATTTTCTTAAAATCATCGAGGTCAAACAATAGTAGTGCGTGTGGAATGCGTTTACGCACTAGGTTGGCATGGCTCACTTGGAAATAAGAGCGGTTAGGCAAACCAGTTAAGGTGTCAGTATTGGAAAGTCGACGTAATTCGCGTTCAGCGATTTTACGTTCAGTAATATCCGCAAACGTAGCCGCGTAGTGAGAAATGGTACCGCGTTCATCACGGATGGCATCAATGGTGATTTCTATCTGAATTAAGCTGCCATCTTTGCGTACATCTTCAATCTCTCCGTGCCAACTGCCGTCTTGCTGCAGCATACGTTTAATTTGGTCAACGTACTCAGGGCTGTATAACTTCAAGGTTAACGGCTGACCAATCATGTCGGCACGGGTATAACCGGTGATCTGTGCCGCTGACTGGTTAATTTCAATGATTTCAAATTGATTATCGTAAATGCATACCCCGTCAGAAATATTGGTAATCGAAGTTGCGAGTAGCTTTAGACGCTCTTCGGCCGCGACCAGTGGGGTGATATCTTTTAGGGTTCCCGTCATTCGCGTTGGATGCTGCTGTTCATCCCGCTCAACTACTTTGCCGCGGTCAAGCACCGACAACCAACCTTTGCTGGTGGAAACGCGATAGGTCATCTCGAAATACTTACTATCGCCGTCTAAATGCTCACGTAACGCAGATTGTAATTTTTTGAGATCTTGCGGATGAATATTGCTCGGCGTATCGGCATCGCCGTTACGAATATGATCAATAGGAAATTCGTTGAGATTGCGCCATGTATTGTGTCGATAGATAGTACCTGTCGGTATATCCCAATCCCACAATTGGTCGCCGCTGCCCCATAAACTTAACTTTAAACGCTCTTCGCTACTGCGCAATCGTCGAATCGCCATCTGGCGAGCACGGACAATAAAATACAGTGCCGCTAAACCGGCGGTGGCTAGAATCGAATACAAGGTAATGGCCCATGGCGACAACCACAGCGGCGGATCGACATGCACTGCGATGGAACGATCACCCATCCAGTCTTGGCCGTCATAGGATGCTTGTACATGGAATTGATAGTCACCAAAAGTAAGGTTGGTGTAGGTTGCGCGACGAAAGTTGTGGTCGGTGTTCACCCACTCTTTGTCGAACCCCTGCATTTTATAACGATAGTAGAGGTTGCGTGCATTGGGCGCGTAGGGTGCGCCGAATTCGAAACTGAAGGGTTTCTCAATATGCGGCAAATAAAGGATTTCGGTATTGTACAACTGCGAACGGTTACGTGGGTCTAATGAAGCCGCGCTAATGGATTGATTGGATAAGCGTAAATTGATTAATTCAACTTGCCACTCTTGGCTTACGGCCACACAACTGTTTACAGCTGTCACGAAAAGCAACGTGACTAAGAACAAGCTATAAACACATTGTTTAAAAATATGCACGCCATTCCTTAGGGTTATGTCGATTGTTATGAAATCTTAATCTTTATGTTTAGTACTTAAAATTAAACGATTTATTGAGAACTGTCAAAGTTGGCAGGGCATGTAGCAAGAAACATATGACTAGAATTACTGTTTATTATTTGTTGTGTAAGTGCTTTGATTTGTTCCAAGCCAAAGGACCTTAATTCTTGAGCAATTAAACTTAATCGAGAAAAATCATGGTCTTGTTGAGTAATGGAACTCCATAGGCGCTGGCTTCGCGCGCGTAAACTGGAATCCGGCTCGCACAACTGCTGCGTTAACGTCTGTTGTGCTTTTGCGAATTCTTCGTGATCAATTTGCGCTAACTGCACTTGGAAGTGTTGTAAATATTCAACTAACGCGGTTTCCAGATGTTGGTAGGGGTAGCGTGACGATTGCACATACAGAAGTAAATGTGGGTACTGCTGCATCGGCATGTAACTACTGCCAACTAAATACCCCAGTTGTTTCTGGGTACGCAACTCATTAAAGATGCGTGGGCTGATAAAATGCTGCAACAACATGAATAAAGCTTGAGACCGCGGCGAGTTATCTTGCGATTGCAGTACGGCAATCACCGCATGGTCGGTGTGCTTAGTGCGCAGTGGCTGGTCTTGAATCGCATTGCACAGTGGTCGTGGGGTTAAGTCAGCTTTAGTAAAACTATGATTTAATTTAGGCCAAGCTTCTAAAGTACTGGTGACAGCTTGTAAAGCGTCACGGTTAAAGTCGCCATGACTAAAGAGCTCAATGCTGCCTTGTTCAAATATACTCACTGATGACGCTTGAAAGGTTTCAAAATCTAGCTGCTCTAAGGTTGCAGCGAGATCAATAACTGAATAGGTGTGCGGTTGTAGGTGCACATTCAAATTCGAGAACAATAAATTCAATGGTTTATGCAGTAATGCTTGCTGCCAATTGGTAATGAGTCGTTGCCGTAAGTTTTCCCAACGTTGCTTTGAGAACTGCGCAGTTTGCATGAGCGCCAACATTTCCTGAGTTAAGGTAGGAAGATGCATAGCAGCGCCGGAAACGTGCAGTGTTATCCCTTGTTGCTGGGGGTATAAATTAAAATTTAAACCGGCGATTTCGGCGTCATAAAATTGCTCATTTAAGGTATCAAGCATTAATTCGCACCACAATCGTGCACTGGCAAATTGCCCTGGGGACTCGATGACTTTAGGTAAGTAAAACCCGCAGTATACATGAGCCTTAGGCTGCCTGAATTGGCCATCATGTAAATGCCAATGATGAATAGCTGGCTGAATCTCGTGCATGCTGGGTGTGCTTTGATTACTTTTAGGCGCTGGCTGTAGCTCCCAAGGTTGCTGCAAGAATGGGTTGGGTAGCGGTAATTGAGCAGGGATAGGTCGCGGCTGGTTAAAGCGCTTCAATTGCGCTGCGGTTAATGGCGATACCCCATATTCAGTACGATAGATAGGTTCGATTTGGTCCGTTTCTTGTTGTTGATGAATCAACGTAAGGCGCATATTGCTCGGCACCATGCAATCTAAAAAGCTGGTTACTTTGGGTAGGTATAAGCCATCCATCCGATAGTCACCAAACACCACGTCTTCCGCACAATAGTGGTGTAAATTGATAGCCAACTGAGGCGCCAAATCAATCGAATTAATTGCATCTTGGTAGTTGAAGGCATTCATCACGCTAACTTTACGCTCGTTATAGCGCCACTCATTGAGGCCTTCGGTACGGATAGTATGGATATAAGCAAACACGGCTTCGACGACATCATCAACATGTTCAATGCCGTACTTGGTTAGCTGAATATTGATATTGAAATCTTTAAAGTTGCTACCGCTGATGCCGCCGCCAGCGGACAATGAATTAATCCAATTTTGTTCGCGCAGGTAGGCAAATAAGCTATTTGGCCCTTCGTAGCCCAGTAGGTGTGCGAGGTAGCTGGTATTTTTATTGGCATAGTCGTCATCAATGCTAGGAAAAGCAAAAGATAGTAACAGGCGCCGCGCTTTTTTAAGCGGTTTGACGCGCAATTGAATGCCAAGTTGTTCGGGCGTGTAGAGAGGTTCATCTATATAAAAATTTTCGCGGCTATCCGCAGGTATGGCACTGGCATACTGGATAGCCAACTGCTCTAATTGCAGCAGTGACTCTGGCCCCATCAGCACTAAGGTCATGCGCGGTGCCGAATACCAACGGTTGAAAAACTCTCGAAGTTGTACCGCCAAACTCTTATCCGGTTGGTGCATCAGGGTATTTAAATTACCCACTGAAAACTTACTGAATGGATGTTTTGAGTTCGAAGTCGCTTTGTGAACTTGATACAAGCGCCGTAATTCGTCTTGGCGTTTTAAGTGAAACTCAGCTTCGATCGCTTGGAGCTCTTTTTCTACCCAGTGATCCGCAATTAGCGGTTCATAGAAAAAGTGCAGGAAACGGTCGAGTGCTGCTTGAAAGTAGGGGCTGTCGATACTGAAATAGTAGTTACTAAACTCAGTACCTGTCCAGGCGTTATGGTAACCGCCATGTTGACTAATAAAACGTTGGTAAGATTCGGCTTCTGGGTATTTCTCAGTACCAAGAAAAAGCATGTGCTCGAGGAAGTGAGCTAACCCTTGAGCATGATTGGGATCGTGAAAGTGGCCCACAGCAACACCAACCGCCGCACTACTTTGTGTGGCGTTTGCCTCGTGAACGAGTACGCAACGTAGGCCATTAGCTAGCTCTACGATCCGATAGGAACGATGATCGGTGGGGCCTTTGACAATATCTTTATTATCTAATACCAGCCGCGCCGCCGCTGCGGGGTTGCTTTTATTTTCCATCACGCTCCTTAAACGACTCTATCAAGATAGATGTATTCGCTGAGCCAATGGTATAGCTATTGTTCCAACGGAGTGTCGAAATTCTTTGGACGATCAAAATCGCCTTCGTAGGAAATCAATTGGTTTTCATCAAAGCGCAGTACGACTTTGCGCTGATAATCTGTGCCGCTTCCCGCATTCATATCAAATACGTAATACCAAACATTTAGATCATATGGATTGTCAGCTACTGGCTTTCCAATAACGTAGGCCACTTGCTCTTTAGACATACCTACGCGAAGTTGGTCAACGTCGCGCTGCTCAAGGTAGTTACCTTGTGGAATATCGATGCGATAAACGAGTTTGTCGAACACTGAACAACCACTTAACAATAATACGGTTAACGCAACAATTATAGTTCTCATAAGACCTGCTGTTTGTAAAAAATTTCTAAGTAGATAATAAACAATACGACTAACAAACCGCAAGTAATTCAGCCGCATTGGCTTTAGTTGTATCGGTAATTTTGTCGCCGCCTAATAAACGAGCTAGTTCAATCACGCGCGCCTCTTGTTCTAACTCTACCATGTGCGTCTCGGTGGTTTCACCATTTGTTACCTTATCAACACGTAATTGATGGTGAGCGAGTGCCGCAACTTGGGGTAAGTGTGTGACACAGATAACTTGATTTGATTCCCCTAGCTGGCGTAATAATTTACCAACGGTGGTTGCCGTAGCACCACTGACACCAACATCAACCTCATCAAACATCAGCGTAGGCGTGGTTAGTTGGCTCGATGTAATGACTTGAATGGCTAAGCTTATGCGCGATAACTCACCCCCTGATGCTATTTTAGCCATGGCTTGCAGCGGCTGGCCGGGGTTAGTAGTAACCATAAAACAAATAGCATCGGTGCCTACAGCAGTAGCTGGTGCTTCTGAATTGTGTTCAATATCAATTACGAAGCGGCCATGAGGCATATTAAGCTGTTGCATACTAGCGGCAATACGCTTGCCTAACTCTTCAGCCGCTTTCACGCGACTTTTAGATAGCGCAAGTGCGGCTTTACGATAAGCTTGGCTGGCTTGGAGCACACGCTCTTCCATGCCTTCAGCATTGGCCTGCAATGATTCTAGCTGTTTGAGTTCATCAAGAAGCTCTTGGTGATGTGCCGGAATATGCGTCGGCTCGATTTGATGCTGTCGAGCAATTTTCATGGCTTGGGTAATTCGCTGCTCGGCGATGGCCAATTGCTCATCATCAAGTTCAATTTGTTCTTGATAATATCGAAGCCCACGCGCGGCCTCTTCAACTTGTACGCTAGCTTCCTTTAATAAGCGCACGGTATCTTGCAGTTGTGGATCATTCTCCAGTTGCTCGTTAAGACGTGACAGCGCATTTTGTAGCAGGCTATAGGCGTTGTTATGTTCGCCATCGAAGATCGCGTTCAAAGCAAAACCAGAATCTTCAATCAGTGCTGCACTATTGGCGAGACGTTTGTGCTGTTGCTCTAAAATTTCAAATTCACCTTCAGCCAGGGCAAACTCGTTTAACTCTGCGACTTGATAGCGCAGCAGTTGGCTGCGGGCTTCCAAGTCATTTTGTTGTTGAGCTTGTTGTTTTTGCTGCTGGCGTAATTGATACCAATCGCGGTAACTCTGCTGCACTTTGTTTAATAGTGAAGTGTGCCTTGCATAGGCGTCAAGCAAGGACAGCTGGTGCTCACTGCGGGTTAACAGTTGATGCTCATGCTGGCCATGAATATTAACTAACAGTGGGGCGAGTTGTTTGAGTTGGCTTACAGTAACGGGATGACCATTGATCCATGCTTTAGAGCGACCTTCACGGGTAACTGAGCGGCGAATGACACAGACCTCAAGATCTTCATCCTGGAGTTCTTGTTCATGGAGCCACTGTGCCGCCGGTGTGCCAGCATCGTTTAACTGGAAGGTAGCGGTTACTTCAGCTTTGGGAGCATCGGCGCGGATTAAATCAATGTCTGCGCGGTTGCCCAGGCATAAGCCGAGTGCATCAAGCGCAATAGATTTACCGGCACCAGTTTCACCAGTGATAGCGGACATGCCCGTTTGAAAATCAACATCTAAATGACGAACGACCGCTAGATTTCGTATATGCATATGGAGCAACATGGGTCACCTCGAGTACTGTGTTAATATACAGTAGTTATACAGTATCTATACAGTAATGCAAGTCACCTCATAAAATTAGAATAAACGGCTGCCCCAACCGAGTTTATTTCGTAGCACTCGATAATAACTATGATCGCGTGGATGGACTAAGCGGAGTCGATGTGGATACTTTTGAATTACCACTTCGTCGCCCGGTAATACTTGCATGCGCATATGACCGTCACAACTTAATTGCAGCGAGTCATTGGTGGCGGCGGCACGTAATTTAATGACGCTACTGCCATCAACCACGATCGGTCGACTACTTAATGTATGGGGAAACATCGGTACTAAAGTGATGGCGTCGAGCCCTGGGGTAAGAATAGGGCCGCCACCTGACAGTGAATAGGCGGTCGATCCCGTTGGCGTACTTATAATTAAGCCATCGGAACGCTGCGAATACACGAATTGGTCATTTACATACACTTCGAATTCAATCATGTGGGCGACTTTATCAGAGTGTAAAACCACTTCGTTAATGGCGCGGCCAACGTCTTTTTGTTCGTATTGACGGTAAATTTCAGTTTCCAATAAGAATCTCGATTCGATTTGATAGTCGCCTGCTAATACAGCCTTAAGTTGTTGCACCACGTGATCTGGGTCGAGATCAGTTAAAAAGCCAAGGTTGCCACGATTCACACCTATCACCGCAATGTCGGCTTCGCATAAAATACGTGCCGCCCCAAGCATGTTACCGTCACCACCAACGACCACTGCTAAATCTGCGGCAGTGCCGATTTCATCGAGCGGTAAAACTTCAGCGTTAATGGTGGCCAATTGTTCAGCCGTGCGGGCTTCAATGATCACGCGGTAGCCCATGGCGAGTAGCTCTTTTTGTAAAGTGAGCAAGGTGGTGCGGGTGGCTTCGTGGTGAACTTTGCCGAGTAATGCAATCGTTTTAAACGAGAGCTGCGCCGTATTTGACATGTTTTTTCCTATTTTTCGACTGAAAATACTTGAATCGGGAGCAGGTGACCCCATAAACAGCAGCAAGACTAGTTATATCAAAACAGATTATTGATCATTTGTGAATTTTAATAAGAGTATTTAATGATGACCAAACCTGAAGAAAACCAGCAGACTAAAGATCAAGAACAGCAACCTGTGGAAGAGCAGGTGGTTGAAGAGACTGTCGATAGCGCGGAAGCTGATGTTGAATTAGACCGTGTTGGCGAGTTGGAATTAGCCTTGAGTCAAGCCGAGCAGGGCGTCGCTGATGCCAATGACCGAGCCATTCGAGCCGTCGCTGAAATGGAAAACGTGCGTCGCCGTGCTGCGCTTGATGTTGAAAAAGCGCACAAGTTTGCCTTAGAAAAGTTTGCGAATGAAATCTTAACCACCGTTGATAACTTAGAGCGAGCGCTCGAAATTGCCGCGCAAGCCGAAGATATTAACGCAAGCTTCTTAGAAGGCATTGAGCTCACCCATAAAGGCTTGCTCAGTACCTTAGCTAAGTTCGATGTGGTTGCAGTAGGCGCAGTGGGTGAAGTATTTAACCCTGACTTGCATCAAGCAATGTCGATGCAGCCTTCGGAAACCCAAGAAAACAATACCATCATGGCAGTGATGCAAAAAGGTTACACCTTAAGTGGCCGTTTATTGCGCCCAGCGATGGTCATGGTAGTGAAAAATTAATAATAACCTTGTTGTGGGTGTTGAAATAGAAAAATACCACCCCATATAAGTAGTAACGAACCCTATTTAAATTATGATGTTGGAGACGAGTGATGGGTAAAATTATCGGAATCGACTTAGGTACTACAAACTCATGCGTTGCAGTACTTGATGGTGATAAAGCACGAGTGATTGAAAATGCGGAAGGTGAGCGTACTACACCTTCAATTGTCGCGTTCACTGATGAAGGTGAAGTATTAGTTGGTCAACCAGCTAAGCGTCAAGCAGTCACAAACGCGAATAGAACTTTGTTTGCAATTAAGCGTTTGATCGGTCGCCGCTTCAAAGATGAAGAAGTGCAGCGCGACATCGGCATTATGCCATTTAAAATTGTTGAAGCCGACAATGGTGACGCTTGGGTTGAGATTGATGGCGAGAAGAAAGCGCCACCACAAATCTCTGCCGAGATCTTAACCAAAATGAAGAAAACTGCAGAAGATTTTCTTGGTGAGAAAGTCACTGAAGCAGTTATCACAGTTCCAGCGTACTTTAACGATGCGCAGCGTCAGGCAACTAAAGATGCCGGCCGTATTGCGGGCTTAGAAGTAAAACGTATTATCAACGAGCCAACCGCAGCTGCATTAGCCTATGGTATGGACAAGAAGCAAGGCGACAACATTGTTGCTGTCTATGACTTAGGTGGTGGTACTTTTGACTTGTCGATTATCGAAATTGACCAAGTTGAAGGTGAAATGACCTTTGAAGTATTAGCAACCAACGGTGACACGCACTTAGGTGGTGAAGACTTTGATAACCGTTTAATCAACTACTTGGTTGAACAGTTCAACAAAGACCAAGGTCTTGACTTGCGTAAAGATCCGCTAGCGATGCAACGCTTAAAAGAAGCTGCAGAAAAAGCGAAGATCGAATTGTCATCAGCGCAGCAAACGGAAGTTAACTTACCGTACATTACTGCCGATGCGACTGGTCCTAAGCACTTAGCTATTAAAGTAACGCGTGCGAAGTTAGAGTCATTAGTAGAAGATTTAATTGCACAGTCACTAGAGCCAGTGAAGCAAGCTTTACAAGATGCAGACTTATCGGTTAGCGAAATTAACGACATCATCTTGGTTGGTGGTCAAACGCGTATGCCGAAGGTACAACAAGTTGTAACTGACTTCTTCGGTAAAGAACCACGTCGTGATGTAAACCCTGATGAAGCGGTAGCAGTTGGTGCTGCAGTACAAGCAGGTGTATTACAAGGTGATGTTAAAGACGTTCTGTTACTCGACGTAACGCCATTGTCTTTAGGTATTGAGACCATGGGCGGCGTGATGACCAAGCTGATTGAGAAAAACACCACGATTCCTACCAAGCAATCGCAAGTGTTCTCAACCGCTGAAGACAACCAACAAGCCGTGACTATTCACGTATTGCAAGGTGAGCGTAAGCGTTCAGCAGACAACAAATCACTAGGTCAATTCAACTTGGAAGGTATTCGTGCAGCGATGCGCGGTCAGCCACAAATTGAAGTAACCTTCGACTTGGATGCTGATGGTATCTTGCATGTGTCTGCGAAAGACAAAGATACTGGTAAAGAACAGAAGATTACTATTAAAGCCTCTTCTGGTTTGAGTGACGAAGAAGTAGAGCAAATGGTACGTGATGCCGAAGCGAACGCTGAAGAAGATCAGAAGTTCGAAGAAATGGTGCAAGTACGTAACCAAGCTGATGCTTTAGTTCACGCTACCCGTAAGCAAATTGAAGAAGTTGGCAGCGATTTAGCCACCAACGATAAAGAAGCCATCGAAACCGCACTAGGCGAATTAGAGACGGCGCTTAAAGGCAGCGATAAAGAAGAAATCGAAGCCAAGCAACAAGCGTTGATTGAAGCGTCAAGCAAGCTGATGGAAGCAGCTCAAGCAAAAGCGCAACAAGCGGGTGCTGATGCTGGTCAAGATGCTGGCGGTGCTGGTAAAGATGACGATGTTGTCGATGCTGAGTTTGAAGAAGTTAAAGACGACAAGAAGTAATAGCACACCCACCGGGTGTCTGTGAATGAGCACACGGGGGTTGCCGCTAGGTAGCCTCCGTGTACTTGTATCAGGCAGAGTGAAAATGAACGTGGAAACCATTTGAATATGTCGAAACCAGATTTATATGACGTGCTGGGTGTCAGTAAAGATGCCAGCGAACGCGACATTAAAAAAGCCTATAAGCGCCTAGCGATGAAGTATCACCCTGACCGTACCAAGGGTGATAAAGATCTCGAAGTTAAGTTTAAAGAAGCCAATGCTGCTTATGAAATTTTGGTCGATCCGCAGAAGCGCGCGGCGTACGATCAATATGGCCATGCTGCTTTTGAACAAGGTCAAGGCCAGGGTGGTTTTGGTGGTGCTGGCGGTGCTGATTTTGGTGATATTTTTGGTGATGTGTTCGGTGATATCTTTGGTGGTGGTCGCCGTGGGCGGGCACAACCACAGCGCGGCGCCGACTTGCGTTACAACTTAGAAATGACGCTAGAAGAAGCAGTTCGCGGCAAAGAAGTAGAGCTACGAATTCCAAAACTAAGCGCTTGTGATGATTGCGACGGTTCTGGTGCACAAAAGGGTACCAGCGCTGATACCTGTGGACATTGTCACGGTAGTGGCCAAATTCAAATGCGCCAAGGATTCTTTGCCGTTCAGCAAGCTTGTCCACATTGTCGTGGACGCGGCAAAATCATCAAAAACCCATGCCGTACCTGTCATGGTGAAGGTCGCGTGGAACGAACTAAAACTCTATCGGTCAAAATCCCTGCAGGGGTGGATACCGGTGATCGCATTCGCTTAAACGGCGAAGGTGAAGCGGGTGAGATGGGTGCTCCAGCAGGTGACCTTTATGTTCAAGTACATGTCCGTGAACATGAAATATTTACCCGCGACGGTAATAACCTATACTGCGAAGTACCCTTGAGCTTTACCCGAGCGGCCTTGGGTGGCGACATCGAAGTACCAACCTTAGCTGGCAAAGTGAAGCTTAAAGTACCGGCAGAAACGCAGACGGGTAAATTATTCCGCCTTCGTGGTAAAGGGGTAAAATCGGTGCGTACCGGTGCCGAAGGCGACTTGATCTGTAAAGTAGTTATCGAAACCCCAGTAAACTTGTCTGAAGAGCAACGCGAGTTACTTGCTGAGCTTGAAGAGTCCATGGGAACCGGTGACGAAGCAGCTAAATATCGCCCAAAAGAACAAGGTTTCTTTGACGGTGTGCGTAAGTTTTTTGATGATTTACGTGGCTAAAAGAATCAGCGTATAAGGAGTGAGTATGAAACACTGGCAGCAATTGTTGATGACGAGTCTCATCGCGGTAATCGCATTAGTGGCTTGTACTCAATCTCCGACTGGTCGCAAGCAACTGATCATGTTCTCGAGCGGCGAGATGGCGAGCTTAGGTGACCAAAGTTACGACGCCTTGAAGCAAGAAGAGAAGTTAAGCAGCGATGCACGGAACATTGCTTATGTGCGTTGTGTTGCTAATGAGCTTATTCGTGTGCTCCCCGATCCATGGCGTCAGAAAGACTGGGAAGTAAACCTGTTTGAAAGTGATCAGGTGAACGCTTTTGCGTTGCCGGGTGAGAATATCGGTGTGTATCAAGGTATTTTCAAAGTCGCGCAAACGCCATCGCAGTTGGCCGCGGTTATTGGTCATGAAATAGGTCACGTGATTGCCGACCATGGTAACGAGCGCATGTCGAATCAGTTTGCCGTGGGAGCGGGTTTACAGCTTGGCGCAGTTTTAGCGAGTACAAAGCTTGAGGAAAACGAAGCCGGACTGGTGCTCGCAGCCTTAGGTGTGGGCGCTCAGCTTGGTGTGTTATTACCGTATTCCCGAATTCATGAAAGTGAAGCCGATCAGCTCGGCATCGAATATATGGCTGCGGCCGGTTATAACCCTGCTGAAGCCGCTGATTTGTGGCGCAATATGGCGACCCAATCCGGGCGCAATGTGCCTGAATTCCTTTCTACTCACCCGTCACCGAACTCACGAATTCAAGCCCTTGAAGCACACGCTGCGAAGCTCCAGCCACGCTATCAGCAGGCACTAACGGCGGGGCGAAGACCCAACTGCCAACTACCATAACGCCTAATAACTTTTAGTTATATAAAAGACGAATTGGGACTTAGATAAAAGCACACACCTTAGTTAGAGTGTGTGCTTTTTGCGTATGGTGGGAAAAACTATGTTTGGATGGTGGTTTGCAATTCCGTTTTGGCAACGTGTGCTTGGCGCCTTTGTTGTCGGGGTTGCTATTGGCGTTATTGAGCCACAGCTGGCGCAGGCGTTACGCCCTTTAGGAACGCTATTCATAAACGCGCTAACCATGTTGGTCGCACCGCTGATTTTCACCGCGCTAGTTAGTGCGATTTTGCAGTTGCAGGGTGGTGCTGAAGCGGGCCGTATTGGTTTACAAACCATTGGTTTATTCTTAATCACGGCGGTGATCGCTAGTGGTATTGGGCTAACCATAGGTAGTCTTCTCGATATCACGCCAACGCCAGATCTTGTGCCCGCTGCGGACTATGTACCAAGACAGGTACCAGGCCCTATTGAGGTATTGCTCGGCTTTATTCCGAGAAACCCATTTGCCGCCTTAGCTGAAGGCAACGTGATTCAAATCGTGGTCTTTGCGGCTTTGGTTGGTATTGGTATTCTAAAAGTTGGCGAAGCTGCCAAACCATTAGGCGATGCGATTCAAGCGGGTGCAAAAGTTATGTACCGCATTACCCAAATGGTATTGGAGCTGACTCCGGTTGGGGTACTTGGGCTTATGGCATGGGTCGTGGGTAATTACGGCCTGAGTAGTCTATGGCCGCTCGCTGCGTTTATCGGCGCGATTTACTTGGCCTGTTTAATCCATATTGTCTTCGTTTATGGAACCATAGTGCGCATGGCAGGCATGTCACCTTGGTATTTCTTTAAGTCGGTATTCTCGGCGCAGCTGGTCGCGTTCACCACCTGTAGCAGTTTTGGTACCATTCCAGCCTCCCATCAGGCGATAACTGAACGTTTAGGCGTTGATAAAACCTATGCTAGCTTTGTGTTACCGCTTGGCGCTACTATCAATATGGATGGTTGCGGTGGAATTTATCCAGCCATAGCGGCCATATTTATTGCACAAATCTATGGTGTTCCATTAGAGTGGATGGATTACTTGTTAATTACTGCAACTGCTACTTTGGCGTCGGTAGGAACCGCGGGCGTACCGGGCACGGCAATGGTCATGTTAACCGTAACCTTGAATGCCGTAGGCTTACCACTCGAAGGCATTGCATTTATCGCGGCTATCGATCGAGTTATTGATATGGCGCGCACCGCGACTAATGTCACTGGTGATATGGCGGTTTCTGTCGTTTTAGGCCGTCGCCAGCAGGAGACAGCAACGGAGTTTTCATGAAGATCGGAATTTTAGGTGCCAGTGGGCGTATGGGGCAGGCGGTATTAAGCGCGGCTCAGGAATCAGCGGTAGCGGTCGGCGCTACCGTGGTCAGTGCTAGCTCAGCCGTGTTAGGAGACGCCAATAATGTTGGATCTACCTATATCAAACTTGAGCAACTGGCTGCTACTCAGGTCGAGGTGCTGATTGACTTCTCTTTGCCCACCGCATTAAAGGATAACTTAGAGCAAGCGCAAGCCATGCGGTGTCCTATTGTGGTTTGTACCACGGGGTTGAGTGGCGAGCAGCAGCAACTGTTAGCCAACGCGGCCCAGCACATTCCGGTGCTTTATGCAGCCAACACCAGTACCGGTGTGGCTCTGTTACAACAGCTAGTTAGCCTCGCTAGTGCCGCCTTGCCGCAAGCCGATATCGAAATTATTGAAGCCCACCATTCTGCAAAGCGCGATGCTCCTTCAGGCACCGCACTGGCACTCGGCGCAAGCGCAGCTGCAGGGCGAGGTAGTCAATTGGCTGACTTGAGCGCGGGCATTCGCGGTGATCAAGAACGTGAACCTGGTAGTATTGGCTTTGCTGTAATTCGAGCTGCTGACATCATTGGTGAACATACGGTAATGCTTGGACAAACGGGCGAGCGTATTGAGTTAACCCACAAAGTTAGCGACCGCAGGGTGTTTGCCTTAGGCGCGCTGCGAGCCGCGCAATGGCTGGAGCGGCAAGAGAAAGGGCTCTATACTATGGCAGATACCTTGGATTTGAAAACCTTGTACAAACACATTTTTGATTAACTTGCAGTGCCTACAAATGGTTGGAGCAGAGTAAATATTGGTTTACTGATGCGCGTAAATTCTATAAAATACGATGAATTTGCCGATAAGATTTGAGGCAAGCTAAAACGCGCACCTATTAAGGTGTTTGGCAAGGTAACAAACGGGGAATTCAGCAGCTGATTCACCCGTTTTTTTATGTACGGAGGTTAACCTTGAGTATTCTAGCGAGCCAATCTGCGAGTAAGGCCATATTGGTTCTTGCAGATGGGACAGTTTTTCACGGCACGGCGATTGGCGCCGGTGGCACCGTAGTCGGCGAAGTTGTTTTTAATACTGCAATGACTGGTTATCAAGAAATTCTCACCGACCCCTCCTACGCAGAACAAATCGTTACCCTCACTTATCCCCACATTGGCAATTACGGCACTAACCACGAAGATGAAGAATCCAATCGCGTTTGGGCGAAAGGTTTAGTCATTCGTGAAATGTCGATGAAAGCGAGTAACTTCCGTAGCGAACAATCTCTCGGCGATTATTTACGCCAGCGCAATGTGATAGGTATAGCTGATATCGATACGCGTAAGTTAACGCGAATTCTGCGCGAGAAAGGGGCCTTGAGTGGTTGTATCATGGCTGGCGACATTGACGAAGCAAAAGCTTTAGAGTTGGCCCAGCAATTCCCAGGTTTAAAAGGTTTAGACTTAGCTAAAGAAGTTACTTTGCGAACGCCATTAGAGTGGACCAGTCAAAGCTGGCAACTCGGTGAAGGCTTTAGTGAGTTGACCGACCCTAAGTATCATGTAGTGGCCTATGACTTTGGCTGCAAGCAAAATATTTTAAGAATGTTGGCAGACCGTGGCTGTAAAGTCACTGTAGTTCCGGCGCAAACGCCAGCTGCTGACGTACTAGCAATGAAGCCCGATGGTGTGTTCTTATCCAATGGCCCTGGTGACCCTGAGCCTTGTGATTACGCCATTACT
The DNA here is from genome assembly GCA_048269045.1 of Pseudidiomarina sp. GTDB lineage: Bacteria > Pseudomonadota > Gammaproteobacteria > Enterobacterales > Alteromonadaceae > Pseudidiomarina. The sequence goes on from JBLWUG010000010.1 coordinate 47,861, forward strand.
GCGATTCAAGAAATTATCGCCGCTAAAATTCCAATTTTTGGTATCTGCTTAGGCCACCAGCTGCTGGCATTAGCAAGCGGTGCCAAAACGGTAAAAATGAAACTCGGTCACCATGGTGCTAACCACCCCGTACAGGACTTAGCCACCGGTCGAGTCATGATTACCAGCCAAAACCATGGCTTTGCGGTCGATGAAGCATCGTTACCAGAGAACATGAAGGCGACACATAAATCCTTATTTGATGGAACCTTACAGGGTATCGCCCGCACCGATGTAGCTGCATTTGGCTTCCAAGGTCACCCTGAAGCTAGTCCTGGCCCTAGTGAAACAGCGCCACTGTTCGATCACTTTATAGAATTAATGAGCCAATAATTATGCCAAAACGTACCGATATCAAAAGCATTCTAATTTTGGGTGCTGGCCCCATTGTAATTGGCCAGGCCTGCGAATTTGACTACTCTGGCGCCCAGGCTTGTAAAGCGTTGCGCGAAGAAGGTTATCGCGTCATTCTCGTGAACTCGAATCCAGCAACCATAATGACGGATCCAGAAATGGCAGACGTGACTTATGTGGAGCCGATTCACTGGGAAGTGGTTGCTAAAATTATTGAAGTAGAACGCCCAGATGCCATTTTGCCAACCATGGGCGGCCAAACCGCACTTAACTGTGCATTAGAGCTTGATAAGCATGGTGTTCTAGAAAAGTTTAATGTCGAAATGATCGGTGCTAATGCCGACGCTATTGATAAAGCAGAAGACCGCGAACGTTTTGACCACGCCATGAAAAAAATTGGCTTGGCTACACCGAATGCTGAAATCGCGCATAGTTTAGAACAAGCTTTTGAAATTCAAGAGCGCTTAGGCTTCCCAGTCATCATTCGTCCGAGTTTCACTATGGGCGGATCGGGCGGCGGTATTGCCTATAACCGTGAAGAGTTTGAAGAAATTTGTCGTCGCGGCCTCGATTTATCACCAACCAAAGAACTGCTGATTGACGAGTCGTTGATTGGTTGGAAAGAATACGAAATGGAAGTGGTACGAGACCGCAATGATAACTGCATCATTGTTTGTACCATTGAAAACATTGACGCGATGGGCATTCACACTGGTGACTCAATCACCGTAGCACCTTCGCAAACGTTAACGGATAAAGAATACCAAATCATGCGTGATGCTGCGATTGCAGTACTGCGCGAAATTGGCGTTGAAACCGGTGGTTCTAACGTACAGTTTGGTATTGAGCCAGATACTGGCCGTATGGTCATCATTGAAATGAACCCGCGGGTATCTCGTTCATCGGCATTAGCGTCAAAAGCAACCGGCTTCCCGATTGCTAAAGTCGCAGCCAAGTTAGCGGTAGGTTACACCTTAGATGAGCTAGAAAATGAAATTACTGGTGGCGTAACACCAGCTTCATTTGAGCCATCTATTGACTATGTCGTAACTAAGATTCCACGCTTTAACTTTGAAAAGTTTGCCGGTTGTAATGACCGCCTAACCACCCAAATGAAATCAGTGGGTGAGGTCATGGCTATTGGCCGAAACCAACAGGAATCATTACAAAAAGCACTTCGCGGACTCGAAATCGGTGTGTCGGGTTTTGACCCTATCGTCGATATCAATGACGCGAGCGCACGTGGCAAGGTCATTCGCGAGCTGAAAGAGCCAGGTGCTGAACGTATTTTCTATATTGCTGATGCGTTCCGCTTAGGCATGACGGTACGTGAAGTATTTGAATTGACGCGCATTGATGAGTGGTACCTGATTCAAATTGAAGAAGTGGTTCAACTTGAAGAAGAAATAAAACAGCTAGGCATGGCGGGACTAGACGCCCATAGCTTGCGCATCTTAAAGCGCAAAGGCTTTGCTGATAAGCGCATTGCTGACCTGCTTGATGTGGCCGAAGGCGAAGTACGCCGGCGCCGTTGGGAATTGAATATTCACCCAGTATACAAGCGTGTTGATACTTGTGCGGCTGAGTTTAAATCTGATACCGCATATATGTACTCGACGTACGACGAAGAGTGCGAAGCAGCACCAACGGATAAAGAAAAGATTCTAGTTATTGGTGGTGGCCCTAACCGTATTGGTCAAGGTATTGAATTTGACTACTGCTGTGTGCATGCAGCACTGGCGTTGCGTGAAGATGGTTACGAAACCATCATGATTAACTGTAACCCAGAAACGGTATCTACCGATTACGATACTTCTGACCGTTTATACTTTGAATCTATTACGCTTGAAGATGTATTAGAGATTGTTCGTATTGAACAGCCGAAAGGTGTCATTGTGCAGTACGGTGGTCAAACGCCACTTAAACTGGCGCGTGAGCTTGAGGCCAATGGCGTACCTATTATTGGTACCTCACCTGATGCTATCGACCGTTCTGAAGACCGTGAGCGCTTCCAAACTGCGGTAAACCGTTTAGGCCTTAAGCAGCCTGAAAACGCGACCGTCACCAAAGTCGACCAAGCCATTCGTGAAGCAACCCGTATTGGCTACCCGCTAGTGGTGCGTCCATCTTATGTATTGGGTGGTCGAGCGATGGAAATTGTTTATGACGAGAAAGATCTGGTTCGCTACTTAACCGATGCTGTGAAAGTATCAAACTCGGCACCAGTATTGTTAGACCGTTACTTAGATAACGCTATCGAAGTCGACGTGGATGCTATCTGTGATGGTGAAGCAGTGCTGATCGGTGGTATAATGCAACATATTGAACAAGCTGGGGTTCACTCTGGTGACTCTGCCTGTTCCTTGCCACCTTATTCTCTTAGCGAGAAGATTCAAGACGAGCTGCGCGACCAAATGCGCAAGCTAGCTTTTGAGCTGGGCGTGAATGGTTTAATGAACGCACAGTTCGCGATCAAAGATGACGTTGTCTATTTAATCGAAGTAAACCCACGTGCTGCACGTACTGTACCTTTCGTTTCCAAAGCGACAGGCATTCAGTTAGCTAAAGTTGCGGCGCGAGTCATGGTTGGTCAGTCGTTGGCTGAACAAGGAATCACTGAAGAAGTTATTCCACCATATTTCTCGGTTAAAGAAGTTGTTATTCCGTTCGCGAAATTCCAAGGTGTCGATCCTATTCGTGGCCCAGAAATGCGCTCAACTGGCGAAGTTATGGGGGTTGGCGAAAGCTTTGAAGAAGCTTATGCGAAAGCTAACCTCGGTGCTGGCGCGGCACTCGCTAAAGCGGGTAAAGCATTGCTGTCGGTGCGCGATAGTGATAAATCGAGACTCTTTGATTTAGCTCGCGGCCTAATTGGCCTTGGCTTCACACTGGAAGCGACACGCGGTACCGCTAAATTATTGAATGATGAAGGTTTAGCCTGTTCAGTGGTGAATAAGCTACAAGAAGGCCGTCCTAATATTGTCGATGCAATTAAGAACGGTGAATACAGCTATATCATTAACACGGTGGAAGGGCGCCAAGCGATTGAAGACTCAGTTTACATTCGTCGCGAAGCACTGTTAAATAAAGTGATTTATACCACCACGTTAAATGCCGCGTTTGCGACGGTTAAAGCCAATACTGCTGACGACCGCGCTCGCGTCAATTCTTTACAGGCATTGCATAAAAGGATTTTAAGTTAATGAATCAAATTCCTATGACGACCCGCGGTGCTGAAATGCTGCGGGCGGAGTTGCAACGTTTAAAAACTGAAGATCGTCCACGTATTATTCAAGCCATCGCTGAAGCTCGAGAGCACGGCGACTTGAAGGAAAACGCGGAATATCATGCAGCGCGTGAGCAACAGGGTTTTTGTGAAGGGCGAATTCAAGAAATTGAAGCCAAATTATCAAATAGCCAAGTAATAGATGTGACAAAGGTTCCTAATCAAGGCAAGATAATCTTTGGCGCCACTGTAACTATTTATAATACCGCAACGGAACAAGAAGTTACGTACCGGATAGTCGGTGACGATGAAGCTGATATCAAGCAACAACTGATCTCAGTGAACTCACCCATAGCGCGTGCATTAATTGGTAAACAAGTTGATGACGCAGTTATGGTTAACACGCCAAGCGGTGAAGTAGAGTACGAGGTTGTCGAAGTCCAGTATATTTAAGACGAAGACCAATTCAGTACACTACTACTCATGAACAGCGCGACTTTGTCGCGCTGTTTTAATTTTAACCAGTAGGAAAAAAACAACAATAACGCGTTAAATGACATGAACAACAATAATAACATGCCAAATGACAGCAATTTGATGTCTCCCTCTGACGATTCAGAACCACCCCTTGAAGTACCGGATTATGACTTAACCTTGCATCGGTTAAGATTACTTTCCGGGGAACGCACCCCAACAGATGTATTGCGATGGTTAGGTTTAAACCTGTTTACCTTCTCGAATTGGAAGCGTCGTGGTCGAATCAACTTTGATCCCATTATTGCCGAGCTACTGCGCCGGCGGATTTCATTAGATTGGTTTTTTGCCCCTTATGAAAACCTGTTCTATCCAGCGGTAGGGCAGTTAGGTGGTATCAATGATATCTGCGAACAGCAGCAGCAATCATACGCCGTAGATATGGCGATTGAAGCCTTAGCTAGAGTCGACCCAATACTCGAACGACATGGGGCCGAACTCTCGGAAGAGAACCGACAAATTATGTCGGATACTTATTTCAAACGGCGAGGTAATGTGGTCACCTTAACGGCTGCGCTCAACCAAGTAGCAAAAGCCTTGGCGAATTCGCAGCACGAGCGTTAACCACGAGGTAGGGTGATTTTTTTAGCTTCGCTCGATTTATAGAGCGTTAAAACTTTACCCACCACTTGAACTTTGTATGCGTGAGTGTGAGCAAGTATTGTTGCAATCACTTGTTCACGTAGCTCACGCTCTTCTTCAGGCACTCTAACCTTGATCAGTTCATGATGCTCTAACGCCAGCTCAATCTCTGCCATAACGCCTTCAGTGAGGCCATTAGCACCCAATAGCACTACTGGTTTTAATGGATGAGCTAAACTTTTCAGGTGTTGTTTTTGCTTATTGCTTAATGTTAAGGCGGTTGCCATGTAATATATCCCACTTGATGACTTGAATTTGAGGTATTCTACCGCCATCTAGGTAGAAGAAGCCAGTTTGGTAGGAAGCAATGGCAAAAAAACGATCGGCAAGTAGCACTCGATGGCTACAAGAACATTTCAAAGACCACTACGTGCAGAAAGCTCAAAAACAGGGCTTGCGCTCGCGTGCGGTATTTAAAATAGAAGAAATTCAACAACGTGATAAGATCTTGCGACAAGGTATGACGGTCGTCGATCTCGGTGCCGCTCCAGGTGGTTGGTCGCAATATGTGGTAGATACGTTACAAGGTAACTGTCAGGTCATTGCTTGCGATATTTTACCTATGGACCCAATAGCAGGCGTGGACTTCCTCGAAGGCGACTTTCGAGAAGAGGCGGTGCTTGGCGCGCTCACCGATCGCATTGGCGGCAAAAATGTCGATGTGGTGCTGTCAGATATGGCACCCAATATGAGTGGCAACGATGCGGTCGACCAGCCTCGTTCGATGTATTTAGTAGAATTGGCTTTGGATATGTGTCATCAGGTATTGAAACCCGATGGTACCTTTGTGGTCAAAGTATTCCAGGGGCAAGGTTTTGAAGAGTTCTTAAAAGCGATGCGGGCAGCATTCAAAGTAGTGCGCACCCGAAAACCAGATTCCTCTCGTTCTCGGTCTCGAGAGGTCTATTTGGTAGCGACAGGATATAAACTGTAGTACCCTGTAGGGCGTGCTACAAATGCAACAAAAGAGGTAGTCTGCTTTGAGCGATATGGCAAAAAATCTAATTTTATGGCTGGTGATTGCCGTTGTGTTAATGACGGTGTTTAACAGCTTCAACCCTGGTGGTGCTGGCAATACGCAAGTTGCGTATAGCGAGTTTATCTCTCAGGTGAACAATGGCGGTGTTCGCAAGGCGGACATCGACGGGCGGGTTATTACCGTTCAATCACGCACGGGTGACACTTATACCACAGTGATACCAGCCCATGATGAAGGGCTACTGCCTGATTTATTAAATAACAATGTTGAAGTAACAGGTAAGCCACCTGAGAAACCAAGCATTTGGGGTTCGATCTTTATTTCGTGGTTCCCGATGCTGTTGCTGATTGGTGTATGGATATTTTTCATGCGTCAAATGCAAGGTGGTGGTGGCCGTGGCGCCATGTCGTTTGGTAAAAGTAAAGCGCGCTTAATGGGCGAAGACCAAATTAAAACAACTTTCGCAGATGTTGCTGGTTGTGATGAAGCCAAAGAAGAAGTTAGTGAACTGGTGGATTATCTAAAAGATCCGACTCGGTTCCAGCATTTAGGCGGTAAAATTCCGAAAGGCGTACTTATGGTAGGCCCACCAGGTACAGGTAAAACCTTACTGGCGAAAGCCATCGCTGGTGAAGCACGGGTACCGTTCTTTACGATTTCAGGTTCTGACTTCGTCGAAATGTTTGTTGGTGTGGGTGCATCACGGGTACGTGATATGTTCGAGCAAGCGAAAAAGGCTGCTCCTTGCATCATCTTTATCGATGAAATCGATGCGGTAGGTCGCCAACGTGGCGCTGGTTTAGGTGGTGGTCACGATGAGCGTGAGCAAACCTTGAACCAAATGCTGGTTGAAATGGATGGCTTTGAAGGCAACGAAGGCATTATTGTTATCGCTGCAACCAACCGTCCAGACGTGCTTGACCCTGCACTATTACGTCCTGGTCGTTTTGACCGTCAAGTCGTCGTTGGTTTACCAGACGTACGTGGGCGTGAGCAAATTATTCAAGTTCATATGCGTAAAGTTCCACTAGCTAAAGATGTCGACGCATCAGTGATTGCTCGTGGTACGCCAGGCTTCTCGGGTGCTGACCTCGCTAACTTAGTTAACGAAGCCGCGCTATTTGCTGCTCGCGGCAATAAGAAAGTGGTCTCTATGGACGACTTCGAGAAAGCCAAAGACAAGATCATGATGGGTGCTGAGCGTCGTTCAATGGTGATGACCGAAGACGAAAAAGCGATGACTGCTTATCATGAGGCTGGTCACGCGATTGTTGGTCGATTAGTGCCAGAGCATGATCCCGTTTATAAAGTTTCAATTATTCCGCGTGGCCGCGCCTTGGGTGTGACCATGTACTTGCCAGAGCAAGACCGTGTTAGTCACTCAAAACAGCACCTAGAAAGCATGATTTCTAGCTTGTTTGGTGGACGTATTGCGGAAGAATTGATTTACGGTGCTGAGAAAGTCACTACCGGTGCGTCAAACGATATTGAACGAGCAACAGAAATTGCTCGTAAAATGGTTACGCAATGGGGCTTATCCGAAAAAATGGGGCCATTACTTTACGCTGAAGATGAAGGCGAAGTATTCCTCGGTCGCTCGGTAACCCAGTCTAAGCATATGTCGGATGAAACCGCGCGTGCTATTGACCAAGAAATTAAGCTATTCATTGATCGCAACTATGATCGAGCAAAACGCATTCTAGAAGAGAATGTGGACATTTTGCACACGATGAAAGATGCGTTGATGACTTATGAAACCATTGATGCGGATCAAATCGATGATTTAATGAATCGTCGCGATGTACGTGAACCGCGCGATTGGCATAAACGTGATAACGACAATAAGCCTAAGGGTGATGTCGATGATGCAACGAGTAACGAAAGCATCAATACGGACAAGCCTGCTGGTGACGCCACGTCAAACTAACTTTTGACGGTCGTTAGCTAACTTATAAAAGCCCCGACCACCGGGGCTTTTTGTTTAATAACCAAAGCCTAAGCGAGATTGTTATGTCAGCAAATCATCAACGACCTTTAGTGATGGGAATATTGAATTTAACACCAGACTCCTTTTCAGATGGCGGGCGTTTCTTGCACAGCGAGCAAGCGCTAAAGCAAGCAGAACTTATGGTTGCCCAGGGCGCAGACTACCTCGATGTAGGCGGTGAATCCACGCGTCCCGGTAGCGCGGGTGTCTCGGTACAAGAAGAATTGGACCGAGTGGTGCCAGTGATTGAAAAGCTACACGAAAACTTGGACGTGGCGATATCGATTGATACCTGTAAGACCGCAGTAATGCGCGAAGCACTAGCGTTAGGCGTAACTATGGTTAACGACGTGAATGCGCTGCGCGATGATGGTGCTGTTGAACTGTTAGCGAACTGGCCTGAAGTGGAAGTTTGTTTGATGCATATGCAAGGCGCACCGCGGACCATGCAGCAACAGCCTGACTACGACGATGTGGTGAACGAAGTTAAACAATTTCTGGCGGCGCGCACGCAGGTTTGCGTTGCTGCAGGTATTGCTAAAGATAAAATATATTTAGACCCTGGCTTTGGATTTGGTAAGTCGGTCAGGCATAATTATCAATTGTTAAATCAATTGGAACGTGTGCAGGAATTACAGCAGCCTCTGCTCGTAGGTGTCTCACGCAAGTCGATGCTAGGCGCGGTCACCGATAGATCGGTGGATGAGCGCTTATCTGCAAGTATTGCAGCCGCAACCATAGCGGCGATGAAAGGGGCGCGGATTATCCGCGTGCATGATGTCAAGGAAACCGTTGATGCAATGAAGGTAGTTGCCGCAACGATGACGGGAGATAAAGTTTGAGTCAGCGTAAGTATTTTGGAACCGATGGTGTACGTGGTCGAGTAGGCGATTTCCCTATTACTCCCGACTTTGCAGTCAAGTTGGGTTGGGCTGCAGGAACGGTACTCTCGAAAAAAGGCAATCAACGTGTGTTAATGGGTAAAGATACCCGCCTTTCTGGCTATATGCTGGAATCTGCACTGGAAGCAGGGTTACTTTCTGCTGGCGTAAGCGTTGAGTTTTTAGGTCCAATGCCAACCCCCGCAGTGGCTTATCTAACTCGTAACTTCCGCGCGGCAGCAGGCATTGTTATTAGTGCGTCTCATAACCCTTACTACGACAATGGTATCAAGTTCTTTTCCGATTCTGGAAGCAAGTTGCCCAACAGCGTTGAGGCCGAGATTGAGCGCCTGTTAGACGAACCTATGGTTTGTGTACCATCGGAGCGCATGGGCCGCGCGAGTCGCATAGACGACGCCCCAGGCCGTTATATCGAGTTTTGTAAAGGGGTGTTCCCGAGCGAACTGTCGTTGAAAGGGCTGAAGATAGTGGTCGACTGCGCGCACGGTGCTACCTATCATATTGCGCCTGACGTGTTGCGTGAATTGGGCGCGGAAATCTGGGAAATCGGCACCCAACCTAATGGTATTAATATCAACGACCAATGCGGGGCCACAGATTTAAAAGCACTGCGTGAAAAAGTCTTAGCTGAAAAAGCCGACTTAGGCTTTGCGCTTGATGGCGATGGTGACCGCATCATGATGGTTACCGGCAGCGGGCGGCTGGTCGATGGTGACGACATCATCTTTATTTTGGCGCGCGCAGCACAGCAAGATGGCTTACTGCAAGGTGGTATTGTTGGCACCTTAATGAGCAACTTTGCGCTGGAAAAGTTCTTTACTGATCGCCGTATTCCTTTTGTCCGAGCGCAAGTAGGCGACCGCTATGTGATGGAAGAATTGGTGAAGCGTGACTGGCGCATTGGTGGAGAAAACTCCGGCCATATTATTAATCGCCAATACCATAGTACCGGTGATGGCATCATTGCAGGTTTGCAAGTACTTACCGCAATGCAGCGCGAAGGTCGCAGCTTAGATGAGTTGTTAGAGCCATTTAATAAATACCCTCAAGCATTAGTCAATGTGCGCTTTGAAGCTGGTACCGACCCACTGGCTGCAGAACAGGTTAAAACTGTGGTGAGTGAAGTCGAAAATGCTTTAGGCAACAACGGCCGCGTATTATTACGCAAATCCGGAACTGAACCCTTAATTCGGGTAATGGTGGAAGGCCAAGAGGAAAAAATAGTACGTTCTTTCGCTGAAGAAATCGCCAGCGAAGTGGAAGCGGCTAGTAATTAATCAGTCTGACGTTATTTCGTCATTCACTGCTTGTAACTTGTGGCGAGGTTATGTAATATCTCGCCGCTCTTAACGAAGTTAGAGGTTTAGATGCAACGCCAACCGTTAGTTATCGCTAACTGGAAAATGAATGGTGACCGCAAGCTGGTTACTGAAATGGCTGAAAGCCTACGCGAACACGCTGCACAGTATCAAGATGTTGCTGTTGTGATCTGTCCACCCGCTGTTTTATTAGCGAGCTGGCAGCAGGCTGCCTTTTACGACAATACCCAGTTAGGCGCCCAAGACGTTAACGAACATGACAGTGGTGCCCACACCGGCGAACATAGCCTGGTGTTATTGAAAGACTTTGGCGTAAGCCATGTCCTCATTGGCCACTCAGAACGTCGTCAATTTTATGGTGACAACGAAGCACGCATTGCCGCCAAAGTTGAAGCTGTATTAGCTGATACTGAGATGACGGCAGTTTTATGTGTTGGTGAAAGCGCTGCAGAGCGCGAGCAAGAACAAACGTTTGCGGTAGTTGAAGCACAGCTAGCAAGCGCCTTGCAGCAAGTAGCAGACCCTCGCGGTTTAGTGGTTGCATACGAACCAGTATGGGCTATAGGTACCGGATTAACGGCAAGCCCAGCGCAAGCGCAAGCAGTCCATGCCTTTATTCGGTCATGGCTAGAAAATAAATTTGGGCCTACAGGCGCACAAGTACAGTTGTTGTACGGTGGCAGCGTGAAGGCTGATAATGCTTCAGAACTTTTTGCTGAAGCGGATATAGATGGTGGTTTGATTGGTGGCGCAAGTTTGCAGGCAGAGCAGTTCCTCGCAATTTGCAGCGCAGCTCAAGCCCGGAGAGCTTAAGATATGTACGAGATATTCTTAATTGCCTATTTACTTATTGCGTTGTTGCTCATTGGCTTGATCATGCTGCAACAAGGTAAAGGCGCAGACATGGGCGCTTCTTTCGGTGCCGGCGCATCGAATACCGTATTTGGCTCAAGTGGTTCAGGTAACTTTTTAACACGTACAACTGCAGTCTTCGCAGTTATCTTTTTCGTGTTAAGCCTCATCTTGGGTAACTTAGCTGCTGGTACTAACGACCAGAAGAGCGACTTCGAAGAAATCGAAGTACCGATGGAAGAAGTTCCAGCGGTTCCAGTGAATGATAGTGACGTTCCTGGTAGCAACTAAGTCAACGTAGTATTTGCCGAAGTGGTGGAATTGGTAGACACGCTACCTTGAGGGGGTAGTGCCTTCGGGTGTATGGGTTCGAGTCCCATCTTCGGCACCAAATATACAACCGTCCAGGGTTGTGTTTCCAACGGAAACCCTTATAATATGGACACGTTTTCGGACGCGGGGTGGAGCAGTCTGGTAGCTCGTCGGGCTCATAACCCGAAGGTCGTAGGTTCAAATCCTGCCCCCGCAACCAATTACAAAAGGGTCCAGTGTTTAAAAAGCCCCGCAGCAGTTCGGGGCTTTTTACTATGTGACCTTTGCTGCAGCGTTGTTTTATTCTTATAAAACAACGATTAGGCAGTCAACAACACTGGGCGATTACGCCCTTTTTTTGTTTTTAGGAGTTAGTAAACTTGGCTCGAATTGAAGACCGATTATTTGAAATGCTCGAACCTGCAGTAGCAGCACTAGACTTTGAACTCTGGGGCGTCGAATACGTGCGCGCTGGTAAACATTCAACCTTACGCGTATATATTGATTCTGAAGCAGGCGTAAGCGTAGACAACTGTGCTGATGTTAGTCATCAGGTAAGTGCTATTTTGGATGTCGAAGATCCAATCAACAGTGAATACTTTTTAGAAGTTTCTTCACCAGGTATGGAGCGTCCGTTCTTCAAAGCGGAACAGTATGCTGACTACATCGGTGAAACTGCGGCCGTCGAATTAGTTATGGCACAGCAGGGTAAGCGAAAGTTTAAAGGCGTGATTGCCGCCATCGATGGTGATCACATTGAATTCAACGTTGATGATACTGCGTTAAAAGTATCGCAATCATCAATTAAGAAAGCTCATTTAGTTCCTCAGTTCAACTAAGGATTGCGTAGGCGAGGCAAAACAATGGCAAAAGAAATTTTATTGGTTGCAGAAGCAGTTTCAAACGAAAAAGACGTATCTAAAGAAAAGATATTTGAAGCGCTCGAATCAGCGTTGGCTCATGCAACCAAAAAGAAATACGACGGTGACATTGATGTTCGCGTAAGCATTGATCGCCATACTGGTGAATTCGATACCTTCCGTCGTTGGTTGGTGGTTGACGATAGCGAACAACCACTCGAAGCACCGTACCGTGAAATCAGTTTAGCGGCTGCCCAGTATGAAGATGACAGCGTACAAGCTGGTGACTTCGTTGAAGAGCAAATCGAATCTATCGAATTCGACCGTATAACTACGCAAACCGCCAAACAAGTTATCGTACAGAAAGTACGTGAAGCTGAGCGCGCGAAAGTTGTGGACGAGTATCGTGACCAAGTTGGCGAACTAGTTAGCGGTATTGTTAAACGTGCGAATCGTGAACATGTCATTTTGGATTTAGGTAATAACGCCGAAGCGATTATATACCGCGAAGACATGCTCCCACGTGAGTCGGTGCGTGCCGGTGACCGTGTGCGCGGATTACTATTCGACGTACGCCCTGAAGCACGTGGCGCACAGTTATTTGTGAGCCGTACACACCCTGACTTCTTAGTGGAATTATTCCGCATCGAAGTACCAGAGATTGGCGAAGAAATGATTGAAATTCGCGGCGCTGCACGTGACCCAGGTTCACGTGCGAAAATTGCTGTGAAAAGTAATGACCGTCGTATCGATCCAGTGGGTGCTTGTGTGGGTATGCGTGGTGCGCGAGTGCAAGCCGTATCTGGTGAGCTTGGCGGTGAGCGCGTAGATATCGTGTTGTGGGATGATAACCCTGCACAATTCGTTATTAATGCCATGGCACCTGCTGAAGTAGCTTCTATCGTTGTCGACGAAGACGCTCACACCATGGATATTGCGGTAGAAGAAGGCAATCTTGCCCAGGCTATCGGTAAAGCTGGTCAAAACGTACGTTTGGCGAGTCAATTGACTGATTGGCAGTTAAATGTCATGTCAGTTGATGAGTTCACTGAAAAGAACGAAGCCGAAGCACAAAAAGTATTGGATTTATTTACCAAACACTTAACGATTGATGAAGACTTTGCGTCGGTACTTATCGACGAAGGCTTTTCATCGTTAGAAGAAATTGCATACGTACCTGAAGAAGAGTTACTTGAAATTGAAGGTATGGATGAAGACATCGTGGAAGAACTACGCAGCCGCGCAAAGGCTGTGTTAACGACGCAGGCGCTTGCAACGGAAGAATCGTTGGAGAGCGCGGAGCCAGATGAATCATTGCTAAACCTAGAAGGGTTAGAGCGTCACCTTGCATTTGTATTAGCAAGCCGTGGCATCAAAACCTTGGAAGAACTAGCCGAGCAAGGTGTTGATGATTTGGCAGATATCGAAGAATTAACCGAACAACGAGCTGGTGAGCTGATTATGCAAGCGCGTAACATCTGCTGGTTCGGTGATGAAGAATAAGGTCAACGGGGGTACAACAGACTATGGAAGAAGTAACGCTGGATAAGCTAGCCAAAGATGTGGGTACGACAGTTGATCGTTTGGTGCAACAGTTCGCTGAAGCAGGCATGAAAAAGAAGCCGGGCGATAATGTTACCGAAGACGAGAAACAAGCACTATTAGCGCATTTAAATAAGTCACATGGTGGCAGCAGTGAGCCAGCCAAGATGACCTTGCAACGCAAGGAAAAAAGTACCTTAAGCATTGGTGGTGGCCCTGGCCGCAACAAGTCAGTGCAAGTTGAAGTGCGTAAAAAGCGTACCTATGTGAAGCGTTCTTCTGCGGAAGAACAGCAACAAGCTGAACAAGAAAAAGCAGAGCAAGAACGTTTAGCTGCGGAAGCACAAGCTGCCGCAGAAGCGAAAGCTGCTGAAGAGGCAAAGGCAGCTGCAGAAGCAAAAGCGAAAGCTGACGCTAAAGCTGCGGAAGAAAAAGCTAAACAAGAAGCTGCTCGCAAAGAAAAAGAGAAAGCTAAGGCTAAAGCTGAAGCCGATAAACGCGCTGCGATGACGCCTGAAGAGCGTAAAAAAGCTGATGCTGTGAAAGCAGAAGCAGAGCGTTTACAAAAGATTCAAGAAGAAGAAGCTCGTAAAAAAGCTGAAGCTGAAGCTGAGCGTCAAGCTGAAGAAGCACGTCGTTTAGCTGAAGAAAACGAAGCGCGTTGGAAGGAAGAAGAAGCCAAGCGTAAGAAAGCTGAACAAGAAGATGTTCACTTCACCACGTCGACCACGGCCCGTGCCGCGGAAGATCAGCAAGACTCAGAAGAAGAACGCCGTAGCCGTCGTAACAAGACCAAGCAACGTCGTGCTAAAGAAGATGAGCGTGCAGAAACTTCACGTCGCGACAAGCGTCGTAAAGGTGGTAAAAAATCAAGCTTACAGCATGGCTTTAACAAGCCAGCCTCACCAGTTGAACGTGAAGTTAAGATTGGTGAAACCATTACTGTTGGCGAGCTAGCTAACCGGATGGCCATTAAAGCCAGTGAAGTCATCAAAACGATGATGAAAATGGGCGAAATGGTAACCATCAACCAAGTGTTAGACCAAGAAACTGCATCTTTAGTGGTTGAAGAAATGGGTCACACCGTGGTTATGGTTAGCGAAAACGCACTCGAGCAAGAAGTACTTGCCGATCGCGGTGAAGATGTGAAAGCGGTTAAGGCTCCTCGCGCACCAGTAGTAACGGTGATGGGACACGTTGACCACGGTAAAACATCATTATTGGACTACATTCGTAAAGCTAAAGTAGCCAAAGGCGAAGCCGGTGGTATTACCCAGCATATCGGTGCTTACCACGTTGAAACTGGCCAAGGCATGCTGACGTTCCTTGATACCCCAGGTCACGCCGCCTTTACCTCAATGCGAGCTCGTGGTGCGAGCGCAACTGATATCGTGATCTTGGTTGTTGCCTCTGACGACGGTGTGATGCCGCAAACGTTGGAAGCTATCCAGCACGCGAAAGCAGCTGAAGTTCCAATTGTTGTTGCCATTACCAAAATGGATAAGCCAGAAGCGGATCCAGATCGTGTGAAAAACGAGTTAGCACAACGTGACGTCATCCCAGAAGAGTGGGGTGGTGATATTATGTTTGTACCAGTATCGGCTCATACCGGTGATGGTATTGATCAGTTACTCGAATCAGTATTGCTACAAGCGGAAGTACTTGATTTACAAGCTGTTGCCTCAGGTATGGCCAATGGTATTGTGATTGAATCACGCTTAGACCGCGGCCGTGGTCCGGTTGCATCAATCTTGGTTCAAGAAGGTACGTTACGCCAAGGCGATATCGTACTGTGTGGCTTAGAGTACGGTCGTATTCGTGCGATGCGCGACGAGCTAGGTCAGCAAATCACCGAAGCCGGTCCTTCGATTCCAGTAGAAATACTTGGTTTATCAGGCGTACCGCAAGCGGGTGATGAAGCTACCGTGGTAAAAGACGAGCGTAAAGCACGTGAAGTAGCGAACTACCGTCAAGGTAAATACCGCGATATTAAATTAGCCCGTCAGCAAAAAGCGAAGTTGGAAAACATGTTTGCCAACATGCAAGAAGGCGACGTGGAAGAGTTAAACATCGTATTGAAGTCAGACGTACAAGGTTCACTGGAAGCGATTTCAGAATCACTACAGAAGCTTTCTACTGATGAAGTGAAAGTTAACATCATTGGTAGCGGCGTTGGTGGTATCACTGAAACTGATGCTTCATTGGCGAATGCCTCGAACGCGATTGTGATTGGCTTTAACGTACGTGCCGATGCCACGGCGAAGCGCTTAATTGAGCAAGAAGGCGTTGATCTTCGCTACTACAGCGTTATCTACGACTTGCTTGATGAAGTGAAGTCAGCCATGAGCGGCATGTTAGCACCTGAGTTTAAACAACAAATCATCGGCTTAGCAGAAGTTCGTGATGTGTTTAAGTCACCAAAAATTGGCGCTATCGCTGGTTGTATGGTTACTGAAGGTGTGGTCAAGCGTTCAGCGCCTATCCGTGTACTACGTGACAACGTGGTTATCTACGAAGGTGAGCTAGAGTCATTACGTCGCTTCAAAGATGACGTGCAAGAAGTTCGTAATGGCATGGAATGTGGTATCGGTGTGAAGAACTACAATGATGTTCGCGCTGGTGACCAAATTGAAGTATTTGAAACGGTGCAAGTAGAGCGGAGTTTATAAAAGCGCATGGCGAAAGACTACAGTCGTACCGACCGGGTTGGACAGCAGTATCAACGCGAAATCGCAATCATACTGCAACGTGAAATAAAAGACCCGCGGGTTAGCATGGTCACGGTCTCTGATATTGAGGTATCTAGAGATCTGGCCTATGCCAAAGTATTTGTAACTTTCTTCAATGATGATGACAGCTACGTAAAAACTGCTTTGAAAGTACTTAACGAGGCCTCGGGTTATATCCGCTCGTTACTGGGTAAACGTGTACGTGCTCGGGTGATGCCCGAGCTACGGTTTGTTCACGATCCTTCGTTAAACGAAGGAATTCGTATGTCGCGCTTAGTTGATGAAGCGATTCGTCGCGATTCAGAGCGTGGTAACAACAGCACGGATCAGGACGAGAACGGAGAAGACTAATGGGACGTCGTAAATCGGGCCGTAATGTCAACGGCGTGATTTTGCTAAACAAGCCCCGTGATATCAGTTCAAACGCCGCGCTTCAACAAGTGCGGCGTTTTTTAAATGCCAATAAGGCAGGTCACACGGGCGCACTTGATCCTGCAGCAACAGGGTTATTACCCTTATGTTTTGGCGAATCAACGAAGGTTTCACACTACTCTTTAGAAGCGGATAAAGCTTATCAAGTGGTGGCTAAACTAGGTGTTCGCACAACCACTAGTGATGCCGACGGCGAAGTGGTAGAAACCGCTCCGCAAGAAAAAGTGGATGCCGTCACCCAGGAAGATATCAGCGCCGCCATCGCAAAATTTACGGGCGAGCAAGAGCAATCACCATCGATGTATTCAGCCTTAAAATATGAAGGTCGACCTTTATATTATTATGCGCGAGAAGGCATTGAAGTACCCCGTAAAACTCGCACCATCACTATCCACAAGATCACGCAACTTGACTGGCAACAGGATTTGCTGACGTTAGAGGTTACCTGCTCGAAAGGCACCTATATTCGTACCCTAGTGGATGACATGGGGCAGCTGTTGGGGTGTGGCGCCCATGTGGCGGAACTGCATCGCACCTGGATAGAAGGCGTAGAAGGCCCGATCTATACCGCTGCCGAATTAGCCGAAATCGCAGCGCAAACGAATCCAGAACAGGGTGATTATGCGGCTATGGATGCGTTATTGCTGCCTAATGATTGCGTGGTCCAGCATATACCAGAACTATTGGTTGCTGATGAAGATGCTTTGCGCTTCGTGAGTGGTAATCCGGTGCCGGTTACCGCGACGCCTACTGAAGAGCTCGACCATTACCGCGTGAAGCGTGCCAGTGACCGTGTTTTTCTGGGGATGGGCACCTTGTTAGAAGCGGCCAGTGGTGCGGATGATTTACCATTGATAACGCCGAAACGAGTGATAAATAACGCCCTTAATAAATAAGTCAAGTGTGATTGTGTTTTATGCGGTTAGTGCGTATAATCGGTCGCGATTCCGTTGGTGCTGAATTAGTGATTGGCACTGACATTTTTCAATTATCAGGAGTATGATATGTCACTAAGTACAGCACAGAAAGCTGAGATCGTTAAAGAGTTTGGCCAAGGCGAAAACGACACCGGTTCACCGGAAGTTCAAGTTGCTTTGTTAACGCACAACATTAACGATTTACAAGGTCATTTTAAAGAACACGCTAAAGACCACCACTCACGTCGTGGTTTGTTACGCATGGTAAGCCAACGTCGTAAGTTGTTGGACTACCTAAAGCGTAAAGACGGTCAGCGCTACGCTAGCCTGATTGAGCGACTCGGTTTACGTCGCTAAGCACTGTTCATGCAAAGGGGCCATATGGGCCCCTTTTTTAGTTAAAATAGCGATAAAAGTTTGATAAAAAACACAAGTCGAAGAGAAGAGTAAAGGAAAATATAACGTGAATCCGATTACTAGAAAATTTCAATACGGACAACACACCGTAACGCTAGAAACAGGTGTGATGGCACGCCAAGCGACTGCGGCCGTTTTGGCCAGCATGGATGACACTACGGTTTTAGTAACAGTAGTTGCAAAAAAAGAAGCAAAAGAAGGTCAAGACTTTTTCCCATTAACGGTTAACTACCAAGAACGTACCTACGCAGCCGGTAAAATCCCTGGCGGTTTCTTCAAGCGTGAAGGTCGTCCATCAGAAAACGAAACCCTAACTTGTCGTCTAATCGACCGTCCAATTCGTCCATTATTCCCTGAAGGGTTTAAAAACGAAGTTCAAGTCATTGCAACGGTCATCTCAGTTAATCCACAAGTTTCTCCAGACATCGTAGCCTTAATCGGTACTTCAGCAGCTTTAGCAATTTCTGGCGTACCTTTCGCTGGTCCTATTGGTGCCGCACGAGTTGGTGTAATCAACGACGAATACGTGTTGAACCCAACTTTAGATGAACTGGAAGAATCAAAACTAGATTTAGTGGTTGCCGGTACTGAAAGCGCAGTATTAATGGTTGAGTCAGAAGCTGATATTCTTTCTGAAGACACCATGTTAGGCGCGGTTGTTTACGGTCACGACCAAATGCAAACTGTGATTTCAGAAATCACTGCCTTTGCCGCTGAAGCTGGTAAAGAGAAGTGGGACTGGACAGCTCCTGCAACCAACGAAGAGCTGTTAAACAAAATCAAAGCATTAGCTGAGCAAGGCATTGGTGATGCGTACCGCATTACTGAAAAAGCTGCTCGCTATGAGCAAGTATCAGCGTTAAAAGCTGAAGTTATTGAGAAATTAGTAGCTGAAGACGAAACGTTGAACGAAAAAGAAATTGGCGATTTATTCCATTCATTAGAAAGCAAAGTTGTACGTAGCCGTATTACTGCTGGCGAAAAACGTATCGACGGTCGTGACCCTGATATGGTTCGTGCATTGCACATGGCTACTGGCGTACTTCCACGTACCCACGGTTCGGCGTTGTTCACTCGTGGTGAAACTCAATCATTAGTTACCGCAACTTTAGGTACTGAGCGCGATGCGCAAATGATTGATGACCTGATTGGTTCAAGCAACAACCGTTTCATGATGCACTACAACTTCCCTCCATACTGTGTTGGTGAAACCGGAATGGTTGGCTCGCCAAAGCGTCGTGAAATTGGTCATGGTCGTTTAGCGAAACGTGGTGTGCAGGCAGTAATGCCATCGCATGACGAATTCCCGTACACCATTCGTGTGGTTTCAGAAATTACTGAATCAAACGGTTCAAGCTCAATGGCTTCAGTCTGTGGTGCTTCATTAGCACTGATGGATGCTGGTGTACCGATCAAAGCTTCAGTTGCTGGTATTGCGATGGGCCTCGTGAAAGAAGGTGACAAGTATGTAGTATTGTCAGACATTCTTGGTGACGAAGACCATTTAGGTGATATGGACTTTAAAGTAGCGGGTACCACTGACGGTATTACTGCTTTGCAGATGGATATCAAAATTGACGGTATCACTCGTGAAATTATGGAAGTGGCTCTTGCTCAGGCAAAATCAGCACGCTTGCATATTTTGACAGTAATGGACGAAGCACTTTCTGGCGCGCGTACTGAGCTTTCAAACTATGCTCCACGCTACCACACCATGAAGATTAACCCAGATAAGATTCGTGACGTAATTGGTAAAGGCGGCGCGGTTATTCGTGAGCTGACGGAAAGCACCAACACCAACATCGAAATCAACGATGACGGAACTGTGCGCATTGCGGCGACTGACCAAGCATCTGCTGACCACGCTATTGCTCGTATCGAAGAGATTACGGCTGATGTTGAAGTGGGTCGTATCTACCAAGGTAAAGTTGCACGTATCGTTGACTTCGGTGCGTTCGTGACGATTTTACCAGGCAAAGATGGCTTGGTTCACATTTCACAAATTGCTGAAGAGCGTGTGAACGATGTGAACGAATACTTGAAGGTTGGCGATGTGGTACCTGTGAAGGTATTAGAAATCGACCGTCAAGGGCGCGTTCGTTTAAGCATGAAAGATGCGGCGGAAAAGCCAGCAGCAGAAGCAGCACCAGAAGCGGTAGCTGCCGAGCCGACTGACGCTGAAACCAAAGCGCCTGAAAGCGACGAAAACAACGCTTAATTACGAAATTAAGCTAAAGTTTTTAATGAAAGGTCAACCTATTAGGTTGGCCTTTTTTATTTTAAGTACGGTATGATGTGTTGAACTAGCTAACAAGGTAGTGCTTTATGAAAACACGATTAGGCGTTCTCGCGATGGTGTTGTTGCTCAGCGCCTGTGCACAAACTAACGCCGATAAAAACACCGCGTTAAATAACTTATTTGTGGTGAAGCCGCAAACAGCGGACTTACGCTATCAACTTGAAATTGCCAAGTTGAATGAAATTCTTAGTCATGAAGACGACATAGGTAAAGAAAGCTTAGCTCAGTTGCTCTATCGACGCGGGTCGCTTTACGATGCTGTTGGTTTAAATGCTTTAGCCCGTATCGATTTTAATTATGCGCTCGAGTTTAATCCGCGGTTGAGCGGGGCGTACAATTACCTCGGTATTCATTACACACAAGCGCAGCAGTTTAACTACGCTTATGAAATGTTTGATTCGGCACTAGAACTCGAGCCCGATCACCCGTACGCGAAGTTAAATCGTGGCATCGTGTCCTATTATGACCAGCGCTATGACTTAGCCTACAATGATTTATTCGACTTTTATGATGCGGAGCAATCGGATCCCTATCGAGTACTATGGCTATACTTAGCTGAAGTGAATGATCAGCCTGAAGTCGCGCGCAGAAACTTAGCGCAGCGACGCATTGCTGACGGCAATGGCGAGTGGGGTTGGAACCTGGTGGATGTGATGCTGGGTGCTATTGATGAAGAAACATTTATCGATATTCATGCCGTGCGCAATTTACAGCAAGATGAAACCTTAGCTGAACGTATGTGTGAAGCTTATTTCTATTTAGGTAAGTTAAAGCAGCTCCAGGGCAACCATCGCGCGGCATCGGTGTACTTCCGTCTGGCATTAAGTACCAACGTCTATATTTATTTAGAGCATCGTTATGCGGGACTAGAGCTTGAACGCAGTGAAGAAGCAATTTCAGCGAATTCTGAATAGTTTAAGCATCGGGATTATAGCTTTAAGCTTAACCCCGTACGCAGCTGCTCAAGCGGCCTCAGAGCGTACATCTGCACCATTCGAGGCGATGTTTCATAGTGTCGCCCAACCTCATCACTGGTTACCACATTGGCTCAGCTGGAGCTTTCCAACCACAGATATTACCGCCTTGCGTCGTGGTTTGTCGGTATTAGCAGCGCAAAGCTGCTCGCAGCCGATCGCGGTGTGGTTGCCTGATACCGCAGCGATGTTGCCGGCGATAAAGCTATTTTCAGGCTGGCAACAGCATCCCTTGGCTGAATTTACCAACTGCTTTCAGGTGCAATACTATCAGCCTGAGGAAGTGGTGTGCGCAAGCGTTGGCGAAAGGCAGCGTAGCGATTGTCAGGTACCGCAGCGTATTGAAACTACCGCTCCTTTTATCTTATTTACCAATGATGATGCAGGATTAGCGAATATTACGCCAGAGCGCATGTTATTACCTAGCCGGGCGTCGGTAGATTTATTTGCTCATGAACTTGGTCATTGGTTGGGCTTTGCCGATGAATATGCGATGAGCACAATGTTGGCGAAAGGCTACTGCCATGGTAACTATGAGCACGACAGCTTAAATATCGTGATTACCGCGAAGGATCAATTAAGTCAGTCTGAGCTGGAAGCATTATGGCAAGCGCTGCCGTGGCGATTTGCCGTGGATAGTTGGCAGAACCTAGGGCAGTTTAAACAAGGGGTATGGCGGTTAGGATCAAAGCAGGGGGTGGGTTTATATGCGGTTCCTACGTGTTCAGCGACTGAGTATTTTGCCTGGCGTCCAGTTCCTGAGATAACGGCCATGCAATACTATGATAGTGCGACATGGCCGAAATTATATCTTCAGTTATTGCGAATGCAGCAGTCGTTACCGACCATTACCCAGCCATCGCAATTGCCGTTTGGGCAATCATTAGTACTGGACATAGAATAGCGAAGAACCACACTAAGCTGCGCAGTTTGTCGGTATTTGCTAAGTAAAGTACGTGGTACAAAATACGCAAACCAATAAAGCTCAAGGCAAGCACGATATTGGTTTCACTAACACTACCAGTCGCAATCACCACTAATATGGCAGCGGCGTAGAGTGGGAATGCCTCGTAAGCGTTATAGTGACCCGCAACGGCACGAGCTCCAGCACCGGTAAGACCTTGTTGCTGTGCTCGAGGATGTTGGTTGTCGTAACCGTCTTTATTGCGATTTTGAAAGTAAACGACTGGCGCTTTCGCAGCAATCGGCAACAAGCCAGCGATTAATAAACACCAAATCAAAATACTCATTATTTCACTTCCTTACCTGCAGCTTGTAAATCTGCATGATATGAAGAACGAACTAAAGGACCAGAAGCGATGTGGGTGAAACCCATCTTCTCGCCTTCTTCGCGAAACATTTCAAACTCGTCAGGGGTGACATAACGGGTCACAGCGATGTGATGTCGGCTTGGCTGTAAGTACTGGCCAATCGTTAACATATCGACATCGTGAGCACGTAAGTCACGCATAACTTCTAAAATTTCTTCGTTGGTTTCACCGAGACCAACCATCAAACCTGACTTGGTACGTACATCAGGGCGCTCTTCTTTATAGCGCTTCAATAAGTCGAGTGACCACTGATAGTTAGCGCCAGGACGGGCGGCTTTATACATACGTGGTACCGTTTCTAAGTTGTGGTTAAACACATCAGGTGCTTCGGCACTCAAAATATCGAGCGCAACTTGCATACGGCCACGGAAGTCAGGGACTAGGACTTCAACTTTAATACCAGGACTGTGAGCGCGAATCTCGCGAATACAATCAGCAAAGTGCTGAGCACCACCGTCACGAAGGTCATCACGGTCAACCGAGGTAACTACCACGTATTTCACTTTCATATCGCGAATGGTCATGCCAAGTTTGACCGCTTCTTCAGGGTCTACTGGCAACGGACGACCATGGGCGACGTCACAGAAAGGGCAACGACGGGTACAAATTGCACCTAAAATCATAAAGGTAGCGGTACCGTGGTTAAAACACTCGGCTAAGTTTGGGCATGAGGCTTCTTCACATACAGAGTGCAAACCGTGCTTACGCATGGCTTGTTTGATTTCATCGATACGCTGTGTTGAAGCAGGTAACTTCACCTTCAACCAAGAAGGTTTGCGCAACATCTGGTCGCGCTCGGTCGGAACGATTTTTACTGGGATTAACGCCATTTTATCGGCGTCGCGAAGTTTAACTCCAGGTTCAATTCTAACTGGCTTGGACATAAGGCTTGGCGAATCCTGTTTCTTCAGTAATGTATTGGTAACCCAAAAGCTCTGAGAATATTTGAGTTACTTGGTTGCCCGCGTCATTAACATCGTGGGGGCCATTTAAATCTTTGCTTTGCACCATTTTGATGCCGGCATAGCCACAAGGGTTGATGCGCGCAAATGGGCTAAGATCCATATCGACGTTGAGCGCAAGACCGTGGAATGAGCAACCTTTGCGGATGCGTAAACCCAACGAGCAAAGCTTATCATCATTCACGTACACGCCAGGTGCATCAGACTTCGCACTCGCGGTAACACCATGATTTGCCATGAGGGCAATAATGGCATCTTCAATGGAATTGACTAACTGGCGTACGCCAATTTTACGGCGACGAATATCAAGCAGGAAATAAATCACGAGTTGACCAGGGCCGTGATAGGTTACTTGACCACCACGATCAACTTTAACCACTGGAATATCGCCAGGGGCTAGAATATGTTCCTCTTTACCTGCTTGACCCTGAGTAAATACGGGGTCGTGCTCGAGTATCCATAACTCATCGACAGTGTTAGCATCACGCTGGTCGGTAAATTCCTGCATGGCGTGCCATACCGGCTCGTAGGGTTGTCGACCGAGTTGGCGGATAATCAGTTTTGAGCGCACAGCATCAGAGCACATAACGAACTTCTTCGATATCGGCTAAAGCACGATAGAGCGTTTCAATATGGGTTTGGCTTTCTACGCGAATACGTATAGCTACCGAGTGATAGGTGCCTTTACTGCTCGGTTTCACCGTTGGTGAATAGTCGCCCGGAGCATGTTTCTGTGCCACTTCAACGACTAAGTCGGGGAGGGTAGGCACAGCCAGCCCCATCACTTTAAAAGTGAAGTCGCAGGGAAATTCTACCAACTCATCAAAGCGTGTTTTTTGCATGCTTTACTCCTGAATGAGGTGACGTTTACTAGCGTGAAAAGCTTCCGCAAGTTGCTTCGCGATAGGCCCACACTCGCCAGCGTTGTTATCGTTGCCGATGATTATATCATCTATTTTATGGACCGGCTGCACTTCCCGACTTGAGCTGGTTAAAAACACCTCGTCGAGATCGGCAAGCGCTGTCACTGCAAAGGGTTCTTCAACAACTTTAATACCCAAATCTTGAGCCAACTCAACCACTAAATTGCGGGTGATGCCCGGTAAAATCAAGTGGTCGGCAGGGGCGGTGTAGATAACGCCTTGCTTTACCGCAAAAAAATTACTGGATGCGCCTTCAGTAACGTAGCCGTCACGTTGCAGCATGGGCTCGTCGATACCACGGGCTTGAGCTTCGCGTTTGAGCATGATATTGCCGAGCAGGCTAATGCTTTTAATGTCACAGTGCAGCCAGCGAATGTCATTCAATACACAAGTTGCTATAGGCTTTGGAATGTCCCAATGCACGCGTAGCGGTGACACCATGGCGAATATGGTAGGTTGTAATACTTGGTGTGGCAGATGCGCACGTTGCAAGTCAGCGCCATGGGTTACTTGAATATAGATCAAGCAGTCGTCAAAACTATTACGCTCGAGCAGTTCATGCAGCATTTGTTGCCAGAAACTATCGGTCGGCGCACTAATACCAATTGCATCTAACGAGCGGCGTAATCGATCTAAATGGCGCTCGAGGTGAAAAGGGCGTGAGCTATAAACGGGGACGACTTCGTAGACGCCATCTGCAAATAAAAAGCCTCGGTCAAAAACCGAGACTTTAGCTTGATCACTGGCGACCCAGTCGCCATTTAAATATACCGTAGTTGTCATGCGGGGTTAGCTACTCACTCATCGCTAAATTTTTTCTTAGCCCAATCCATAAAACGCTTGAATAGACCACCTTGCTCAACGCTGTGCAGGGTTACTAGCGGGTAGCTAGCGATATCATCGCCGTCGAGCTGTAAATAAACGGTGCCCACCTGCGTGCCTTTCTCGATAGGCGCCTCAAGCGTTTGATTGAGTTCAAAGTTAGCTTGTAGGTTGTTACGTTGGCCTTTAGGTAAAGTAATAACTACCGCTTCGGTAACACCTAACTGCACGGTATCTTCTTCACCACCCCAAACGCGGTGGTCGACAAAGCTTTCACCGGCATCATAGGCCGTTACTGTTTCATAGTAGCGGAAGCCGTAGTTCAGTAATTTTTTGCTTTCTACTTTACGCGCTTGCTCACTGTTGGTGCCCATGACTACGGCAATGAGACGAGTGTCGTTTTCAGTGGCAGACGTGACTAAGCTATAGCCGGCTTCATTGGTATGTCCGGTTTTGATGCCGTCGACATTCATGCTGCGATCCCATAATAGGGAGTTACGGTTATACTGCTTAATATTGTTGTAAGTAAATGATTTTTCAGCGTAAAGAGAATATTCTTCTGGCACGTCACGAATTAAGGCTTGAGCTAGCAAAGCCATATCGCGCGGCGATGTATATTGTTCAGGGTGCGATAAACCATGGCTGTTACCAAAATGGCTACTGGTTAAGCCCAGCTCTGCAGCATAGGTATTCATTAAATCAGTGAAGGCATCTTCGCTACCGGCGATGTGTTCAGCCATGGCAACACAAGCGTCATTTCCTGAAGAAATAACAATACCTCTATTGAGATCAGCAACGGATACTTGTTTACCGACTTCAATAAACATTTTGGACGAATCAGGGAAGTTTTTAGCCCAAGCATTCTTACTAACAGTAACCATATCATCATTGTTAATACGGCCTGCTTGCATTTCGCGACCGATGATATAGCTGGTCATCATTTTAGTTAAACTTGCTGGTGCTAATCGCTCATCTTCGTTGCCGCCAACAATGACATATCCGGTGTGGTAGTCCATCAGGATATAACCTTTGGCATTAATATTTGGCGCGGGCGGAACAATGGCAGCATGTGCCACTGTGGTTGAAAAAGCGGCAACCACAACAATGGTTCGAACAAAATGACGTAATACACTACCCATATTTAAAAGTCTCTATGTTTATTTGTTCAGATAAAAGATGCAAATACTAACACGATTACCGCGAAAACGCAGCGTTTAGGGCACTGCCACACGAAAAGCACCGGGGTACCCAGATTGGCGCAACTGCTCAAGTAACTCATCGGTTTGATTGGCAGCGAACGGCCCTAAAACTACACGATATAGACCATTATTAGGCTGAGTAGTTGCAGGAACTCCATATTTTTCTTGAATGCTTTGTGCTTCGTTTTGTAAGCGTTTGGCATCACTACCGGCATGAACCTGAATGTAAAACTCAGGTAAATTACTTGGGGCCAGCGGTGGGGTGGCTGCCAGAGCTTCGTTTTTTTGTGGCGGTTGCAAAACTTCGACCTTGACCGGCGCTGTACCGGTGGCCAGCATTCCGAGTTTATATGCGGCAACATAGGATAAGTCAATAATCCGGTCGCCATGGAAAGGACCGCGATCATTAACCCGGACAATGACATTTTTCTGATTTTGCAGATTAGTTACGCGCACATAGGTCGGAATCGGCAAGGTTTTGTGGGCCGCAGACATGGCATACATGTCATAGGTTTCGCCGTTAGAGGTTAAGTGGCCGTGAAACTTTTCGCCATACCATGAGGCAGTGCCGGTTTCTTCATAATTGCTTATATCATCTAAAATATGCCAAGTTTGGCCAAATAACGTGTAGCTACGATTGCCTTGCCGGCTAGGGGCTTCAAAGGTTGGTGTTGGTTCGGCAAGCTCTGCAGGGCTTGGCAGTCGGCTCGGTATTGAGTCATGTTTTTGACTATACCGTGACGCTGGCTCAGGTTTACCGGCGCAAGCACTGAGCAGGCTTGCGCAACTTAGCAGGATTAAACTACCAATAATAGGCTTCATGTTAACGCGCGTTCTTTAGTTGTTGACTCAGTTGGTGCACTACCATGGCGTATAACGGGCTATGGTTGTAGCGGGTAATAACGTAAAAGTTTGGCATACCGAGCCAGAGCTCTTCACCAGCCTCAAGTTCAAAAGCAAATACCTTGCCTAAAGTTTGTGGGTCGAGGTTATGGTTGGCTGGCAGTACTAACCCTAACTCTTGCAGTTCAGCGATACTGCTACTCGGCCGCATGCCTTTGGTGACTAACTGCTCACGCTGCGGTTGCGCGGGTAGTTTGATGGCGACCGGTTGGCCTGACTGCCAGCGGTGGCGAGCAAAGTAATTGGCAACACTGCCGATAGCGTCAACTGGGTTGTTTAATAAGTCGCGAACGCCATCACCATCAAAATCGACTGCATAGTGGCGATAGGACGACGAAATAAACTGACCATAGCCCATGGCACCCGCGTAAGAACCCATTAACTCATCCGCTGGCAAGCCTTCTTCACGCGCTAAAAGCATTAAATGTTGCAGTTCCGAGCGGAAGAATTTAGAGCGTGGTGGGTAGTGAAACCCTAAAGTATAGAGCGCATCTAGAACGCTATAGTTACCGCGGTACACACCATAAAAAGTTTCAACGCCAATAATAGCGACGATAATTTCAGCCGGAACGCCATACTCTTTTTCAGCGGCGGCTAAGGTATCGGCGTGTTCTTCCCAGAACTTTAGGCCGGCTGCTAAACGTTTCTCAGTAAGAAATATCGGGTGGTACTGAAACCATGGTTTGGCTTCCCATGGGCGCTGAATAGCGTCGAGAACGGCTTGGTTTACTTCTGCTTGATCGAGTAACTTAGCAACTTCATCGGCTGCAAATTGGTGTTCTGCAACCATGCTGTCAATGAATTGCTGACGTTCACTGGCCAAGTCAGGCGTTGATAATGCGTTCGCAGTGAACGGAAGCAATGCAAATAATAGAGCAATTGGGGTGCGCATGATGGCCATTCCTTATTGTTTTTTAATTGTGCATAACTAAACGGCGATTGGTAGCAATGCCCATGAGCAAACCGAATCCTGCAAGTAGGGTTACCATCGAGGTGCCGCCGTAGCTAATTAGTGGTAAGGGTACACCAACCACCGGTAATAAGCCTGAAACCATGCCAATATTTACCAGAACATAAACAAAAAACGTTAATGTAAGACTACCGGCTAAAAGCTTTTGATAAACTTTTTGAGCTCGCAATGCAATGAGCATGCCCCGAAAAATAATAAAACCGTAAAGTAATAGCAAGCCGATGACGCCGATTAGCCCGAATTCCTCGCTGAATACTGAAAAAATAAAGTCAGTGTGACGCTCTGGTAAGAACTCCAACTGTGATTGGGTGCCATGCAGCCAGCCTTTGCCTTCCAGCCCACCAGAGCCTATAGCTATTTTGGACTGGATAATTTGGTAGCCTGAGCCTAACGGATCGCGTTCAGGGTCTAGAAAAGTGAGTACCCGCTGACGTTGATAGCCGTGCATTAAGAAGAACCACAAAATGGGCACAAATGCGCCAACGGCAGCAGCAAAGAAGGTGATTAAACGCCAACTGATACCCGCTAAAAAGAGCACGAATATACCCGAGCTAGCAATCAACAGTGAGGTACCGAGATCGGGTTGTTTAGCAATCATGAGTGTGGGCAACATCATGAGTACAAAGGCCGCTCCCATTCTGGTTTTACTTGGCGGAATACCATTGACCGAGATAAACCAGGCGATGGCCATGGGTACCGCAAGCTTCATTAATTCTGACGGCTGAATGGTCACAATGCCAAGGTCTAGCCAGCGCTGCGCGCCTTTACTTGATTCACCAAATAATAAAACGCCGAGTAAGAGCACCACACCGACGGAAAATATGGGCAGTGACCAGCGTTCAATAACGCCAAGCGGAACTTGTGCAATTACCAGCATGGCGCCAAATGCTAAAGCGATACGAATAGCTTGGCGCTCGGTCATTTCTATGGATTGGCCACTCGCCGAATAGACGGTAAACAGACTTATTACGGCAACCGCGAGCAAAGCAACGAACAAAGGCCCATCAATATGGAAACGTTGTAACCAGCTTTGTCGTTCATTTTGATCAGGGGTTCGCATCATTCTTTTCCTGGCTACTAAAGTAGAAGTCAAACAATTCACGCGCCATTGGGGCGGCAATACGGCCACCACCACCCGCATTTTCAACGGCGATTACGACCATGATTTCGGGAGCCTCAACCGGAGCATAACCGACATACATGGCATTATCTCGATAGCGTTCAGCGATTTCTTCGGCGTTATATCGTTCACCTTGGGCAATACTACGAACTTGTGCAGTACCGGTTTTACCACCTGAGCGATAGCTAGCGCCCTCGAATGCTCTACGGGCGGTGCCGCGCGTAGCGGTGATAACTTTTTCCATACCATCGAGAGCGACATCCCAGTGGTTCGGATTCTTTAACACCACTGGCTCGCGATGCTCGACCACAGCAGGAATGGTGATATCGCCATCAGTAATTGCTTTCAATAAGCGAGGGACTGGGCGTTCGCCGCGATTAACCACCACCGCGGTAGCCACGGCGAGTTGCAATGGCGTTGAGGTCCAGAAACTTTGCCCGATGCCAACAGAAACGGTTTCTCCGGCGTACCATGGTTGATTAAAGCGCGCGCGCTTCCAACCACGAGAGGGCATAATCGCTGCCGACTCTTCGGCAATATCGATACCGGTACGTTCCCCGAAACCATAGCGCACCATGTCTTCGTGAATTACGTCTATGCCCATTTTTAAGGCAATATCGTAGTAAAAAGTATCACAGCTTTCGACAATAGCATCGGTAACGTTTACCCAGCCGTGTCCCCATGACAACCAATCTCGATAGCGATGGTCAACGCCTTTAATTTGGAACCAACCTGGATCCCATATGCGCGTGGATGGGGTAATGATTTCCTCTTCTAATGCGGTAATAGCCAGCATGGGTTTAATAATTGATGCGGGCGGATACCCACCTTGCGTGGAGCGGTTAATTAGCGGCGAATAGGTTGATTTAAGCAAGCTTTGATATTGCTCGTAAGAGATACCTTGCGCAAACCAGTTAGGATCGTAGCTTGGATTACTGACCATGGCGCGAATTGCGCCATCACGCGGATCCATCATGATAATGGAACCACGATCTTCGCCAAGTAACTCGACGGCGAATTGCTGCAGTTTAATATCCAGCTCTAAAGTTAGGTCTTGGCCAGGAATAGGAGGCTCAACAGATAATGTACGAATGGAGCGCCCGTGAATATCAACTTCTACTTGTTGATAGCCGATAAGGCCGTGCAATTGTTCTTCATAATAACGTTCAACACCTAACTTGCCCATTACGCGCGTCGCGGCATAGTTTGCGGAAAGGCCTTTTTCACTCAGCTTAGCTAAGTCATTACGGTTAATCTTCGCGACATAACCCAAGGCATGGGTAAGAGCTTCTTTATAGGGGTAATGACGAACCAAACGGGCTTCTATGCTCACTCCTGGGAATTCATGCTGACGTACGGCAAAGCGAGCCGCCTGTTGTTCTTCTAAACGGTCAAGCAAGATAATTTGGTTAAAGCGCCTTTCACGGCGTCGGTTGTCATGAAATTCATTGATGTCGTCTGCAGAAATATCGAGAAGCCGCTGCAGTCGCACTAAAGTATCGTCAAGGTCAGCTACTTTTTCAGGGGTGATTTCTAAGCTCAATACCGGTTTGTTTTCCGCTAATATATGTCCGTTGCGGTCGTAAATCAGACCACGGTTAGGCGGTAACGGGACTACTTTGATACGGTTGTCATTCGAGCGCGTTTGAAAACGTTCGTGTTGCTTCACCTGCAACTTATACATATTGGCTAAGAGGATGCCAAAGACCGCGGCAACGACGACTAAACTGACCAGTACGCGACGGCCAAAAAGAGCAGCTTCAGCATGAGGGTCTCGAATGGTGGTGCGCCGTTTGTTCATATTACTCGCGGTGATAAGGGTGGTTAGTGGTTACACTCCAAGCTCGATACAAGCCTTCAGCAACGATGACACGAACGAGCGGGTGAGGCAAGGTTAATGCTGACAGCGACCAGCGTTCATCAGCGGCAGCTACACAGGCAGGGGCAAGGCCTTCGGGGCCACCAACGAGCAAGCTCACATCGCGCCCATCCATTTGCCAATGGGCTAAGCGTTGAGCCAGCTGGGGCGTGGTCCAAGGTTTGCCAGTAACTTCGAGTGTAACAATGCGGTCACCTTTGCCGACAGCGGCTAGCATGGCATCGCCTTCTTGCTTAAGAATACGAGCTATATCGGCATTTTTGCCACGCTTGCCAGCGGCGACTTCGACGAGGTGTAATGAGCAGTCGGCTGGAAAGCGTTTTGCATATTGAAGATATCCGGCGCTGACCCAGTCGGGCATTTTTTGCCCTACGGCAATCAGCCGAATCTTCATTTTTTGCGACCCCAAAGCTTTTCAAGCTCGTAGAAATCGCGAATCGATTCTTGCATGACATGTAGAACCACATCGCCAAGATCAACCAGTACCCACTCGGAGTCTTCATCGCCTTCAACGCCAATTGCGGTTACGCCTTGGTGTTTAGATTCCGTCGCCACATAACTGGCGATACTACGAACATGGGTTTTGGAACTACCTGAACAGATGACCATGTATTCAGCAACGTCGGTCTTGTCTTTTACATCTAAGACCATCACGTCACGGGCTTTCATATCATCAGCTTTGTCGACTACAAAGTCGCGTAATTGTTCTGCTTGCAAGAGATCACTGCTCCATAAATTCAAATTGAAAAAACCTAACGCTAAGTTTATCACGAAGCTGAATTAAAAATCAGCTAACGATACAACTGCTGGGCTTCGATATATTGGTAAACGTTTTCTGGCACCATGTGCTGCCAAGGTAATTGGTGAGCAATTGCATGGCGAATCGCGGTGGCGGAAATGTCCACAGCTGGTGTTTCTGCTACGAGAATTGCCCCCGCTGGCTGTTCTTTAAGTTGCTGCGGTTGCTGCACTTCGCGGTGCTTGAGTAGCGCGTGAATTTCAGCCGAATAGCGTTGCTGGCTGTGCGGACGGCGCATGACTACCAAATGGGCATGGTCAAACAAGCGTTGCCATTGGTACCAGCTGGTAAGGCCGGCAAACGCATCTTCACCTAATAGAAAAACCAGTTGGTCGTGCGGCCAGCGGTGTTTTAACTCGGCTAAGGTTTGTGCACTATAAGAAGGACGCGCTTGGCGTAGCTCCCAATCTTCGGCGTGACAGTTGTCTAGCTCTTTAGCGGCAAGCGTAGCCATAGTGAGGCGCTGCTCTGCACTCGCGCCAGGATAACCGCGATGAGGGGGCTGAGCACTCGGCATCAGCCGCAGTTCATCGGCGTGTAGCCATGCTTGTACGTGCTGGGCAGGGCGCAAGTGGCCCCAATGAATGGGGTCGAATGTGCCCCCTAAAATAGCGCGCATCATTGTGGTAGTGCCGCAACCTTAGCGGGCATACAGTATAAAGTAACCAGATGGGTCGCGAGGGTTTGATAGTCTTCCCCCGAGTCGCTCTTAAATGCATATTCTAAGCGCGTTAGCAGTTCACCAGCTTTGTGCATAGCAATGGTATCCATACGTTGCATGAATTGCTGATAGGCGTGCTCTTGATTGCGCCAAATACCTAGTTGTCGGCAGGCTTGGCTGAAGTTTTGCGGTGTCGCCATTTGTAGCGCTAACAGTTGCTGCCATTCACGTTGTAACACCCAATTAAGAATGGCGGCTTCAACGTCACCTTCAAATAACCGCTTCAGGCGGTGCAGAGCGGTATCAAGATCGGCATTCAATAGGGCTTCTTGTAATGCGAATACATTAAAACGGCTTTGGTCTTGGGCGGCAATCTTAACTTGCTCTGCGCCTAAAGGTTGTTCGAGATCCATCAGCGCAAGTTTATGCAGTTCCTGATCGAGCGCCAGTAAATTGCCCTCAAACCAACTCGCTAATAATTGTACCGCGTGATTATCCAGCTGCAACTGATAGCGCTGAGCGCGGTGTTGAATAAAACCGGGTAAGGCACCACGGTCAGGGCTATTGGCTTGAATGATCGGGCCGGCCTGGCTTAACTCTTTATACCATTTTGCGCGTTGCTGCTCTTGCTTGAGTTTGGGGCCTAGAATCACAAGAATTTGATCGGCAGGAGGTGCTTGCACGTACCGACGCAGAGCGTCGCCACCTTCGCGTCCTGGTTTCGCTTCAGGGAGTTCTAGTTCGAGTAGCTTGAGCTGCGAAAACAGGCTTAAGTTATTGTCATGTTCGCTAATAGCAGCCCAGTCAAACTGAGTATCTTGCAGTAACCGCGTGCGTTCTTCGATACCTTGGGTTTTCGCAAACTTACGAATCTCTTGCACAGCATCATCAACAAGCAGGGGCGCATCACCAAATATACATAACACTTGGGGGAGCCCGTGCTGCTGTAGATATGAAGTGATTTGCGTACTATTCAGTTGCATAGTTACTCAGCTAAATGGGCGCGAATTTGGCGCATCATCTGACGTGCCGCTTCTTCACGCATCTCTCGAACTAAAAGTTCGCGCTCGCGGGTTTTCGCAAGCGCAAAGTTAGGATCGTCTTGATAGTCGCGATACACCTCTACGGTAAGAGCTACGGGAGGTTGTTCTGCTTCATTAATGCTGTAATTTACGGTGTAAATGAGCTCGTATTCAGCCACTTGCCCGGAACCTGATAACGACAGGGTGCGGCGCGTTAATTTGTCACTAACGATAACGAGCATGAGGCTAGGGTCATCGGTAACGATTTGTGCACCAGCGAGTTCAATTCGCTGACTCAAAATGTCAGCAAACTCATTAAACTTAGGTGCCTTTAAATAAACACGTTGCAACGCATCGGGCAGTTGATAACTATCACGCAGCTGAAAACCACAGCCGCTGACAACGGCTGTGGTTAACAAACTAATGATGAGTATCCGTAATTTTGTAAGCATCAATTAATTAGCAACAATATTATAGAGTTTACCAGGGACATAGATTTGCTTCCGAATGGTTTTACCATCGACAAATCGCTGGATATTTTCATCGGCTAATGCGGCTGCCGCCACTTGTTCCTGATCGGCATCGGCTGGAACGGTAATTTTGCTCCGCACCTTACCGTTAACTTGTACCACGACGAGAATTGAGGTCTTTACTAAAGCACTCTCATCGAATTCAGGCCACTGCTCAAAGTTTACATCGGAAGTGTGACCCATGTGGGCCCACAGCTCTTCTGATAAGTGTGGCGTGACCGGGGCTAGCATAATAACGATAGCATCCAAGGCTTCTGCCATTAAACCACGATCGAGCTCGTTGTCTAGTGATGCCTTTTGCAAATGGTTAAGTAGCTCCATAATGGCCGCGATAGCTGTATTAAAATGCTGGCGGCGACCCATGTCATCGCTAACTTTTTGAATGGTGCGATGCAGTTCGCGACGCAGGTCTTGTTGGCTTTGACTTAGGTCAGCCCAGTTTTGGCTACGCGGTAAATCTGCAACAGCGGTAAAGTCGTGAACCAAACGCCACACGCGACGAAGGAAGCGTTGTGCGCCTTCCACACCAGAATCAGACCATTCTAAAGTGGCTTCTGGAGGTGCTGCAAACATCATGAATAAGCGTACGGTGTCGGCACCATATTTATCGATCATCAACTGTGGGTCAATGCCGTTATTCTTAGACTTTGACATCTTGGTCATGCCGCCGTACTGCACCGCTTGGCCATCAGCTTTTAAGGTGGCGCTGGCAATCATGCCTTTGTCGTCACGCTGAATATCAACATCTAGTGGTGAATACCAAGTAATTTTTCCAGACGCGTCTTCACGATAGTAGCTATCTGCTAAGACCATGCCTTGCGTCAATAAGCGTTTAAATGGTTCGTCAGAAGTTACTAAGCCGGTATCACGCAGTAGCTTGTGGAAAAAGCGAGCGTAGAGTAGGTGCAAAATAGCATGCTCGACACCACCAATGTATTGGTCAACAGGTAACCAGTAGTTGGCTTGCTCAGGATTTAACATGCCGTCATCATAGTTAGCGCTGCAATAACGAGCGTAGTACCAAGACGACTCCATAAAGGTGTCAAAGGTATCAGTTTCATGCTCTGCTGGCATGCCGTTATAGGTGGTTTTGCGCCATTCTGGATCTGCTTTGATCGGCGACGTAGTGCCATCCATGACCACATCTTCAGGTAAGGTCACTGGTAACTGGTCGGCAGGCACAGGCACGGACTCGCCATTCGCTAAGTTCAGCATCGGGATAGGGGCACCCCAATAACGTTGGCGTGATACCCCCCAATCGCGTAAGCGATAATTCACTTGGCGACGACCTATACCTTGCTGTTCAAGTTCACTGGCAATAGCATCAAAGGCGGCTGCGCTGGACAAACCGTTGAAGTTGCCTGAGTTAATGGTGACACCAGACTCAGTTAGTGCGCCTGCACTAACGTCAGAGGCACCCTCAGTGGTTTCAATAACAGTTACAATAGGTAACTGATACTTAGTGGCAAACTCCCAGTCACGCTGGTCGTGTGCAGGAACTGACATTACCGCACCGGAGCCATAATCCATTAACACAAAGTTGGCGACCCAAATTGGTAGCTCTTCTCCAGTTAGTGGATGGATAGCGCGCACACCGGTATCCATACCTTGCTTTTCAATTGTGGCAAGATCAGCTTCAGCCATTTTGCTGTTTTTAATGCTGCTAATAAAAGCTGCCAGCTCTGGGTTTGCGCGGGCCGCTTCTTTGGCGATAGGGTGCTGCGCCGCAACCGCCATATAAGTAACCCCATATAGGGTGTCCGGGCGGGTAGTGTAGACCGATAGTTGTTGCTCGCTGTTAGCGATGCTGAAATCAATTTCTACGCCTTCAGAGCGACCAATCCAGTTACGCTGCATGGTTTTAACTTGATCAGGCCAGTCATCAAGTTGGTCGAGATCTTGCAAGAGCTCATCGGCGTAATCAGTAATTTTGATAAACCACTGTGGAATTTCTTTTTGTTCAACCTTGGCGCCAGAACGCCAGCCGCGGCCATCGATGACTTGTTCGTTAGCCAAAACCGTTTGATCGACCGGATCCCAGTTAACCGTGGCATTCTTTTTATAAACTAAGCCTTTTTCATACAGCTTGGTGAAGAACCATTGTTCCCAGCGGTAGTATTCTGGTTGGCAGGTTGCGAGTTCACGTGACCAATCATACCCGAAGCCTAACGACTTCAACTGATTACGCATGTAATCAATATTTTGGTAGGTCCACTTAGCGGGCGCGGTTTTGTTTTGAATCGCGGCGTTTTCTGCAGGTAAGCCAAAGGCATCCCAGCCCATAGGTTGTAATACGTTTTTGCCTAACAAACGCTGGTAGCGGGCAACCACATCGCCGAGCGTATAGTTACGCACGTGGCCCATATGCAATTTACCACTCGGGTAAGGGAACATAGATAAGCAATAAAACTTTTCTTTGCTCGCGTCTTCGGTGACGTTGTATACATGATCACGTTCCCAACGTTGTTGTACTTTAGGTTCAACAACGGATGGTTCGTATTGCTCCGGCATTTGTTTTGACATTTGTACTTCCGTAGTTACTAATTTTTATTTGAATAGGATTACAGTGCGTACCACATCATCAGCATCGTGACGATGCCGAAGACGCCAAAGAACGCATACTCAACACGCTCACGCTGTTGCACATCAATATTTTCAGGCTGGCGGTGAAAAGCAAAGAAACCTAAACAGGTCACGCCTAAGGTGCCCGAAAGTACAAGAATTGCGAAAATAATCGCGGCAATGATGTTTTCCATGACTGACTCACTTATAGAAATAACAAGTTAAACACGAAACTAATAAGATTAGGGATAGTTTACTGATTTTGGCGGCGCTTGACTATGCCGAATACACCACAGAGTGCAATGAGTAGCGCAGTTAGCCAAGTGGTAATGCTGCCCCAATGTTGATACAGGGTGGTTCCACGTACAACAGCGACATTAGCGCTCAAGGTGGTGGCGGTAAACTGTGGCGCTCGGGCCATCTCTTGACCGTATTCGTTAACGATAGCAGTAATACCGCTATTGGTAGCACGGAGTAATGGTCGGCCGAGTTCTAAGGCACGCATACGGGCTATTTGCATATGCTGAGCAGGGCCGTGGGAGGCACCAAACCAAGAGTCATTACTTACTGTTACGATAAAGTCTGTCGTGCTTTGTAAATTGGCACGAACTTCACCGGGAAAAGCAATTTCATAGCAAATGGCAGCATTAAGGTTAAAGCCTTTACCGCGCAAATCTTGTTGCAGCAGCTCACCACGTTGGAATGAACTCATCGGCAAATTGAATAGTGGTGCCAGTGGCCGCAGGAGGTCTTCAAAAGGCACAAACTCGCCAATCGGGAGTAAATGGTGCTTTTGATAGCGGTTACTGTGCCCATGAAAATAGCTTTCGGCCACGTGGTGCGGGGAGTCCATACCCAATACGATCATGGAGTTATAGTATTCGCGATCGCGGTAATCAATGATGCCCGTAATCAAGCTGGTATCCGAATACACGAGTTCATCGTGTATGTTAGCAAGTACATCGTCGGTATAAACTTCGGGCATGGTGACTGCCGATTCCGGCCAAATCACAATATCGTGGGTCGCATAGTGTGGACGACTTAAATTTAAGTACGTCATCAACGATGGCCAATGCTGATCTGGATTCCATTTAAGGGATTGACTAATGTTGCCCTGCACGAGGAGTACGCGCGCTTCTTCACCGGTGCGCTCAAGGGTTTTGTACCAAGGTAAGAGTAGTGGTAGTGCCAGTAGCAAGGCACAAAGGGTGGCTCTCGACCAGTGCCGATCGTCAAACCAACGCACCGCACTAATAACCACCGCCCACATAAATAGTGTAACGCCTGCGCCGCCAACCCAAGGTGCGTAATTGCCAAACCAGCTATCCGTTTGGGTGTAACCTAATTCTAACCATGGAAAGCCGGTTAAGAACCAGCCGCGGATGCTTTCACTGATTAACCAAAATAGCGGTAACAACCAGATTGCGGCGCGGCCATATTTAATTTCGCTGCGCTTCCACAGCCACAATGCCAGCGCTGGATATATAGCCAAGTAGCAAAACAGTATTAACAGAACGAAGATTGACAGTGCGGGGTGTAGCCCCCCGAATTGATCGATACTGACATAAATCCAGCTTAAGCCCGCGCCAAACCAGCCGACACCAAAGTAGAAGCCATGACTCCAAGCTTCTTTTGCCGAACGGTTGCGTAACACGAAAAGCAGTGCTGCAAGCACTATAAAAGGCAGCCATGCTTGGTCGAATGGCGAATAGCTAAATATCATGCTGCTACCGAGTAGCAGCACGGCTAAGCGAGATAGAATCATTTACTCAGTATCTACTCTTCGAGTTATCTCTGGTGTCGTAACCTGCAGCTGTTGGATGCGGCGTTTATCGGCACCGGTAATTTTGAATACATAGCCACCTAAAGTGAGCTCTTCACCGATTTCAGGTAAATGACCAAAGCCATGAGCGACCATGCCACCGATAGTATCATAGTCTTCTTCACTGAAATGGGTCTTGAAGTAGTCGTTAAAATCTTCGATGGTGGTCAAAGCTTTTACGGTATAACGCGACTTGTTAATGCGTCGAATATCGGCGCGGTTGTCATCACATTGGTCGGTTTCATCTTCGATGTCACCAACAATTTCTTCAAGTATATCTTCGATGGTAACCAGCCCCGAAACACCACCGTATTCATCGACCACTATGGCCATATGATAACGTTGTGAACGGAACTCCTTGAGCAAAACATCCACGCGTTTGCTTTCGGGCACTATAACGGCGGGGCGAATCACGTCAGCAAGGGCGAACTTCTGCGCCGTCAGCTTAAATCCATAAGCCAGCAAATCTTTGACCAACAGAATTCCTTCAATATGGTCTTTATTTTCGCTGACCACTGGGTAGCGGCTGTGCTGTGAATCAATGACAATGGGGAGAAATGATTCCACGTCTTGGTTGATATCAATGGTAACCATGTGGGAACGAGGCACCATAATATCTCGCACTCGTAGTTCGGCGACGTCTAACACGCCTTCGATCATTTCTTTGGTATCGTTATCAATCAGGTCGCGCTCTTCTGCGTCCTGTATCAGGTCGACTAACTCTTCTCGGCTGCTCGGCTCTCCGGTGAAAATCTGTAACAACTTCGTTGTCCAGGATTTTTGCGAAGAACCGCTGGTAGAGTGGGGGTTGTCATCGCTCATGATCTGAGTTGTGCTCCAATAGTGCTGCTAAATAAAAAGTGAATATCATTATTGATTCAAAGAGATAGCGTAAGGGTCGGCAAAGCCTAATTGGGCTAGAATCTCTCGCTCCAACTGTTCCATAGCTTCCGCTTCAGTTTCTTCTATATGGTCATAACCTAGCAAATGCAAGGTTCCGTGTACAACCATATGTGCCCAATGGGCGTCGAGGGATTTCTTTTGCTCAGTTGCTTCTGTGGCAACCACGGGCGCACAAATAACTAAATCGCCGAGCAATGCTATAGGTAACTCGACCGGGGCTTCAAATGGAAACGAGAGGACGTTGGTCGCGTAACTCTTGCCGCGGTATTGTTGGTTGAGCTCAAGACCTTCGGCCTCATCAACAATACGAATGGTTAACTCACTTTCAACTTGGTGCTGTGCCATGGTTAAGGCAGAGCTTACCCACAAGTTTAATTGTTCTGCTGTGGGTAATTGCGGTGCATCGCTAGCAATCTGCACGTCTAGAGTGGTGTTCATGGCGTCTCATCAAAACTTTCATAAGCTTGTACAATACGTTGTACAACAGGGTGGCGAACGACATCTGAAGCTTGGAAGAAGGTAAAGCTAATATCCTCAACTTCTTTTAAAACTTCAATAACGTGGCGTAGGCCAGACTTTTGGCCGCGAGGTAAGTCGACTTGCGTAATGTCACCGGTAATCACAGCGCGCGAGTTAAACCCTATGCGCGTGAGAAACATTTTCATTTGTTCGCAGGTGGTGTTTTGGCTTTCATCCAAAATGATGAAAGCATCATTTAGAGTACGGCCACGCATATAAGCGAGTGGTGCGACTTCAATGACATTGCGTTCAATAAGTTTTTCCACGCGGTCAAAACCGAGCATTTCAAATAGCGCGTCGTACAGCGGGCGCAAGTACGGGTCGACTTTTTGCGCTAAGTCGCCCGGTAAAAAGCCAAGTTTCTCACCGGCTTCCACTGCTGGGCGGGTGAGCAATATACGGCGAATCTCTTGACGCTCAAGGGCATCAACGGCACAGGCAACGGCTAAATATGTTTTACCGGTACCGGCGGGGCCAATACCAAAGTTCACATCATTATTTAAAATGGCGCGAACGTATTCCGCTTGGTTGTGGTTGCGCGGTTTAATGAGACCACGTTTGGTTTTAATGTGGGTCATCTTTTCGGCAGCAGGGTCGCCATTGGATTGCTCCAATACCTTGGCCTGTTGCACCGCGAGGTGAACTTTATGGGGGGTCACTGTACCAGTCACGCCTTTTACTGTTGCCGTTTCTACATAGAGATCACGTAGAATTTGCGCACCGGCTTGCACCGTGCGCGGCGGGCCTATCAGGCGAAACTCATTATGACGATAGCTGACTTCTATCCCTAAACGCCGTTCGATTTGCTTTAAGTTCTCGTCGAGCGCTCCGCATAAGTCAGCTAAGCGCCGACTGTCAGCGGGTTCCAAATCAATATCAAATGTCGTCACTGATTGACTCAAAGTTACCTCTAGATCTATCTACGGTTGAGCGGCTGAGCCTGAGGGTTGAAAGGTTGCGACCCCAAGCTCATCGGGTTGACTCTTGTTTTGACGAGCCAAAATAGTATGGGGTGCGGTATCAACGCGCAACTCCATATCAGATTCTACGCGTAACACATCACCACGTAACGAGTTTACAAACACATCGGTGATTTTCACATCGACGAATTTACCAATCATATCTGGCGTACCGGTAAAGTTGACCACTCGGTTGTTTTCCGTGCGGCCGCTAAGCTCCATCGGATCTTTCTTAGATGGGCCGGTAACCAAAATACGCTGCTCAGTATCTAACATACGGCGCGCATGGGTATGTGATTGCTGATTAAGACGCTGTTGCAATAGCTGCAGACGCTGCTTTTTAGTGTCGTCGCTCACGTCGTCAGGTAGGTCAGCGGCTGGTGTACCCGGGCGGGCGCTGTAAATGAAGCTGAAGCTCATATCAAAATCTACGGCTTGAATGAGATCCATGGTGGCTTCAAAGTCAGCATCGGTTTCGCCTGGGAAGCCAATGATAAAGTCTGACGACATTGCAATATTAGGACGAACTTTCTTTAGCTTGCGAATTTGCGATTTGTATTCAAGGGCGGTATGGCCACGCTTCATTAGCGTTAATACGCGGTCAG
Source organism: Pseudidiomarina sp. (assembly GCA_048269045.1). Classification (GTDB taxonomy): domain Bacteria; phylum Pseudomonadota; class Gammaproteobacteria; order Enterobacterales; family Alteromonadaceae; genus Pseudidiomarina. The sequence goes on from JBLWUG010000010.1 coordinate 89,668, forward strand.
AACCACTTTGTACCGGTAAGTGGAGATGATTCACCAGCTCAGGAATAGTGGCATAGGCTTCAATAATATCATCGGTAAACTCAACCGGGTGCGAGGTGGTGTAGCGAATACGGTCAATACCATCAATGGCAGCAATCAAGTGTAACAATTCAGAAAAACGGCAGATGTCACCGTCATAGTGCGGGCCACGAAACGCATTCACGTTTTGGCCGAGCAAGTTCACTTCACGTACGCCTTGGTCTGCTAACTGCGCAATTTCAAAGAGCACATCGTCGACTGGGCGGCTCACTTCTTCGCCACGAGTATAAGGCACCACACAGAAGGTACAGTACTTACTACAACCTTCCATGATAGATACAAAGGCACTAGGACCATCGGCTTTTGGCTCAGGCAAGCGGTCGAACTTTTCAATCTCAGGGAAAGAGATATCCATCATAGGCGTATGGTTGGTTTGCACTTGCTTCACCATTTCAGGTAGGCGATGCAAGGTTTGCGGGCCAAAAATAATATCGACAAAAGGGGCGCGCTGGCGAATGTGGTCGCCTTCTTGAGAAGCAACACAGCCACCAACACCAATGACCAGATCGGGGTTTTTGTCTTTCAACGTTTTCCAACGACCTAGCTGATGGAATACCTTTTCCTGTGCCTTTTCACGAATGGAACAGGTATTAAGGAGAATAAGGTCTGCTTCTTCAGCTTCAGCTGCGATGTCATAGCCATGAGTTGCCTTCAGTAGATCAGCCATTTTCGCTGAATCGTACTCGTTCATCTGACAACCCCAGGTTTTGATAAATAACTTCTTACTCATAAAATTTCGCGCCCGCTTGCTAAAAAATAATTGCTAATTAAAGCCGTGCCTAATTAAAGGGTAGCTATTTTAACTTGAACCGCGATCAACTGCCAACTTTGCCGGACATTTATGCTCGCCGGCGTGTACGAATGGCAAGATAACCTGCCACGGTAATGATGGCTGCCCCCACGAGCATTGACCAGGTAATCGGCTCCTGCCAAAACCAATAGCCCATTAAGGCCGCAAAAATCACTGAACTATAAGTGAAAACACCGACTTTAGCGGCTGGTGCCAATGAGAATGCCTTGGTCATGGCCAATTGTCCAAATACCGCGAGTATGCCCATAGCGATAATTGCGAACCAATGCTCGATTGCGACCGGCTCACCGCGCCAATATAAAGGCACGGCAGAGATGATGGTGGCAATAGTGGAAAAGTAGAACACAATCTTACTGGAAGATTCTGTGGCTGACATTTCACGAATAAGCGTTTTGGTAAAGGCTGCTAAAAACGCTGCAATAAATGCGACACCGACAATGGGCGACAGTGCTGTGGCGGTGGGGTTTAAGAAAATAAAAACCCCGACAAAGCCTATGGCAATAGCAATCCATGTTTGTCGTGTCACTGGGTTGTTAAGCCATAACAAGCCGATGATAGGAATGATAAAGGGCGATAGCAGTAGTACTAAGGTCGCTTGCGCCAAAGGGATGTTGGCGATGGCGTAAAAGAACAGGTACATGGCGCCAAGACCGGCAAGGCCACGGGTCAGGTGAAATCGCCACGCCTTAGTTTTTAACGCCCGCGGGCCTTTACGCACCACCCAGGGCAGCAAGATCACGAAGATCATGGCACTGCGGAAGAAAACCAATTGCTCAGGCGGCAGGTCGGCACTTAAATGTTTGATGAGCGCACTAACCCCGGCAAAGCTGAGTTCCGAGAGAATAACTAATAATGAAGCAATAATTACGGTACGTTGAGGGGTTTCCATAGCGTCCTTTAACAGCGCAGACGATGCATAGCGAAGTGGTTGAAATTGATGCCGCTATATTAGCACGGATGCTGTATTCTTTAGCGAGTATTTCTTATTATGAAGTGGTTAGCAGGCTCAAAGGAAAGGGAAGACTCATGCAGTGTGTGGTGATCGGTGGTGGAATGGTTGGTGCAGCAGCAGCACTAGCGTTGGCTCGAGCTGGGCAGCAGGTGGTGGTGGTAGAAGCCGGGCCTGCGGTGCGCAGCGATACGGCATGGGATTTACGAATTTCGTCGGTGCATCAACAAAACGTCAATTGGTTAACCGGCCTCGGTGCTTGGGGCCAAGTACCTGACCATAAAAAATTAGCCTATGACGAGCTCAGTGTTGAAACGCGAGATGGTCAGCTATTGAGTTTTAATGCGACTGAAATTCAGCAGCCAGCGCTTGGCGGTATGGTTGAAAATAAGGCTTTGCAAGAAGCGCTATGGCAATGTCTAGAGGCATTCCCGAGCGTGCGCTTGCTCAGCCAAACCAAAGTTACTCAAATTGATTGGGAAGGCAAGCTCGTGCAGCTCGATACTGATGAGCATGTTGCATTTGACCTTCTGATTGGCGCTGACGGGGCTAATTCACAAGTGGCACAGCTAGCTGGTATTGGCCGCCTCGGCTGGGATTACGACATGCGCTGCTTGTTAGCGACGGTAACCACCGAACAAGCGTTACCAACCACAACCTGGGAAGTTTTTCGCGAACAAGGTCCTTATGCACTGTTGCCCCTGTCGGCGCATGAAGCTTGCCTGATTGACTATCGGGCCAATCAAACTTGGCTTGAATTAGAACAACAGCAACAGGTTGAAGCGGAACTCCGAGCACAGTTTGAAACTCAAGTAGGGGCATTTGAACTGCATCGTTATGCCAGCTTTCCATTACGCCGGCAACGTGCATTAAGTTACCATGCCCACGATTGCATGGCATTGATTGGCGATGCTGCTCATAGTATCCATCCATTGGCGGGACAAGGCGTGAATTTAGGGTTTGCCGACGTGCAGGCGCTGGTATCTGTATTATCGAATACTGCAGTTGCAGCAGCTTTGCCTGCGTATCAGCGCCAACGCTTAGCGGCTAATCAACGGATGATGCGGGCTATGGATGCTATTCATTGGGGCTTTAGTAGCCGCCACTATGGGGTTCGTGGAGCTATAGCTGCTGGATTTGCGCTGGTGCACCAAGTACCGGTGCTGAAAAAGGCTCTGATTCGAGAAGCGATAGGGCTGTAAAAACAACAAAACCGCCGAGAGGGCGGTTTTTAAATCTGTTGCTGCATCACCGTTTGGTGCGGAGGGGGGGACTTGAACCCCCACAAGCTTTCGCTCACTAGCACCTGAAGCTAGCGCGTCTACCAATTCCGCCACCCCCGCAACTAACAGGGATTATTATGGCTGGGGTACCAGGATTTGAACCTGGGAATGGCGGGATCAAAACCCGCTGCCTTACCGCTTGGCTATACCCCAATCATATTGGCATCACTGAAGACAAAACGAGTGGCTGGGGTACCAGGATTTGAACCTGGGAATGGCGGGATCAAAACCCGCTGCCTTACCGCTTGGCTATACCCCAATACCTAAGTATCGTTTTTTTCAGTTTGAAGAGATTGGTGCGGACGGAGAGACTTGAACTCTCACGCCGTGAGGCACTGGAACCTAAATCCAGCGTGTCTACCAATTCCACCACGTCCGCCCAAATTGGGTATTTGATGGTGGCTACGGCGAGATTCGAACTTGCGACCCCAGCATTATGAGTGCTGTGCTCTAACCAGCTGAGCTACGTAGCCATATCAAACTTTTCTATCAAACTGCGCTCGGTGAGTGCGGCGCGTATTATGCAAATCGCAGCCGATACCGTCAACCTCTTTTTCGCAAAAAAGCGAGTAATTGTGTTCGATCGCTCAAAAAAGCGATAGTTTGCTCAATTAATCGACGAGTTGATACCGAACGGTTGATACTACCCGCACAATTTTCAAGTGCGGCGTATTGGAGTCACGATCACTAATACTAAACTGTCCCTGACTCGCAGTTTGAACTTTTCCTAAGCGACTATCAGAATGCAGTGCGAAACGTTTTGCTACTTCGCGTGCATTTTGAGTCGACTCTTCAATCATACTCGGTTTAATTTCATTTAGCCCATTGAAGTGGTATTCAACTCGGTTTTCATAAGTGTTACCACTGAGGCTCACACCTTGCTTGTCTAGTTCTGCAAGTTGCTGGCGCAGTTCGCGCACGCGCTCTACCTTATTGGTAAATACGGTTATGGTTTGATCACCGCTATAACGTAAACCGACATCGGTGTTAGCCCAGCGTTCCGCCAGCTTATCTAAAACGCTGGGTGCTGAAACACTGAGTTCAGCTTCATCGAAGCCATTGACCAGCAAGAAAGCTCGAATCGCTTGGATATCCTCATCAAGCAAGGTGTAAATTTCATCTTGCTGATTACCGGCGCGAACGACTTTAAGCGGCCATATGGCGGTGTCTGCTGGTACTTCTCGCTCGGCTAAGCCTTTCACTTGAACACTGCGGTCATGGGCTTTAAAGCTTTCTACCGCCGCGTCTAATCCAAAACCTAATACTGCAGCGCTAATAATGATTGCGCCGCCAATTAAGGCGGCCGCAACGTTAGAGTGTGATGTTGTCATTAAAGATAAACTCCGTTTACCAAGGTAAAGATTCCCCATTACTGTGTTTAAACTGACCTGTGGTCTCCATGGTTAGTTCATCAATGCGTTGAATTAATCGCTTGGCGGCCTCAGCGGCAGAAATATCGCCGGCATTATTGACCATTTCAGTTTGTACAAAGCCAGGGTGCAACATGGCTACCGCGATGCCGTCTTCTTTTAAATCTTGCGCTAATGACACGCCGGCGGCATTTAAAGCAGCCTTACTCATACGATAGCCATAATATGCTCCCGAGCCGTTATCACTCATCGACCCCATGCGGCTGGTCATCATGATGACTTTACTGCCTTTGTGCAGACGGCTGTGCAGCGCATCGGTTACTAGTAGCGGACCTAAAGCGTTCACTCGAAACTGAGTTTCGATAGCGGCGACAGAAAGGGCGCCTAACTGCTCTCGTTCTAAGATGCCGGCATTGTTGATAAGAATATCGATGGATTGCTCGGTTAATTGATGAGCCATACTGCGAATACTGTCAGGATCGGTAACATCAATGTCTTCGATAATATCCACCCCTAACTCTTTTAATGCCGTTGATGCTGTTCGACATACCGCGGTTACCTTGTCGCCCCGTTCATTAAGTGCGGTCGCTAAAGCTAATCCAATACCGCGGTTAGCTCCTGTAATAACGATATGTTGGCTCATGGGCTCTCCTTAATTCCACCTTTTGTGAGTTGCTCAGGATTAAGCAACTGTTCGAGTTCTGCGCGCGTTAAATCAGTCATGGCCTCAGCAACATCAATAATGGGTTGTTGCTGTTGATACGCAGTCTTAGCTATTTCTGCAGCTTTGTTGTAGCCAATTTCACGATTTAATGCGGTGACTAAAATAGGGTTACGCGCTAATGCTGCGTTGATGCGATCATGATTGACGGTAAAGTCAGGAATCACCTGATCCGCCAATGCGGTCGCGGCATGGCTAAGTAACTCTATGCTTTGCAATTGATTATAGGCAATAACGGGTAACATCACATTTAATTGAAAGTTGCCCTGTTGCGCACTTACAGTCACGGTTTGGCAGTTCCCAGATACCTGTGCGGCAATCATCATTACTGCTTCTGGAACCACCGGATTGACCTTACCGGGCATGATGCTGCTACCAGGTTGTAGGGCAGTAAGGCTAATTTCCCCTAACCCCGCTAACGGACCGCTATTCATCCAGCGCAAATCGTTACTGATTTTTAATAATACCGTTGCCAAGCTCTGCAAAGTGCCAGCTACGAGCAGGTTAACTTCTTGCCCGGCAATACCGGCAAATAAATTCTTGGCTGGGGTAAAGTTTTGCCCTGTACGCTGGCTGAGATGCTGACAAAAGTGCGCGCTAAATTGTGCGGGGGCATTAATACCAGTACCTACCGCAGTGCCACCTTGGGGTAAACGTTGCAGTTGCTGTAGGTTGCTGTGCAGGGCTTCTGCAATGTGTTCTAAGTGGGCTTGCCAGGTTTGCAGCTCTTGCGCCATGGTAATGGGCATGGCATCCATCAAGTGAGTGCGGCCAGTTTTGACAGTCGTGCTGAGTGTTTTGGCTTTCTTTTCAAGTTCGGTGGTTAAATGTTGAATGGCCGGTAGTAGCTCTTTGCTGATAGCCAACACTGAACTGGCTTGAATAGCGGTGGGTATTACATCATTGCTACTCTGGCTACAGTTAACATGGTCGTTTGGGTGAATAGGGTGTTGCGTGGTGTGAGCTAGGTTAGCTAACACTTCGTTCATATTCATGTTAGTGCTGGTGCCAGAACCGGTCTGAAAGATATCTAACGGGAAAGCATCACTATGACGACCTTCGGCAACTTCGTCGGCAGCATGGATAATAGCTTGAGCAACATTCTTATCCAGTGTGCCTAGATCCATATTGGCCGCCGCAGCGGCAGCTTTCACTTCCGCTAAGGTTTGAATAAATCGCTGCGGAAAGCGCAGCTCGCTTAATTGGAAGTTTTGCCGAGCACGTTCAGTCTGTGCTCCCCAAAGCGCATCGCGAGGAACCGCAATGGCTCCCATGCTGTCGGTTTCGGTTCTGGTTGGCTCGGACTCTGGTCGATTCATAAGGGTTCCTTGGTCGTGAACATATGGGTTCTGTCGTACCTATGTAACAAGCATGGGGCTCACTTTAAGAAACTTCAAATAAGTTTTAGTTCAGTCGGCAACCTTCCGCCAATATATTGTTATACTGCGGCGGTGTATCAGGATATTCCTCAATGATAAAAACAGGTAATTCTTCACTATGAAAATAAAAATACCCCATACACTAGTGTTGATGATGTACATGATGGTGGCAGCTTTAGTTTTAACCTGGCTGATACCATCAGGTGAATTCCAACGCAGTGTTAATGAAGTTGGGCAAACAGTGGTCCAGCCCGGTACCTATGAGGTACTGGCAGAACAGACATTGTTATCGCCGTTAACTTTACTCACGGTTATTCCGCAAGCGCTAAGTGACGCACAAGGCGTTATATTCTTTGTCCTGCTCATCGGTGGGGTTATGGGAATATTACGCGCTACTGGCATGTTAGACGCGGTTATCGGGGTATTACTTAAACGCTTTGCAGATAAAACCGGCTGGCTGATTTTAGGTGGCATGCTCACCTTTGGTATTTTCTCAGCGCTGATTGGTGTCGCCGAAGAGTATTTGATTTTTGTGGCGATGTTAGTCGCACTGTGTCGCGCCTTAAAACTCGACGGCATCACGGCGATGGGTATCTTAATCGTTGGTTATGGTATCGGTTACGGGCTATCGCTGTTTAATCCCTTTACTTTGCTGATTGCACAGGCCGTTGCCGAAGTACCGCCGGCATCAGGTTTATGGTATCGCTTAGCTTTATGGCCGGTGCTTTTTGCTATTGGTTTTCATCATGTATTTCGCTATGCGCGTAAAGTCGCCGCTGATCCTAGCGCTTCATTAATGGCGGATTTAACTCCCGTCAGTAATACCGATGAAGCCGCATACCCGCAATTAAACCGTCGCCATAAGATTATACTGGTTGGTTTTATCGCTGTATTAGGGTTGTTGGTGTACGGAATTAAAGAGCACGGCTGGTATCTAGTCGAGCTTAGCGCGTTGTTTTTAGGCTTTGGCTTATTTGCTGCTGTGGTTTCCGGCTTAGGCGCTGATACAGCAGCTAACAAGTTTATTGAAGGCGCTGCGGAGCTCACGGCAACCGCTTTACTGATCGGCTTTGCGCGTTCTATTGCGATGATCATGGAACACGGTCAAGTTTTAGATACGGTAATTTACTACCTAGCAATGCCGGTCGAAGCGTTCGGCGCTCACTTTGGTGCAGTCAGTATGTTGGCCATCCAAAGTATTTTGAATCTATTCATTCCATCAGGTAGTGGGCAAGCCTTTGTCACCATGCCGATTATGGTACCTATTGCCGACACTGCCGGAATTGGTCGCCAGGTTGCCGTATTAGCATTCCAAATGGGTGATGGCCTGATGAACATGATAGTGCCAACCAACCCAGTGTTGATGGGGATTTTAGGCCTAGCGGGTGTGCCTTATGAGCGTTGGTTTAAATTTATTGCTCCCTTGATGCTTAAATTGATTTTAGCTTGTGCGGTAGCCATGTTAGTGGCGGTATCCATTGGCTATCATTAACTAAGTAATAGGTAAATGGAGGCGCCCCAATGAACAATATACTGGTGACAACGAAATGGTTGGCGGAACATCAAAATGACCCTGCTGTGCACATTGTTGACGCGAGTATGATCAAAGTCGTCGGCAAAGAACCGCTAGTTTATGATCAACTGACGGTAATTCCGGGCAGCAAACCACTCCACTTGGAGCAGGCTTTAGTTGCACCTGAGGCGCCTTTACCAAATACCTTTCCGAGTGAGCAACAAGTAACAAGGTGCCTGCAACATCTAGGAATAGATCAAAGCAGCACCATCGTTATTTATGATAATCAAGGTATCTATTCGGCTCCCAGAGCTTGGGTCATACTCAGCGCTATGGGCGGTCAAAATGTGTTTATCCTAGATGGCGGTTTACCGCAGTGGCAGGCAGATGGTTACCCTGTTGCTCATGACTACGCGCCATCGAGCGAGGTAACCGGTAATTTTGTTGCCAGCTTTGATCCCCAATGGTTGTGCAGCGCAGAAGATATTGTTGCTGGATTAAACCATGAGCAAATCAGAGTCATTGATGCGCGTTCATCAGCGCGCTTCAGTGGACACGCCGCTGAGCCAAGAGCGGGAATGCGCAGTGGCCATATACCTAACTCGATTAACTTGCCCTTTGCAACCTTACTCCAAGGCAATCGCTTTGCAGCGCCAGAACGGTTACGCGCAGTGTTTGCAGAGCGACTATCGAACGCACCGGAACGGCTAATTTTTAGCTGCGGCTCTGGTATTACCGCGTGCGTTAACTTAGTTGCAGCTAAATTAGCAGGCTATGAAAATTTACGCTTGTACGATGGCTCATGGGCCGAGTGGGGTGGTCGTAAAGATCTACCTATAGCAGTTGACGAATAACCATTAAAAAAAGCCGCGATATAGTATCGCGGCTTTTTTATTAATACTTAAAGCAAGTTATACGTTAAAACGGAACAAGATAACGTCGCCGTCTTTAACAATATATTCTTTACCTTCTTCACGACGTTTCCCCGCTTCTTTCGCGCCTTGTTCGCCTTGGAACTCGATATAGTCGTCATAACCGACAACCACTGCACGAATAAAGCCTTTCTCAAAGTCGGTATGAATCTTACCAGCCGCTTGCGGTGCGGTAGAACCCACAGGAATGGTCCACGCACGAACCTCTTTAACTCCAGCGGTGAAGTAAGTTTGCAAATTCAGTAACTCATAACCGCCCCGAATCACGCGGTTAAGGCCCGGCTCAGTTAGACCAAGGTCGGTCATAAACTCAGCTTTTTCTTCATCGTCAAGCTCAGCGATTTCAGATTCGATTTCTGCACAAACCGGCACCACAATAGCATTTTCTTTGGCAGCGATTTCGCGCACGCGATCAAGATATGGGTTATTCTCAAAGCCGTCGTCGTTGACGTTAGCGATGTACATGGTTGGCTTCAACGTGAGCAGGTTATAACTGCGAATAGTAGCCTTGTCATCGTCACTTAAATCAATGGAACGAGCCATTTCACCGTTTTCTAGTGCCGGTAGTAACTTTTGCAACACTTCAATTTCGGCTTTTGCTTGCTTATCACCGCCTTTTGCTTTTTTACCTTGGCGTTGAATGGCTTTTTCGACACTATCCAAGTCGGCCAGGGCAAGCTCGGTATTGATCACATCTATATCTTCAGCAGGGTCTACTTTACCGGCAACGTGAACGATATTGTCATTTTCAAAACAACGAACCACATGACCAATGGCGTCAGTTTCGCGAATGTTTGCGAGGAATTGGTTACCCAGACCTTCGCCTTTTGAAGCGCCTTTTACAAGGCCAGCAATATCCACGAATTCCATAGTGGTTGGAATAGTGCGCTGTGGATTTACAATTTTAGCCAGCTCGTCTAAGCGAGTGTCAGGCACGGCAACCACACCAGTGTTCGGTTCGATAGTACAGAAAGGGAAGTTAGCTGCTTCTATACCGGCTTTGGTAAGGGCATTAAATAAGGTTGATTTACCTACGTTAGGTAAGCCGACGATACCACATTTGAATCCCATGCTTATTTCTCTCTCTGTGCTTTAAAACTATGGAGGTGCTGCTGTGCAGCGCGCAAATCTTGTTGTAACAGTATGTCGATACTGCGACAGGCTTCAGTAATGGTATCGTCCATCAACACCTGGTCACTTGCTGGCGCTTTACCAAGCACCCAGCCCGTTACTTTAGAGCGATCACCAGGATGACCGATACCAATACGTAAGCGATGAAAATTTTGGCTTCCCAAGCGTGCCACCATATCTTTGATGCCATTATGACCACCAGTGCCGCCGCCGGTTTTGAACTTAGCGGTGCCTGGAGGCAGGTCGAGCTCATCGTAAGCCACTAAAATTTCTTCTGGTGAAATTTTATAAAAGTTGGCGAGCGCAGCCACAGCTTGGCCACTGCGATTCATAAATTGCATGGGTTGCAAGATACGAAGATCGAGCGCACCTTTTTGAATGCGGGCAGTATGACCAAAGAATTTGGGTTCAGGCTGTAAAATTTGGCCGTGCATACGAGCAAACTGCTCTACTAACCAAAAGCCTGCATTATGACGAGTTTGGGAATATTCGGGGCCTGGATTACCCAGGCCCACAAGTAAGCGAATTGTTGACATGATACCTTATTCGGCGTCTTTGTCTTCAGCTTGGCTTTCTTTTGCAGTTGGAACTTCAGCAGAAACTTCTTCAACTTCT
>JBLWUG010000011.1:0-93562 GCA_048269045.1 Pseudidiomarina sp.
CCCAAACACGCAAGGAGAATTCATGCGCATAGGGCATGGTTACGACGTACATAAATTTGGTGGCGAAGGGCCATTAACTTTAGGTGGAATCAGCATAGACTATACGCAAGGCTTGCTTGCTCATTCTGATGGCGATGTAATTTTACACGCAGTGACTGACGCTTTGTTAGGGGCGGCAGCCTTGGGTGATATCGGCCAACACTTTCCAGACACTGATGATGCTTATGCCGGCGCGGATAGCGGCGTATTATTACAGCACGTAGTAAATCTCGTGCGCCAACAAGGCTATATAGTTGGCAATATCGATATCACGGTAGCCGCACAAGCACCGAAGCTAGCTGCGCATATTCCGCAAATGCGCGAACGCATCGCAGATTTGCTTGGTGTGACCAAAATGGCGGTAAACGTTAAAGCGACGACCACAGAAAAGCTTGGCTTTGTTGGGCGTAAAGAAGGCATTGCTTGCCACGCCGTGGTGCTGATAAAAGCGGTAGGTGCGCATGACTGATACTCACTCAAGCACAGCAACTATGCAATTATTAGGTGAGTATCTACACGGTCAGCCAAGCTGGACCGGCGAATTTAAGGCGCAACCTGAAGATTTTAAGGTCGTAGAGCAATTAACTTTGCCAGAAAGCGATCCGGAATTACAACAAGGCGAGCATCAATGGCTTTGGGTAGAAAAGAAAGGCGCTAATACTGCCTATGTTGCGGGGCAGCTTGCCCGCTTTGCTGAAGTCAAAGAGCGCGATGTGAGTTTTGCAGGACTCAAAGATCGCCATGCGGTTACCCAGCAATGGTTTTCGGTGCAATTGCCGGGCAAAGCCTTGTTGAATTGGCATGAATTAGAGCACCCTGAATTTAAAGTGTTGTCAGCCACGCTGCAGCCACGTAAATTAAAAACAGGAACTCACAAAGCCAATCAGTTTACGTTGCGCATCCGCGATATTAGTGATGCCTCTGCTTTTGAACAGCGCTGGCAACTGGTGTGTGAACACGGGGTGCCAAACTACTTTGGTTTGCAACGCTTTGGTCATGATGGCCAAAACTTAGAGCAAGCACGACAATGGTTTAGTAATCAACTTAAACGACGTCTTAATCGTAATCAGAAAAGCCTGTATTTATCGGCGGTACGCTCGTTTTTGTTTAATCAGGTGCTGTCAGCGCGGATAGCGGCGCAACAGTTGACGCCACTGCCCGGTGATGCGATGTTGCTGAGCGGAAGTCAGTCGTATTTTTTGGCAGAAACAGCTGATACTGAGCTTTTGCAACGTTTTGAATCCGGTGACATTCAACTTAGTGGGCCGCTACCTGGCGGCAGTGTTATTCCGCAGGCTGCAGCAGCAGAGTTAGAACAACAAGTGTTGGCAGCTTACCCTGAACTTTTAGCGGGGCTACAACAGCATCGACTAGAAGCCGGGCGCCGAGCACTACTATTAAGACTAGAACAACCAGAACTGGAGTGGCTCGACGCAACCACAGCACAACTAAGCTTTGTACTGCCGAAAGGAAGCTTTGCCACCAGTGTGTTACGCGAATTAATGATAGGTGAATAGCAATCATGATGAAGTTATTAGTAAGTAATGATGATGGTGTCCATGCACCGGGTATTGAAGCCTTGCATGATGAACTACGACATATTGCCCAAGTACGGGTGATTGCACCCGACCGCAACTGTAGTGGCGCCAGTAACTCGTTAACCTTACATAATCCGTTACGGGTACAGCGTTTGCCCAATGGCTTTTATTCGTTAACAGGCACGCCCACTGACTGTGTGCATTTAGGTACCAACTCGCCCATCGCCGACGATGTTGATTTAGTGGTATCAGGCATCAATGATTGTCCAAACATGGGCGATGATGTGTTGTATTCAGGAACTGTTGCCGCAGCGATGGAAGGGCGCTTTATGGGCTTGCCAGCGATTGCGGTTTCGATGGGGTCACGCTCTGATGAATTCTACGCGACCGCAGCGAAAGTCGTGGCTGATATTGTCAATCAAATGGCCGATGAGCCGTTACGTTTAGATACCATTTTAAATATTAACGTTCCTGCCGTGCCTTATGAACAATTAAAAGGCATTAAAGTAACCCGTTTAGGGCGTCGCCACCGTGCTGAAACTATGGTCGAAGCTACCGATCCATTTGGCCGCGAAATATACTGGTATGGCCCTGTGGGCACTCACCAAGATGATGCTGAAGGCACTGATTTTCATGCGGTCCGCGAAGGCTATGTATCCATCACTCCACTAAGCCTTGATATGACAGCGCGTAGTCATCAAGAGACGCTTACTAACTGGTTAACGAAAACGACATCATGATTCAAAACTTTCAAGGGGTAGCACGCCGTTTAGTTGAAAAGCTGCGTGCTGAAGGCATTACCAATAGCAATGTGTTGCGGGTTATCGAGCAAACGCCACGGCACTTATTTATGCCGGAATCACTGGCCCATAAAGCCTATGAAAATACTGCATTACCTATTGGCCAAGGGCAAACCATTTCACAGCCACTAATGGTGGCATCGATGACGCAATTGCTGATGCAGCACCATTGCCAGCGGGTGCTTGAAATAGGTACGGGTAGTGGCTATCAAACTGCCATTTTGGCGCCCCTTGTAGAACAAGTGTTCTCTATTGAACGCATTGCTGAATTGCAATACCAAGCAAAGCGGCGTCTGAAAAAGCTCGATTTACACAATGTGTCCATGCGCCACAGTGATGGCTGGCAGGGCTGGCCGAGCAAAGCACCCTTCGATGGCATCATTGTGACCGCCGCCGCCAGTGAAGTACCACGCGCGTTAATGGAGCAACTAACAGACGGTGGCGTGATGGTTATTCCTGTGGGCACCAAACGACAGCGATTAATTGTGATACGCCGCTTTGGTGACGACTTTGAAAAGAAAGAACTGGGTGAAGTGAAATTCGTCCCTTTAATACCAGGAGAGCCAGTATGAAGGTATTTGGCTGGCTTTACGATCGGGTGTTGTTATGGTCAAAACACCGCCGCGCCCCGGCAATTCTAACTGGACTCAGCTTCAGTGAATCAATTTTCTTTCCTATTCCGCCCGATGTGATGTTAGCGCCAATGGCGATGACACAGCCGCATCGTGCTTGGTATTTTGCTTTTTTAACTACAGTTGCATCAGTCGTTGGCGGCATTGTTGGTTATTGGCTCGGGTACTTTGCGTTCGAGCCTTTGGTATTACCGTTGGTGGAGTGGGCTGGATATCAAGATAAACTGGCTCGGGTAACGGATTGGTTCCAAGCCTATGGTTTTTGGATAATTTTTATTGCTGGCTTTTCGCCACTCCCTTACAAATTATTTACAGTTACTGGCGGTATGTTACAGGTAATGTTCCTGCCTTTTGTGTTAGGTTCATTAATAAGCCGCGGGTTGCGTTTCTTTATTGTCGCTGCCTTGCTACGATCTGGTGGGCCAAACATGGCGGTAAAGCTACGTAAATATGTGGATCTTATGGGGTGGGGAGTGGTGATTTTAGCCATTATTGCTTATGTATGGACGCGCTAACTACATAATAATTATTATATTTTTTTCTTTCCTTGCGGGCTGTTCAGCGCAGCATTCACCAGCACCTGTTAAAAAATTGTATCAAGGGCGTTCGATTCATGATTATGAACGAGCGTCCTTAAAGCAGGATAAATACCAAGTCCAACAAGGTGATACCTTCTATTCAATTGCTTTCCGCGCCAATCAAGACATACGTGCTTTAGCTCAACGAAACAATATTCGCGAGCCTTATACCATCTTTCCTGGGCAAGTTATTCATTTAACGTCGAAAAAACCTGCGACAGAAATCGTTGCTAAGACTCAAAATAAAGGGTATGTTAATACAGAAGTTAAACATAAAAGTCGACAAAACAATCAAAACAAACCGAAAACTAACAATCAAGCGACACGCAAACCCGTCAAAGTAGCGACGCAAGCGAAGCCGCAGCCGACACCGATAGCGACGTCCGCTGCTGAGCCCTATAAAAAAGACTTGAATTGGCAGTGGCCGGCAACTGGTAATGTGTTTAGAGAATTTTCGACAGCAGCAACGGGTAGCAAAGGTGTTGATATTAGTGGTCAACGTAATGACCCAATCTATGCCGCCGAAGCTGGAAAAGTTGTTTATGCAGGGAATGCGTTAAAAGGCTATGGACAGTTGATTATATTAAAGCATAACGATGATTATATTAGTGCATATGCGCATAACCACCGCCTGCTCGTAAAAGAGCAACAGTGGGTTAAAAAGGGAGATGAGATAGCGAAGATGGGTGATTCAGATGCAGCGCAGGTTATGCTGCACTTTGAAATTCGTTTTCGCGGGAAGTCAGTAAATCCACGGCACTATTTGCCACGGGGGAAGAAATGAGTCGAAATCCTAACGATGTTGACGACATTGAAGAACAAGAACAAGAACAAGAAGAACTTGAGTCAGTGGAATCGTCAAAAACAAAAGATAGTGAAGATAGCGAATTTGAAGAGATTATCGCTAATCGCGCTAACTATCAGAAGAAAATGGATGCCACTCAACTTTATTTAAGTGAAATTGGCTTTTCTCCTCTGTTAAGCGCGAAAGAAGAAGTCTACTTCTCACGATTGTCGCGTAAAGGCGATGCGAAAGCGCGTGCGCGGATGATTGAAAGTAACTTACGGTTAGTGGTCAAAATAGCGCGCCGTTATACCAACCGCGGCTTGGCGTTATTAGATCTGGTTGAAGAAGGTAACTTAGGCCTGATCCGTGCGGTTGAAAAGTTTGACCCAGAACGCGGCTTCCGCTTTTCAACGTACGCAACTTGGTGGATACGACAAACCATCGAGCGCGCGATCATGAACCAAACCCGTACCATTCGCTTGCCTATTCACGTGGTGAAAGAGCTAAATACATATTTACGTGCCGCCCGCGAACTCGCACAGAAGCTCGACCATGAACCCACTGCGGAAGACATTGCAAAGAAGCTCGATGTGTCCGTCGAAGATGTGTCACGGATGCTACGTTTGAATGAACGAGTTACTTCTGTAGATACGCCCATGGGTGGTGGTGATAACGACAAAACTTTGGTGGATATGCTCACCGATGAAAATGAGCGTGGACCGGAAAGTGTCGTTCAAGAAGCCAATGTCCGTGAACATATTCTATCGTGGCTGGAAGGCCTCAATGAAAAGCAAAGGGAAGTATTAGCGCGCCGCTTTGGCTTGTTAGGCTACGAACCTGCAACGCTGGAAGATGTTGGTCGCGAAATTGGTTTAACCCGCGAGCGCGTTCGCCAAATTCAAGTCGAAGCCTTGCGTCGATTGCGAGATATGCTACGACAACAAGGCCTCGGGCTGGATTCACTTTTTCATCGCGATTAACTGCTTTTGCCAATCTGCGATTAAACTTAATGCATCCATGGGTGTTAGTCGATTCACATCCACTGCGGTGAGAGCAGACTCAATAGCGCTTGGCTCAGGAGCTGGCGTAACTGCTGCAGGCGTATCGATCGGTAATTTGGTTTGCGGCGTCGGTAGCTGCTGTTCTAGCGCTGTTAAATGAATACGAGCGCGTTGTAATACGGTAGTAGGCAAGCCTGCCAATTGTGCTACTTGTACCCCAAAGCTGCGGCTCGCAGCGCCATCCGTAACTTTGTGTTGAAACACAATAGTATCTTCATGTTCGGTCGCCTCAACATGCACATTCACACAGCCATCTTGTACACCAATGGTTTGGGTTAACTCAAAGTAGTGGGTGGCAAAGAGAGTCATGGACTGGTTTTTCTGAGCGAGCGCTTCAGCACAGGCCCAAGCTAAGGCCAACCCATCGTACGTTGAAGTACCACGTCCGATTTCATCCATGAGCACTAAACTTTGGGCGGTTGCGTTATGCAGAATATTTGCGGCTTCGGTCATTTCTACCATGAAGGTCGAACGACCTGAGGCAAGATCATCAGACGCACCAATTCGCGTAAAGATGCGATCAATAGTACCAAAGGTAGCGCTGCTAGCCGGCACATAACAACCACAGTGGGCCATGATGGCTAATAACGCAGTTTGACGCATATAGGTCGATTTACCGCCCATATTCGGGCCTGTTATGAGTAACAGGCGACGTTGCGGGTGCAATTTGACATCGTTAGCGATAAACGGGTCTTGTTGCATGCGCTCAATAACCGGGTGACGACCGCCAACGATGTCAATGCCAATATCGTCGGTTAGCTGCGGACGCACATATTGATGGCTTAAGGCTTGTTCTGCAAAGCAACGCAAAACATCGATTTCGCTTAACGTGCTCGCGGTTTGTTGCAAAGCTACGATATCTTTGGCGAGTTCTTCGAGCAGGTTTTCGTATAGCCACTTTTCACGAGCTAAGGCGCGCCCTTGGCTTTGTAACACTTGGTCTTCATAGGTTTTGAGCTCGGGAATGATATAGCGCTCGGCATTTTTTAAGGTTTGACGGCGCTGATAATCCGCAGGAATTTGATGGCTAGCGGCACGACTCGCTTCGAGGAAGTAGCCATGCACCTTGTTATAGCCAATTTTCAAGGTGTTAATACCGGTACGCTGACGCTCACGAGTCTCGATCTGGGTTAAGAAATCTGTGGCGCCGGCCGCCAGTTGTCGCTGTTCGTCCAGTTCTTCATCAAAACCATCACGAATAACCCCACCATCACGTATCAGTAAGGGCGGTTGTTCTTCAATAGCTTGCGTAAGCAAATCAGCGAGCTCAGGGAATGACGAAAGATTTTGTAACCATGACGTCAATGCCGGGTGCTCTAAGGATTGTTTTAACTCGGGAATACACAAGAGGGCATCACGTAACCGCGCTAAATCGCGAGGGCGTGCACTGCGTAAACCGATGCGAGTAAGAATGCGTTCAATATCACCAATTTGCTTGAGGCTCTGTTTCAGCGTTACGAGATCAAGTTGCTGCAACGCGGCAACGGCATCATAGCGTTGATTCAAAATCGCGCGATTACGTAACGGGCGTTGTAACCAACGTTGCAGCAAGCGACTGCCCATCGCGGTACTGGTGTGATCCAAGATATGAAATAACGAGGTATTAGAACCACTCATTGAGCGCACCAGTTCTAGATTTCGTCGTGATACTGCATCAAGCATGATGGCATCACTGTGTCGTTCAGCAATGATCGATGTAATATGTGGCAAGGCTGCGCGCTGGGTCAGCTTCACATAATTAATAACGGCACCGGCGGCACCAATAGCGTAGGGCAGATGACTAATGCCAAAACCATCGAGGTGGGCCACTTGGAATTGGCGGAGCAGTAGTTGTTCGGCGCTGCTTAGTTCAAATTCCCATTCCGGGCGCTGTCTAATACAATCGCAGGTGAGATCTCGAACGGGGAATTCCCACCCCTCTGGATGGAGAATCTCTGCGGGCTGCAAACGCTCGAGTTCGGCTTGTAAGCTTTCTCGATTGGCACATTCAAGCACAGTAAAGCGGCCGCTGGCCATATCTAAGGTAGCAATACCGAAGCGTTCGCCTGGCTGAATCGCAACCAGTAGGTTTTCTTGATGCGCACTGAGTAAGGCTTCGTCGGTAATGGTACCTGGCGTTAGTATGCGAACTACTTGGCGCTCGACAATACCTTTGCTGGTCGCGGGATCGCCAATCTGCTCACAGATGGCAACGGATTCACCGAAACCTAGTAAGCGTGCGAGATAGTTCTCAGCTGCATGGTAGGGCACACCAGCCATAGGAATAGGCTGACCGCTACTAGAACCGCGTTGCGTGAGCGAGATATCGAGCAATTCTGCGGCCCGTTTGGCATCATCATAGAATAACTCGTAAAAATCACCCATACGATAGAACAATAGCGTGTCAGCATGCTCTGCTTTTATCCGCAGATACTGTTGCATCATGGGCGTATGCGATGAAAGATCTTTTGTTATATGTTGTCCGTCCGACATGCCTGTTATTATCCGTATATAGTCGTTTATCCGTGAATAAGGAGTGTAGCGATGGTATCACAATACCAACTTAATTTAGCAGCTGAATTAGGTGAATGGTTAAAGCGTAAGCAGTGGCAGTTAGTGACTGCTGAGTCCTGCACCGGCGGCGGAATTGGTTATGCTATGACAGCAGTCAGTGGCAGTTCCGACTGGTTTTCTGGAGGCTACATAACCTATAGCAATAACTTAAAGACCCAAGAACTCGGCGTGACCCCTTTTATCTTGGCAAAGTATGGCGCGGTATCGGCGGAAACGGCAACGGCAATGGCGCAAGGAGCATTGCGTCGAAGTGGTGCCAATATGGCTATTGCGGTCACTGGAATTGCCGGCCCCAATGGTGGCGACGAACATAAACCGGTGGGGTTGGTTTGGTTTGGCTTAGCTTGGGAAGATCACTGTATAAGTTGGAGTGAGGTATTTCCTGGTGATCGGCATGAGGTGCGGCAGGCCACAATTGACGCGGCTTTAGCGAGTTTTAAAAATATTACTTGATACTGTATAAATTTACAGTACAATTAAACGTAACATGACCAACAAAACGGACATTAGCATGAGCAAAGATAAACAAAAAGCACTTGACGCGGCGCTAGGCCAAATTGAACGCCAATTTGGTAAAGGATCAATTATGCGCCTGGGTGATAACCACGGGATGGATATTGACTCGGTTTCAACCGGTTCACTAACCCTTGATATTGCATTGGGTATTGGCGGCTTGCCTTTTGGCCGAGTTGTAGAGATTTACGGTCCTGAATCTAGTGGTAAAACCACGTTAACGTTACAAGTTATCGCGGAAGCACAAAAACAAGGTAAGGTCTGTGCCTTCGTAGATGCTGAGCATGCTTTAGATCCTGTTTATGCGGAAAAGCTCGGCGTAAACCTTGAAGAACTATTGGTTTCACAGCCTGACACCGGTGAGCAAGCGTTAGAGATTTGCGACATGCTAGTTCGCTCTGGTGCCGTTGATGTCGTTATTGTCGACTCAGTTGCAGCATTAACGCCGAAAGCAGAAATTGAAGGCGAAATGGGTGATAGCCACGTTGGTTTGCAAGCTCGTTTAATGTCTCAAGCATTGCGTAAGCTAACTGCGAACATTAAAAAGTCGAACAGCTTGTGTATCTTCATTAACCAAATTCGTATGAAAATTGGGGTAATGTTTGGTAACCCTGAAACCACCACCGGTGGTAACGCGTTAAAATTCTACTCGTCGGTTCGTTTAGACATACGTCGTATCGGTGCGGTTAAAGAAGGCGACGAAGTGGTTGGTAACGAAACTCGCGTAAAAGTGGTGAAGAACAAAGTAGCACCACCGTTCAAGCAAGCTGAATTCCAAATCATGTATGGTCGCGGTATATCTAAGCAGGGCGAGCTCATTGATTTAGGCGTTAAGCAAAAAATCGTTGATAAAGCGGGCGCTTGGTATAGTTATAAAGGCGACAGAATTGGTCAAGGTAAAGCCAATTCAATTAACTTCTTAACCGAGAATCCAGCTATCGCTGACGAAATTGAGAAGACGATTCGTGAGCAACTGTTAGCGAAACCCATTAAAGAAGACAAAAACGCTGCAGCGCCAGATGCCGGTAAAGATGACGCGTTAGCTGATGACGATTTAATTTAAAATAATAACCAAGGTGCTTTTATGGGGAATACGAAAGTAGCATTAGCGTTAGGGTCGGGTGCGGCTCGAGGCTGGTCTCATATAGGCGTAATTAAAGCGCTCGAAGAAATGGGCGTTGAAATTAACATGGTTGCAGGCACATCAATCGGCTCCTTTATAGGGGCCGGTTTTGCTTCTGGCCGCCTAAATGAACTGGAAGAATGGGTTCGTGATATGGGGCGCTGGCAGGTACTTAACTTGCTGGACTTTGGCTTTAGCCATGGCGGAGTTGTGCAAGGCGAAAAAGTATTTAATCGTGCTCGTGAATTATTCGGCGCTATTAATATAGAAGACTTACCAATTACCTACGGTGCGGTGGCCACAGACCTCTACACAGGTCGCGAAATATGGCTCAAAGAAGGCGATGTATTTGATGCCTCACGTGCCTCTTGTTCCATGCCTGGTTTAATGGCACCTACAGCAATAGACGGTCGCTGGTTAGTTGATGGTGGGTTAGTTAACCCAGTACCAGTATCCTTATGTCGCGCGTTAGGCGCTGATTTTGTTATTGCGGTTAACCTAAACTCGCAATTGCATGTGGATACCATAGAAGCGCGTGCCAAACATAGGGCACCACCGAGTGACCATGAGCCACAAGCAGACAATCAAGGCCACAACACGCCTATAGCAACTGAGCCGTCGCAGCCGGTTGATCCTGAAGATGAAGGTTTCTTTAGAAACTTTTTATCCACCAGTCAAAATTACTGGGATAGCGTGAAGGAAAAGTTTAATGGGCCTGCATATAAAGCCCCCGGAATGTTTGGCGTCATGGCGGGTTCGATTGATATTATGCAGGAACGTATTACCAAAGCGCGACTAGCTGGTGATCCACCTGATGTATTGGTACAACCGAAACTAGGCCATATTGGCTTGTTAGAGTTTGATAGCGGTAATGATGGTATTGATGTTGGATACGATACCACCATTCGTATGAAAGACTTCATCATGTCAGAGCTCGAGCTCTTTAATGAGCGTCGAGGCTAAATAAGCTAAATAAAAAAGCCAGCAACTAAGCTGGCTTTTTTGTAACTATCACATTGCACCTTCGTTATGCATTTTGACGAATTACTTCATCAACTTCATCAAAGGTTTTTTGCAATGCAGCGGTTGGGTTAGCAGTGATTCGACTAACCAACATGATTGCAGCTGTGCTCAAGATAAAGCCTGGAATAATCTCATACACCACCGAGCTTAAGGCAGCGCCGTTTTCGAGTACCGGGGCGTAGATCCAGAATAGTACGGTAGCGGCACCGGTGACCATACCGGCCAAAGCGCCTTTGCTATTCATTTGCTTCCAGTACAGGCTTAAAATGATGACTGGACCAAAGGCCGCACCAAAACCTGCCCATGCGTTCGCAACCAGACCTAAAATCGTGTTGTCTGGGTCCCAGGCTAACGCAATAGCCACTAATGAAACCAGCAGTACCGATATGCGACCCACAGTAACGAGTTCTTTATCTTTAGCTTCACGGTGGACGAAAGCTTTGTAAAAGTCTTCCGTGAGTGAGCTTGAAGTCACTAGCAGTTGCGATGAAATGGTACTCATGATGGCCGCGAGAATGGCTGCCAATAAGAAACCAGCGATAAGCGGGTGGAACAAGAATTGCGAGAAGATAATAAAGATCGTCTCTGCATCGTTAAGAACCATTTTGGTTTCAGCGACATAAGCGATGCCTACGAAACCAGTAACCATGGCACCGATAATGGATACAAACATCCAGCTAATACCGATGCGGCGTGCCGCACCAATGTCTTTAACTGAGCGTATGGCCATAAAACGTACGATAATGTGTGGCTGACCGAAGTAACCTAAACCCCAAGCTAATAAGGAGATAATACCTAAAAAGCTAAGTTGGTTAAGCATAGGGTCGGCAATACTAGCATCGCGGAAGAACGCAAGATAATCGTTATTAATTGCGCCTACGGATTCAGTCACAGCACTGATACCGCCCAGATCAACAATGGCGACAATGGGAACCAACACTAAGGCGACAAACATAATGCAGCCTTGCACAAAGTCCGTCATGGATACCGCTAAAAAGCCACCAAACAACGTGTATGCGCATACCACGCCCGCAGTTACCCAAAGGCCAGTATGATAGTCCATACCGAAGGCAGAGCTGGCAAAGAGCTTACCTCCAGCGACCAAGCTGGCTGATGTGTACAGGGTGAAGAACACGATGATAACGACAGATGAGAAGATTCGTAAAACCCGCGCCTTGTCATCGAAGCGGTTGGCGAAATAGTCGGGGATGGTAATGGAATCATTAGCCACTTCGGTATAACACCGTAGGCGAGGGGCAACGATGATGTAATTCAGGTAGGCACCAATAAGTAAACCTACTGCTATCCAAAGTTGTGATACCCCGGAGACATAGATTGCACCGGGCAATCCCATCAACATCCAACCGCTCATATCAGACGCACCGGCTGAAAGTGCGGTTACCGCGGGACCTAACCGGCGGCCACCGAGCATATATCCTGAGACGTCATCGGTTGATTTTTTAAAGGCATAAAGCCCGATCCCTAACATTGCTATGAAATAGAGCGCTAGCGAAATCAGCGTACCTGTTTCCAAAGCATTACTCCTTTGTTGTTGTGTGTTTAAGCGCTTTATTTAATTGTTCAGACTGCAGTAACACTCGGGTGAGCTGTTGCTGCGGATTCGTTATTAGCGCTTCTGTTGAACCAAACTCGATTACTTTACCACGATGCATAATTAAGATCTTGTCAGCGACATGCTTCACGATCTCCGCAGAATGAGATACGAATATAAACGAAATCCCCATATCTTCTTGCAGTTCGAGTATAAGGTTAATGATTTGAGCTCTAATTGATGGGTCTAATGCGATGAAAGCCTCATCAGCCACGATGATTTGCGGCTCGAGGATGATTGCACGTGCAATTCCCACCCGTTGTTGCTGGCCGCTGGAGAGCATGTGCGGATAAAAATGATAATGGTCAGGTAACAAACCTACGCGTTGTAAAGTATTCAATACGTGCCGAGATTGTTCGAGCTCTGACCAATTAGTATTAAACTTTAGTGGCTCTGTTAGCTGTTTTCCTACGGTTAGCTGTGGGTTTAACGAACCCAAACTATCTTGGAAAATCATGCGAATTTCGCTGCAGCGTTTGCGATAGTCAAAGGGGTCGAGTTTTTCACCATTTAATAGAATTTCACCGCTTGTCGGTGCTTCAGCGCCAGCGATAATTTTAGCGATAGTCGACTTGCCGGAGCCCGTCTCGCCCATAATGGCTAAGGTTTCGCCACGGTCTAAGGTAAAAGATACAGGCTCGAGCGCACAAATTCGTTGCTCGGACAGCCAACCACTTTTGTGGTGGTAAAACTTACTCACTTGTCGCACTTCGAGCAATTTACTCATCGGGTTTCACCTCAGTAACCGGAAAATGGCAAGCGTATTGGTGGTGCCGCGATTTACTGAGCCGTGGTTGCTGAATACACTTGCGCTGTGCGTTAGGGCAGCGGGGGCCTAAGCGACAACCTATAGGTAAGTTTTGTAGCGTTGGTATGGCGCCTTTCAGCGTTGGCAAACGCGTTTTCGGTGGCGCATTTTGATTGATGAAGCTCATTCGCAGCATGGCATCAGTATAAGGATGAAAAGGCTCGAAAATAACTTTATCCGTAGGCCCGGTTTCCATTAATTGACCACAATAAATTAAACTTAAGCGTTTGGTCTCAGGAATGATCGAAGTTAAATCTTGGGTGATCATAAGTACTGACATGCCGTGGCTCGCGCTTAATTTAGCGAGTAGTCGGTAAATTTGGTTACGGGTACTGGGTTCCATAGCCGTCGTTGGTTCGTCAGCAATGAGGAGCTTCGGGTTATCCGCGATGGCCATGGCAATACTAACCTTTTGGGCAATGCCTTCTGAGAGCTCAAATGGGTAGCTATCCATAACTTGTTGATGGTCTTTAATACCAACGCGATGTAATAGTTCTTCTACACGCTTTGTACGAGTCGCTTTACGGCGTACATAAACGCCTTTGAGCTCAGCCCGTGGAATGGTTTCTCGCAAGTGGTCGCCGATTTTAGTATTGGGATCAAGATGGCTGTCGGGGTTTTGAAAAATCATCGCCATATCATTAGCGGTCACGGCTTGGCGTTGCGCTGGAGTTAGCGAGAGTAGATCTTCCTGGCGCCACCAAAATCGGTCAGCGGTAATTTTCCAGCGCGGATTAATGAATCCCATTATAGCTTTTGCTAAGAGGCTTTTACCGGAACCTGATTCACCCACCAAGGTATGAATCTCGCCCTCAGCGAGCTGCAAACTCAGTTTATCAATAACCTTGATTGGCCCTGAGTTGGTCTCTAGTTCGATGCTCAAGTTGCGAATATCTAAAATATTTCCACTCATGCGTTGCGTACCCGCTCTTGAATAGCTGATCGTAGACTATCACCTAAAATATTGATCGATAGTACGGTTAAAAACAGGGCAACTCCTGGTAACACCATGGTCCATGGCGACAAATAAACTTGGTCCAAGCTGCGCGCGAGCATGGTGCCCCACTCAGGTGCCGGTGCCTGAATACCTAAACCTAAAAAACCAAGGGCGGCAATATCTAATATGGCGGTCGACAAGGCAAAAGTGACTTGCATCACCACCACTGAGGTAATATTTGGAAAGATGACTCGAGTCAATAAATACCATCGCGAACAACCGTTTAGCTTCGACGCTTTCACATATTCTTTGCTGCGTTCTTCGTAAAAAGCATTGTGCACGCTATGAATAAACTGCGGTATCAAAACCAAAATAATGGCGAACATCACGTTTATCAGTGCTGGACCTAAAATGGCAATCACCACCAAGGCGAGCAGCAATGATGGAATGGATAGCACCACATCAAGTAAGTGATTGAGCGTTGATGACTGTACGCCACGGCTCATACCAGCCCAGGCACCAATAGAGATTCCTATGAGTGCCGCAATAGCAGTGGCCAATAGCGGGTAGCCCAAACTATAAACGGAACCTGCCAGTACGCGGGAGAGTAGGTCTCGGCCCACGTCATCGGTGCCAAACAGAAAGCGTATTTGCCCCTCATCGTGCCAAGCCGGCGGCTGTAATACTTGCTCCGCAAATTGAGTATCAGGACTGAACGGCGCAACCAATGGCGATGCTAACATCAAAATAATAAGGCAGAGCATGATGTACAGCGCCGTAACTGCATAAGGGTTTTTATTGATATGCAGCCATAACTGCCGCAATGGGCTGGGCTCGCGGTGCTGGTAATAAATACTAATGCTCGGCATGGTGTTCCTTCCTTATTTGGGGGAAGCGCCAAGCGTGGATAAGCTCGAGCATAACATTCACCAATAAAATGAGGGTAGCTAGCACCAACACGCCACCTTGAATAACTGGGTAGTCGCGCTCATAGATGCTTTTTACGAGCCAACTCCCCATACCGGGCCAATTAAAGATTACTTCAATAATTATAATGTTGGTCATTAAGACATTAAACTGCAAGCCGAGCTGCCGCACAATAGGTTGCATGGCATTGGGGATGATGTGGCGAAACAGAATTCGCGTTTCATGCAGTCCGCGGGCGCGGGCGGCGGTAATGTAGTCCGCTTGCATAACATCAAGCATCGAGTTGCGCATATTTCGAATTAACATCGTTAGCGGCATGATGGCCAGTACGAAAACGGGTAACCACAAGTGATAGATAGCATCGTTAATGGCGGCAGATTTGTAGGCAGAGTCGCTAACGAGGATATCAAGGATAATCGACCCATAGACTACATCGATGTCATAGAGTGGGTTAATTTGTCCTGAAATAGGGCTCCAATCGAGCTTGACGGCAAAGAACAAGATAAACAATTGCGCTAGCCAAAATACCGGCACCGAATAGGCGCTGAGGCTAAAGCCCATCACCACTTTGTCAACTTTACCGCTTTGTTGCAGGGCTGCGTAAATTCCTAAAGGCAGGCCAAAGATCGTGGCTAAAGTCATGGCCAGCACACCGAGTTCGAGAGTGGCGCCTAGGCGTAATTGCATGGCTCCATAGACCTGCTCTTGGGTAACAAGTGAACGGCCCCATTCCCCTTGCAATAAATGTTGCAGGTAATGGCTGTACTGGGTCCAAATTCCGGCGTCGAAACCGCGTTGCTCGTAAAGCGCTTCATAGACCTTAGTGTCCGCCTGAGTCACGCCGGTCATATTGGTTAAGGCATCGCCAGGAAACCAATAATTGAGTGCGAACATCAACAGGCTCAGCAACCACAAGGTGATAATGAATAGTAAAAGTCTTCTTATACTATAACGAATCACTAGTTTCTCTCCGTGCAAAGCGGAAGTTCAAACCACCATAAGGGGGCACTTCAACCCCTTTAATATTAGTGCCATAAGCTTGATAGCGTAGGGAGTTGGCGATAGGTACTAAGGGCGCTTCGCGCATCACAAAGGCTTCAATTTGCTGGTAGATTGCGGTGCGCTCGGTATGATCTGTGGTACTGATTGCGTCAATCAAGAGCTGATCGAACTCTGGTGAACACCAATGCGCTCTATTACTGCCACTCTCTGCAGCGGCACAACTAAGAATGGGTCTAAAAAAGTTATCAGGATCGGCATTATCGGCGACCCAACCTATCAGCACACTATCGTGCTCACCACGTGCCAAGCGATGGCGAAACGTATTCCACTCGTAACTAACGATTTGGGCATCAACCCCAACTTGAGCTAAGTCTGCCTGCATTAACTCAGCCATACGGCGGGCGTTGGGGTTATAAGTACGTTGTACCGGCATCGCCCATATATTCATGCTAAAGCCGTCGGGGTACCCAGCTTCAGCCAGTAACTGTCGGGCCCGCTGTGGATTGTACTGATGCACTTGCTTGTTGGGGCTATAAGCCCACGAGGTTTCCGGCAGCACACCGGTCGCGAGTCGTGCATTGCCATCATATATGGTTTGAATAATTGCGGGGCGGTTGATGGCTTGTGCTAGGGCTTGTCGAACTAATTCGTTGTCAAAGGGCGGGTGATTGGTATTAAACGCCCAGTAGGCAATATTGGGGCTCACTGAACTGGTGACATTAATTTGCTCGTTGCTATCGAGCTTGGAGAGTTCATTCACCAACGGATAAGGAATAACATCACATTCGCCCGTTAACAGTTTAAGCATGCGTTTGTTGGCATTGGGAGTAATCACGTAGACCAGCTGTTTGATCTCAGGCAGTTCGCGCCAATAGTGCTCATGGCGCTGATACCGAATAATAAAGTCTTTGCGGAAAGACACATAGCTAAAGGGGCCAGTACCCACCGGGTAGTAATCAATAGCTTCAGGCTGGTTGCGTGCAATCAAGTGCTGGCCATATTCAGCGGAAAGAATGACTGAAAAATCCGTGGCCAAATTAGCCAAAAATGAACTGTCAGCCCGATTTAAGACAAACTCAACGGTGTAATCATCAACTCGAATGATTTCATCGATTAGGTGAATCAGCCCGCTAGAACTAAAAAAGGGATAACTACCACCGCCAACTTCATGGAAGGGATGATCACTGCGTAACCATCGCTGAAAACTAAAAAGTACATCATCCGCATTAAAGTAGCGGGTTGGGGTAAACCAGTCAGTCTGATGAAAACTCACGTTTGGGCGTAAATAGAAACGGTAGCGTTGACCGTTATCAAAGGCTTCCCAGCGGGTGGCAAGTGCCGGGACAAATTGCTGGGTGGTGCCATCGTAATCGAGTAAGCGATCATAAAGCTGGGCAGAAGTGGCATCCACGGTGGTGCCAGAGGTGCCTAATTGAGGATTAAAGCTTTCTGGATTTCCTTCAGAGCAATACACGAGGCCGTCATTCAACGGGCTTTGATTGCTGTGCTTGGGTGAGCAAGCTGCGACGAACATCATAACGGCGATAAAAGAGCCAATCGCTTTCACAGAGTTCATGTTTATTTTTGACCCTCAAGCAAGTTGTACTTTTTAAGATAACCTCTTAACTGATGATAGGTTAAGCCTAGCAAACTTGCTGTTTTCTTTTGATTAAATTGTGCTTGTTGCAGCGCGCGGTGCAGTATATCGATTTCAAACTCTGCCGTAACCTGTTTAAAGTCGATCGGTTGCTCTTCAAAATTGTGTTCAACAACTGCAGGTTCGGGGAGGTCCTGTGTTGGTTCAAGCTCTGAACTCGTTTCCACCCGCTTTGGCTTAGGCCGATAAGGGCTTGAGAAGGGATCAATAACAATCTCACTGACTTCAACCTCGCCGCTCCCGGTGCGATAAACAGAACGTTCCACCACGTTTTTTAATTCTCGGACATTACCAGGCCACTCGTACTCGAGCAGGTGTTGCTGCGCAGTTTCTGTAAACCCACTAAATAATTCGTAGCCGAGCTCTTTTGCCATCGTAATCGCGAAGTGTTCGGCTAACAATAGAATATCATCCCGGCGTTCCCGTAATGGGGGGAGGGTAATGACATCGAATGCTAAGCGGTCGAGTAAATCGGCGCGAAACTCTCCGGATTGAGCGAGGCTCGGTAAATCTTCATTCGTAGCAGCGATTAAGCGTGTATCTACTTTAACCGTGCGACTGCCTCCCACGCGCTCAAACTCACCGTATTCAATGACGCGCAAGATCTTTTCTTGCACCAGTGCTGAAGTGTTGGCCAGTTCATCAAGGAATAAACTGCCGCCATCGGCGCGCTCAAATCGACCTTCATGGCGTTTTTGCGCACCGGTAAAGGCTCCGGCTTCGTGACCAAAGAGTTCACTTTCCAACAGGTTGTCACTTAGTGCCGCACAGTTTAGGGTGATATAGTTCTGCTCCCAACGTTGGGAAAGAAAGTGAAGTCGGGCGGCAATCAACTCTTTACCCGTTCCACGCTCACCAATAATCAATACCGGTTTACGCAGTGGCGCTAATTGCGACACATGCTCTAGTACAGAGAGAAAACTATTAGCTTGTCCGATAAGGTTATCGGTATGGCGAAACGAGTTCATGATATGTCGGGCTCGATTTATATAGTTGTTAGTTGTTTTGACTAATTGTTAGTGTATTTGATAACTGCGCTGGGTCAACGTGAATTTTAACCTATCTAATAAAATAATGTTAAATCAGTGGCTTATATTAATTTATAAAGTTGGCACGATATCTGCTTATAACTACAATAGCGCCACCGTTAATGAGTTGGCGACAAAATCAAACAATGGTTAAGAGGGTAAACTTATGAGCATTTTTTCACGTTTTACGGATATCGTAAATTCGAACCTCAATGCGCTGTTAGATAAAGCTGAAGATCCAGCGAAGATGGTGCGTTTGATTATCCAAGAAATGGAAGACACCTTAGTTGAAGTACGGTCAACCTCTGCTCGACTCATTGCCGAGAAGAAAGACTCTGAACGTCAATTAAGTCGTTTAACGGCCGAAGTTAATGAATGGGAAAGTAAAGCCGAGTTAGCGTTAAGTAAGAATCGTGAAGATTTAGCGCGCTTAGCTTTAATTGAAAAGCAAAAGGCTGAAGCGCATGCGCAAAGCTTAGAAATCGATGTTGAGCGTGTTGAAGATCACTTAAACCGATTAGGTGAAGAAGTGAGTCAGCTGCAAGCGAAGCTAGCCGATGCCAAAGCGCGTCAAAAAACCATTATCATGCGTGAGAAAGCGGTCAGCAGTCGTTTAGAAGTTAAAAAACGTGTTGATAGCGGAAAAATTGATGATGCCATGCTGCGCTTCGAATTATATGAGTCTAAAATTGATGATCTAGAGTCACAAGTCGAAGCTTATGATGTGGGCAAGAAAACTTTGCGTGACGAATTCGCAGAGCTTGAAGCGGACGACAAAATCAATGATGAGTTGGAAGCATTAAAAGCACGGGTTAAAAGCACCGGCAACGATGGCGCATAAATTAATTTAAACAAGAGATGACCGATCATGGAAATGTTACAGTTGATGCTAAGCACACCGCTCATACTTTTTATTTGTATTGTCGCGCCAATCTGGATAGTGATGCATTACAAGAGTAAGCAAAATATTGGGCAAGGGCTAAACCAAGAGCAATTGAACCAGTTACAAGGACTCGTGCAGCAGGCTGAGAAAATGCGCGAACGTATCCAAACACTGGAATCGATACTTGACGCTGAATCGCCTAAGTGGAGAGACCGATTATGAGTACCCCATCTTCTGAACGTCGCACACTGACGCGGAAAAAAGCGCAAGGTAAAATTGCAGGTGTTTGTGCCGGTATAGCTGATTACTTCAATATGGAAGTGTGGCTGGTGCGCATCATCACCATTACCATGTTTGTGTTTAGTTCGAGCTTAATCTTCATTCTTTACATCGCTGCATGGTTTATTCTTGACGATGAGGCGCCACCCGCAAAGCCGGCTGCAGAGAGCGCGCCTAAACCCAACGTCAAAACCAAGGTTTGGCAAGCGGGCGATCCACCCAGTAAAGCGTTTCACGATGTAACGTCTCAATTTTCTGAATTGGAGCGTGAGCTGCAGCAAATGGAACACTATGTTACATCGAATGCTTTTAAGGTCGACCGTGAGTTAGGCCGCATGGCTGATTAAGGTGATGGGGCAGTGTTATCGGTTTGTTAGCAGTTAGTGGCAATTTATTGTTACACCTAGTATAGATATTGCGCATTTAGCGAAGTTGCGTTCCTTACGTCAGCCATGCAATCTACAGGATGACAACAAGGAGATAGATCGCCAATGCGTAATAATAATAAAGATACATCGCAATGGCAGCCTGCGACTATGACCATTCACAGCGGTAAGCGCCGGGATGAACATGGTGCGCTGGTTTCGCCACTGTACCAGACCGCTACATTTTCATTTGAAAATACAGCGCAAGGCTCTGCTCGTTTTGCTGGCGATGAAGCCGGATATATCTACACCCGCCTCGGTAATCCAACCACCACCGAATTAGAAGAACGCGTTGCCGCGCTGGAAGGCTATCCAGCCGCTGCAGCGACTGCCACCGGAATGGGAGCCGTGTCAGCCACCATGTTAGCCTTCTTGCGACATGGTGATCACGTGGTCATTTCTGACGCCATTTACGGCTGCAGCTTTGCCTTATTTAGTGAGCTGTTCGAGCGTTTTGGAATTGGCGTAACTTTTGTGGACATGGCCGACTTAAATGCAACTCGCGCGGCCATGCGCAGCACCACCAAAATTGTCTTCCTCGAATCACCGGTTAACCCACACTTAAAAGTTATCGACATCGCTGCCGTGGCGAAAATCGCCCATGCACAAGATGCTCGGGTCGTGGTGGATAACACCTTTATGACCCCGTTATTGCAACAGCCAAAGCTGCAAGGTGCAGATTTAGTACTGCATAGTGCAACCAAGTATCTAAACGGTCATGGCGATGTGGTAGCGGGAATTGTGTGCGGTTCGGCGGAAGATATTGAGCTGATTAAATTAACTACCTTAAAAGATATGGGGGCCACCATGAGCCCTCATGACGCTTGGCTCATACTGCGCGGCTTAAAAACCTTAGATGTACGTATGGAACGTCATTGCAAAAATGCAGTCAAAGTAGCTGAGTATCTGCGCGCTCACCCGCAAGTAGAAAAAGTATATTTCCCTGGGTTTAGCGATCATCCGGCACAAGCGCTCATGGGTACGCAAATGCAGGGAACAGGAGCCATTGTAGCTTTTGAAGTGAAAGGTGACTTGGCCACGGCACGAAGCTTATTGGATGCGCTGCAACTGATCACCATCGCCGTTAGCCTTGGTGATGCCGAAACCTTAATTCAGCACCCCGCATCAATGACCCATTCACCTTACACGCCAGAAGCTCGCGCTACCGCAGGTATTTCAGATACCTTAGTGCGTATTTCTGTAGGGTTGGAAGCGGTAGAAGATATTATCAATGATTTAGACCAGGCCTTTGTACGTAGTAGTAATGGCAGGCAATCAGCAACAGGAGAAACCGTTAGCTATGAGTAAGAACAGCACCTACGTTTCACGACAACCTGATGCCGATGGCATCATTGCTTGGAGTGACGAAGAAAATGCAATTTGGCGTGACTTGGTAGCACGTCAATTGACCCATATTCCTGGTAAAGCCTGTGATGAGTATATTTACGGGCTCGAACTACTAGATTTACCACAAGATAGAATCCCTCAATTACACGAGGTAAACGAAGTATTGGCGGAAACTACCGGATGGCAAGTCGCGCAAGTACCTGCATTAATCCCTTTTGATGAGTTTTTCCGCTTGTTAGCCAATAAGGAATTCCCGGTCGCTACATTTATTCGTAGCCGGGATGAATTTGATTACCTGCAAGAACCTGATATTTTTCATGAAATATTTGGTCACTGTCCGTTGCTAACGAACCCGGCGTTCGCGCACTTTACCCACCAATACGGCAAACTAGGTTTAGCAGCGAGCCCTAAAGAGCGTGTTTACTTGGCACGTTTATACTGGTTCACCGTAGAATTTGGCATGCTTAAGACCAAAGATGGCCTACGTATTTATGGTGGCGGTATTTTATCCTCACCGGGTGAAACCGAATATGCAATACACAGTGATAAGCCTGAGCGTAAGCCGCTGAACCCTGTTGATGCGCTACGCACACCGTATCGAATCGATATTATGCAACCTATCTACTACACCATAGATAGTATTGATAAACTGTTTGAAATTGCTGATTTAGATATTATGGCGCTCGTTCAAGAAGCCATGGAGCTTGGTTTGTTTGAACCTAAGTTTCCACCTAAAGACGCCGCTTAATAATTAAACGAGGTAGAAATGTCAGATTTACACCAACAAAAATGCGAAGCGTGCCACGCTGATGCACCGCAAGTAACAGATGCCGAATTGGCAGAACTTATGAGCGCCATTCCCGATTGGACGCCCGTTGTGCGTGATGACGTGATGCAACTTGAGCGTGAGTTTAAATTTAAAAACTTTAAGCTGGCCTTGGCGTTTACGAATAAGGTTGCTGAGATTGCCGAAGAAGAATTCCACCATCCAACGCTGGTTACCGAGTGGGGTAAAGTGACGGTAACTTGGTGGACGCATGCCATCAATGGCTTGCACAAAAACGACTTTATCATGGCAGCGCGAACTGACACTTTGCTTGACGCGTAAGCTCATTCGTTAATTTCGTAATCAAATATAAAGCCCTCACTGAGCTATCGGTGAGGGCTTTTTCGTGTATAATTTAGTTTACACATAAATTAAGCGAGGGATTAGGCTAGTTATGCGTTTGGAAATCACCTGTGAAGACCGTTTGGGTATTGCTCAAGATGTTTTACAGATTCTTCGTGACCATGAGATTGACCTACGAGGTATAGAGGTTGATCCCAAAGGTAAGATGTATCTAAACTTTCCTGAACTCGAATTTGAAGATTTCCAGCATCTAATGCCGGAAATACGCCGTATCGCCAACGTGAAAGATGTCAAAACCGTTCCATTTATGCCCTCGGAGCGGGAACACTTTGAATTCAAATTACTATTAAGCCTATTGCCTGACCCGATATTATCGGTAGATAACCGCGGTACTATCGATATTGCTAACGATGCCGCTAAAGCCGTGTTTACCGATAACCGCGAAAGCCTACAAGGCACAGCTATTACGCAGTGGCTGACTGGCTTTAATATCTTACGATGGCTAGAACGAGCGCCTGAAGAGCCAACGGTGCAACAAGTAAGCGCTGGTGGCTCAAAGTATTTCGCCGACTTGTTACCGGTATGGATCACTGATGAATCGGGTAACAATAACTTTGCTGGCGCTGTGGTTACCTGTAAACCGCAACCCCTGGCTGAACAGTGGCAGCGCGGTGGTAATCAAGATGCCTTCAATCAATTACTGGGTGAACACGCTAGCATTAAGCGCTTAGTAAAAGATGCCGCACGCATGGCCGAGCTCAATGTACCGTTACTTATTCAAGGTGAAACCGGGGTCGGTAAAGAGTTGCTGGCGCGCGCTTGTCACCAAGCGAGTAGCCGGGCAGAGAAACCATTTTTAGCGATCAATTGCGCCGCACTGCCCGACAATGTCGCGGAAAGTGAACTCTTTGGTCACGGTCAAGGAAGCTTAGGCCCTTACACGGAAGCCAAGAAAGGCATATTCGAGCAAGCTAATGGCGGTACGGTGCTGCTTGATGCTGTGGGCGAAATGTCGAATGGCTTGCAAGCGAAGCTGTTGCGCTTTATTCAAGATGGTCGCTTCCGTCGCATTGGTGAAGAAAGCGAAGTCACCGTTGATGTGCGCATTATTTGCTCAACCCAAGAGAACTTAATTGAGCGTGTTGAAGCGGGGACTTTTCGTGAAGATTTGTTCTACCGATTAAATGTGTTAACGCTCCAAGTACCAGCGCTACGCGAGCGAAAGTCCGATATCTCAATTCTTGCCGACTTCTTTACCGTGCAGGCCTGCCAGCGCCTCGGCCGCAGTCTGATTCTGTTGACCAAAGCCAGCCGTGAAGCCTTGCAACGCTATCAATGGCCAGGCAACGTACGACAACTAGAAAACGTTTTGTTTCGCTCGATATCGATGTCTGAAGGCGATTCCTTAGATGTCGATGAACTGATGCTGCCGCAAGCGGACAACTTGCATGAAAATGTCGCCGTCGATCTCGAAGAGGGCACCCTTGATGAAGCGGTTAAGAAGTTTGAAAGCACCATTCTTAGACGCTTGTACCCGAGTTATCCAAGTACCCGTCAGCTGGCGCGAAAACTAGGCTTATCTCATACCGCGGTGGCGAATAAATTACGCGACTATGGCATTGGTAAAACCCGTAATAAAAAGTAGGGCGTAAACAAAAGTATACGGCTGCAGTTCTATCTGTACGTCTTTCCTGACAGTAACAACGACTTACAAGACCTATAGCCAAAGTGTAAAGATAACTTCACGCTTTGGCTGCTTTTTAAACACCCTATGATCCTCATTCGAGCCCTAGCATCAAAGGCAATCATTGCCCATAGTTGAGCTAAGACATTGCCGTCCATCTCAGTTCAAGAGGAAGAATAATGAGCGATATTAATTACAACCCATTACAAACTGATGGTTTTGAGTTTGTAGAGTATTCAGCGCCAAACGCTGAAGGATTTGCCGCACTAAAAGACTTGTTCAGCAAGCTTGGCTTTACCGAAGTAGCAAAACACAAAAGCAAAGAAGTGTGGTTGTACAAACAAAACGACATTAACTTCATTATCAACGCTGAAACCGGCGGTCACGCAGAAGAGTTTGCGAAAGACCATGGTCCAAGCGTATGCGGTATGGCGTGGCGCGTAAAAGATGCACAGCACGCATTTGAACATGCCGTAGCTAATGGTGCGAAGCCGTTTCAGCGCGACGTTGGTGCTGGCGAAGAAGATTTCCCTGCAGTTTACGGCATCGGCGAAAGCGTTTTGTGCTTCGTTGATAAGTTTGGTGATAGTTCTATTTACGAAACCGACTTTAATTTCTATGACGGTTGGGAAGAGAAGATGAAAGGCCATGCTGCTGGTCTTTATGAAGTGGATCACCTCACTCACAACGTTTTCCGCGGTAACATGGATACTTGGGCTGGTTTCTACGAGCGCATCGGTAACTTCCGTGAAATCCGTTACTTCGATATTGAAGGGAAGTTAACTGGCTTGTTGAGCCGCGCGATGACTGCACCTTGTGGCAAAATTCGTATTCCAATTAACGAATCACACGATGATAAATCACAAATCGAAGAGTATTTGCGTGAGTACAATGGCGAAGGTATTCAGCATATCGCCTTAACTTCAGATGACATTTACAAAACCGTTCGCGATTTGCGCACTATTGGTATGGACTTCATGCCGACGCCAGATACTTATTACGCGAAAATTGATGAGCGTGTAGAAGGTCACGATGAGAATGTTGCTGAGTTGAAAGAACTACAGATTCTTATCGATGGCGCGCCAATGAAAGATGGTATCTTGCTGCAAATCTTCACCCAGACTGTAATTGGTCCAGTATTCTTTGAGATCATTCAGCGTAAAGGTAATGAAGGTTTCGGCGAAGGTAACTTCAAAGCTTTATTTGAGTCGATTGAAGAAGACCAAATTCGTCGCGGAGTACTAAAAGATGCGTAAATGGATTAGCTTTCCGAAACAAGTTGGAGTGGCCTCAAAGCAGGCACACGCTGACTTTCCGGAGCAAGCGATCTATGAACGTGAAGTTGGTCGTAGTGGGTTCTTTGGACCCGCTACGCACTTTCATCATCGCCATGCTCCAACAGGTTGGAGTGACTGGGAAGGTGAGTTACGCCCGCGCAATTTTGACTTCAACAAACTTGAACATATCGATACCGACTCGCCGTGGTCAGTGCCGCTGTTGCTCCATAACGCACAGTGTAAGTTCCGCTTGTGGCGTTGCCACGAGGCGATGAAGTTTTTGGTACGCAATGCCGATGGTGACGAATTACTGTTTGTGCATGAGGGGCGCGGCGAGTTGTTTTGCGACTATGGTCATATCACCCTTGAAAAAGGCGACTACTTTGTATTACCGCGGTCCACGTCATGGCGTTTAGAGCCGATTGAGCCCATGCACTTGCTGATGATTGAAGCCACCAACAGTGCTTATCAATTGCCAGAAAAAGGCCTCGTTGGTAACCATGCTATCTTTGATCCGGCCTGTTTAGAAACGCCTGATATCAATGACCAATTCAAAGCACAGTACAGTGAAGAGAGCTGGCAGGTGCAGGTGAAACGGCATGAGCAAATCTCAACCATCACTTATCCTTATAACCCACTCGATGCGATTGGCTGGCATGGCGATTTAGCACCAGTACGCATTAACTGGCGTGATATACGTCCGCTAATGAGCCACCGTTATCATTTACCACCATCAGCGCATACTACTTTTGTGGCTGACGGGTTCGTGGTGTGCACCTTTGTGCCAAGACCGATTGAATCGGATCCTGGTGCATTAAAAGTTCCGTTTTATCATAATAATGACGATTATGATGAAGTGTTGTTTTATCATGAAGGTGACTTCTTTAGCCGCGATAACATCGACAAGGGGATGGTGACATTTCACCCCGCCGGTTTTACCCACGGCCCACATCCGAAAGCTTTCCAAGCCGGCTTAGAGTATCGCAAAAAATTTACCGACGAAGTCGCAGTGATGTTGGATACTCGTAACCGACTGCATATGGGCGAAGTTTGTGCCGCAGTTGAGAATGCTGATTATGTAAACAGCTGGAAAGTGACAGACGACAAAAAGGTTTAATAATGAAATTTGCAACTTATCGAGATGGTACCCGTGACGGTCAGCTAATGGTCGTCAGCCGCGATTTAAAACAAGCAGTCGCAGTACCGGCGTTAGCCGCCACGATGCAAGAGTTACTTGATGACTGGGATGGTATCGCACCAGAATTAGAAAAGGTTTATCAAGCCTTAAACCAAGGTGAACTAACCGATGCACAAGCGTTTGATGAAAGCCTGTGTGAATCACCTTTACCTCGTGCCTATCAATGGGCCGATGGTAGTGCCTACGTGAACCACGTTGAGTTGGTACGCAAGGCACGTAACGCGGAAATGCCACCAAGTTTTTGGACCGATCCGCTGATGTATCAGGGCGGTTCTGATGACTTTCTCGGCCCGAAAGATGATATCGAAATGGCAGATACATCTTATGGGATTGATTTTGAAGGTGAAATCGCGATTATTACCGATGACGTTCCAATGGCGGTAAGCACCGAGCAGGCCGGTGATTATATTCGTTTGCTGATGCTAGTAAACGATGTGTCTTTGCGTGGTTTGATTCCAAACGAGCTTGGTAAAGGGTTTGGTTTCTTTCAATCGAAACCATCGTCGGCATTCTCGCCTGTCGCAGTAACTCCAGATGAACTTGAAGAAAACTGGCGTGATAATAAAGTACATTTGCCATTGTTGAGCTACTATAACGGTAAGCCTTTTGGTAAACCTGATGCCGGTCAAGATATGACATTTGATTTTGCACAGTTGGTCGCTCATGCAGCAAAGACCCGTCACCTCGGCGCAGGCGCAATTATCGGTTCTGGTACCGTTTCTAATAAACAAGGTACTGAGCACGGTAGCGCTATTGAAGAAGGCGGCGTGGGGTATAGCTGTATTGCTGAAGTAAGAATGATTGAAACCATTCGCGACGGCAAACCAAGTACTGGGTTTATGCAATTTGGTGACACCATTAAAATTGAAATGATGGATAAAGAAGGCCAGAGTATTTTTGGTAGTATCGACCAAAAAGTCGTGGCTTATTCACCGTCTGACGAATAATACTGGAGCACCGCATGGAGTTATACGGATACTGGCGCTCAAGCGCCAGTTATCGAGCGCGTATTGCGCTTAACTACAAACATTTAGACTATACCTATATACCGGTTCATTTAATCAAAGACGGTGGTCAACAGCATAAGATGGCTTACCGCCAACTTAATCCAAATGGCTTGGTACCAACCTTAGTCGATGGCTCGGTGATTTTGCATCAATCGGTCGCCATTATTGAATACCTAGAAGAACAATACCCTAAACACAGCTTATTGCCTGGCAAACCTGCCCAACGTGGCGCTATTCGAGCGTTAGCATTAGACCTTTCGAGTGAACTACAGCCGTTGATTAACTTGCGTGTGCAGCAATACCTGAGCAATGCGCTAAAGGTTAACGACAACGCTAAAAAAGCTTGGTTACAGCATTGGTTTAAAGAAAGCTTTACCGCCTTTGAGCGCAATCTCGAAGAGGTTGCAGGGGAGTATTGTGTCGGCGATGAATTTTCACTCGCTGATGTGTGTTTAGTTCCGCAAGTATACAGTGCTGAGCGATTTGGCGTTGATATGACTGACTACCCATTACTCAATGGTGTGTATGCAAGGTTAATTGAGCTGCCTTGGGTAGCTGCAGCGCATCCATCACAGCAACCTGACGCAGAAAGTTAAGAGTTAACCGCAAGCAAGAAATGCCCGGCTCGTAAGTTGCTGGGCATTTTGCTTTAATGGCTAAGATAAACTTGGCTTACAAGGACTAACTAAAAATGAAAACTAAATTAGCTGTCGCCATTGCCGCAGCACTTTTGAGCGCATCTTGCGCAAATACGACGGTGCCATCTGCAACTGCACCAATGGCCAATACTAATGTCGTAAAAATGGCTGACTATGCTCCAGCAACCGCTACGGCGAGTGCAGAGCTTTCTTTAAATCAAATCATGGCTGATCAAGACTGGGTCGCACGTTCACCACAGTCGGCCTATTGGCTGAGCGATGGGTCAGGCGTTATTTATGCGCAAAAGCGTGAAGGCTCGCAAGTCAGGGATTGGTTTCATCAGCCATTAACGGCAGAAGCTCATTTAGTGCCGTTAGATAAGCTCCATAATTATGCTTATCAAGATGGTGTTTATAACAGCGATCGTTCGTTGTTAGCTTACACCTTTCAAGGCAACATTTTTGTGCGTGATTTAGCCGCACAAGAAACCAAACAATTAACTCGTGACCATCAACGTCAATCTCAGTTGCAGTTTCTTATTGATGGTCGCTTAGCGTATCGACAAGGTAATAGCTTCTATGTAGTTGAGCCAAATTCAGGGCTAACGCAGCAACTTGTTACCTTTGCTACTGAAAAAGCACCAGAACCTAACTCAGAGCCGGCTGATTTTATCGCCCGCGAGCAAGTGAAACTGATCAAATTTGTGCAGTCGGAGCGCAAAGATCGCGCCGATAAATTTGAACAGCAACAACGCTTAGCTGAGCAAAACGCGAGTTTAGCACCGCAGCCGTTTTATCTCGGCGAGGGCAAGCAAATTGTAGCAACTAGCTTATCGCCAGCCGGTGATAAAGTTATTGTTGCTATTACCGATCCACAATCGTGGCGGGGCGAAGGCGATATCATGCCTAACTATATTGGCGAAGATGGGCGCGTTAAAGCTGAAAAAGTACGCCGCCGCGTTGCCGATGCAAAACCTGTTGAGCACCAAGTGTTCATGCTCGACTTAACTAGTGGTGAGCAAACCCAACTCACCTACAATACTTTGCCAGGTTGGAATGAAGACGTATTGGCAAGCGTGCGTAAAGAAAACTACGCTGCTCGTGGTGAAAAGTACGTGTCGAAGAAAAAACCTCGTCCTATTACTTTAATGCGAGATTGGGGTTGGCAAGCAGGCGCGATTCGTTGGAGTGACGATGGCCAAAATGCAGCAGTGATGTTAGAAGCGTGGGATAACAAAGACCGTTGGATTGCTAGTATTGATTTTGCTGGTAAACGTTTGGTCAACCAAGAGCGCTTGCACGATGAAGCCTGGATTAACTATACCCATAATGAGTTTGGCTTCTTACCGCAAAGTAATACTTTATGGTACCAATCTGAAGCTGATGGCTACGCGCACTTATACGTTAAGCCATTAGCCGGCAAAGCGAAGCAACTCACGAAGGGCGCCTTCGTCACTGAAGATCCGACCGTATCAGCTGATGGTTCATATATTTATTTCAGTGGTAATAAAAATCACCCAGGTAACTATGAAGTGTACCGGGTAACAACCAACACTGGAGAACTCGAGCAGTTAACTGCGTTGGGTGGAATTAACAACTATGAGTTGAGCCCACAAGAAGATAAGTTGTTGGTGAAACATTCTCATGCTTTACAGCCTGAGGAATTGTACGTACAAGCCATTGGTGACAACGATGCCAAGCGCCTCACGTATACCGTGACTGAGCAATTCCAAAGCTTTGATTGGGTTGCACCAGAAATCGTACCTATTCCATCAAGTCATGTAGATCATCCGATCTACACTCGGGTTTATTATCCGCAAGACTACGATGCAACACGCGCTGAGAAATATCCGGCTGTCGTTTTCATTCATGGCGCTGGCTATTTACAAAACGCACACCAAGGTTGGTCAAACTACCAACGTGAATTTATGTTCCATACGTTTTTAACGGAACAGGGATACGTGGTTCTAGATTTAGACTACCGCGGCTCTAAAGGGTACGGACGCGATTGGCGTACGGCGATTTATCGTCAAATGGGAACTCCCGAAGTCGAAGATCTTATAGACGTGGTGAAGTGGGCGGGTGAAAACGCGCACGTTGATACCGAGCGTATGGGAACTTATGGTGGTTCTTATGGTGGTTTCTTAACCTTTATGGCTTTATTCAAAGAGCCAGGGTTATTCAAAGCAGGCGCTGCTTTACGTCCAGTCAGTGATTGGGCTCATTATAATACGGGCTATACGTCGAATATCTTGAATTTACCCGACGATGATCCTATCGCTTACCGTCGTAGCTCGCCGTTGTACTTTACGGAAGGCTTAGAAGATGCGTTATTGATAAACGCGCCTATGGTTGATGACAACGTATTCTTCCAGGATGGCGTGCGTGTGGTACAGCGTTTGATTGAACACGAGAAAGAGAACTTTGAAACGGCTATCTATCCGGTTGAGCCTCATGGCTTCCGTCAGCCATCAAGCTGGTTAGATGAATACCGTCGTATCTTTAAACTGTTTGAAGACAATGTGAAGTAATTGGTTGCAGAACAGGAAAATAAAAAGCCGCTCAAATATGAGCGGCTTTTTTGTAGGTCAGAGGCAATGAAAACCGTTATTGGGTTTTCGTCATCTCGGCATAAGCCACTGATTTAGCTTCGCTAATACTGGCAACATGGGCGGCCTTAGTAAAGGCTTTGCGGGCATCATCATTCGCTGCGTTAAGCGGCTGGAATGCGGTTGTACGAGCTTCAGGGCTGGCCTTAGCCATAGCAGCATAGGTGCCTAAGCCACGAGCTACCGGTGCTTTAGTTTGAGCAACTGCTGCTTTAACTTCTGGCTTGGCCGGTGCTTCTGGTTTAGCTTCAACTTTAGGTTCAGCTTTTACTTCAGGTTTGGCTTCAACTTTAGG
The DNA here is from genome assembly GCA_048269045.1 of Pseudidiomarina sp. Taxonomy (GTDB): domain Bacteria; phylum Pseudomonadota; class Gammaproteobacteria; order Enterobacterales; family Alteromonadaceae; genus Pseudidiomarina. The sequence goes on from JBLWUG010000011.1 coordinate 31,390, forward strand.
TTCAGCTTCAACTTTAGGTTCAGCTTCTACTTTAGGCTCAGCTTCTAATTTAGGCTCAGCTTCTACTTTAGGTTCAGCTTCTACCTTAGGTTCAGCTTCTACCTTAGGTTCAGCTTCTACTTTAGGTTCAGATTCTACCTTAGGTGCAGCTTCTACTTTAGGCTCAGCTTCAACCTTCGGCTCAGGCGTTGCTACCGGTTCAGCTACTGGGGCTACTGCCACATCTTGCTGTTCCTGCTGCTCTTGTTCTTGCTGTTCAGCTTTGCGACGTTGGCCCGCTGCACGCTGATGGCGTGGTGAACGACGACTGCGGTTGCGCTGCGTACGCTCTTCTTCAGGGGTTGTTGTCTCATTAGTCGTTGCTGGCTCGGTAGTGGCTACCGGGGTCGCTACTTCTTCAGTTGCTGTTACAACAGTTTCATCAACAGTGCCGGTTGTCATACGTACCGATTGCTCTAACTTACGGCGTTGACGGCGCACCTTAGGTGTTGGTGCCGGCTTCGGTTCCGCAGGTGCTGTGGTTTCTGCAGCAACTTTTTGATCTTGATTTTGATCAACGTTCTGCTCGATTTGTTGCTTTTGATTACGATTACGACCACCACGACTACGACGTCCGCCGCGTTCGTTTCTTTGCTCTTTATTCTGCTCAGACTTAGGTCCGCGCTCGTTTTGGTCGGTAGTACCAGACTTGGCGGCTTTATCGTCGTCACGGGTGTTACGTTGACGACCTTGATGGCGGCGACGGTTGTTGCTGTTACGTTCACCACCACGGCGGTTTTGATGAGGACGACGGTTTTGACCACCTTTACTTTGGTTTTGCTTGGTATTGGTTTCTTCTTCATCGCTGCTAAATAAACCAGATAACCATTTACCTAAACGGCTAAATAATCCTGGCTTCGCAGCCTTGATTTTATCCGTCGGTTTTGGAGCAGGGGTCTTAGGTGCTTGTAACCCCTTAAGTACCGGCTCTTCAAAGGTTGGTTTGTCTTTATTCAAGACCACTTCAGTGCTGGTGTCTTCCGGCTTCTCAATCAGCGTAAAGCTATTCGCTTGATCCACTTCATCAGTACGGAAACGTTTCACATCAAAATGTGGCGTGTCTAGATGTGGGTTTGGAATGACAAGCGCGGAAACATCATGACGTTTTTCAATATCAAAAATGGATTGACGCTTTTCATTCAATAAGTACGTGGCCACGGTTACCGGAACCTGCGCCTGTACTTGAATAGTGTTGTCTTTAAGTGCTTCTTCTTCAATTAAGCGAAGAATAGACAATGCCAATGATTCGGCAGAGCGAATCGTGCCTTGGCCACTACAACGTGGGCAGACATGGTTAGCTGCTTCACCCAACGATGGGCGCAAGCGCTGACGTGACATTTCTAAAAGGCCAAAGCGGGAAATACGAGCAACCTGGATACGTGCACGGTCTTGCTTAAGATGGTCGCGTAAACGATTTTCAACTTCGCGCTGGTGGCGTGTAGGCGTCATATCGATGAAGTCGATGACCACCAAACCACCCACGTCACGGAGACGTAATTGGCGTGCAATCTCTTCTGCTGCTTCTAGGTTCGTTTGAAATGCAGTTTCTTCGATATCGCTACCTTTAGTTGCACGGGCAGAGTTGATATCGATTGAGGTCATCGCCTCGGTCGGGTCAATAACGATTGAGCCACCAGAAGGCAAACGAACTTCGCGTTGGAAGGCAGACTCAATCTGGCTTTCAATTTGATAGTGATTAAATAGTGGAATATCGCCTTGGTAAATTTTTACGCGATTCACAAAGTCAGGGCGAATTAAAGTAACGTGGTCACGTACCTGATCAAATACCTTTTGGTTATCAATCAATACTTCGCCAATATCACGACGTAAATAGTCACGAATAGCGCGGAATACGACGTTGCTTTCTTGGTGAATTAAGAATGGAGCAGGGCGTGATTTTGCCGCTTTCTCGATGGCTTCCCAGTGATGTAATAATACATTTAAGTCCCACTCGAGCTCTTCTTGTGATTTGCCAACACCAGCAGTACGAACGATTAAGCCCATGCTGTTAGGTAAGCGCAGTGCATCTAAGGTCGCTTTTAGTTCTGAACGTTCTTCACCTTCGATGCGACGAGAAATACCGCCTGCACGAGGGTTGTTTGGCATCAGTACTAGGTAGCTACCGGCCAATGAAATAAAGGTCGTGAGTGCCGCACCTTTCTGGCCACGTTCTTCTTTGTCAATTTGAACAATGACTTCTTGGCCTTCTTGGATAACATCTTTAATGTTGGGACGACCAGAGAAAGAATAGCCACTAGGGAAATAGGTTTTGGCGATTTCTTTTAAGGGAAGGAAACCATGGCGCTCAGCGCCATAATCAACAAATGCGGCTTCAAGGCTGGGCTCGATACGAGTGATTTTACCTTTGTATATATTTGCTTTTTTCTGCTCGTGACCCGGACTTTCAATATCTAAATCATATAAACGCTGGCCATCGACCAGTGCCACGCGCAGCTCTTCTAGCTGGGTAGCGTTAATTAACATTCTTTTCATCGTTGTGACTCTATATATAGGCCACAACTCAGCACGACTAGCTTTATGCCATCACTATTTCGAGATTGAATTGTAGTTTGTCATACGCAGTTACCACTGTTTCTGACTCCTCCCGTTAACCATCAAACTGAATCAACGTGAGGATTGCAATTGGTTACCAAGCCGAAATACGCTTGTAAATTGTCGCGCTGCGTTGCAGCACAGGTTTTCTTCAAAAGCGATTTGATTTAGGGGCGGGCGCGCTTGTTACAGCCTTCGAAATCAATATGGTGAAGGTGGACTAACCTACTACTCCGTGCCGCCGGCTTCTCGAAAACAACTACAAACAACAGTTGTAAAGCTCGTAAACTGGCGTGGATCCGTTAGTACTGACGCTGCTCCGCTCAAATCGCACGTAAAAATAATTTTCATTGCTTCTGCTAACGCATTAAACTGCGTACCGCGCTCAAATAAACCGGTGCGGATTTGTCCGGACCACGATTGTCGCATGAAAAGCGATATAATTACAAGATGAACATTGTCAATACTTAATGGTAAAATCCCCAGTTATGACCAATGAAACCACAGAAAATCGACAAGTACGTTTGCAGACCATCGATGATGACTACGCTGGGCAACGTATTGACAATTATTTACATGCGCAATTAAAAGGTGTACCAAAATCTTTGGTCTATCGAATTTTGCGTAAAGGCGAAGTTCGGGTAAATAAAAAGCGCATTAAACCCGATTATAAAATCCAGGCGGGTGACATTGTGCGGATTCCGCCCGTCCGGGTTGCCGAGGCCACACCATTACCATCCGCGAATCTTAACCGCGTACAAGCGTTGCGCGAGACTATTCTCTATGAAGACGATCTGCTCATGGTCATCAATAAACCTGCTGGGTTAGCGGTTCACGGTGGCTCAGGGTTACAGTTTGGTCTTATCGAGAGTTTGCGAGCCCTACGACCTGATGCTAAACATTTAGAACTCGTGCATCGCTTAGACCGTGAAACCAGTGGCTGCATTCTGGTATCGAAACGCCGCTCCGCCTTACGTCATTTACATGAGCAGTTGCGGCACAAAACCATGAATAAGCAATATTTAGCGTTGGTACGGGGACAATGGCAGCCTCATGTACGCTTGATTGCTGCACCTTTATTACGCAATACGTTGAAATCTGGCGAGCGAGTGGTGCGGGTTGATGTGCAAGGCAAAGAATCTGAAACTCGATTCCGAATTCTCGAAGCCTTTGATCAATGTACATTAGTAGAAGCATCACCCATTACTGGCCGTACCCATCAAATTCGCGTTCATGCGTTGCATGCAGGGCATCCGATCGCCATGGATTCTAAATACGGTGATGCGGTATTTGATCAGATGATTCAGGGGCAGGGGCTTAATCGATTATTTTTGCATGCGCATCAATTGACCTTTAAGCATCCGCAGTCGGGTAAAGATATTACGGTGAATGCGCCACTCGACGGGCCTTTGAAAAAAACATTGAAAGCACTTGGCGCCAAGCGCTTTGTTAACTAGAAAAGGTTAGATTATGCAGATAGTATTAGCATCAACATCACCCTTTAGAAAAGCGCTGCTCGAAAAGGTAATACCTGAGTTTTTAGTGGCATCGCCGAGCATTGATGAAAGCGCGTTGCCTAATGAGGATGCTCGCAGCTTGGTAGAGCGGTTAGCCTTAGGCAAAGCAAAAGTATTAGCGGAAGACTTTAATAACCATATATTGATTGGTTCTGATCAAGTGGCTGTAGTTGATGGCAAAATACTGGGTAAACCCCATACCGAAGCCAATGCGTTTAAACAGTTACGCGCAGCGAGCGGTAAACGGGTTACTTTTTTCACCGGCCTCGCAACCTATAATAGTGCAACTCAGGAAAGTCAGGTTTGTGTTGAGCCTTTCTATGTTAACTTCCGAGAATTGAGCGATGCTGAGATACAGGGCTACATCGAGAAAGAGCAACCGCTGAACTGCGCGGGAAGCTTTAAAAGTGAAGCCTTGGGCATTAGTTTGTTTGAAAGCCTGGAAGGTACAGATCCCAATACCTTAGTCGGTTTACCGCTAATTCAGCTGTTAAAGATGCTGCGTGAGTGGGGGATTAATCCTTTATTGGAAAACAGCCACTGAAAACCATAAAAGCACTTGTGTTCGTGGGGCGAATCCTATAATATTCGCGCCCTATGCAGAAGGTTCGAGTACCCATTACGGTAGACCCGGTCAAAAGTGCCGGAAAACAAGTGTCTTATATCGGCTTAGTTCCGGGAGACAACCTTGTTCGTTTAAAAGAGCAGTTGGTAAAGCCTTTGAGCGACATCGACGTATCACTTCATTTTGATATCGATGCCCAAGGGATTAAACGGTTGCATGGCCATGCCGAGGTCACCATAACAGTTGCTTGTGAGCGCTGCGGTGACCCAATGGAATTGCCAGTAGCTTGTGACTTTATCTACGCTCCGGTTACCAAGCGCCAAGCGGCCACCGATATGCCCGAGGAATACGAACCTATTGAAGCCGATGAACTCGGTGAAATTAATCTGCATGAGCTGGTTGAAGATGAATTGATATTGGCGTTGCCTGTTGTGGTTAAGCACGATGAGCGCGAATGTCGTATAGATAGCAACGCAATGCAATGGGGTGAAATTGATGACACTCCAGACGCAAAAGCTAACCCTTTTGCGGTGTTGCAAGAATTAAAGCGTAAATAAACTTAGGAGATAGCGTAAATGGCTGTACAAAAGAATCGGAAAAGTCGTTCGAAGCGCGACATGCGTCGTTCTCACGATGCACTGAGCGGCCCTACACTGTCGGTTGACTCTACCTCTGGTGAGACGCACCGTCGTCACCATGTGTCAGCTGATGGTTACTATAAAGGCCGTAAAGTAATTAACAAGTAACAGTAAGGAAGTGAGGCTATGGCCACACTGACACTGACACTTGATGCAATGGGGGGCGATCATGGCCCCTCAGTTGTTATAAGCGCGCTAACACAGGCGCTAATTTCCTTTCCAAAAGTTCACTTCATTGTTGTTGGCGACGAATCCGAACTGATTCCGTTGTTACAAGCAGCACAACTTGAAGCGCACCCCCGTGTGCAATTAAAACATGCAAGCCAAACGGTCACTATGACCGATAAACCTGGCTATTCATTGCGTGCTAAACCTGACTCATCCATGCGTGTGGCACTAGAATTACTCGCCGATGGCACCGCTAACGCATGTGTTAGTGCCGGTAATACCGGTGCTTTAATGACAAAAGCTTATTTCTCACTAAAAACCTTACCAGGCGTTTTACGACCGGCGCTGATGGCGGCCTTGCCACAACGTGAAGCGGGAACCGCATTCTTGCTCGATCTCGGTGCCAACCCAGTCTGCGACTCCGACACCCTGTTTCAGTTTGGGGTTATGGGTAGTGTCGCTGCACAGCAGGTTCTAGGCATTGATAAGCCTCGCGTTGCCTTGCTGAATATGGGCGCTGAAGAGATGAAAGGTAATGATGTAGTTAAAGCTACGGCCGCGCTCTTGCAAGCCTCTAAACACATCAACTATATTGGCTTTATTGAAGGTGATGACCTGTTTGCCGGCAAGGCCGACGTTATTGTCTGTGATGGATTTGTCGGTAATGTGGCGTTAAAAAGCTGCGAAGGCTTAGCTGAGCTATTATTGAACAATATCCAGTCTAGTATTGATACGCACTGGTTAACCCGTTGGTTCGTTAAACTCTTCTATCGTCGCTTGCAACGATCGTGGGACTGGCTGAAGCCCGACCACTACAACGGCGCGAGTTTGATAGGATTGCGAGGCGTTGTTATCAAAAGCCATGGCGCTGCAAATGAGCGTGCTTTTTTGAGCGCAATTGAGCAGGCCGTGGAAGAAACACAACGGGATCTGCCGACACAAATTCGTGACCGCGTAGAACAGGTTCTTTTAGAGCAGGAATAGTTGTAATTATGCATGCAAAAATTGCGGGGACTGGTCACTACTTACCGGATCAGCGCCTGACTAATGCTATGCTTGAGCAACGTGTAGAAACAAGCCACGATTGGATTGTTGAGCGTACAGGTATACATGAGCGACGCGTTGCAGACGTGTCAGAAAATGCAGTAACCATGGGCACCGTAGCTGCTCGTCGAGCGCTTGCAGCGGCAGCTATTGCCGCCGAAGATATCGATTTAATTGTGGTAGCTAGTACTTCTGGCGAGCGCGCCTTCCCGAGTGTTGCTTGTGAAATACAAGCATCATTGACCGATAAAAACATTCCAGCGTTTGATGTTGCCGCAGCCTGTTCAGGCTTCGTGTTCGCATTGAGCGTTGCTGATCAATATATCCGTACCGGAACCTATAAAAATGTATTGGTTATAGGTACTGATGTACTTTCCCGTTTATGTAATCCCGCTGATCGTAATACAATTATATTGTTTGGTGATGGTGCCGGGGCAGTAGTGTTGTCCGCCAGTGAAGCACCAGGTATTCTTTCTACGCACTTACATAGTGCCGGTGAATTTGCCAATTTATTAGGCGCGAATCATCCTGACCGTCATAACGCAGAAGCGTTAAGCGAAGCTTGGATGTACATGAAAGGAAATGAAGTATTCAAAGTTGCGGTGAGTAAGCTGAGCGAGTTGGTCAGCGAAACTTTAGCGGCCAACAATATGACTGCTGATGAACTAGACTGGTTAGTACCGCACCAGGCGAATTTACGCATTATTAAAGCCACTGCAAAAAAATTGAAAATGCCTATGGCGCAAGTGATTACTACTTTAGATTATACGGGTAACACTTCGGCGGCGTCGGTACCTATTGCTTTAGATGCGGCCATTCGCGATGGTCGAATCCAACGCGGTCAGCATTTATTACTTGAAGCCTTTGGCGGTGGTTTTGCCTGGGGTTCAGCGTTGATTAAGTATTAAACTGAAATAGCAGCATAAGAAGGATAACTAGATGCGAGCTTACGTATTTCCAGGGCAGGGGTCACAAACAGTTGGTATGTTAGCTGATGTGGCTGCCGAGTACCCGGTGGTTGAAGCCACGTTTAAAGAAGCCAGTGACGTGCTTGGCTATGACTTATGGTCCTTAGTGCAAGATGGTCCTACTGAGCAGTTAAATGAAACTCAGCGCACCCAACCAGCATTGTTAGCGGCTAGTGTTGCGCTTTATCGCGTGCTAGAGCAAGCAGGTGTACCAGCGCCAGAGAAAATGGCCGGTCATAGCTTAGGCGAGTATTCAGCGTTGGTTTGTGCCGGAGTACTCGATTTTAAAGATGCGATCCAACTGGTGGCGAAACGTGGCGAGTACATGCAAGAAGCAGTACCTGCCGGTGTGGGCGCTATGGCTGCGATCATTGGCTTAGATGATGCAGCAGTGAGCCAAGCCTGTGAAGAAAGCTGTGCTGATGAAGTGGTGGCGCCGGTGAACTATAACTCACCTGGTCAGGTAGTTATTGCGGGTCATGCCGCTGCGGTCGCTCGTGCCGGCGAGGCTTGTAAAGCAGCCGGCGCTAAACGCGCCTTACCTTTGCCGGTAAGTGTACCTTCTCATTGCTCGCTGATGAAACCAGCCGCCGAGAAGCTAGCCGTTGATTTAGCAGCATTAACCCTGCAAACTCCCTTAGTACCAGTGATGAATAATGTTGACGTTGCGGCACCGCGTGAGCCGGATGCGATTCGTGATGCATTGGTTCGCCAATTGTATTCACCGGTGCGCTGGACCGAAACCATTCAAGCGCTAGCGCAAGCAGGTGTGACTGAAATTTATGAAATTGGCCCGGGCAAGGTATTAACGGGATTGACGAAAAGAATTGATAAAACTGTCAGTGGCGAGGCGGTAAATACCGTAGACGCCATTGCTGCGAGGATTTCTGCATGAGTGACTTAATGAATTTAACCGGCCAAGTGGCCTTAGTTACCGGCGCAAGCCGTGGGATTGGTAAAGCAGTTGCTGAGCAGCTGGCTGCGGCAGGTGTTAAAGTAATTGGCACTGCAACTACAGATGCCGGTGCTGAAGCTATTTCAAGCTACCTCGGCGATCATGGTGAAGGTTTAGCATTAAATGTGACGGACGAGGACAGCATTGCTGCTACCTTAAAACACATTGATGACAATTACGGTCAATTAGATATACTGGTAAATAATGCGGGTATTACAAAAGATAACCTTTTGATGCGCATGAAAGATGACGAATGGGATAGTGTACTTGATACCAACTTAAAATCCGTTTTTCGTCTGAGTAAAGGTGTGATGCGTGGCATGATGAAACGCCGCAACGGTCGCATCATTAATATATCGTCAGTGGTGGGCACGACCGGTAATCCGGGTCAGGCAAACTACTGCGCTGCGAAAGCAGGTGTAGTAGGCTTTACCAAGTCGTTAGCGCAAGAAATTGCTGCGCGCGGCATTACGGTTAACTGTGTGGCGCCTGGTTTTATCGACACCGATATGACCAAAGCACTCACTGATGATCAAAAACAAGCAATATTTGCTAATATTCCAGCTGCACGCTTAGGTAAGCCGGAAGAAATAGCGACCGCAGTGGTGTTTTTAGCATCTCCGGGCGCAGCTTATATTACTGGTGAAACCATTCATGTTAATGGTGGTATGGCGATGGTATAAGTGAATAAACGTGGCAAGGGGTACGACCTCTAGGGTGAAAACCATTTTTTGCTTTATTATTGCCGCCGCTTTCACTACACTAAGCCCAATTTTGAACTCATGACCTAAAATCAAGGGATATTTATATAATGAGCACTATCGAAGAACGCGTTAAGAAAATCATTGTTGAACAACTGGGTGTTAAAGAAGAAGAAGTGAAAGCTGAAGCTTCTTTTGAAAACGACCTCGGTGCAGACTCTTTAGACACAGTTGAGCTAGTAATGGCTTTGGAAGAAGAGTTTGAAACTGAAATTCCTGACGAAGAAGCTGAAAAGATTAAAACTGTTCAATCAGCTATCGATTACGTGACCAATCACGCAAACGACTAAGCAAAGAATAGTGGAGAGGCGGAGCTTTTGGTTCCGCCTTTTTCTCTAATGTGGCTGAATGGCCAACCTCTATTAAACTCCTCTTTAGATCGTGGCCTGCAATTTGGCGATGGTCATTTTACAACTCTTGTCATTCGCAATAGCCAATGCATCGCATGGCCGTTCCACCAACAGCGCCTAATTAAAGCCAGCCAGGCTTTGCAAATGGGTTTGCCTGACTTTGCGCAGGTTCAAGACCTACTTCAAACCATTGCTCAAACACAAGCCAATGTCGTGGTGAAAATCATAGTTACTCGTGGCGCCAGCGCGCGAGGATATGCGATTGACCCACAAGCTCCCATTAATTGGTATCTAACCACAGCAGAATTACCTGAATATAGCGATCAAGGGCTTGCAGTTGAGCTCGCAACCTTCAAATTAGGCTCACAGCCACAGTTTGCTGGCTTAAAGACACTCAACCGCTTAGAACAAGTGATGTTAGCGCAAGAGCAAGAGCAGCGAGGCTGTGACGAGCTATTGGTTTGCAATCAACAAAATCAGATCATTGAAGGGATAAGTAGTAATATATTTTGCTATGATGGTCAGCAATGGATAACACCTACGTTAACGGACGCTGGCGTGCAAGGTATGATGCGTGAAGCCATACTCGACAGCGATGTTTTAAGGCAGGTTGAAGAGCGACCAATTGCAGTGACAGAACTCGGCAATATTAAGCAAATGTTTCTGTGTAACTCGGTGCTAGGGCCACGGCCTGTCGCATCAATAAATGGTCGTAATTTAGCAGAGCAAACATTACCTGAGGTTGTGAAAGCGTGGTACTTAAACGAATTTTTATAGCGTTACTCGTGATTATGGCCGCGATGGTCGCGGTTGGCTTCGCCGCCAAACATTACGGCATGCAATTACTGCAGCAACCCTTTACCGTCGAACAGCCATTTCTACTGGAAGTAAAGCGGGGTGACCACGCCCGCCGTTTAATACAACGGTTAAATGATCAGGGTTTAGCTATTCCTGAAACCCCGGCATATATAGCTTCGCGTGTTTTCAGTCAACCCGAGCGACTGCAAGCTGGTATTTATGAAATAACCTCCCAACATAATTTAGCCAAGCTATGGTCGCAATTGCGCCGTGGCGATCAATACCAGTTTCAGGTGACTTTGATTGAAGGGCAAACCTTCAATCAGTGGCTAACACGGTTAGCTAATAGCCCTTATTTACTAGTGGAAGTCGCGAAAGAAAACCAGGCGGAAGCGGCAAAGTTAGTGCGCGAAAAGCTACAACTTGATGAAGACCAAGCCTTAGAGGGGTTGTTTTACCCTGAAACCTACCACTATTATGCCGGTACTTCCGACGTCGAGATATTACGTGATGCCTATCAGCGCATGCAAAAATTACTGGCCGAAGTATGGCAAGCGCGCGCCGCGGATTTACCTTATAACACGCCCTATGAGCTGTTGATTATGGCTTCTATTATTGAAAAAGAAACCGGTGTCCAAGGAGAGCGCGCGAAAGTGAGCTCAGTTTTTGTAAATCGCCTGCGGATTGGCATGCGTTTGCAGTCCGACCCAACCACTATTTATGGTATTGAAGATTTCGATGGCAATTTGACTCGCAAACATTTGCGCGAGCACACCTTATTCAATACTTATCGTATCAATGGATTACCACCGACGCCTATTGCGATTCCTAGTCGCGCTAGTTTAGTCGCCGCTGCACACCCTGAAAGCACTGATTACTTCTACTTTGTTGCCAATGGGCAAGGTGGGCATGTATTCTCTAAAACCTTGCGAGAACATAATCGAGCGGTCAATCGTTATCAAAGGAACCGAAAATAGAATGAGTGGCAAATTTATCGTTATTGAAGGCTTAGAAGGAGCAGGGAAGAGCTCAGCAATTGCGAGCCTAGTAAACCATCTGCATGCCAAAAGCATTACCACCTTAACGGTTCGAGAGCCGGGTGGTACGCCACTAGCTGAGGCTATCCGTGAGCTCGTGAAACAAGATTGGCAGGAGCAATTAACCGCCGAAACAGAATTGCTATTGATGTATGCCAGTCGCGCGCAGCTGGTTGCTAATGTCATTAAGCCGGCACTTGCAGCAGGGCAATGGGTGGTCGCGGATCGTCATGACCTATCATCACGAGCCTATCAAGGTGGCGGTCGTGAGCTCGGCGATGCTCCATTAAAAACGCTGCGTGACCTTGTGTTGAAAGACTTTGCGCCAGACCTGACCTTGTTGCTCGATGTTGAACCTGAAGTTGGCCTTGAACGTGCCCGTGTGCGTGGTGAGCTTGATCGTATCGAACAAGAACATATCGACTTTTTTAATCGCACTCGCGATCGCTATTTAGAAATTGCGCAAAGTGAACCTAACATCGTAACTATCAGTGCGAATCAATCGATGCAAAATGTCCATCAGCAACTCATTCAAGCACTGGAACAACATTTATTTGTGGGGCAGCGCTAAATGAGTCTACCTTGGTTACGCGAGCCGTGGCGGCGTATTATTGAAGATTTAAACACGCAGCGTTTAAGTCATGCTCACTGTATCCCGTGGCGCCCTGAACTGGGAACGGACAAGTTTGTGCAGGCTTTTGTGCGGCTGTTGCTGTGCTTAGAGCCAACTCAACAAGCTTGTGGGCAGTGTAAAAGCTGCTTGTTAATGCAGGCCGATACCCATCCTGATTATCATTTTATCGAATCAGTTGATGGCAAGGCGATTGGCGTGGATGCCATTCGCGCGCTGACGCAAGAATTACAGCAGACTGCGAGCCAACATGGCGCCAAAGTAGCCTGGATTGCTGATGCCGATCGCATGACTACCGCAGCAGCTAACGCCTTGTTAAAAACGCTAGAAGAACCCACTGCAAAAACCTACTTGGTGTTAAGCCCTCGCAGAACGAACCAGCTGTTACCAACCATTCGCAGTCGCATGCATTTACATAACTTTGCTGCGCCACCATTGGCTGCACTTCAAGCATGGCTAAGTGGGCGCGTTCAACGTGAGTTAACGCCACAAGAGCTGCAAGTAGCCCAGCGCTATGCCAGCGCGCCATTAACAGCGTTGGCGGCCATTCAAGAGCCTGACGCGCAAGCAACAGATAAGCTGAGCCAACTCGCTCAGGCTTGGATAACGGGCGCGGCTTGGCCTAAACTTGCAAAACAAGACTGGCAAGAGTGGCTACAAACTTCCGAGCTCTTACTACAAGAGTTAGTACGGATTTGTCAGAAAGTGCCACAATCACGGTTGCTTTATCCGGAAATGTATAGCACTTTGGATGCATGGTTAACGCAAAAACAGATTTCAGTGACCCAACTCACTGAATGGTTGAGGTTATGTTATACTTTGCGGGAACAAACGCGTGAACAAACTGGTTTGAACGGACCATTACTATTACAACAACAGTGGTTACAATGGAAACAAACACCTTAGCTGCAGCAGAAGTAAAGTCTCCTGATAAGCGCATCGTCATAGGTACGGAAGCGCAATTAAGAAGATACTACATGCCTTATATTAAGGGTGGCGGGCTATTTATCACCACTGATGCTTCATTGTCTATGGGCGATGAGATTTTACTCGAAGTACGATTGTACGGCGAGGAGTCTTCGGTCATCGTGAAATGTAAAGTGGCATGGTTAGCCCCATCAAAACCAGACCGCATTGAACAACAAGGCGTTGGGGTGCGATTTATCGAAGATAAATCTCTACTTAAGAATATGATTGAATCCAAACTGGCTGCGCTCGGCAGCACCGGAACCCCCACCGCAACTATGTAAAGCAAGGTATCCTTCCTTAGCGTAAACACAGCATTATAGGAGTTATTGTGTTTATTGACTCACATTGTCATTTAGACCGCATTGATCTAACCCCATTTGACGGCAAACTCGAAAACCTCGTAAATGCAGCACGAACTGCAGGCGTGCAGCGCATGCTTTGTATCAGTGTGACCTTAGAAGACTATCCCAAGATGGAAGCTTTGGTCGCGGACTATCCTGATATCGATGTTACCTGCGGTGTTCATCCTTTATACGTGGCCAAGCAAGGTTTAGATAAAGAACTGCTGCGTACCTATGCAAGCCAAGAACACGTGGTTGCTATTGGTGAAACAGGCTTAGACTACTTTTACGATGCCGATAGTAAGCCGCAGCAACAAGAAAGCTTTGGTTACCATATTGAACTCGCGAATGAGCTGGATAAGCCGTTAATTATTCATACCCGCGACGCCCGTGAAGATACCTTAGCGATGTTGCGAGAAGGGCGGGCTGAACAATGTGGTGGCGTACTACATTGTTTCACAGAAACTTTAGCAATGGCTGAACGAGCGATTGAAGATCTTGGTTTTTATATTTCTATATCAGGCATCGCCTCATTTAAAAATGCGACCGAGCTACGAGATGTGGTTAAGGCGTTGCCACTGGAACGGTTGCTAATAGAAACCGATAGTCCATGGCTGGCTCCGGTGCCGCACCGCGGAAAACCAAACCAACCAGCGTGGGTTGTTGACGTCGCTAAGTGTGTAGCCGATATTAAAGGTTGTACTTTGGAAGAGGTTGCAGAAGTAACCACGGCAAACTTTTTCAACCTATTTAAACGTATCGCCAAGTAATTACTGATTTTTTACTCAAAATATTCGACAACTTGAAATTATTGTCTAGACTTAATCTTACCCTCGACAAATTTCGAGTTAGCGCACGGCTCAATCCCTTTGAGCCATTCCCCTAAGCTCGGGACAACCCGGATTCGTCCCGAGCATTTTTTTGCCTTCAAAATTAGTGGGTTAGTATGAACACAACTGTTGAAGCCAATATTAGACCACCTTTCGATGATGAACTCCAAAGCATAGCTGACTACGTTCTCAGTCACCCTAAATTGAGTGATGAAGCTTTGCAAACGGCACAGCTCTGTCTGATGGATACTTTAGGCTGTGGCATGCTCGCGTTGAAGTATCCTGAGTGCAGAAAACTACTTGGTCCTGTGGTTGAAGGTACGCAAGTTCCCCTTGGCGCCAGAGTGCCTGGAACTGCATTTCGACTCGACCCCATTAAAGCTGCTTGGGATATTGGTTGTATGGTGCGCTGGTTAGATTTTAACGATACCTGGCTGGCGGCCGAGTGGGGGCATCCATCGGATAATTTGGGCGCTATTTTAGCAGTGACGGATTGGGTGTCGCAGCAACGGGCGCACCAAGGCAAACCACCTTTGACCATGCAAACGGTGCTGGAAGCGATGATTAAGGCCCATGAAATTCAAGGTGTTTTAGCTTTAGAAAATAGCTTTAATGCAGTGGGACTCGATCACGTGGTATTAGTTAAAGTGGCTTCTACTGCAGTGGCTTCTTGGTTGCTTGGCGGCACGCGAGAACAGATTATAAATGCGCTTTCTCATGCTTGGGTAGATGGGCAAGCGTTACGAACCTATCGTCACGCACCTAACGCTGGCTCGCGTAAATCATGGGCGGCCGGTGATGCTACTTCACGCGCGGTACATTTGGCGTTAATCAGCCTACGTGGTGAAATGGGGATTCCAACGGCATTGTCGGCGCCAAAGTGGGGCTTCTATGAGGTTTCATTTGGTGGACAGTGTTTCAGCTTGCCACGGGACTTCGGCTGTTACGTTATGGAAAACGTGCTATTCAAATTACAGTATCCGGCTGAGTTTCACGCGCAAACTGCGTGCGAAGCAGGTGTGATATTGCACTCTGAGCTACAAGGTCGTTTTGACGAAATCGAAAAAATATTGATCACCACCCATGAATCTGCCATTCGCATTATTTCCAAAGAGGGTGATTTAGCAAACCCTGCCGATCGTGATCACTGTTTGCAATATATGACGGCATTAGCATTGCTATTTGGTGATGTGACAGCCGACTTTTATGAAGATGAATTCCATCAGCAACACCCTGAAATTGATGAGCTTCGAGCGAAGATGGAAGTGGTGGAAAGCAAGAAGTTTAGCAAAGATTATCTGGATCCAAGTAAGCGCTCCATCGCCAACGCTATACAGGTTTTCTTTAAAGATCGCAGTTGTACCGAAGTGGTGACCGTCGAGTATCCTATTGGGCACCGTCGTCGCCGCGAAGAAAGCATTCCAGTATTGAAAAGTAAATTCAAACAGAATTTGGCAAGCCGATTTCCGGCCCACCAGGTACGTCAATTGATCGAGCTTTGCGAACATGCGCCGACGTTAGTTAAGACGCCGGTGCACGAATTTGTGGCTGCTTGGTATATCTAAACGCGTTTGGCGTGGGTTAGCCACGCCAAATAACGAGTAAAATAAGTATGGGGCAGATGAACTTAACGTACCATGGCCAAACCTTCCAAAACCAGCTGGCTTCCATTTCCGGCGCGCCTTCTTGTAAAGCTTTCAACAAGTAGTTTTGTCGTAATACCCAGGTAAGCAGCACCCCAAAAGTAAGAGCCAACAATGGTTGCATGTATACCGTAGTAAAGGTAACCACAGCGCCGAACATACTACTGAAATTATAAATAATTAGCGCAGAAACTAAGGCGATCGATGCGCCTACTGCCCAGGCCATTTGTGAGCGAGGCTGTCCAGTCTCTTCACGTAAGGCGTTGACCGGTGCTTCCAGCATGGAAATAGACGAGGTGATAGCAGCGATGACCATCAGCGTAAAGAATGCCAAGGCAACCCAACGGCCGATATCGCCCATTGAGTCAAACATGGCGGGTAAAACAGTAAAGACTAAGGTATCGCTCGATAGTAAATTGCCAGCTTGATCGTAAATAGATACACCTAATTCTTGCGCGGCAAACATCGCTGGTAAAATCAGTAAACCAGCCAAGAATGCTACTGAAGTATCTAAGCCTGCAACCCAACCTGCGGTTTTCGGCAAATGCTCGTCACGTGAGAGGTAAGCGCCGTAAGTCATCATACAGCACACCCCAATGGATAATGAGAAAAAGGCTTGTCCCATAGCGCGAATAATTAATGTCGGTTCGGTAATTTGACTAAAGTCGGGCGACAGGTACATGGTTAGGCCATTCATCGCACCCGGTAGGGTTAGAATGTATAGCGCCATTAGAATCAGCAACACGAACAATAGTGGCATCAATCGGCGCGACCAGCGTTCAATGCCGTCGGTAACGCCTGAACGTACGACTTGGATGGTAACCAGCATGAAGACAGCCATCATGATGAGGTTACGTTCAACGGTAAACTCAGTCAGCCAAGCTGAAACATTGTTAAAGCCTAAAATGTCGGCGAGCGGGGCAAACATAAAGCTTAGTAACCAGCCCGACACGATCGCGTAGAAACTTAAGATTAAAGAAAGAACGACCAAACCGACAATTCCGGTAAAGGTACCGAACACACGCCATAGCGGTTTTTCACTTAATGAGCGTAAGGATTCAACCGGATTTTGTTGGCGTAAACGGCCAATGGTCAACTCGGCTACAAGCATGGGGTAGGCTAATAAGCCAACCATGATTAGGTACACGAGTAAAAATGCACCGCCACCATTTTCTGCTGCCTGAGTGGGAAAACCCCAGATGTTTCCAACACCAACCGCCGATCCGGCCGCTGCAAGAATAAAACCAATGCGTGAAGAGAACGCTGGAGATTGAATAGCCATAGTTGTTTCTTATCGTTCTAGTTAATGGTTTAGGCTGTCAGTTCGCCACGCAAGTTGGTTTCTAATAGCGTATTTATTTCTTGCGATGACAATGATTTTGAAAGCAAATAATGTAGCTTCGTTAGCGCGGCTTCGATGGTCATATCATGACCACTGACGACACCAACTTCTGCGAGAGCGTTGCCCGTGGCATAGCCACTCATGTTTACTTTACCACGAAAGCACTGGGTGCAATTTAACACGACTATACCTTGTTCGGTAGCCCGTTTTATACTTTGCAGTAAATGTGGATCTTGCGGTGCATTGCCAACCCCGAAGCTTTGCAGAATAAGCGCTTTTACTGGCTGATAAAGCATGTTGTCGAGGAGGGTGGCTGAAATGCCCGGATACAAAGTCGCCACGTTGATGGCTTGTGGGGTAACAGGCGTTACTTGCAGCGGTGTTTGTACTAACGGCTGCACTTGACCTTGTTCAACGGTAATTTGAATACCGGCTCGCAATAACGGTCCGAAATTAGGCGATTCAAAAGCATTGAAGCCATTAGCGTCAGCTTTGGTAGAGCGATTGCCGCGATATAAGGTGTTATTGAAAAACAGTGCAACTTCGTGAATGGGGTAATTAGCCGCAATATAAAGCGCATTGAGCAAATTGGTTTGTCCATCTGAACGCAACGCAGCTAACGGTATTTGGGAGCCGGTAATGATGACGGGCTTGCCCAGGTTTTCAAACATGAAGGATAATGCTGAAGCGGTATAGGCCATGGTATCGGTGCCATGCAAGATAACGAAGCCATCGTATTCAGCGTAGTTACTTTTTATATCGTCGGCGATAATCTGCCAGTCAGCTGGCGACATGTTCGACGAGTCCATTAAAGGTTGGTATTCGCGGATCGTGAAAGCCGGCATTTCATCACGATAAAACTCCGGCATATTCTGAACACACTCGGTCAAAAAGCCAGACACAGGGATGTAACCCTGTGTCGACTTTTGCATTCCAATGGTACCGCCCGTATAGGCGACATATATATTTTTCTTGGTCATTTAGTTCATTGGGCAAAGTTCACAAAGTGTGTAAACACCTTGCGGGTCATTAAATTTAGTAGTGGCCTCAACTTCACTCCAAATACGACGAATCTGTGCTTCAACAGGTGACATCGGTTGTACATCTCGAGTCATAGGCAATAACGCATGTGCCTGACCAAAGAATTCTTTCAAGAATTGCTCACGAGGGCTCAATTCTTGTGTAACCGTTACCACTTTGTAGTCGCTAACATCAGCGCGTTTGGCGGCTGCTGCAATAGCGTCATCGAAGTTACCGAGGTAGTCCACTAAGCCTAGTTCTTGTGCCTTGCGCCCAGTCCAAATGCGGCCTTGTGCGATGGCATGAACTTCATCGTAGGTCATATCACGATTTTCGGCGACCATGCTAACAAAATCTCGGTAGATTTTCTCAATAGAAACTTGCACTAAATGTTTAGCGCTATCGTCTAAGCCTCGAGTGATATCAATCAATGGGAGGTTGGTGGTGTGATAACCATCGTTGTAAACCCCAATAGAAGCCAGTGAGTCTTCGATAGTAAACAGCAAGCCAAATACCCCGATAGAACCCGTAATTGTGGTTGGCGTTGCCCAAATCTCATCTGCACTCATGGAGATCCAGTAGCCACCTGAAGCTGCTAACGAGCTCATCGAAGCGATAACTGGAATACCTGCTTTTTTCAGTTCCAAAACTTCTTGGCGAATAACTTCTGAAGCAAAGGCACTACCACCAGGGCTATCTACACGTAGTACCACAGCCTTAGTGTTTTCGTTCAAGCGCGCTTTACGAAGCAGGGCAGCAGTACTATCGCCACCGATACCACCGGCTTTTTGTGAACCGTCAACAATCACGCCGCGGGCAATTACAACAGCAACTTCGTTTTTGCTATCAACGTCTTTAGAAGGCTTTTGCGTATGACCATTCAATACAGTTAAGTAATCTTTATGGCCAATTTTACGCCAAGATTTTTCGTCTTCATCTAAGCCAGTTAAATTAATCATTTCTTGGCGAAAGGCTTCACGACTAAGTAAGTTATCGACTAAGTTCGTTGCTAAAGCCATTTTCGCGATATCATTTTCGCTATCGCTTAATGCATCTTTTACCCCTTCAAAGGAGCTGCTCAATACACGTGCATCGATATCGCGCTGTTGGCTAATATCGTCAAGGTATAGTTGCCATAACTCGTCATAAAGTTCTTTGTTGGCAGTGCGAGCTTGCTCGGACATATCGCTACGGGTAAAAGGTTCGACCGCAGATTTGTATTGGCCCACTTTAAACACGTGCGTTGAAATCTTCAGTTTGCCTAACAGCTCTTTGAAGTACAGGTTATAACGACCAAAACCTTCCATAGCGACCATACCTAACGGGTTTAGGTATAAGTTATCGGCATAAGTAGCCAAGTAGTATTGGTTTTGAGTATAAACATCATTGTAGGTGATAACCGGTTTACCCGACTCTCTAAACTCGAGCAGTGCTTTACCGACTTCACGCATTTTATTAAAACCACCACCAGCAAAGCGGCCGAGTTCTAATTGAATTCCGCTAATGCGCTCATCGTTTGCGGCTTCTTCGATACTTTTAAGGACATCAGCAAGAAGAATCTCTGGCATTTTATCGCCGCCACCGAATGCTTCTTCAAAAAACTTGTCCATAGGATCGACCCAAGTTTCTTCATCAACCAGCTTACCATTAAGGTTAAGCACAAGAAGACCGTTCTCAGGTACTGTAAGTTGCTCTTCGTCAGCCATAAATAGCGCAAAAACGAAGATTAGTAATATAAAGAAAATAATATTAAGTAATACTTTCCGTATTGCGTTAATGAGGCTAAACAGTTTTTTGAATACCGTTGCAATGGCGCTCATAAGTGATTCCTTTTTTGAGGGTTTTATCTCATTGCAAGATACCTTATGTTTTTCTGTTACTCCAGTAAGACAATGTAACAGTTCGTGACATTTGATAAGCTATCCCCATAAAGTCAGATATTAATTAGAGGTTTATATGCAAGCTCTTGAACTATTAAGAACGCGATCGTCGATGCCGCGATTGATTGAACCAGGCCCGACGACGGCACAGTTGGATGTTTTATTAGAGGCCGCCGCTCGCGCGCCAGATCATATGACCTTAACACCCTATAAAATAATGGTCTTTCAAGGTGATGGTCGTTTGAAACTTGGAGAGATTATGCAAGAGGCGGCTGCGGCTAAGAATATGCCGGAAGCCAAAGTAACTAGAGCAAGCCAACTGCCGCTGCGCGCACCCATGGTGATTGTCGTCGCGATGGAATATGAACCACACGATTCGGTACCTCGCAATGAACAGTTATCTTGTTCTGCTTGTGTCGCATTACTGATGCAGCAGGCAGCTTTTGCTCAGGGTTTAGGGGCGATCTGGCGTACCGGTTGGTTTGCCGAAGATGAATTGGTAAAAGAGCGTTTAGGCTTACGTAAAGAAGATGCCATTGTCAGTATGCTTTATGTCGGCACACCGGCAGTACCAACCCCGATTAAACCAGCGAAAGACATCGCTGAAAATGTAGAAGTGATTAGCTAGAAAAAGAAAACCCCGCAGCATGCGGGGTTTTTTGTAACAGCTTGCTGCCTGATTAAAAGTCAGCGTGACTCGGGTAACGAGGGAAGGGGATCACGTCACGGATGTTACTCATTCCCGTAACATAGGTAACTAAACGCTCGAAACCAAGGCCAAAACCAGCATGAGGAACGGTACCGTAACGACGTAAGTCGCGATACCACGAGTAGGTTTCTAAAGGTAAGCCCATCTCTACCATGCGTGCATCTAAGCGCTCTAGGCGCTCTTCACGCGCACTACCACCGATAATCTCACCAATGCCAGGGGCAAGCACATCCATAGCTGCTACCGTCTTGCCATCTTCGTTTTGGCGCATGTAGAAAGCTTTGATGTCCTTCGGGTAGTTTTTCAATACCACAGGTGCGCCCACATGCTCTTCAGCGAGATAGCGCTCATGTTCGGATTGTAAATCTACACCCCATTCAACAGGGTACTCGAACTTCTTGCCACACTGCTGCAAGATTTCTACCGCTTCGGTGTAATCCATATGCACGAATTTGTTGTCGAGCAAGTGTTGCAAGCGGGTGAGGACATCTTTATCAACGCGTTGTTGGAAGAATGCCATGTCGTCGGCGCGCTCATCAAGAACAGCTTGAATACAATACTTGAGCATATCTTCGGCTAAATAGGCGATATCGTCTAAATCAGCGAAGGCCAATTCAGGTTCAACCATCCAAAATTCAGCTAAGTGACGGCTGGTGTTTGAGTTTTCAGCACGGAAGGTCGGACCGAAAGTATAAATCTTCGACAGCGCACAAGCGTATGACTCACCGTTTAACTGGCCAGAGACCGTAAGGAAAGTCTCTTTACCAAAGAAATCTTCGCTAAAATCAACCTTGCCTTCATCAGTGCGTGGCAGGTTCATCATATCCAAGGTAGATACGCGGAACATTTCACCAGCGCCTTCGGCATCAGATGCGGTAATCACTGGCGTAGCTACCCACATGTATCCACGTTCGTGGAAGAAGCGGTGGAGGGCTTGTGACAAACAGTTGCGAACGCGCATCACCGCACCAGTAATATTGGTACGCGGGCGTAAGTGCGCATATTCACGTAAGTATTCCATCGAATGACGCTTTGGCGCCATCGGATAAGTGTCAGGATCTTCAACCATGCCGTAAATTTTTACCGCAGTGGCTTGAATCTCATAGGTTTGACCTTTGCCTTCGGACTCAACCACGGTGCCAGTTACAGCCAGGCTACAACCGCTGGTTAGCTTGAGCACTTCAGTTTCGTAATTATCTAGATTATTGGGCACCACTGCTTGAATAGGATCAAAACAAGTACCGTCATGCACATTGATAAATGAAATACCGGCTTTAGAATCTCGGCGGGTACGAACCCAACCGCGTACGGTTATTTCATCACCAACGGCAACTTTTCCCGATAATACATCGACAATTGCAGCGAAGGACATGGGTTTACAAACTCCAATAAGGTTAGGGTGAAAAACAAATAGGCTGTTATGTTACCTTGCTTTTCGCCAGACTCAAGTGAAAATCATAGGCTTTCGACGACAAATGTGACCGCTTGGGTCAATTGGTGCAATTGTTCAGCAGTTATGATGAACGGCGGCATCACATAGATTAGCCGACCGAAGGGCCGTATCCATACGCCATGCTCAACAAAAATCTTTTGTATTTCAGCTACATTCACTGCTTCGTTCATTTCCACAACACCGATGGCGCCAAACACTCGAACGTCGGCCACCGTACTAACTTGCGCTAAGGGAGCTAATTCTTCATGCAATTGTTTTTCTATCGCGTTCACGCGCTGTTGCCACGGCGATTCGAGCAATAGCTCTAAACTAGCGTTGGCCACCGCACAGGCGAGCGGGTTCCCCATAAAGGTTGGGCCGTGCATAAAGGTTCCTCCGGCCGGGCCTTGGCTGATCGTATCTGCAACTGCGCTGGTACATAGCACGGCAGCCAACGTCATATAGCCGCCGGTTAAGGCCTTTCCTAAACACATGATGTCAGGGCTAACTTCAGCATGGTCACACGCAAAGAGTTGACCCGTACGACCAAAACCTGTGGCAATTTCATCGGCAATTAACAAAACTTGGAACTCATCACACAGTTGGCGTGCTTGGCGCAAGTACTCAGGGTGATAAAAGCGCATGCCGCCAGCGCCTTGCACCATGGGTTCGAGGATTAGTCCTGCTAATTCATTATGGTGCTGCTCGAGGAGCTCGCGCAGTGGTTGAATTTCATCATTGCTCCAGTCGTCTTGTGGCGTTAATTGCGGTGCCGGAACAAACAGCTGCTCTCTTAAGCTGCCGCTAAATAAGCTATGCATACCATTAACCGGGTCACACACGGACATAGCGGCAAAGGTGTCACCGTGGTAACCACCGCGAATAGTAACCATACGGTTTTTTTCTGGGTGACCGCAGGCAAACCAATATTGGGTGGCCATTTTTAATGCAACTTCGACGGCAACCGAACCAGAATCGGCTAAAAACACCTTTTGCAGAGGTGGCGGGGTAATTTCAACCAGTTTGCGACACAAATCTATCGCTGGTTGGTGAGTAATACCGCCAAACATGACGTGACTCATGCGCTGGGTTTGCTCGGCAATGGCGGCATTTAGCTGAGGGTGGTTATAACCATGGATAGCGGCCCACCACGAGGCCATACCGTCGACCAGGCGCGTACCATCTGCAAGTTCGAGTTCACAGCCAGCAGCGCGCACTACTGGATACACGGGCAAAGGGTTATTAAATGACGTGTAAGGATGCCAGATATGGTTGCGATCAAATTCGAGGTCTTGTGCTGAAATCATATTGGTTAAATATCACCCAGTTGTAATGTTCGGAGCGTTAAAAAAGTTGACAGTTTAGGGTTTAGCCGTAACCTATGCAAATTGGTTTTACATTTAAATTGCAACAAGTGAGTTCCTTGATGACTACGGAAACCCGCCATAACTGGACCCCAGACGAGATCGTTAAACTGTTTGAATTACCTTTTAACGACTTGCTCTTTCAAGCGCAACAGGTACACCGCGCGAATTTTGATCCTAACGCTGTACAGGTGAGCACATTACTATCGATTAAAACCGGTGCTTGCCCGGAAGATTGTAAATACTGTCCGCAAAGTGCGCATTACCGTACCGATGTCGACAAGGAAAGATTACTCGCAGTAGAAAAGGTATTGCAAGAGGCACAAGCAGCTAAAGACTCCGGTGCTAGCCGTTTTTGTATGGGCGCAGCCTGGCGCAATCCTAAAGATCGCGACATGCCGTATGTGATTGAGATGGTAAAAGGCGTTAAAAAACTTGGCCTTGAAACCTGTATGACCTTAGGCATGTTATCGCCTCATCAAGCAGAAGCGCTGCAACAAGCGGGCCTTGATTATTACAACCATAACCTTGATACCTCACCAGAGTTTTACGGTGAAATTATTTCGACTCGTACTTATGCAGACCGACTCACGACTCTGCAAAACGTACGTGACGCCGGGATGAAAGTTTGTGCCGGTGGTATTGTGGGAATGGGCGAAAGCCGCCGTGACCGCGCTGGTTTGCTGGCACAATTGGCAAATTTACCGCAACACCCTGAAAGTGTGCCCGTAAATATGCTGGTAAAAGTGCAGGGCACGCCTTTTGCTGATCTCGAGGATCTCGATAACTTTGAGTTTATTCGCACCCTTGCAGTTGCACGTATTCTAATGCCGCAATCATTTGTGCGCTTGTCCGCAGGCCGTGAAAACATGAACGATGAGATGCAAGCTTTATGCTTTATGGCTGGTGCGAACTCAATTTTCTACGGTGAACGATTGTTAACCACGCCAAACCCAGAAACCAACCACGATCTTAAGTTGTTTCAACGTTTAGACTTAAAACCGTTGGCAGTTCATGACTATGACGACGAGGTGCATGAAGCGGTAATTAGTGACGCTGTTGCCGAACAGCATCAACCAGCCATGTTTTACGAAGCGAAGTAGCTTGTGACACTGCGTATTAGTGATGCGTTAGCAACTGAACGCGACAGCCGGCAAGCGAACTCTCGATGGCGGCAGTTGCGAATTCACACGCGTGGCGAGCGCCTAAACTTTTCGAGTAATGATTATTTAGGTTTGAGCCAGCATCCAACGGTAGTGCAAGCTTATTGCGATGCGCTACAACATTGGGGCGCTGGTAGTGGCGGTTCGCCATTAGTGACCGGCTTTCAGCCACCGCACCAGTATCTAACCAAGCAGCTCGCGGAATGGTTGGAGCGTGATTCAGTGCTGCTATTTAGCAGTGGTTTTGCCGCCAACCAAAGCGTGATGAAGGTTTGTGGGCATTACTATGATGCTATTGTTGCTGATCGTTTGATTCATGCTTCACTCATTGATGGTTTAAGAGCTACCAAATGTGGTTGGCGGCGCTTCCCGCACAACGAGTTGGATAAAGCCTTGACCATGATTGGTAAAAGCAATGGTCATGCGCTGTTGGTCACTGAAAGCATTTTTAGTATGGATGGCGACGAAGTAGATTGGCAGGCATTAAGAGAAGTAGCTGCTGCCGCAGATGTTTTCGTTGATGATGCCCATGGTCTCGGTGTAGCGGGTAGCGATGGGCGCAGTGCTGCTGCAGCCATGAGTCAGGCAGAGCTACCTCTGCTTACTGTAACCTTTGGTAAAGCCATAGGTGTTGCGGGGGCGGCAGTTGCGGCGCCACAGAGTTTTATTGATGAGTTAACCAATAGCGCCCGTGAATTTATCTATTCAACAGCCCCCAGTGCGGCTCAAGCGGCTGCTGTGAGTGCAGCTATTAGTGTGGTGCAGTCGACTGAGGGTGAACAGTTACGGCATAAACTAAATGAGAACATTCATGCGTTTAGGTGTAGTAGCTCAAAACTTGGACTGTCTTTACTAGCTAGTAACACCGCTATTCAAGGGTTACTCGTCGGCGACGACCAGCGCGCCGTGCAGATCAGCCAAGCGCTGCAAGCTATCGGCATTGATTGTGTTGCGATTCGTCCGCCTACGGTTCCCGAAGGAAGCGCGCGCTTACGAATTACCATAACGGCACAGCATACTAACCAACAAATTGATTATTTAGCACAGGAATTAGCTCGTTATGCTACTTAATGATGTCACTTTGTATGAGAAAGAAAGAGTTGCCAAAGCCTTTGGCCGTGCGGCCCAGTCGTATACGCAGCATAATGAGTTACAGCAACGCTGTGCACGCAAGTTAATGACGCAATTACCCAGCCAGATCAATAGCGTTTTAGATGCCGGCTGCGGCCCTGGTGTAAATACTGAAGCCCTGAGCACACGTAGTCAGTTTTATTTAGGCTTAGACTTATCTGTTGACATGCTTGAGCAAGCGGAATCGCTGTACAGTCATGTGCCATGGCTGCATGCTGATATTGAAAGCTTGCCCTTAGCGGCACAAAGCTTTGAGGTGATTTACGCCAACCTAGCGCTGCAGTGGATGAATGACCTAACCATGGCACTTAAAGAATGCCATCGAGTGCTATCACCGCAAGGGGAGTTGCATTTTTCGACCATTTTGGCCGGATCGATGAATCCGTTAGGAAATTGTCTCGCCGAGTTGCATGGGCATCGACATCACAATGAATTTCTCGAGTACGAAGAGCTAATCGCGAGTATTGAAGCCCAGTCCTGTTGGCACATCAATGCGCGTTGGGAAACTCTGGAAGTGGGTTATGACCAAGTGCTGGATATGTTGCATGATTTGAAGGGGATTGGTGCTAATTATGTAGCGTCCCAAGATACCCAGAAGCCATTAACTCGAGAGTTGCTGAAAAACCTTGAGTTGCGCATGGAGTCGTATCGACAAATTGATGGAAAGCTACCACTGTATTGGAGTGTAGCTTTTATTAAGTTAACCAAAAAGCAATCAACATTGAGTATAAGCTAATGAGAAAGGTGTTTATATGTGGTACTGACACTGATGCAGGTAAAACCGTCACGGCAGTAACCCTTATCCATGCATTGCAACAAGCACAACTCAAATGTTTAGCGCTAAAACCTATTAGCGCAGGTGCGATTACATGCGGTGAAGAGCTTCACAACGACGACGCTTTGGCGTTGCAAGCTGCGCTGACCACGCCACTAGCTTACACTGAAATTAATCCGATCTGTTTTGCTCCGGCGATTGCGCCACATATTGCAGCTGTGCAAGCACAACGCCAGGTCACGGCAACCATGCTAGTCGAAGCCGTTCAGCAGTTAGAGCAACGTGAAGCCCAAGTGATGGTGGTGGAAGGCGCAGGCGGCTGGCTGGTACCGCTAAATCATCAAGAAACCATGGCTGACTTCGTTGCAGCTGCTGATCTAGACGTGATCTTAGTCGTCGGGTTAAAGCTTGGCTGCCTTAATCATGCGTTGTTAACCGTTGAAAACATTAACCAACGTGGACTAAATCTTATCGGCTGGGTAGGCAATCAAGCACAGCGAGAAACCATGACGGAGCAAGCGGCAAATATAGAGACATTAAAGGCAATGATCGACGCGCCATGCTTAGGCATACTGCCATTTCACCCTAATTGGCGCGCCGCTAGCTTAGTTGATCACTTGGACGTTAACAAAGTGCTGCAATCGCTGTTCACTGATAGTACTGATTTAGTACCAGCTAAAAATACGCAGCCATCATGAGGCCCTTTCAGCGTCATGGTATCGCCTGACACTTTAAGCCCAGTTCCTTCGCGAATAGCTAGTACCGGCATGGTCGGCGCTACCGTCATAAACTCTTCAAGGCGCTGATCACGTGTTTCACCATGAAAGCCTGGCGGCTGATAGTCGGTGTAGTGCGGATTCAGTTGAAAAGGCACGAGTTGCAACGCTTCAAATGATGGCGGCTCAACAATAGGCATATCGTTGGTGGTGCGAATCGACATCCCGGCAATATTAGAACCGGCACTCCAGCCCGCATACGGCGTGCCTTTGGCAACGGCAGTTTGTATTGCAGCAATGAGCTGATGTTGGTAGAGCTCTTTCAATAAATGAAAAGTGTTGCCACCGCCTACGGCGATAGCTTCGGCCTGGACAACTGCTGCAACCGGGTCGTCATAGGATTCAATACCACGCACACGTAAACCAAACTGCGCCAGCGCCGCTGCTACTTTTGCGGTGTATTCTGGGTAGCTCATGGTAACGCCAGCATAGGGAATAAAGAGAATCTCACGTGTTCCAAAATGCTCGGTGAGTAAGTCGCCAGCATGCTCTAAATAGCCACTGTTGCCGACTCGCGAGCTGCTTAATAGCAATAATTCTGATGGGGTTGGCACTGCTAATCTCCAAAACCTGTGTTAAAGAAGGTTCAAGTTATCAGATATTTTGCCTGAATGCAGCGAAAAGACTTGTTTTTGAGTGGCTTAAACCCTATAAAAACAAGCTCTCTATAAATGTTGTAACGAGGAACGACCATTATGTTGCGCGTGATGTTATTTTTAGCAACGAACTTAGCTATTCTTATTGTACTTGGCATTGTCATGAACGTTGTGATGCCAGCGCTGGGTGTAGATACATCAGGTTATACAGGATTACTTATCTTCGCCGCGATCTTTGGTTTCGGTGGTGCTTTTATCTCGTTAGCGTTATCGAAATGGATGGCCAAGCGCTCCGTTGGTGCCCAAGTCATTAATCAACCGCGCAATAGCACCGAGCAGTGGCTGTTACGTATGGTTGAAAGCCAAGCGCGCAAAGCTGGAATTCCCATGCCAGAAGTCGCGATTTATGAATCGCCAGAGCCGAACGCCTTTGCCACCGGTGCGAGTAAAAGTAGCTCTTTAGTTGCTGTGAGCACGGGTTTACTGCGAAATATGACAGAAGATGAGGTGGAGGCGGTGCTCGCCCACGAAGTGAGCCACATTGCCAATGGCGATATGGTGACACTTACTTTGATTCAAGGCGTGGTGAACACCTTCGTGATTTTCTTTGCACGGGTTATTGCTGGGGCGATAAACAACGCTACCCGTAACAACTCAAGTAACGGCGAAGGTTTAGGTACTTTCGCTTATTTTGGAATAGTGATGGTACTTGAGTTAGTGTTTGGTATATTAGCTAGTATTATTGTTATGTGGTTCTCTCGCCAGCGTGAATTCCGTGCCGATGCAGGCGCAGCGCAATTGGTGGGCAGCCATAAAATGATAGCAGCTTTGAAACGTTTACAAGGTAATCAAGAATCAACGCTTGATGGCACCTTGATGGCGTTTGGAATTCAGAGTAAGCGCAGTTTTAGTGAATTATTTATGAGCCATCCACCACTAGAGCAACGTATTCGCGCTTTGGAAAATAACTAGGAACAATAATGACCAATTGGAGTACCCGAAGCTGGCGGGATAAACCAATCCAGCAACAGCCGCACTATCAATCTCAAGAGCAACTTGAAGCGGTTGAAAAACAGTTGAAGAAGTTTCCTCCGTTGGTGTTTGCTGAAGAAATCCGCGCATTACAACAAAACTTAGCGCGTGTTAGCCAAGGTAACGGCTTTTTGCTGCAAGGTGGTGACTGCGCAGAGTCTTTTGCTGATTTCACGGCACCTAAGATTCGCGACACCTTTAAAGTGATCTTGCAGATGGCGGTGGTGCTAACTTTTGCCGGTTCTTGTCCGATTACTAAGGTCGCACGTTTAGCGGGGCAATATGCGAAGCCGCGCTCGAGTGATCTTGAAACCATTGATGGCGTGAGTTTGCCCAGTTACCGCGGCGACATTATTAATGGTGCTGAATTTACTGCTGCAGCGCGTGAGCCGAATCCAGAGCGGATGCTGCAGGCGTATCATCACTCTGCAGCCACGTTAAACTTACTTCGCGCTTTTGCCCAAGGTGGTTTAGCGAACTTACATAAAGTCAGTAAGTGGAACATGAGCTTCGTAGCGGCGAATCCACTGAAAGACCAATACATGCAGATGGCTGAGCAAATTCAGTCGGCGCTGGAGTTCATGGAAGTTCTAGGGATTAACTCGGAAACCAATGCCACTATTCATGAAACCCAGCTGTTTACTTCTCATGAAGCATTATTACTGCCTTATGAAGAAGCGCTTACGCGTACAGATACCTTGACAGGTCTACCATACGATTGCTCTGCACACATGGTGTGGATAGGCGAACGTACTCGTCAGCTCGATCATGCTCATATTGAGTTCATGCGTGGCATTAACAACCCACTCGGTGTTAAAATAGGCCCCACAGCACAAGCCGACGATGTTTTACGCTTATTAGACGTATTGAACCCTAATAATGAACCTGGTCGCATGACGTTAATCACCCGCATGGGTGCAAACCGATTAGCGGATGCACTACCAGCACTGGTTCGCCGTGTTAAAGCGGAAGGTCGGGAAGTGGTGTGGTCGAGCGATCCTATGCATGGTAATACGGTAAAAGCCGAGAATGGCTTGAAAACGCGCAGCTTTGACGCCATACATCAGGAACTACGTCAGTTTTTCGCGGTGCATCAAGCCGAAGGAACTTACGCAGGCGGCGTTCATTTAGAAATGACCGGTGAAGATGTAACTGAATGCACGGGTGGGGCATATCGAATCAGTGAAAATGATTTGACCCAACGTTATCTAACCCAATGTGATCCACGTTTAAACGCCGATCAGGTACTTGAGTTAGCGTTTTTGGTAGCAGATTCATTAAAAGAAGCGCGACAGGGTCGCGGTTAAGTCTCTTATTTAACGAGGTTTTAAGCAGTATATGTCAGAACAGAAGTTGTCTCAGCAGATGTTGACCGAAAAAGCCCAGCAGTTTTTTGAAAACCTCTGGCAGGATTATATCAAGCTTGCGCCATCGGCCGCCAAAGTTCATCAAGTTCTCGGAGAAGGTCGTGACATTATCAATGATCACGTAGCTTTCCGTACTTTCAACATCGCCCCAGTGCGCATGGAGACTTTAGCGAAACATTTTGAAGCGATGGGTTATAGCGATTGTGGCGACTACCACTTTGAAGCAAAAAAGCTGGTTGCTAAGCACTATGAGCACACTGATCCGTCGTTGCCTAAAATCTTTATCTCGGAGCTGTTGGTGGAAGAATTCTCACCAGAGCTGCAAAGCATTATCAAAAGTTTAGTGGCGCAGATTGAACCAGCGAAAGTTGAATCCGCAGACTTCTTATATTCAGGTACCCATTGGCAGGTAAGCAGTACTGACTACGAGCAGCTGCTGCAAGAAAGTGAGTATGCGGCTTGGATGTCAGCTTTTGGTTTCCGTGCGAACCACTTTACTGTGAACGTAAACGAGCTACCAAACTACGAAACACTTGAAGAAGTGAATGCGAAGTTGAAGAGCGCGGGTTTCCGTTTGAACACCTCTGGTGGCGAAATTAAAGGCTCCGCTGAGGTATATTTGGAACAGTCATCAACCATGGCCGACCATACTCCGGTACAGTTCAGTGACATGGAAAAAACCATTCCAAGCTGCTTCTACGAATTTGCGAAGCGCTATGAAATCGCTCCAGGCCACTTGTACACGGGTTTTGTTGCTGCCTCTGCAGACAAAATTTTTGAAAGTACCAACGTTGTTGAAACCAACGACGAAGCAGAACTCGCCTAAAATCGGTGCCGCTCTATATTCGTTTCGGCGAGTATCATAGCGGCAATTTCTTCGACCGAGAAACGCGTAGAGTCGAGAAATGGAATCGCTTCGCGGCGGTACATATTCTCGACTTCTTGCAATTCAAAGCGACATTGCGCCATCGACGCATAGGTGCTGCCTTCTCGACGCTTTGACCGAATCTCATGTAAACGCTGTGCCTCTAAGGTCAAGCCATAAATCTTGTGGCGGAAAGGGCGTAACGGTCGGGGTAGTTGCAACGATTCCATATTGTCATCTTCCGTGAGCGGATAATTCGCTGCTTTTATACCGTAGTGCAGCGCTAAATAAAGGCTGGTTGGTGTTTTACCGGTTCTTGAAACACCGAGTAATATAATGTCCGCTTCGTCATAGTTAGAAATATTACTGCCATCATCATTCGCTAAACTGTAATTCACCGCATCAATACGAAAGTCATAACTCTCCCGCTCATCATTATTATCTTGAATACCATGAGTTCTATGAGTTTTTGGGTGAGCTTCCACACCAAGTTCCTGGCTTAAAGGCTGCACAAAGTAATCCAAGAAGTCGTAGCAACTGCCTTTACCACTGGTGATAATCCGTTTTATTTCAGTGCTAACAAAGGTATGAAAGATTATTGGCCGTTCGCCAGACTCTTCATAAGCCTTGTTAATTAACGTTAGCGCTTGTTCCGCTTTGACTTCTGAGTCAATAAACGCCAAGGTTTTATGCACCACTTTAACCGGGTACATGGATAGCATTGCGCGCCCAAAAGCTTCCGCAGTTAGGGCCGTTCCATCTGAAATGTAAAAGATTGTGCGCATTTGTGGTAAATTCCTTGCAGTGAATAGCTATGCTGATGTTAACTTGTGAAGCCCTAATGTGTAAAATAAAGAACTTCTCAAGTAACTAAGCGGCATCGTTACTTAAAAGCCCAAACTCACGAGGAACTCAACGTGCAGAATAACGTTCAAGACTATGTACTTTGGTATGATCAGCTAGGCATGAATGATGTAAACCGGGTCGGTGGTAAGAATGCATCACTCGGCGAGATGATAAGCAATTTAGCAGGTGTTGGCGTTGAAGTACCGAATGGGTTTGCGACCACTGCCGAAGCTTTTAATGAGTTCTTAGAGCAAAGTGGTGTTAATGAGCGTATCCACAAGATTTTGGATACCTTAGATACCGATGATATCAAAGCGCTGGCCGCAGCCGGACAACAAATTCGCGAATGGGTTATTGAAACGCCATTCCCACCAGCCTTGCATCAAGCCATCGTCGACGCTTATGAAAAACTAAGCGGTGGTAATGACGAAGTGAGCTTTGCAGTGCGCAGTTCAGCAACCGCTGAAGATATGCCAGATGCTTCATTTGCTGGCCAACAAGAAACTTTTTTAAACGTTCGTGGCATTGATGCCATCATGGAAGCCGTTAAGCACGTATTCGCTTCCTTATTTAACGACCGCGCTATTTCATACCGTGTACATCAGGGCTACGACCACCGTGGCGTAGCGTTATCAGCGGGTATTCAACGCATGGTACGTAGTGATATCGCGTCGTCAGGCGTAATGTTCTCTATTGATACCGAATCAGGCTTCGACCAAGTGGTATTTATTACTTCGTCGTATGGTTTGGGTGAAATGGTAGTGCAGGGCGCGGTGAACCCTGATGAGTTTTACGTACATAAGCCAACCTTAGCTGCGGGTCGTCCAGCCGTATTGCGTCGCAACTTGGGTAGCAAAAAGATTCAAATGATCTACTCAGAAGCGACTGAGCACGGTCAACAGGTTGAAGTGGTCGATATTCCAGCCGAGCAAGGCGCAACCTTCTCGATTACTGATGAAGAAGTAGAAAGCTTAGCTCGCCAAGCGGTGACTATTGAGAAGCACTACGGCCGCCCGATGGATATCGAGTGGGCCAAAGATGGTATTGATGGCAAACTTTATATCGTGCAAGCTCGCCCCGAAACCGTGCAGTCGAATAAATCTGGTCAAGCCATTGAGCGTTACGCATTACAACAAAAGAGTGACGTGGTTGCCGAAGGTCGTGCCATTGGTCAGAAAATTGGTACCGGTGTGGCGCGCGTACTTAGCGATATTTCCGAAATGGATAAAGTACAGCCAGGCGATGTGTTAGTTACCGATATGACGGACCCGGACTGGGAGCCAATCATGAAGCGTGCTTCAGCGATTGTAACCAACCGTGGCGGTCGTACTTGTCACGCAGCGATCATTGCGCGCGAACTAGGTATTCCTGCCGTGGTCGGTTGTGGTAACGCGACTGACCTGATTAAAGCCGGTGATGCGGTTACCGTGTCCTGTGCTGAAGGTGATACCGGTTATATTTACAGTGGCGAGTTGCAGTTTGATGTGACCACCTCTGATGTTGGCGAAATGCCAGCACTGCCCCTAAAAATCATGCTTAACGTCGGCAACCCTGATCGGGCATTCGATTTTGCGAGTTTGCCACACCAAGGTGTCGGTTTAGCTCGGTTAGAGTTCATCATTAACCGTATGATTGGCGTGCACCCGAAAGCGCTATTGAATTTCGACGAGCAATCCGCAGAGCTGCAAAAAGAAATCAGTGCCTATATTGCTGGTTATAGTAGCCCTGTTGAATACTACGTAACTAAATTAACTGAAGGCATTGCAACTTTAGCCGCTGCTTTTGCACCAGAACGGGTGATTGTGCGGATGTCTGACTTCAAATCGAATGAGTACGCTAACTTAGTCGGTGGCCGTCAATATGAGCCATTTGAAGAAAACCCGATGCTTGGTTTCCGTGGTGCGTCGCGTTATATCTCGGAAGAGTTCCGTGACTGTTTTGCGATGGAATGTGAAGCCATTAAACGGGTTCGCAACGACATGGGCTTAACCAACGTTGAGGTTATGATCCCGTTCGTACGTACCTTGGAAGAAGGTCGCAAAGTTATCGAATTATTGGCGGAGCAGGGCTTACGTCAAGGCGAAAACGGCTTACGCGTCATTATGATGTGTGAATTACCATCGAACGCTATTTTAGCTGATGAGTTTTTAGAGATTTTCGATGGTTTCTCTATCGGTTCTAACGACTTAACTCAGTTAACCTTAGGTCTAGACCGTGACTCTGGTGTTATTGCGCATCTCTTTGATGAGCGCGATGATGCGGTGAAAGCTTTACTTTCTATGGCAATCCAAGCAGCTAAACGTAAAGGCAAATATGTGGGTATCTGTGGTCAAGGGCCATCAGATCACCCTGATTTTGCCGCGTGGTTAGTAGCCGAAGGTATCGACTCGGTATCGCTGAACCCAGATACCGTTATCGAAACCTGGTTACATTTAGCGGAGCAGCAACAGTAATATAATGAGCCAAAATCAGTCTGTACTACAAGCCTTCACGCCTATTGATTGGCGTGAAGGTGGTCTCGAAAGTATCTATCAACGTTACTTACTTGCCCTCGAGCAGGAAACCTTTAACGGTGATATCGATAGCAGTTATAGTGGCCGATTAATTGCAGCTACTGATAATAGTGTTTATCAGCAGTTACCGCAGGCTGTGTTATATCCGAAATCTATTGCCGCCATCCAACTAGCTTTTAAACTGGCCCAGCAGGATGAATTTCGCGCGATAGTATTTTCCCCGAGAGGCGGCGGCACCGGTACCAATGGGCAATCACTAACTGCGGGTATCGTGGTCGACTTAAGTCGCTACTTTACTGAAGTTTTAGCGGTTAATGGTGATGATCATTGGGTGCACTGCCAAACAGGCGTGGTCAAAGATGCGCTCAATGATGCGGTTCGTGAACATGGCCTGTTTTTCTCGCCTGACTTGTCAACCAGTAACCGTGCCACTATCGGCGGTATGATCAATACTGACGCTTCAGGGCAGGGCTCCTTGGTGTACGGTAAAACCAGTGATCACATCCTAGAGCTCACTTCAGTGTTACTTAACGGTGAAGTCATTCACACCAAGCCTATTCCTGTTGCTGAAGCCCAAGCCATGGCTAAAGGCGATACGCTCGAAGCAGCAATTTACCGCCAAGTGCTCGCAAGTTGCGTTGATTTTCGCGACGAAATTGATGCTAAATTCCCACCATTAAATCGGTTTTTAACCGGTTATGATTTGAAACATGCGTATGATCCTGCAGCAAATAGCATTGATATTTCGCGGATTCTTGCCGGTTCAGAAGGTACCTTAGCGCTAATTGTTGACGCCAAACTGAACCTCACGCAAATTCCACGACATAAAGTATTGGTGAACGTGAAGTACAGTGATTTCCAAGCAGCACTGCGCAATGCACCAGTATTAGTAAAAGCTCGAGCTACATCGGTAGAAACCATTGATAGCAACGTACTCGATTTGGCGCGCAACGATATTATTTGGCACCAAGTTGCAGACCAGCTCAAAGACGTTGAGGGTCAAACCATGTTGGGGATTAACATGGTTGAGTTTACTGCAGTTGATCAGGCGGAAATTGATAGCAAAGTCGATGCCCTGACGAAGCAGCTGGATGGGCTTATTGCAGACCATCCTGAACAAGGAATTATTGGCTACCAAGTTTGTGCTGAGCCGCAAAGCATTCAAACCATTTATGCCATGCGGAAAAAAGCCGTTGGCTTGCTTGGGGCAACCAAAGGCCGCCGCAAACCGGTCGCTTTTGCCGAAGATACTGCCGTTCCGCCTGAGCATTTAGCTGATTTCATTATGGAATTCAGAGCTATTCTTGACGCTGAGCAGCTGCATTACGGTATGTTTGGTCACGTGGATGCGGGCGTACTACACGTACGTCCGGCGTTAGATATGACGCAACCAGACGATGAAGTTTTACTGCGAAAGATCAGTGACCAAGTGGCTAAGTTAACCGCTAAATACGGCGGTTTAATGTGGGGCGAACATGGTAAAGGCTACCGCTCCGAGTACGCACCGCAATTTTTTGGTGAATTACTCTATGGTGAACTGCAAAAAATTAAAGCAGTATTTGATCCAGATAACCGGTTAAACCCAGGTAAGATTTGTACGCCGTGGGGCAGCCAAGCGGAACTGGTTTCCGTGGATGCGAAAAAACGCGGAACCTACGATCGTCAAATACCTATTCAGGTACGTGATAGTTATGAAGCGGCTATGAGCTGTAACGGCAACGGCTTGTGCTTTAACTATGATACGACATCAGCCATGTGCCCATCTTATAAAGCTACCGGTGATCGCCGCTATTCACCGAAAGGGCGAGCAACACTTATTCGCGAATGGCTACGGCTAACCAGCACCAACGGTATTGATGTTACTGGGATACCTAAACCTGCATCCCGGGGTCTTTCACAGGCTAAATCCATAGTTCCCAATGATTTTAATCATGAAATTAAAGCGTCCATGGATGCTTGTCTGGCCTGTAAAGCTTGCGCGAGTCAATGTCCGGTTAAAGTGGATGTGCCTAGCTTCAGAGCTCGATTTTTAGCTTGGTACCATCAAATCTACCGTCGTCCACTGAAAGACTATCTCGTCCGCGACGTAGAGTCTGTCGGAAAATGGTTATCGAAATGGCCGCGCCTTAGTAACTTAGTTACCCATAACCCTATTAGTCGTTGGGTAACTGAACGACTGATTGGGTATGTGGATGCGCCAAAACTATCAATACCAAACTTAACTACTCGGTGGCAGCAACACAGCTGGCCACAACTGAGCGTAAGTGAACTTGGTAAAGTAGCACCAGAAGCACGAGCGAATATGGTCGTGGTGGTGCAAGATCCATTCACGAGCTTTTATGAAGCTGAATTGGTTGAAGCTTTTGGGCTGTTGGCGAGCAAGCTTGGTTTTCAGCCGGTATTGCTGGAGTTTTTGGGCAACGGTAAAGCACAACACGTTAAAGGTTTTCTGCATGAGTTCGTTGCAACAGCATCGACCGTCGGCAAACAATTAGCGCAACTGCAGCAATTAGATCTGAAGATGGTGGGTTTAGATGCATCCACTGTTTTATGCCTACGCGATGAATATCAGGAATATATGGAGCCGAAACAGAGCTTTAATGTTCAGTTGGCGCAAGAATGGTTACTACAAGTGTTACCCGAACGAGCAGAGCGGGTGACCGTTTCTCAGCCACAGCAAGCCTTGCAGTTATTAATGCATTGTACGGAACAAACCGCGATACCCACAGCGGCCAAACAATGGCAGCAAGTGTTTGCGTATTGGCAATTACCAGTATCGAATCAAGCAACGGGTTGTTGCGGTATGGCTGGTACTTACGGACATGAAAAAGAGAACTTAACAACCAGCAAGAAGCTTTATGAAATGAGTTGGCAGCAGCCAGTAAATGAAGCGCAGGTAGTGAACTTGGTGACTGGGTTTTCGTGTCGGAGTCAGGTTAAACGTTTGGATAACAAGCGGGCATTACACCCGCTTCAATGGTTAGCGCAGAGCTGCTCTTAACGAGCAGCTTTTGCGTTGGCAATAACTTCACGTGCCAACTGGTCTGCAATTTCACCCGTAGGGCGGTTTTCAGTTGCAGAACGAGCAAAGATTTCAGCTAAAGTGTCGTAGATGTTACGTACACGTTTTTCCGTTTCTTCTAAGCTCATGTTTGCAGCTTCACTACAAACGTGGATAACGCCACCGGCGTTGATTACATAGTCAGGCGCATACAAAATACCCATATCCATAACTTTCTTGTCATGAGCAGGGGTAGCTAATTGGTTGTTCGCGCTACCGGCAATAACCTTAGCTTTGATTTGCTTCAAGGTGTCATCGTTGATGGTTGCACCTAATGCACAAGGCGCATACACGTCGACATCAAGACCGTAGATATCATCTAAGCCAACCACGGTTGCATTCAATTCTTTAGCGGCGCGAGCACAAGCTTCTTCATTGATGTCCGTTACCCAAAGCTCTGCACCATCGTTAGCACAGTGAGCTGCAAAAGCGTAACCAACAGCACCTAAACCTTGAATCGCAATTTTCACACCTTGCAGGTCATCACGACCAAGCTGGTGTTTAACCGCAGCTTTTAAGCCTAAGTAGGTACCTAAAGCAGTGTGTGGTGAAGGATCACCGGCTTTATCAGCGGTACCTGCTACGTGAGCGGTTTCTTCGCTGACGTAAGCGATATCTTCGGTGCGAATATTTACATCTTCTGCAGTGATGTAGCGACCACTTAACGACTCAATAAAACGGCCGTAAGCGCGCAATAATTCAGGGGTTTTCGCAGTTTTAGCGTCACCGATAATTACTGCTTTACCACCACCAAGAGGTAGGCCGGCGAGGGCACTTTTATACGTCATACCGCGAGATAAACGCAGTACATCCGTTAATGCTTCAGCTGATGAAGCATAGTTCCATAAGCGTGTACCGCCAAGAGATGGGCCCAAAGTAGTATCGTGGATGGCGATAATTGCTTTTAAACCAGTTTCTTTGTCATGACAGAACACGACTTGTTCGTGTTGGTCGAACTCTGTATGTTCGAATAGAGACATTCTAGGTAATCCTCGTTCATCCCAAAAGTGCGCGAACAATACCACTTTGTTAGTAAATTCACCAGTCTAAGGAGCAAATAAAACGTTAACGTAAACGTAAACTTTTGAATGCAAAAATTACATTTATGAAAACTTTGCGTTTGCGCTAAATAAAGGTAGTATGAATTCAACGAAACCATTGGATATTAGCGTTTATTATAATAGGTAGTACGTATGTCAGAACAATCAGAACAACTAGAAATGTCAGAAGAGCAAGCAGCGAAGTGGGTCCGTGATCATTTCCAAGCGGCCAACAAGTACTTAGCTGAGCAGGGAATCATCACCGATAAAATCTTATCGAAAGAAAGCCGTTATTTGCTGCCGATTGTAGCGATTTGGAAATTCAAAACTCAAGATCGCAAAGAGGTTTGGGTCATTAACGGTGATGTACCTACCGATATGATGAACGCGAAAGCCGCTAAAGATGCACGCGAAGCTATGCGTCACTTTTCAATGCAATGGCAAATGAAAGCTGAAGTTGTTGCGCAGACTGCAGAAGGTAATCAGGAAAAGTTACGTTATGCGACTTACTTGGTGAATCGTGCAGAAAATCTATATCAGGTGCTGGAATCGAAAGACTTTTGGCAAGAAGAACAGCACGATTAATCGTGCTGCTCCACCAAATAGAAAATACCAGCATTAATGAGGTCGCACAGTAATTCTGCGGCCTCTTCTTTTTCTAGCTTCTCTTGTAATTCCACTAATGGCGTATCCGCCCAAATAGCACCAAGTTCATTCGCGAAGGCCAAAGTGTCTGGCGTCAGCGAGAACGCTTCCCCATTACTATAAAGCACATCGTTCGGGCCAATTAACACGCGCGCACCTGGAGTGCGGCAAAGTAGAATATCGGCTGCTTCCGCGGCCTCATATAAATCGGCTAACTGAATGAATTGATCAGGTTGGGGCAGTGGTCGTTTGCTTTGCGACATCACTAACAACATGGCCTCATCAAGATCAGTTGCTTGCATACTTTGCAGCAAGAACTCACGTAAATGGGCAAGTTGTTGTGCGGTAACTTGATGGCTAGCACCATAGTTACTTGCATGGGCATCGCGATAGCGGCTTAGTTCCACATTGCTGTGCGATAGCTGATCAGCTACGGCAGCCGCAAACTCTGCGGTATTTGGGGCACGAAAGCCAACCGAGTAATTCATGCTCGGTTCCAGTGCAACACCATGATGCGGACAGCCTGCTGGTATGTACAGCATATCACCGGGCTCAAGTACGACATCAATGATAGGTTCAAAGTCGTCAGCCAGTTGCTTCAAGTCAGGGTGCGGGTAAAACTCGTTCGCTGCGGTAACGCGTTTACCGACCTGCCAATGACGACGGCCGCTACCTTGAATAATAAACACATCATATTGATCCAAGTGTGGGCCCACACTGCCATTTTCAGTGGCAAAGCTGATCATCACATCATCAATACGCCAGTCCGGCAAAAACCGAAACGGGGCAATCAGTTGCTGTACTTCAGGAACCCATTCGTTGACCGACTGCACCAGTAGCGTCCAATCGGTGTCACCGAAGGCTTCATAACTTTCAAACGGACCATGACTAACCAACCACTCTTGATCACGGTGCTCAATCACACGTGAATCAACACCATCCTCAAGGGCGAGGCCGGCGAGCAATTCAGGTTCAATAAGGTCATCGAAAGGCGCAAAAGCTTGACGATAAAAGCGCGGCTGTTGTTGCCACGCTTTATCGAGAAACTCTGTGGTGTCTAACTGGAGCTGTAAAGCCATTACGCGAGCTCATCCACGAAAGCGATAGCGCGGCCAATGTAGTTGGCAGGGCTTAATTGCTTCAGTTCGTGTTTAACTTGATCGGGTAATGCTAAACCATCAATGAATTCTGCCATGGCAGCTTGGTCTACACGTTTACCACGGGTGAGGTCTTTCAGTTTTTCGTACGGCTTTTCAATACCGTAGCGACGCATGACCGTTTGTACTGGTTCTGCTAATAGCTCCCAGTTTTGGTCCAATTCGTTTAATAGTGCTGCTTCGTTAACTTCCAGCTTGCTGATACCTTTAACGGTAGCTTGGTAAGCAATAAGCGCGTACGCAAAGCCAACACCAAGGTTACGCAATACGGTGGAATCAGTTAAGTCACGCTGCCAGCGGCTAATCGGTAATTTAGCAGCTAAATGAGCCATAATGGCGTTGGCGATGCCTAAGTTACCTTCTGAGTTTTCAAAATCAATAGGATTCACTTTATGCGGCATGGTCGATGAACCCACTTCACCAGCAATGGTTTTTTGCTTGAAGTGGTTTAGCGCAATGTAGCCCCATACGTCACGGTTAAAATCGATGACGATAGTATTGAAGCGAGCTACCGCGTCGAACAACTCAGCAATGTAATCGTGCGGTTCAATTTGCGTGGTGTAGGCATTCCAAGTTAAACCTAAGCTGGTAACAAACTGCTCAGCTACTTGGTGCCAGTTCACATCAGGGTAGGCAGCAATGTGAGCATTGTAGTTACCAACGGCACCGTTGATTTTACCTAAGAATGGCACTGCTTGAAGCTGGTCAAGTTGACGTTTCAAGCGCACGTATAAGTTCGCCATCTCTTTACCCATGGTGCTCGGTGTTGCCGGTTGACCGTGGGTGCGGGCCATCATAGGTACGGTTTTGTGTTCAATAGCTAAGGCTTTAATCGCATCAGTCAATTCGTTCATGCTTGGTAACATGACGGTTTCTAACGCTTCGCGGAGCATCAATGCATGAGAAAGGTTATTGATATCTTCTGAGGTACACGCAAAGTGAATAAACTCAGAAACCGCTGCTAATTCAGCATGATCAGCCACTTGTTCTTTTAAGAAGTACTCCACGGCTTTAACGTCATGGTTAGTGGTGCGTTCAATTTCTTTCACACGCTCAGCATGAGATTCGTTAAAATTAGCGACTAATTGCTCGAGAAACTCGTTCGCATCCGCCGATAATGCCGGAACTTCACTGATACCATCGATTGCGGCTAACTGCTGCAACCAACGCACTTCAACAATCACACGATTGCGAATTAAGCCGTACTCACTAAAGAATGGGCGTAATGCAGCTGCTCTGCTACCGTAACGGCCATCTACAGGTGAGAGGGCGGTAAGAGAAGATAAATTCATCATGATTGAGGCTCCGGGTGCTCATGTATATCGCTAAGTAATTGTCGAGCGGCGCTTACCATGCGCTGCCGTGAAAATATAAATTGGCGGCGTTTACCACCAAGTTGGCGCCATAGCACAGCATTGCGAATGCCAGCTAATAACAGGGCGCGAATATGATTTTGTAC
Organism: Pseudidiomarina sp.; assembly: GCA_048269045.1. Lineage (GTDB taxonomy): Bacteria > Pseudomonadota > Gammaproteobacteria > Enterobacterales > Alteromonadaceae > Pseudidiomarina. The sequence continues at coordinate 73,370 of JBLWUG010000011.1, forward strand.
TTTTGTTTGCTGCAAATGGTCTTGTTTACCACTAATTTTAAGCGGTGGCCCTAAAGGCGAGATAAAATCGCTGTAGGTGCCTGCCATGCTCGCAACCACGGTTTCCGGTTCAAACAGGAAGTCGTGTTTTTGGCGATGTATTTGCTGCAAACGCTTGCCGAGTTCGTCTAGACTTTTCGGCGAACGATTTAACTTTCGCTCTAATGCGAGAATGCCGATCATATAACGCGTGATTTCTACATCTTTATTCTGGCTTGGACCAATCTGTTGCAACAGGTAACTTAACCCTAATTCAAGCTGCGATTTATCAGGGTACAGCTCATGCACACTGCCAGGTGTTTGGTTCAGTACGCCTTCATAAAGTGCTTCAGCACTACTGGCTCGTTGAAAGACTCCATCTCTAGCGATTTGTTTAACCAGCGCTATCGATTGTGCAATTGCGGCAAGCGCAATCACACGTTCAGTCCATGGTGTCACAGTAACACCTCATGATTGGCTAAACGTGATTCAATAATACCGCCGCCAAGACACACTTCAGCTTGATAAAATACGGCCGATTGACCAGGCGTAACAGCGGCGACAGGCTCATCAAACTCAACTTGCACGCGGCCATCTGGCAAAGGCGAAACTAAACATGGAATATCTTGCTGGCGATAGCGCGTTTTAACGACACAGCGGAAGGGCTGTTGTACTTGTTCGCGATCAACCCAGTGCAGTTGGCCAGCCACTAAACCGGTAGAAAATAAACGTGGGTGGTTTTTACCTTGAGCAACCAACAAAACATTGCGCTTAACGTCTTTATCCACCACGTACCAAGCTTCATCACCAGCGTTAGCTAAACCACCAATGTGTAAGCCTTTGCGCTGACCTAAGGTGTGGTACATCAAGCCTTCATGTTGACCGAGCTCAATGCCATCTACAGATTCAATGATGCCAGGGGTCGCTGGTAAATATTGCTGCAAAAAGTCTTTGAACTTGCGTTCGCCGATAAAACAAATACCTGTTGAATCTTTCTTATCAGCCGTGACCAAGCCTTGCTCTTCAGCAATTTCACGCACTTGTGGCTTTTCTAGCTCGCCCACAGGGAATAAGGTCTGCGCGACATGGCTGTGCGCTAACGTATATAAAAAGTAACTTTGATCTTTATTGTCATCGAGACCACGCAACAACTGGAATTTACCATCCTGTTCGCGGCGGCGAACGTAATGGCCAGTTGCAATGTAATCGGCATTTAAAGCGGCTGCAGCAAACTCTAAGAAGGCCTTAAACTTAATTTCTTTATTGCACATGATATCGGGATTCGGCGTGCGTCCAGCGCGGTATTCCTCTAAGAAATACTCGAACACATTGTCCCAATATTCAGCTGCAAAGTTGACGGTATGTAATGGAATGCCAAGCTTTTCACAAACTGCTTCAGCGTCAGCTAAATCCTCTGCAGCTGCACAGTATTCATTAGTGTCGTCTTCTTCCCAGTTTTTCATGAAAAGCCCTTCAACTTGATAGCCTTGTTGTAAAAGCAAGTAAGCTGAAACTGACGAATCAACACCACCGGACATGCCGATGATTACTTTTTTAGTTGAAGCTGCTGCGGTTGTCACTGACATTCGTACCTTAGATAAATGTATAAAGATGTATTGAAAAGCATTATGGGCGCGGATTTTACCACACTGGGGGTTCTTCGCGCCACTCGCCTGGCTGTAATCCTCGTAACATCCAAGGACCAACACCAGCACGAATCAGTCTTAGGGTAGGGAGCCCAACCGCAGCGGTCATGCGCCGTACTTGGCGGTTGCGGCCTTCACTAATCTTAATGCACAACCAGCTATCAGGTACCGTTAAGCGTTCGCGTACGGGCGGATTGCGTGGCCATAGGTTTTGCGGTTCATCCATCACAAAGGCCTCAGCCGGAGCAGTTAAGCCATCATTTAGCTCAACCCCGTCGCGTAATTGCTGCAATGCCTGTTCATCTGGAATGCCTTCAACTTGCGCCCAGTAGGTTTTAACCAATTTGTGTTTGGGGTGACTGATTTTATGTTGCAGCTCACCATCGTTGGTTAATACCAGCAAACCTTCACTATCTTTATCTAAGCGTCCGGCTGGATACACATCGGTGTGAGGAAGCAGTCCTTTTAAGGTGAGGTCACCTTCTTCACCCGAAAATTGTGTGAGTACGCCATAGGGTTTATTCAATAAAACCAGCTTGGGGCTTGCTGTTCGTGGCCGTGATTCATTGGTGCGCCGTCTTGACCGGCGGCGAAATGAGGGCTTATTTGTAGCTTTCTGATTCATTGCGATTCCTTACCTCATCGTCTTGACACATATTATGACATAAGGCGACAAGCAAGGCATTGGTAACTACCTATACATTCACATATAATTGTTAGCGACACATATAAGGAGAACAATAACGTGGCAGATTATCAAACCAATAAAAATACAGCGCCACCTCAGGGTGATTTTTCGCAAGCATTGCGCGGTGATATTAAGTTTTCAGTAGGGGCCGTATTACAGCGTTCATGGGATATAACCTTACGTTCGTTGCCTATGATGCTTGCCGCAGGTGTTGTCGTTTTACTGATTAACTTTTTCGTTGGCACTGTACTCGAGCAACTATTACCAGGTGGCGAGATGATCGACCCTGATAGTGGCGAGTTTCAATTAGAAAATGTGAGCTTTATCAATTTAGCACTCACTAATCTGTTGCAAGCATCAATTCTTGCGCCTTTCATTGGCTTGCTGGTGTGTATTGCCATTCGTAACGCGGCAGACTTAAAAACATCCACCGCCAATTTACGCGAAGTTTTTCATTTTGCTCCACAATTGATTGCAGTGGTCGTGATCACGACGGTTGCCGTCATGATCGGTGCTGGTCTATTAGCTTTAACCCATTACGTGATTGGTTGGGTGGGAGCAATTACCTTAATCGCTCTATTGACCTTGTATGTGCAGTTGGCGCTCACGCTAGCAGTGCCTTTGGTACTCGATCGTAAGCTCAGTGCAATGCGCGCGATTCTTGGCTCAATCATGATTATTAATAAGGTGATGGGCCGAGTTTTAGGTTTATTTATTTTGGTTTATATCATCGTCTTCATTTCAGCATTACCTTTAGGCTTAGGTTTAATTTTCACCTTGCCAATGTTGTACAACGTTACTGGTGTGTTGTACCAAACGCTGGTTGGTTACGCTGGTGATGCCGAGCAAAATGTTGTTAGTCAGGATGTTGAATAAGAATGCGTAAGTTATTTTTTGCTTTTGTCATTGCTGTCGTCGCATTTACCGCATGGTTACCTACGCAGTTGCACGGGCCGACAGCTGATATAAAAGAAAACAGTAGCGATACCGCAAGTAAAACAAGGAAACCAGTGACCGCCGCGGTGGTCACTGAAGTTCCAGATTTTTCGAGTTTTACTGATGTGCGAGCCAAGAAGTCCGCGTTTTTTGAGTTTCTTGGTCCTATAGTGCAAGCTGAAAATTTTATCATTTATCAGCAGCGCGAACGGCTATTGGCGTTGCAAGAGCAAGGCGAATTAACGCTTGATAAAACGCAAATGCAGTGGCTATTAAAGTTAGCTGATGACTATGGTGTCGAGGTTGACCTTGACCGCTTAGACAGCACCATTACTCGGTTATTGCGTCGCGTTGATGTGGTGCCAGAAACATTAGTATTAGTGCAGGCAGCCAATGAATCAGGGTGGGGCAGTTCACGCTTTTCAAAAGATGCGCTCAACTTATTCGGGCAATGGTGTTTTAGCCGCGGCTGTGGTTTGGTGCCTGACTCGCGCTTAGATGGTGCGGTGCATGAGGTGCGTAAGTTCAGTTCGGTTAACGCTTCGGTGCGCAGCTACTTGCGTAACATCAATACGCATCCGGCGTATTTTCAGTTACGTCAGCTACGTGCTCAGCAGCGCCAAAAAGGTGATACCTTGCGGGCTATCGATTTAACTCAAGGTTTAATGCAGTATTCTGAACGGGGCGAAGCTTATATTGAAGAACTCAATAGTATGATTCGCGTCAATCGCCCCTTAATTCAAAGCGCGTTAGAGCCTAGCTCAAATTCCGCACCATAATCTGGTCATCTTCATCTTGATAGTTTAAAAACTCGGTAGGCGTGCTGTGGTCAAATGCAGTATCGCCTTCGATGTTTTCCTCACCGGTCGCCGCAATCGATTTAAAGTCAAACAATGAGCTATCCGCTAAATGCGAAGGGGTCACGTTTTGTAAGGCAGTAAACATGCTTTCAATGCGCCCTGGGTGCTGACGATCCCACTGTTTTAACATGTCTTTGATGACTTTTCGCTGCAGATTTAACTGTGAACCACACAAGTTGCACGGAATGATGGGAAACTGCATCTGCTCAGAATATTTGGCGATATCTTTCTCGCGCGCATAAGCTAGCGGACGAATTACGACGTGTTCGCCATTGTCGCTTACTAACTTGGGTGGCATAGACTTCATTTTGCCGCCGTAAAACATATTCAGCAGCAAGGTTTCAAGCATATCATCACGATGATGACCTAACGCGATCTTGGTAGCACCAAGCTCTTTCGCAACCCGGTACAGAATACCGCGACGCAAACGTGAACATAGCGAACAGGTCGTTTTACCAACTTCTAGCTTTTCTTTGACGATGCTATAGGTATCTTCTTCGATGATACGAAAATCAACGCCTTCTGCGGTAAGGTATTCAGGCAAAATATGCTCAGGGAAACCAGGCTGTTTTTGGTCTAGGTTCACTGCAATGATTTCGAAATTGATAGGGGCAACACGCTTTAAATAGCGCAGCACGTCGAGCAGCGTATAGCTGTCTTTACCGCCGGACAAACACACCATGATGCGGTCGCCATCTTCGATCATGTTGAAATCTTTAATGGCTTCACCTACATGGCGACGGATCCGCTTTTGTAGTTTATTAAAGTCGTATTTCTGCTTTTTTGTCTCGACTGCATTATCGACTGCGCTCATAGACATCCCACTATCGTCTTAGAAAAAAATTTTGCGCGATTATACCTTAACAGGCGATTCAAATCCCTCTGGTTTTACGGCCAATAGGTCACAATTTATACTTTCGATAACGTGTTCGGCTGTATTACCAAGTAAAGCAGCGGTAAAACCAGTACGACCAATGGTACCTAATACCACCAACTCCACATCAAGTTCATCCGCTAGTTCGGGAATGACTTGCTCTGGTAGGCCTTCACGAACATGTTGATTTGTTTCAGGAATTTGGAAGCTCTGTGCGTGTTTTGCCAAGGCTTGGCGGTGATTGGTGGCAATAGTTTCACGATAACTATTGGTATCGAACTCAGGAATTTCAGCAGCGATGGTAATGGGGGCACCAGGAAACGCATTGACCAAATGGACTTCGCTACTCAAGCACTTCGCGAAACTAATCGCGGTTTCGGTTACGCGTTGATTCAACGATTTGTGGTGTTCATGTTCTCCGGTGGTATGAATACCGGCCAGTATGCGACCATGATCGGGCCATTCGTGCTCTTTCACCAGCAACACATGACAGGGCGCTTTACGCAGCAAGTGCCAATCTGTAGGGGTGAACAAGAGTGCCGCAAGGCCTTCACGTTCATGGGTGGCTTTTACAATAACGTCGTAATTACCGGTAATTGCGGTTTCGATAATGGCTTCAAACGGACGGTTGTGCCAAACCACTTTGATATCGATTTCAATATCGCGAGTGTTGTAATCTTCGAGGAGATCCATAATCCACACACGACGATCATTGGTTAAACTTTCCCGCATCACGTTGCGTTCATCGGCCGCTAGCATGGTCGTCATTTCATAAGAAAAGTCATAAATCGAAAGCATGAGCGTTAGTTTAGCTTTACTGATCCGAGCTAAGTGTAGGGCTCGATTAAGTGCCTTCTGTTGCTTTGCATCGGCATCGAGTACAGCAAGAATTGAGTTTACACAGCTCATAGTCACCTCAAACAAATAGTTTTATGGATTAGTTATGAGTGTAGCTTTTTAAGTGTAAACAACCAAATTACAGAGTGATACCCATTTGGCGCAGCGCAATAACGGCAGTCCAAGCTGCATAGAAGATAAGAATAATACCCATCAGCTGACGGAAGCCTTTGGATTGTAGGAAGCTTTGTACGGCATGACTAAACCAGCCAAACGCGAGCATGGCGGGCAGGGTGCCCAAGCCAAATACAGCCATATAGAGCGCGCCGTTACCACCAGAGCCGCTTAACGCAGCCCAGCTCAAAGCACTATAAACTAAGCCGCAAGGCAGCCAGCCCCAAATGAGCCCAGCAGCATAAAGGCTAGGTACGCCAGTGGTTTTACGAAAACGTACGGCATGCGGTTGCAGCTTGCGCCATAAAGGGCGTCCTAATTGCTCTAGCTTGTTCAAGCCGAGCCACCAGCCGCCCATATATAAACCTAGTGCAAGCAAAAAAAGGGCAGCTACTAAACGCAAATATACGAGCCCGGATGGAGTAACTTGTACCGCTTGGCTAGCGGCATAGCCGAGAATAAATCCAGCGATGCTGTATGAAGTAATGCGACCAAAATTATAGGCGAGGAGTTTGCTGAGGGTGGCTTGCCCGCCAATAGCACCAGCTAAGCCACCGCACATCATGAGGCAGTGTCCAGCTCCAGCTAAGCCCATGAACAGTGCAGGGAGTAAATCAATCGTCATCTTTACTCTGCTGACGGTCGTCATCGAGCAAAACGTTCATGCCTTCACGTTCTAAATCTTCAAACTGATCGCTACGAACCGCCCACAGGAACACGCCTATAGCAATAACAACAAATAAAATGGCTATCGGAATTAGTATGTAGAGACTTTCCATTAGCGATACAACCTCAAAGAGTTAGCTAATACGATCAACGAGCTCGTCGACATGCCAATTGCGGCAATATACGGTGTCACAAATCCGGCCATGGCGACGGGAAGAATACCTATATTATACAACAATGCCCAAAAGATATTTTGACGTAATATGCGACGGCTTTTTATGGCAATGTCACGAAATCTTGTCATGGTATTAAATTGACTGCGCATCAGTACTACATCAGCTGCGGTGCGCGCTAGGTCGGCGGCATGCCCAAAGGTAATTGAAATATCAGCTTGAGCCAAAACGGGACCGTCATTAATACCATCACCAATCATCATCACTGGATGCTCTGCTTGCGCTGCGACCAACAGGCTAAGTTTATCTTCGGGCAAACATTCAGCATGAAGTGTGGTAATACCGAGGCGTTCAGCGATGGGGCGAGCCAAGCTTTCACGATCGCCGGTTAACATGACCACATTTAACCCAACCGCTTGCAAAGCTGCAATACTCTCCGCCGCATCTTCGCGCAGCTCATCGCCCACGTGATATTCAGCAAGCACTTGATTTTCATTGGCTAAAAACACCTGTGCTTGGCTTAAATGTGGTTCAAAGTCTGGGTGCCAGCGGCGCACAAATTTCAAACTACCAATGCGGATGGGTTTACCGTGCCAAAGCCCTTCAAGGCCATAGCCCGTATGGTTGGTGACATCCGTAATTTGTTCTTGTTGTGAGGTTAACTGTTGTAACGGCGCTGCCAGCGGATGCTCAGAGTGCATTTCTAAAGCTTGTGTAACGCCGTCTAACTGTTCGTTGGCATAGGGAGACTCGAAATAGTGCCGTTGTTGCAGCTTAAAGTCGCCATTGGTGAGAGTACCGGTCTTATCAACAAATACGGTATTTACTTCATGCAAGGTAGTCAGCACGTCGGCGTTACGCAGAATGATGCCGTCACGATTCAAATTATGGATAGCCCCAGTAATGGCCGTAGGTGCGGCTAGCGCCAACGCGCAAGGGCAGGTGGCCACTAATACCGCTAAAGTGACCCAGAAGGCTTCGCTGGGCTCAATAAAGGTCCATATAAGAAAGGTTAAGGATGCAATTATGAGTAATTGCACCACAAACTTACTCGCAATCTCTTCGGCTACTTCTGCTAGCTTCGGTTTGCGTGACAAGGCTAAGTCTTGCAGGGCGACAATGCCGGCTAACACGGTATCTTGCTGGGTTGCGGTAACTTGTACGCGCATTACTTGTTGCTGGTTAATGCTACCGGCTAATACCTTGTCTTGAGCACGTTTTAGTAGCGGCTTACTTTCACCGGTTAATACACTTTCATTCACCTGCGCAGAATCGCTTAATAAAATACCATCGCTGGGCAAGGTACTCCCTGGCAGTACGCGGAGGATATCGCCTTCTTTCACATCGCTAACCGCGACAGATTCGACCTCACCATTGGCGGTTTCGCGCTGGGCAATGGCTGGCAATAACTTCACTAGATTAGTGGCGGCGCTAATAGCTTTCTGCTTGGCGAGTAACTCAAAATAGCGTCCCGCCAACAAGAAGAAGGTAAACATGGCGACGGATTCAAAATAAACCTCGCCTTCGTTAATAAAAGTGGCGTAAGCACTGGCTGCATACGCACTCAATAATGCCACGCTAACCGGCACATCCATATTAGGGCGTTGTGCTTGTATGCTTCGTAAGGCGCTTATGTAAAAGGGCTGAGCGCTATAGAGTAATACTGGGGTCGACACTAAAAAGCTGATCCACCACATAAACTGGCGTAATTCATCATCAAGATCAGAGTACACGCCAAAATAAAGACCTATAGCCACCATCATGACTTGCATGGTCGCAATGCCCGCGACACCTAAACGAGTTACGTAATAGCGGCGTTTGCGTTTAAAGTCTTGCTCTTGAGTGGCGGCTTGGAAGGGCAGCGCTCGATAGCCTAATTTAGCAATGGCTTGCAGTATTTTGCTTAATTTAACTTGGTCGGGTAGCCAACGCACCGAAACACGTTCAGTGGTGGCGTTTACATTGACCTCAATAATCCCTGGCAAGCGCTGTACATGCTGTTCAATCAACCAGGCGCAGGCAGAGCATGTCATGCCTTCGACCGATAGTGTCATGGAGCGGCTTTGATCGGCTTCGATGCGTATAAATTGCTGTTGCAATCGCTCATCATCGTACGCTTTGAGCTCTTTTAGCTCTTCAGGTACTAGTGGCACTTGCAATGGATTACTGGTATCACGGAATTGATAAAAATGTAACAGGTTTTGCTGTTGAATGGTTTCTGCTACGGCTTGGCAGCCGTAACAGCAAACCGAGTATTCTTGCTGCTGCAGTGTAACGGAATAGCCTCCATCGTCAGGTAGAGGCTGAAGACAGTGAAAACATTGCCCTTGCGGCACCGAAGGCAGCACATTACTCATTTTTTAAACGCCATAAGTAAGAGGTTTAAGAACGATAATACGATAAGCAGGTAGTTCAATCGATTGGGTTAAACGCCAGCTGTTGTCGAAAGGCGTAATGGTAATTTGCCATTTTCCTTTACCAGCGCTCGGTAGTTCACCGCGAAAGTAGCCTGATGCGTCTGCAGTCATCACTAAACTAAAATCACGCGCCGATAGCGTACTGTGATAAAAATTAACGTTCAGAGCAGTTAACTGCTGCGGAGCACCACTTGCATAGCGCAGCGTAAATTCGTTTTCATTTTGGACAAATTCGAATTCAATGCCAAGCTTTTGAGCAACTTGAACTTTAGCGACTTCGGCATTAATACCGCGGCCTTTTTTGTAGTAGTCATCAACCACCATGGGGTTATCGCCATAGTTGCTGGCAATTGATAGCGTAATGATCATCGCCACAATTACCGAGAATGGAAATAACATTAAGAACCACGGCCAAAACTGCTTGTACCAAGGTTTTTCCATGCGCTTCTTTTTACCTCTTTAAGAAGAAAAAACCCCGCAGGAGCGGGGTTTTTCGATTAGTCCTGCGAAAGCCCATACACATAGGCGCTTATCACGTGTACCTTATCCTCGCCTAGAATATCTTTCCAGGCAGGCATCACGCCGTTGCGGCCATTGCGTATTGTTTCTTCCACAGCTTGTTGTGAACCACCATACAACCAAATGTTGTTAGTAAGGTTTGGCGCACCTAAAGCAGGGTTACCTTTACCTTCTGGGCCATGACAAGCTGAACAAACAGCGAAGTTAGCTTTACCAGCAGCGGCATGCTCAGGGTCAACTTTACGACCACTTAAGCTAAGTACATAGGTAGCAAGCTCAGTGATTTGTTGTTCGTTGTACTGCGCACTCCAGCTCGGCATTACGCCATGACGACCTTCCATAATAGTGGTTTTAATCGCAGCAGGGGAGCCGCCATATAACCAGTCATTATCAGTTAGGTTAGGGAAGCCTTTGCCACCCATAGCGTTCGAACCATGACATTGCGCACAGTTCTGTAAGAACAGGCGTTGGCCAATAGTTACCGCTTCTTCGTCTTTCGCTAGCTCTTCAATCGAACGTGCAGATAGTGCCGCAAAGATAGGACCAAAGGTTGCATCAGCATGATCAACTTCGCGATCATATTGGACAATCAGGCCAGCTTCGCGATTCGCTTCAGTTGCTTGACGCGACTCTTCTAGCGATAACACTTCTTGGTTCGAGCTGGTCCAGCCAAGTAGGCCAGCAAAATTACCCAAGCCAGGGTATAGGGCTAAGTAAACGAAGCCCCAGACAATAGTGATCCAGAATAAGATCATCCACCAGCGTGGTAATGGGTTGTTAATTTCCACGATACCATCGTATTCGTGGTTCATCAGTTCACCTTCTTTCACGTCGGTATAGTTCGTCATATTCCAACGTAAAAGCCAGATGATGCCGACCAAGAAACCTAAGGTCAGCACAATAATCCATGCACTCCAGAAGCTACTCATTATTGTTCGACTCCTGTTTGGTATTATTTTTCGCTATGTTGTTTTGCTCATCTTCATCGAAGATTGAGTTGGCGGCTTCATCAAAGTTCTTTTTAGAACTTTTGCTATATGCCCACCACACCACAGCGATAAATACTACGAAAACTAAAACGGTATAAAAACTACGCCAGGTTATATAGTCCATATTACTCGGCCTGTGTTAATGCGGTTCCAAGTACTTGCAAGTATGCAATCAGGGCATCAATTTCTTTTTTCCCTTCAACTGCAGCTTTAGCGCCGGCAATATCTTCATCGGTGTATGGAACACCAAATGAACGGAAAACTTCCATCTTTTTAGCCGTGTATTTGCCATCTAAAGTATTCTTTGCAAGCCAAGAGTAAGCCGGCATGTTCGACTCTGGAACCACATCACGTGGGTTCATTAAGTGAACATAGTGCCACTCATCGCTATAGCGACCACCAACACGCGCTAAGTCAGGACCAGTACGCTTGGAGCCCCATAAGAACGGGTGCTCCCATACGTGTTCGCCGGCTAGCGAGTAATGACCATAACGTTCAGTTTCTGCACGAAACGGGCGAATCATTTGGCTGTGACAGTTGCTGCAACCTTCGCGAATGTAGATATCTCTACCTTCAAGCTGCAGCGCTGTATACGGCTTCAAGCCAACAATAGGTTCGTTGGTTTGCTTTTGAAACAGCAGTGGCGTGATTTCGACTAATCCACCAATTGAAATTGCAATGATGGAGAAGATCGCAAGCCAACCAACGTGTTTTTCGACAAATTCGTGTTTAATCTTTTTGCTCATTGGTTCACTCCTTATGCCGATTGAGTTGCTGTCTCGGTAGAGCCTAGGTTGATTTTCTCAACCGTAGGCTTACCTGCACGAATGGTACGGAAGCAGTTAACTGCCATCAGAATCATACCTGCAACGATAAACAAACCACCCACAAAGCGGATGAACCAGAACGGATACGACGCTTCTACACTCTCTACAAAGCTGTAGGTGAGGGTACCGTCAGCGGCGTTCACTGCACGCCACATTAGGCCTTGCATAACACCTGAAATCCACAGTGCAACAATGTACAACACTGTACCTATGGTGTGTAACCAGAAGTGAAGGTTGATCCAGCGTACGCTGTACATTTGCGTTTGGCTCCACAAGCGTGGAATCAAATAGTACATAGAACCGATGGTAATCATTGCTACCCAGCCTAATGCACCAGAGTGTACGTGACCAACAGTCCAGTCAGTGTAATGCGACAATGCGTTTACAGATTTGATTGCCATCATCGGACCTTCGAAGGTCGACATACCGTAGAACGATAGAGAAACAATCAAGAAACGTAAAATTGGGTCGGTTTTCAGCTTATGCCATGCACCTGATAGGGTCATGATACCGTTGATCATACCACCCCAAGAAGGCACAAACAGAATCACTGACATCACCATACCTAGCGACTGAGTCCAGTCTGGTAGTGCGGTGTAGTGTAAGTGGTGCGGACCTGCCCAAATATATAAAGAGATTAGGGCCCAGAAGTGAACCACCGACAAGCGATATGAATAAACCGGACGCTCGGCTTGCTTAGGAACGAAGTAGTACATCATACCCAAGAAACCAGCGGTAAGCAGGAAGCCTACTGCGTTATGACCGTACCACCATTGAATCATGGCATCGACGGCACCTGAGTATAAGCTGTACGACTTGGTCAAAGAAACCGGCACTGCCATGCTGTTTACAATATGCAAAACAGCGATAGTGACAATAAAGCCACCGTAGAACCAGTTGGCTACATAAATGTGCGACGTGCGACGCTTAACTAGCGTACCGAAGAACACAATAATGTAGGCGACCCAAGAGAGGGTAATCAAAATGTCGATTGGCCACTCTAACTCGGCATATTCTTTCGTAGATGTTAGTCCCATTGGCAACGTAATTACCGCTAACACGATAACCGCCTGCCAAGACCAAAATACAAAAGAGGCTAATTTGTTTGAAAACAACGTTGTTTTACAAGTTTTCTGAACGATGTAAAACGATGTTCCTATCAGTGCTGAAGTACCAAATGCAAAAATAACCGCATTGGTATGCAACGGCCGCAGACGGGAGTACGTCAGCCAAGGGGTATCGAAGTTCAATTCTGGCCAAATCAGCTGAGCAGCAATTAATACGCCCAGTGACATGCCAATGATTCCCCAAATGACTGTCATTACGGCAAACTGCCGAACAACCTTCAGGTTATATTCTAATTCTTGTGGATTCGTATGGCTCATTTTTGTTTTCCGCGTTTATGCTCTGAAAATACAATGTGACAGAGTAACGTGATAATCGTTGGTTGCTGTCATTCACCGTGTCGGTATTTTGACAAACACACGCATTTTACGAGTTTTAGATTAAAAAAAACAGGCTAAACCCAAGAAAAAATAAAGGATGCAGGCCTATTGTCTATTTATTAAACTAAGCTCAGCTTGTTAACTAACTAGGTGAATTATACCCATATGAACTTTAAGGTCTTTATTCTCGTGGCGTACAGCGTCATCGTACTTGGAGCTTGTACTCCCGATAACAACTTTGTCGCGCCTGCTAAAGATTCAGTAATTTCTTTTGAAATATCCCCGTTGCGGCCAAAAGCCGAACAACCTTTCATTATAAATCTAACTATAGTCGATGATTTGCAGCCAGGAATAGGGCGCATGGAAGGTCTTAATATGAACATGGGCTATTTGCCGGTGGTGTGGACTCAAGTGTCCGATCAGCACTGGCAAGCCAATATGATGGTCGGCATTTGCGCCGAGCCGGTGATGAATTGGCGTGTCACTGTTCCTTTATATGAAACTTCAGGCGCAGGTGAGCCTACTCAAGTTTCTACTTATCAATTTGAGTTCTTCACTGACACGTTTTGAAACCTAATTAGCTACAGTAAAACAATCGATTAGTTGCTATAGTTAACAAGAAACAATTATCTAACAAGGGGAAGGCATGTCTGTAGCTCTTATTTGGATCATTATAGGCGTGTTGCTCATACTTTCTGAGCTCATGCTAACGAGCGTAGTCGCTGTATTCTTAGGGGTTGGCGCTATAGTAACGGGGTTGTTATTACACTGGGGCATAATTGACGATACCGCAATTCAGTTTGCAGTTTTTGGAATCACCAGTTTAGCTTTATTGCTTTTCGCTAGAGGAAAGATTAAATCCTGGTTTACCGGCTACACCGCGGATAACGACGAAACCAAACCTAACTTTCAGCGCGATATTGGCGCACGAGTCACTGTTGTTAAAGCCTTTAAAAGTGGTGCAGGTCGGGTAAGTTTAAACGGCGTGCATTGGGATGCTTTTTCTGATGATGATCTCGCAGAAGGTGACACTGCTTGGGTAGTAGCTAATGAAGGAATTAAGTTAACCGTTCAAAAACAGCCAGTTATAACTAAAGAGTAAAATAATATGAATAATTTTTTGGAAGTTAATTCGGTTTTAGCCATTGGTTTTGCCGTAGCTATTATCATTGTTATCTTAAAATCAGCACGAATAGTACCGCAGCGCTCTAATTTCGTGGTTGAACGCTTAGGTAAATATAGCCGTACGCTTGATTCCGGCTTTCATTTTCTTATCCCATTTATCGATAAAGTAGCTTATAAACATACACTTAAAGAAGAAGTGTTTGATGTCGAGCAACAAGCATGTGTAACGCGCGATAACATTCAAGTTGGTATTAACGGCGTACTCTATATTCAAGTTGTTGACGCCCACAAAGCGAGTTACGGCATCAATGATTACCGCTATGCAGCGTCACAGCTTGCTCAAACCACCATGCGTTCGGTTATCGGCCAAACAGACCTCGATAAAACCTTTGAAGAACGTGCGCAGATCAACGAGGTTGTCGTACAAGCCCTAGATGAAGCGGCAGCACCATGGGGTATCAAGGTATTACGTTATGAAATCTCTGATATCGACTTGCCAATGAGCATTAAGGACGCGCTAGAGCAGCAAATGCGTGCAGAACGTGAGCGACGTGCAGCTATTGCGAAATCTGAAGGTGAACGCCAAGCGATGATCAATGTATCTGAAGGTCATAAGCAGGAAGTGATTAACTTGTCAGAAGCTGAGAAGCAGAAGCAAATTAATGAAGCTGAAGGTCGTGCTAGAGAAATTGAGCTAATTGCGCAAGCTACGGCTGATGGCTTACGTAAAATTGCCAGCTCGATCCAAGAGCCTGGTGGCCAGGATGCTGTGAGCTTACGTGTTGCTGAGCAATATGTGAAAGAATTCGGTAACTTAGCTAAAGAAGGTAATACCTTAATCTTACCAGCACAGTTGGCAGACATTGGTAGTGCTGTTGCAGGTTTAACAGAAATTATTAAGAAGAAGTAAGACTTAATAAATCCGTTTGTATCAGAGCCCAGGCATCAAGCTTGGGCTTTTTTATGCGTGCGCTACGTGAAATCTGGCGCAGTTTGCGTAGGGTAGCCGGTCAGATTTCAAAATATGAGGGTATATATGTGAGTGTTAACTCTTGCCTTAGCCCCGTACTAATATTTTATTTAACATAATATACATTATACGCAATCATATAATAGGTAAAAATAAAGCGGCTCAAGGCCGCGTTATCTTAGGTTTAGCGCTTCGTTCTATTCTTTTGGCGTTGCTGCGTAATCACGCGTAACTATCTCGCGTAAAATATCGAGGTTCACATCTTCGAGTTTATTTATATAAACGCAGGCAACCGACTTCTTATGCTTACCAAGTTGGCTATATAGCTCTTCAGCATCTTCAAAGTTGTCGCCGAGGTAGAATGTCATGTTAGCTTTGCGAGGAGAAAAAGCAGCCGCTGGGATGATTCCTTCGCGGCCACTGTTGTATTTGTAATGATGGGTTCCGAATCCAATAATGGATGGTCCCCACATAATGGCTGGTTGACCGGTTACATCTTGGTACAGTTGTAGTGCTGTGTGAGCATCAGCTTGCCGCCTGGGATTATCTAAGGCAGCGATAAAATCCGCAACAGATGCTGAGGTTGGCTTGGTTTTGTTTTCAGCCATGGTATCCCCCTATCAACGCCGTGATCTTAATAATGTAAACAAACTCTATAAGAGTTCGTTATATAAGTCACTTATTTCAATAGCGGCAATACTTTCTCAGCATCCCCATTAATGTCGTGCTCAACAGATAAGCCCAAGATCTCAGCCACTAACGGGTACATATCAATAGTTTTCAGTGCTTTTGGCTGGGTGTCTTGTTTAAAGCCAGAACCATAGGCAATGAAGATGCCATCCATTTCCGCTAAGTCTTTAAAACCGTGGTTACCAGTTACCTTCGTTGGTAACTGGTTACGAGGGGTAAAACTGGCTGGGTATATAGCTTCCACGATAATGTCACCGGTACGCGACGTATGCGAATAACCCAATCGCTCACGATCAGCGTCACTGAGTATAGTAGCCGACTCTAAATTTAACGCAGCAATGTCTTGTTTCAGCTGTTCAACTTCTGAGTCTGGCGTATCTTCGTTACGGTAATACACCACGCGAGTACTGCTCAGCGTACGCACAAAACCAGCGGGATTAGGTAAATCGCGCGATTTCATTACGTATTCAGGTTTAATTTCTGCCATGCCGTGGTCTGCTACTAGTATCAGCTGCAGATTTACGTCGGTTTCTGTTTCAATGCGCTGTACTAAATTACCGATTAAGCCATCAATATAAGCCACAGTTTCTTTAGCTTCTTGGCTATAAGGCCCGTAAACATGGCCGGCAGTATCCACTTGGTGAAAATACGACATGACTAGCTTAGGCCGCGTCGATGCCGGCAGTTTTAGCCAATTTACAATCTGTTCCACACGCTGTTCAGGCGCTGCATTGTGGCTGTAATGATAGAAATAACTGGGCGTCATGCCATTAATTCGAGCGTCAGACTCCGGCCAAAAGTATGTAGCCGCAGTAAGCCCTTGTTGTTCTGCCAGATTCCAGATGGGAATTCCTGCAGTGATCCACGTGCTATCTGTAGCTCCATCACCCATACTGTAGTTAGCTTTAAGGGTTTTATCGTAGAATCGGTTATCAATAATGCCATGCTCACTGGGGTATAAACCGGTAGCAAGTGAGATATGATTAGGAAAAGTTTTCGTTGGGTACACTGGAGTTAATGGCGCCACAATTCCATTTTGGGCGAGCTGTAGCAAGTGTTTGGGTTGATAGCGCTCGAGATACTCGTACGCAAAGCCATCCAATGAAATCATAAGTACGGTCGGTTGCTCAGCGTTTTGAGCGTAAGCTAGCCCTGAATGCATTAAGCTTAAGCTTGCGATTAAGCTGCTGGCTATTAACGAAAAATTCCTTTTTTGCACAGAGATTTCTCCAATAATTATCTTGAACAAGGAAAGCTCATGAAAAAGCTATTATCCATGATCGCTGTTATGTATTTAGCGCTGTTTAGTTTACCTAGCAATGCTGGTCTACTTTATAAAATTGAGGGCAAGAATCTACAAGCCCCCTCTTACCTTTTTGGCACCATTCATATCATTTGCCAACGCGATTTCTGGCTGCCAAAAGAAGTTCAGGAAGCCTGGGATAATACCGAGCAGACCGTAATGGAACTCGACATTACCTCGCCTGACGTTACCCATGCATTACAGCAAGGCGCTTTACAACAACCATCCGACTATTTAGCTCAGCACCTTACTCCAGAACAGCTGGCAGTGCTCGACCAATACGTGCGCGAACATACCGGCATGCAACTGGTGCAAGTGGCGGCAGTCAAGCCGATGATCTTAAGCAGCTTATTGATTCCTAGCTACCTAAACTGTGCTCAGCAAGGCTCGTATGAAGGCTATTTCGCACAACAAGCGGTAATGACTGAGCGTAAAGTTTTAGGTTTAGAAACTGCCAGTTATCAACTCGGTATTTTTGACCAAATACCACTCGATGAACAAGTAGCTTGGTTATACGACATGGTTGATAAACCTGAACAAACCAAACAACAGCTGCAAGAGATGATTACCAGCTACTTAGCTAATGATACCGAAGCATTGTTTCAATTAATCAGTGAACAACAAGAGTTTGCCGCATATAAAGACCTGTTACTCGCAAATCGCAATATAAACTGGGCAGAAAAGTTGCCAGAAATTATTAATCAGCAAGCGACCTTTGTTGCGGTTGGTGCCGGCCACCTTGGCGGTGAGCAAGGCTTAGTTAAATTGCTTCGCAAAAAAGGCTATCAAGTGACAGAAATTAGCTTAACAAAATAGTAATCGGCATAGCGACTTAGCCACTAAGGCGGTATGATATTGCGCAACAAATCAGGAGATATTTCATAATGCGCATTGAAGCAGAAGGTCTGCAACCGGCCATCCAAGAATGGGCGCAACAGCGCCCTGCTACCCCGCAAGCCAACGCACTCATTGGCCAGCAACGAGCGCTCATGGCGTTAAATCAGTCGTTAAGTATCGGTGGTAGATACGCGCATAGCTATATTATTAGCCAGCCGGGTATGCGCACCTTCGATGTGCTGCAGCATGTGCAACATCAGCAGCAATGGGTTTACGCACAAAAATTTGATTGGATTTATGTCGCCAACCCTAAATCTGCTTCGCAGCCGTTATGTGTCAACCTGCCAGCCGGCAAAGCGAACGACTTCCTCGTGAAATTGTGGGAGTTTCTGCAAGCTGAAGTGGCGGTGCGCAAGCCATTGTACGACTATATTGTGGAAACCTTTCCTACCGAACGAGCCGTTAACTATTTAAATCAAATCAATGATTTAACTTTTGATGAGTTACCCGGCTCAGAGCTTGCATCGATTATTGTTAGCCATAAAGCCGACGAACCTTTTGTACTTTGTGAACGGGTAACTGAAGCCAGTTTATTCGGCAGTATTCGTTTGCAAAGCGTGGGTGGTACTATTTCATCCGCCTTACACTTAATCAATGCCGGCGCATTATTGCGTGCAAATGGTGGCGTGCTCGCTGTTGATGCAGAAGAATTATTACAACAGCCCGATCTTTGGCGCAAACTAAAATATATCTTAAGAACTAGTGCCTTCCATTGGCCGCAGCCGAGTGAAATGAACATTGCCGCTCACTATGAACCTGAGCCTGTGCCTATTCACATCAAAGTGCTACTGGTTGGAAATCGCTATATCTATGCGCAGTTGCGCGAAATGGATCGCGATTTTGATAATTTATTCCCGTATTTAGCTGACTTCGCCTCGCACTACTCACTCAGTAACGAGCCATTGCAGCCCTACTTTGATTATCTCGCATACGTTGAACACGAAGCGTCAATATTACCATTGTCGCAAAGTGCTTATGCTTCATTGTTTAAATTCGTAACGCGACTCACTGATATCCAAACCGAGCTATCCCTCGATACCATCGCGATTATTCAGTTATTAAGAGAGTCTTGTGCCATTGCGGTTAAAGCGGGTTCAGAATTAATCGAGCCAGAGCATATTGAAGAGGTGCTGCAGCAACGCCGCGATCGTGATGGTTATATTGCCGAGCTCAGTCGTCGCGCAATTCTTGAAGGCCAAGTTTATATCGAAACTGATGGTCAAGTGACAGGCCAAATCAATGGTTTGACAGTTATTACCGCCGGTGGCCTCGAATTTGGTGAGCCTACTCGTATTACCGCCACGGTACATTATGGTGATGGCGATATTATCGATATCGATCGTAAATCAGAACTCAGCGGCAGCATTCATACTAAAGGTGTCATGATTTTAAGTGCGTATATCGCCAATATCTTTGCCCGCAATGATGCCATGAGCTTGTCTGCAACTATCGTATTTGAGCAGTCGTACCATGAAGTTGACGGTGATAGTGCATCGTTAGCTGAGCTTTGTTGTTTATTGTCTGCCCTCGCTGAAGCCCCTATCGAACAAGGTATTGCTATTACCGGTGCTGTCGATCAGTTTGGTCGCGTGCAAGCCATCGGTGGTGTGAACGAAAAAATCGAAGGCTTCTTTGCTCTTTGTGAGGCGCGTGGATTGACCGGTAAACAAGGCGTTATTATTCCTACCGCGAATCTGGTGCAACTGAATTTAGATGATGCCGTCGTTAAAGCCGTTGCTGACAATAAGTTTCACATCTATGCCGTTGAGCATGTGACTGAAGCACTTGAGTTATTAACCCAAAGCGATCAGAAACAACTTTACCGCAATATCGAGAAGCGTTTGCGTGAACTGCAGCAAGATGAACCCGAGCAATCGTGGTGGCGCCGTTGGCTCGGATAAAGCACTAGTCGGACTTGTTAAGCGTACAAGTGTTAGCTAATCTACGCGCAGGTAAACTCGTATATAAAACAGTTGTACATAAGGTATTTATGAAACAATCAAGTTATACCCGCGAAGAACTACTGGCATGTGGCCGAGGCGAAATGTTTGGCCCAGGTAACAGTCAACTGCCTGCTCCGAACATGCTGATGATGGATCGGGTTGTTGAAATCTCTGAAACCGGCGGTGCCTATGGCAA
>JBLWUG010000012.1:0-73630 GCA_048269045.1 Pseudidiomarina sp.
TGGGGCGCTGCCGCACCAGCTACAACGCTTGATTGTTTCGCTCATTTGCATAGGGTCCTGTAACCATGGCTCAACACAGGGTATAATTTACGCTAAATCGCCTTAAAAAACAGTACGAGATTCAGCATGGCTAGTTATGATGTAAAAACCTTTCAGGGCCTCATCCTTGCCCTCCAGGATTACTGGGCTCAACAAGGGTGTGCGATAGTACAGCCGTTAGACATGGAAGTTGGTGCAGGAACCTTTCACCCCATGACTTTCTTACGCTCCGTTGGACCAGAGCCAGCAAGCTTTGCTTACGTGCAGCCTTGCCGTCGTCCGACCGATGGCCGCTATGGTGAGAACCCGAATCGACTGCAACACTATTATCAATTCCAAGTATTGATGAAACCGTCGCCGGAAAACCTACAAGAATTATATCTTGGCTCACTAGAAGCGCTAGGTTTCGACCCTTTGGTTCATGATATTCGCTTCGTGGAAGACAACTGGGAGTCGCCAACACTAGGTGCTTGGGGCTTAGGTTGGGAAGTTTGGCTAAATGGTATGGAAGTTACCCAGTTCACCTACTTTCAGCAGGTAGGCGGCTTAGAGTGCTCTCCGGTTGCTGGTGAAATCACCTATGGCCTCGAACGACTCGCTATGTATGTGCAAGGTGTCGATAGCATCTACGATTTAGTATGGGCAAATGGTCCGCGCGGGACTATTTATTATCGTGATGTGTTCCACCAAAACGAGGTGGAGCAATCAACCTACAACTTCCAGCACGCGGACGTTGATGTTTTATTTGCTCGATTTGATTCCTGCGAAGCTGAATGTGAGCGCTTACTATCGCACCAGCTGCCGCTACCAGCGTATGAACAAGTGATGCGTGCTTCCCATGCATTTAACTTGTTAGATGCTCGTCATGCCATTTCAGTGACCGAACGCCAACGTTATATTTTACGTGTTCGCACCATGGCAAAAGGCTGTGCTGAAGCCTACTACGCAGCGCGTGAAGCGCTTGGATTCCCTCTCGTTAAACAGCAAGGAGCCTAGTTGTGCGCACCGATACGTTATTGATTGAAATTGGTACCGAAGAATTACCACCAAAAGCGCTCAAAGGGTTAAGTTTTGCATTCGCAGACCATATCGCCGCCTTGCTTAAAGATAACGACTTTAGCTTCGCTGAAGTCAAACCGTTTGGCTCAGCACGACGTTTGGCCGTGCAAGTAAGTGAAGTTGCCGATAAACAAGCGGATAAGATTGTTGAGAAACGCGGCCCTGCCGTCAATGTTGCCTTTGATGACGATGGTCAACCTACCAAAGCGGCACAAGGCTGGGCCCGAGGCAACGGTATCAAGGTTGAAGACGCTGAGCGACTTAAAACGGATAAGGGTGAATGGTTACTCTATAAAGCTGAAGTAAAAGGCAAAGCGCTGAGCGCCGTGCTTGTTGATATCGTCAACCAGGCTATCAAAAAGCTCCCTATTCCCAAACCAATGCGATGGGGTTCAAGTAGCGTCCAGTTTATTCGCCCTGTGCATACCGTTACGCTCATGTATGGCAGTGAGCTCATCGCTGGGGAAGTGCTCGGCATTGCAGTAACTAACAAACTGCAAGGACACCGCTTTCACTGCCCTCAAGGCACAATGTTGACGCACGCCAATGATTACGAAGAAACACTTGAGAAAGCGTGGGTAATTGCTGACTTTGATAAGCGCCGTAAACTTATCGAAGACGGTATTGATAAACTCGCGTTAGAGTTAGGCGGCAAAGTTCAGCATGATACTGATTTAATTGAAGAAGTATCAGCCTTGGTGGAATGGCCAGTAGCCTTGTCTGCGACTTACGACGAAGGCTTCCTAAGTGTTCCTAAAGAGCCGCTCGTGGTAACCATGAAGGATGATCAGCGCTATTTTCCTTTGTTAAATGAAAACGGTGAGCTGTTACCTGCTTTCATTTTCATTACCAACATTGAAAGCAAAGATCCCCAACAAATTATTGCCGGTAACGAAAAAGTGATTCGCCCTCGCCTTGCCGATGCGCAATTCTTTTTTGAAAGCGATAAGAAGGTTAGCCTTGCTTCTCGCGTAGATGGCCTCGCTAATATTCTATTTCAGAAGCAATTAGGCTCCATTAAAGATAAGTCTGAACGTATCAGCCAGGTCGCAGGCGCCATTGCTGCGGAGCTGAGTGCTGATGTTAATGCCGCAAAACGTGCGGGTTTACTGTGCAAAGCCGACTTAAGCTCATTAATGGTGTTTGAATTTCCTGAAACTCAAGGTGTGATGGGTATGCATTATGCCCGCCACGATAATGAAGCAGCAGGCGTACCTGAAGCCATTTACGAGCACTACTTACCTCGCTACTCCGGTGATGCCTTACCAGAGTCTGCGGTTGGTGCCGCGGTCGCCATTGCTGATAAGTTAGATACCTTAGTCGGTATTTTTGGCATAGGCCAAACGCCTAAAGGCGATCGAGACCCCTTCGCACTGCGCCGTGCTGCCATTGGATTATTGCGTATTATTGTAGAAAAACAACTGACTCTAGATTTGAATACCTTAGTTGATATTGCTCTGCAGTCGTTTGGCACAGTTTTAACAGCGGAAAACACTAAAGAGGACGTTATAGACTTCCTGTTAGGTCGCTTTAGAAGCTGGTATCAAGAACAAGGCATCGCCGTTGATGTGATTCAATCGGTTCTGGCTCGACGCCCAACCCAACCATTAGACTTTGATCAACGTGTTAAGGCGGTAACTAGCTTCCGTAAACTGCCAGCAGCCGAAGCTTTGGCCGCCGCGAATAAGCGCGTCAGCAATATCTTGGCGAAGGTGGAAACCAGCATTCCAACGCAGCTAAACGAAAGCCTCTTACAAGAACCTGCGGAACAGCAATTGGCGGCAGCGGTTAAAGCGGCTGAAGCCGACTCTAAGGCAGCATTGCAGCAAGGTGACTATAGTGTTGCCCTAGCGGCCTTGGCGAGCTTACAAGAGCCAGTAGACACCTTCTTCGATGAAGTCATGGTGAATGCTGACAATGAAGATATCCGTTTAAACCGCCAAGCTTTATTAAGCAAGTTGCGAGAGTTATTCCTGCAAATTGCGGATATCTCAGTTTTAAATTAGAATGAAATTATAAAGATTCGAGTTAACTGATAACTGACTTCGATTTCTTTTGTTTCAAATAAAAAAGGGAGCTGCTTAGCTCCCTTTTTTTATGGCTTAACTCTAGTGATTATACGTCTAGGTTAGCAACCTGCAGTGCATTGGTTTCGATGAAGGCACGACGTGGTTCCACATCATCACCCATCAACGTAGTAAATAATTGGTCGGCTGCAATAGCGTCTTCAATAGTTACCTGCATCATGCGGCGCGTATCTGGGTCCATCGTGGTTTCCCAAAGCTGCTCTGGGTTCATCTCACCCAAACCTTTGTAGCGCTGGATGTAGATACCACGCTTTGACTCAGCGATTAACCATTCAACGGCTTCGACAAAATCATTGACTACTTTTTCTTTATCGCCACGACGAGCAAAGCCGCCCGGCTCAACTAAGCCATTGATTTTTTCACCGATAGAAACCAGCTGATCATAGTCTCGCGATACTAAGAATTCATAGTGGAGCGGATAGTCCGTGTTGATGCCGTGCATACGCACAGTAACAACTGGAATATGTACGCCCCGCTCTTCATCTTCAACGAGACCAACCATGTATGATGCTGAGCTTACCTCATTAGCGGCAAGGTCTGCTTCTAACGCAGCAGCCCAAGCTTCCATTGCACTCTTATCTTTAAGGACAGCTTCGGTTAATCGATCAGCGTAGACAATGCGTTGCAGTAACGGCTCTGGCATACGTCGTGACAAACGCAACTCAATGGTATTCTGTGCTAGCTGGTAATCATTAACTAAGCTTTCTAAATGCTCACCAGAAATACCTGGTGCATCTTTCGTGACGTGCAGAGACGCACCATCTAAGGCTAAGCTGGTTAAATACTGAATTAGACCTGGATCATCTTTAATATAAGTTTCTTGCTTACCTTTCTTCACTTTATAGAGTGGCGGCTGAGCAATATACATATATCCACGCTCAATGAGCTCTGGCATCTGGCGGTAGAAGAACGTCAACAGCAGTGTGCGAATATGCGAGCCGTCGACGTCAGCATCCGTCATGATGATGATACGGTGATAACGAGTCTTATCTGGATCGTATTCATCGCGACCAATGCCACAGCCCAACGCAGTGATTAAGGTTGCAACTTCCTGAGAAGCTAGCATTTTATCAAAACGTGCTTTCTCGACGTTCAGGATTTTACCTTTCAAAGGCAAAATTGCTTGGAATCTACGGTTACGGCCTTGCTTCGCTGAACCACCCGCAGAGTCACCCTCCACTATGTATAGTTCTGATAGCGCGGGATCTTTTTCCTGGCAGTCGGCTAATTTACCTGGTAAACCAGCTAAGTCTAAAGCGCCTTTACGTCGGGTCATTTCACGGGCTTTACGTGCTGCTTCGCGAGCACGAGCTGCATCGATAATTTTACCAACAATAATCTTTGCGTCTGCTGGGTGCTCAAGTAAAAACTCTGAAAGACGCTCGTTCATCGACTGCTCTACCGCAGATTTTACTTCTGATGAAACAAGCTTCTCTTTGGTTTGCGATGAGAATTTAGGGTCAGGCACTTTAACCGAAACTACTGCGGTGAGACCTTCACGTGCATCATCACCGGTAGCATTGGTTTTAGACTTTTTATTTAATCCCTCTTTCTCCATATAGGAGTTAAGGGTCCGTGTTAACGATGCACGGAAGCCAACCAAGTGCGCACCACCATCACGTTGTGGAATATTGTTGGTGTAGCAATAAATGTTTTCTTGATACGAATCATTCCATTGCATCGATATTTCAACAGTAATACCGTCGTCACGTTCTTGAGTGAAGTGGAACACTGTATCGTGTATTGGAGTCTTGCTCTTATTCAAGTAACTTACGAATGCGGAAATACCACCTTCATATTTGAAATGGTCCTTGCGGCCGTCGCGTTCATCTTGAAGAATAATCGAGACACCTGAGTTCAAGAAAGACAACTCACGTAGGCGTTTCGCTAAGATATCGTAATGAAATTCAACATCACTAAAGATGGTGGAACTTGGCCAGAAGCGAAGTTCTGTACCACTTTTATCCGTTTCACCAATCACCTTCATTGGTTCTACGGGTTCGCCCAACTTATAGTTCTGTTGATAGAGCTGACCTTGGCGTTGAATAGTAAGACGCAAATCATCTGATAATGCGTTAACTACCGAGACGCCAACACCGTGAAGACCACCTGAAACTTTATAAGAGTTGTCGTCAAACTTACCACCAGCGTGCAACACTGTCATGATTACTTGTGCTGCAGATACGCCTTCTTCTGGGTGGATGTCTACAGGGATACCACGGCCGTCATCTCGTACCGATACTGAGCCATCGGAGTGGATCGTCACTAGAATATCTGTGCAGTAACCAGCTAAGGCTTCATCGATAGAGTTATCTACAACCTCGAAGACCATATGGTGCAAACCGGTTCCATCATCGGTATCACCGATGTACATACCAGGGCGTTTGCGTACTGCATCAAGACCTTTTAGAACCTTAATACTGGACGAATCGTAACTATTTTCTGCCATAATTAGCTTCTCTATTGTTCCTTGATGGTTCCATGTTCCACGTGGAACATTTTAGTATCCGCTGTATATAGAAGTTCATGTACTTCACTTCCATCTATCGCTGATACGAAAACCTGTGAGTTGGATGCGACGAGCGCACCGCAAAATTTAGCCTGACTTTCCGAGTCAAGTTCAGCGGTAATGTCATCTACCAAGTAGATACATTGTACGCCAGTTTGTTTCTGAAGGAAGTCGCCTTGGACTAATTTCAGAGCTGCAACTAACAGCTTTAATTGACCACGGGAAAGTAAGTTTCGAACTTCTTCCCCATTGGCCATTATTCTTAATTCGCCTTTATGAGGCCCAACTGTTGTGTGTCCATATCTTAAATCCTGGTCACGGCTTTTGTGCAAAGCCTCCAACAGTTTTAAATCTTTATCCCACCCTGACCGCAATTGAAATGAAAACTCATATTGCGGAAGAAAGGCATTCAGCCGTTCTCTTAATACAGGTATAAACGTATTCAAATAGTTGTCGCGATACATTTGAATACGTTCACCATACTCGGCGAATTGCTGGTCCCAGTACTCGTGTTCAGTTTCAAAGCGACGCATTTTTAGCAAACTATTACGATGCTTTAATACTTTTGAAAACTGAACCCAGTCTGGAAAGAACAAATGTTCCACGTGGAACACTCCCCAATCAATAAACTGACGACGTACTTTTGGTCCGCCTAAAACCAACTCAATACTTTCCGGCGTCATCAATTGAACAGGAACCAATTTGGCTAGTGCAGCAAAGCGCTTTTCCCGTTCTTGGTTAATCCTTAATTGCACTTCGCCCTGAAGTGTTCGTTGAAAGCCCACTCGGTTACGATCATCATTCTGCCCCACGACTTCGGCAAATATCGTAAACTGGTCAAATTCATTATGGATGAGCTGTTTATATGTACCTGGTCGAAATGAGCGACCAAAGCCTAAACAGTAGATAGACTCAAGCAAACTCGTTTTACCACTGCCGTTAGCGCCCGAAACAATGTTGACCAGTTGGCTCGGGGTGAGCTTCGCGGTCTTGAAGTTTCGAAACTGCGTCAGCGTGAGCGATTCAAGATACATACTGCAACTATCAATGCGCCTTTAAAGACGCATTGGCATCACAACATATAATGAAGAGTCATCTTCATTATCTTCAATTAAACCACTCGCATCTGCATTGGATAAAGTGAGTTTGACCTTTTCGCCCTGCACCGTATTCAAAACATCAATAAGATAGCTCACGTTAAAACCAATCTCTAAGGCCTCGCCTTGGTAATCAACTTCAATCACTTCTTCTGCAGTTTCTTGCTCTGGGTTATTTGCCGTTAAGCACATTTCACCTGAACTCAAGTTTACGCGTACGCCACGATATTTCTCATTAGAAAGAATCGAAGCGCGGGAGCAGGCGTGCTTTAATGTTTCGCGATCGGCAACCACAACCTTGTCGCCACCCGAAGGCAAAACACGACGATAATCGGGGAAGCGGCCATCCACCAATTTACTGGTAAAGCCAATACCGTTGGTTTCAATACGAATGTGATTATTACCTATTAAAACTTTCACCTCATGCTCTACGTCGTCGAGCAAACGTAATAACTCCATTACGCCTTTACGAGGAACGATTACCTGGCGACCCGTTAGATTTGGCTGACCGATATCGCAGCTACTCATTGCTAAGCGGTGCCCGTCCGTTGCTACGGTACGGAGTATATTTGTATCCGTTTCGAACAGCATACCGTTCAAGTAGTAGCGAACATCCTGATTCGCCATAGAGAAATGAGTGCGCTCCATCAAATCTTTGAGCACTGACTGACTGGTGACTAACTGAATGTCGCTATCCCAATCGTCTATATTTGGAAAGTCTTCTGCTGGCAGGGTAGCTAAGGTAAACTTACTACGACCAGAGCGAATAATGGCCTTATCCGCTGAGGCACTAAACTCTACGTTCGCGCCCTCTGGCAAGCTTCTTACGATATCGACTAATTTTTTTGCAGGTACGGTAACCTGGCCTTCTTCACCGTGCTCGATTGAACATGCCGATACCAGTTCAACTTCTAAGTCAGTACCAGTTAATCGAATTTGCTCAGCCGACACTTGAATCAATACGTTCGACAAGATTGGTATTGTATGACGGCGCTCTACCGCTCCACTTACAACTTGAAGTGGCTTTAAAAAAGCATCACGGCTGATGGTAAATTTCATACCCACATTCCCCTGTTGATTTAGACTGCCGCTTTCATCCCTAAACTACGCGGAAAGCGTACGGATTAAGTTTCTATAGTCTTCTTTTATATCATGTTGCGCATCTTTTAATTCTTCTATTTTTCGACACGCATGTAGCACTGTTGTATGGTCACGCCCACCAAACGCATCACCTATCTCTGGCAAGCTGTGGTTGGTTAACTCTTTCGCCAATGCCATGGCTAATTGACGCGGACGTGCAACCGAGCGGCTCCGACGTTTCGATAGTAAATCAGCCATTTTAATATTGTAATATTCCGCGACCGTTTTTTGTATATTATCTATGGTCACTAACTTCTCTTGTGCTGCGATTAGATCACGTAATGCTTCACGAACAAAGTCGATCGTAATCTGCCGCCCAGTTAAGTTAACATTAGCCGCCAGTCGGTTTAAAGCTCCTTCGAGCTCGCGGACGTTGGAACGCAAACGCTTCGCAATAAAAAACGCAACTTCATGCGGAAGTGTTATTCCACGTTCTTGCGCTTTACGAATTAGAATTGCCACTCGAGTTTCTAACTCTGGCGGCTCAATCGCAATCGTCAGACCCCAACCAAATCGTGAGCGCAAGCGATCCTCAACCCCTTCAATTTCTTTAGGGTACAGGTCACTGGTCATAATGATTTGCTGATTACCTTCAAGTAACGCATTGAAAGTATGAAAGAATTCTTCTTGGGAGCCTTTTTTATTCGCGAAAAAGTGAATATCATCGATTAAGAGTGCATCAACCGAACGGTAATAGCGCTTAAACTCGTTGATCGAGTTATTTTTAATTGCATTCACCATATCTTGTACAAAGCGCTCAGCACGCATGTAGAACACTTTAGCGTCCTTCTTATGCGTCATGATGCCATTTCCTACAGCATGCAATAGGTGAGTTTTACCCAAGCCTGTGCCGCCATAGATAAACAATGGGTTATACACACCACCAGGGTTTTCAGCGACTTGATGGGCTGCTGCTCGCGCAAGTTGGTTTGATTTACCTTCAACGAAATTTTCGAAGGTATATTCTGGGTCTATATTGCATTCAAAAGCAGGAGCTGGCGTTGCATCTTGATCCCACGGGTTATGGCGCGATCGTTGTGCTGCTGCTCTGCGAGTTGCTTGTCGAGTTACTGCCGCTGGCTCAGGAGCCGCTGCAGATGGCGCAGCTTTCTTTTGCACACCACCTACCATAAAAGCGACATTGGGCGCTTGCTCACCACGTTCCGTTGCCGTTTCGCTTAGAAGATCATTGATAAGACTCAAGTACTTATCTTTAACCCAATCCACCACGTACATGTTTGGCGCATAGAGTGTCAAAGTATCGTCGGTAAATTCTGCTTGTAACGGTCGGATCCAGGTATTGTAATGCTGCGCGGTTAATTCGCTTTGCAGTCGTTCTGCGCAATGTTGCCAAAGCGATTTATTCACACCCTTCTCCCTGCTTTATCAATTATAATTAGTGCTCTAGTTTGCTGGTGGCAGATCGTATCTGATCCAGCTAGAATAGCATTTATTAGTATGATTTGATTGTACTCAAAACGGCCCCAGATCGCTAGCTTTTGCGGTAAAATACCGAAGGCCGTAAGTAGAGCTTATCCACAATTATACTATAGAAACAGCCTTCCTTGTGGATAGCTTTTATCGTTGACTTTGATCCTTTTAATCGTTAGAATTCGCCCTCTGAATTTTTAGATAACTCGAATACGGAATTAACCTCATGAAAAGAACATTTCAACCAAGCGTAATTAAGCGCAAGCGTAGCCACGGTTTCCGTGCTCGTATGGCAACTAAAGCCGGCCGTCATATTTTAAATCGCCGTCGTGCGAAAGGCCGTAAAGTTCTGTCTGCATAATTGATTCAGAACTATTGCTATGGACGGGAGTTACGACTGCTAACTCCCGTACACTTCCAACAAGTTTTCGACTCTCCTCCGGTGAAAGCCGTCACGGCCGAACTCACCATGCTCGCTACCCCTAATCAATTTGATCATCCTCGCGTTGGCGTCACGATTTCTAAGAAACGTGCCAAGCGTGCTGTCGATCGAAATCGCATAAAACGAAAGATTCGCGAGAATTTTCGGCTAAAACAGCATAAAATACCGGCATTCGATATTATCGTAATTGCAAAAAGCGGTGTTGCTGATCTTTCCCAGGAAGAGCTTCAACAACGTCTGGATTATTTATGGCGAACCTTAAGCAAGCGTTGCGTGCAATACCTATCGGCTGCATCCGACTCTATCAGTTGATTATTAGCCCTTTATTGGGGCCTCGCTGTCGCTTTACACCAACCTGTTCACAGTACGCCATAGAAGCTATCCAAAAGCATGGTATGATGCGGGGCTTCTGGCTTGCCAGTAGACGCATTGTGAAATGCCATCCGGGTCACCCCGGTGGTTTCGACCCGGTTCCTGAGCATACATCAGAATCGGAACAAAACACTCAAAAGTAAAACTGAGACGACGGACTTATGAATTCGCCACGTTCTATTTTGTTTATTGCTTTCTTGGTAGTGAGCTTTTTCCTCTACCAAAATTGGCTAATTGATACAGCACCAGCCGGGATCCAACCAGCAGCTGGCTCACAACAATCTCAAAACCTTGATTCAAGCGTTCCTGAAGCGCGTGTCGATGCAGCAGCTACTGACAGTAGCGTACCTGCCGCTGGCAACAATAATCAATTTCCTACTGCAGCAAGTAGCACCCCGCGCGTACGCGTGACTACTGATGTACTCGATATCCAAATCGATACTTTAGGTGGTGACATTGTAAATGCTGAGCTAACTCAGTTTGCCCGTACCCAAGATTCAGTTGAGCGTTTTGAGCTACTTCATTCAGACCCTGCGCAACTTTATATTGCCCAGTCAGGTCTTGTCGGTACCGATGGCACCGACTCTGCAGCTGGTCGCCCTACGTTCCACGTGGAACAAACCCAATATAAGATGAATGGGTCGAGCCTCGAAGTTCCTTTGCACTATCAAATGGAAGATGGCACCAAGGTCACAAAAACCTTTATATTCCAAAAGGGCTCGTACGCGATTGATGTTGTTTACACCATACAAAACAACGGCGGCCAACATAAGCAAGTTCAATACTATGCCCAATTGAAGCAGTTAATTACCGAAGGTTCTGGCAACATGATGATGCCAACCTACCGTGGTGGTGCTTACTCATGGGACCAAGACCGCTACGAGAAGTACGCTTTCGACGATATGAAAGACCAACGCCTGAGCCGCACCACCGAAAAAGGTTGGGTTGCTATGCTTGAGCATTACTTCGTATCTGCATGGATTCCACGTACGGCTGGCACCAAAACCCTGTTTTCTCGTGTGGTTGGCGGTGATCAAGCCATCATGGGCATGATGTACCCTACCACCATGATTGCTCCTGGTTCAGAAGCACAAATTCGTTCAACTCTATTTGTTGGCCCGAAAGACCAAGACGCCATGGAGTTAGTTGCAGAAGACTTAAACCTAACGGTCGATTACGGTTTCTTGTGGTGGTTAGCTCAGCCTATCTTTAAGTTACTGCAGTTTTTACAAGGCTTCCTA
The DNA here is from genome assembly GCA_048269045.1 of Pseudidiomarina sp. Lineage (GTDB taxonomy): Bacteria > Pseudomonadota > Gammaproteobacteria > Enterobacterales > Alteromonadaceae > Pseudidiomarina. The sequence continues at coordinate 11,418 of JBLWUG010000012.1, forward strand.
GTTAACTGGGGCTTAAGCATTATTGCCGTAACTATCGTTATTAAACTCGTACTTTACCCGCTTACCAAAGCACAATATGTGTCGATGGCGAAGATGCGTATGGTACAACCAAAAATGGCGGCCCTACGTGAGCGCCATGGCGACGACCGTCAGAAGATGTCGCAAGCCATGATGAAGCTCTATAAAGAAGAAAAGGTTAACCCTCTCGGTGGCTGCCTACCAATGCTATTACAGCTACCAATCTTCTTATCACTGTATTGGGTACTCTTAGAAAGTGTCGAATTGCGCCATGCGCCACTATTCTTATGGATCTCTGACTTATCAGCGAAAGACCCGTTCTACATTTTACCTGTGCTTATGGGTGCATCGATGTTCTTGATGCAGCGTTTGCAGCCAACTCCGGCTACCGACCCAATGCAGCAGAAGCTAATGCAGTACATGCCTATTATTTTTACTGTATTCTTCCTGTGGTTCCCATCAGGCCTAGTTCTGTACTGGTTAAGCAACAACTTAATCACCATCGGCCAAATGCAGTGGATCTACCGCGGCCTTGAAAAGAAAGGCATCATGGAACGTAAGTCGAAGAAGAAAAAATAAGTCATGTCTATAGAGCTTTCAAACGATTCGATTGTTGCACAAGCCACGCCCCCAGGGCGTGGTGGTGTTGGCATCGTCCGTGTCAGTGGTCCAGCTTCAGCAACGGTCGCAGAACGATTATTAGGCTTCTGCCCTGCGCCACGACAAGCTCAATATACTGCCTTTCGAGATCTCGATGGCAATTTACTCGATGAAGGCATCGCCCTTTTCTTCAAAGGGCCGAACTCCTTCACTGGTGAAGATGTACTTGAACTGCAGGGCCATGGTGGCCCTGTGCTCATTGATATGATCATCAAAGCCATCCTTGAGTTTCCTGAAGTGCGTCCGGCGCGCCCTGGTGAGTTTAGCGAACGTGCTTTTCTTAACGACAAGCTCGATTTAACTCAAGCAGAAGCCATTGCTGACTTAATTGATACCACGTCAGAGCAAGCGGCAAAAGCAGCCTTACAGAGCCTACAAGGTGGCTTCTCCCACGAAATTGACCAGCTTGTTGACCAAGTTATTCACTTGCGTATGTATGTAGAAGCAGCGATAGACTTTCCTGACGAAGAAATTGATTTCTTGAGCGATGGTAAGGTTGCTGCTGATCTCGACGCCATCATTGACCAAGTTCGACAGGTCATGGTGCAAGCCAAGCAAGGCACACTGCTTCGTGAAGGCATGAAAGTGGTTATTGCTGGCCGTCCTAACGCGGGTAAATCCTCGTTACTTAACGCTTTAGCTGGCCGTGAGTCCGCCATAGTGACCTCTATTGCCGGTACTACGCGTGATGTATTGCGTGAACACATCCAAATTGATGGCATGCCATTGCATATCATCGATACTGCCGGCTTAAGAGAAAGCCCTGACGAAGTTGAAAAGATCGGCATTCAGCGCGCTTGGGATGAAATTCGTGGTGCTGACCGCGTGTTATTCGTTGCCGATGCGACCGAAAACAGTGCCGTTCACCCTGCCGATATCTGGCCTGAGTTTTTTCAGCAACTTCCTGACGACTTGCCCTACACGGTGATTCGGAACAAAGTCGATTTGAACGAAGAGCCAGTCGCTATTGAAGAGATAGGCGGCGTTCCCGTGCTGCATTTATCTGCGAAAACCGGCCACGGCGTGGAACTGCTGCGTGAGCACTTAAAGCACTGTGTTGGCTATCAAGCGACGAGCGAAGGCAGCTTTATGGCTCGCCGCCGCCATTTGGAAGCCCTTGAGCGCGTTCAAGAGCACTTACTTATCGGTCAAGAGCAGCTCGAACTCAATCAAGCAGGTGAGATTCTTGCTGAAGAACTACGTATCACGCAGCAGCACCTCAACGAAATCACCGGTGAATTTACTTCAGATGATTTGCTCGGGAAAATATTTGGTAGTTTTTGTATCGGTAAGTAAAAAAAACTAGCCAGAAATTATTCCTGACTAGTCTTAAGTTCTGACTAAAACGAAATCACTTCGCCATCCGCCGGAATCAATACATGCTCTTCAATTCCCTCGCTTGCTACAAACTCTGCTAACCCTTTACGGTCAAGAGTCATATGATTAATCGCATCCATGTGTACGGCAACGATAGTCGCTTCCGGTGCAGCGCGGTGTACCCGTAAGGTATCCTCTTTGCCCATAATGATTGGGTCGCCTTCAAAACCGTCCACTTCGGCAGCGCCGGTATTCAGCACAATCACTTCAGGACGGAAACGCTCCAATGACTGTACAACTTCTTTGCGCCAGACCGTATCGCCTCCGACATAAGTTGTTTTATAACCCTCAGCTTCAAAAACAACGCCCATAATCTCACCCATAGCCTTAGCCAATGCAGGCACCGCATAAAGTTTATCGGAACCATGCTGTCCGCCGGTTTTGTAAAGGGTCACGCCACCAAATTCTGTACTTTCATCCAGTATGCGCACGTCTAGGAAACCTTGTGAACGAATCATTTCAGCATCAGCCGCATTCTGAACGAACAAAGGTATGTTTTTTGGCAAGAACGATTGCGCAGCATCGTCCCAGTGATCTAAGTGAGTGTGAGTAACAATCACAGCATCGGTGCCTTTAATCACATCTTCCACTGGCATCGGCAAGTCAACCATTGGGTTGCGCAGTTCGCTGCGATAAGTATCCTCAAAACCCGGATACGCGCCTTTCTTTGCTAGCATAGGATCGATAAGAAAAGTGACATCTCCATAGGTAATCTTAACTGTAGCATTACGAATGTGCTCAATCTGTTGGACCGGCTCGCCAGTACCTGAATCAGCAAAAGTACTACCCGTAAAAATGACGGAGCCAAGAATTAACATGCTCGTTAGACCTTTAATCAACATAATATTTGTCCTCCAATTAGATCGTTTGTTGATGCGCTTATTGTAATTAGCGACAACAACTAAAAGAATTGACCTAAATGCCAATGTTCGAAAACATCGGGCCAACAAGCTATAATTAATTTTATCTTAGCCAATGGAGTAATTACGTGGCGCGCCCCAAAGTCGGAATTATTCTTCACCCGCAATTCAGCCCGTTTCATTTTTCGGTGCCGTATATGGTGTTCAGCACTCGCTTACCGGAAGGGCCATTATTCGATTTGATAACTGTAGCTCCGCAAGGTAAAGCACTGAATTCCGAGCCGTTTATTACCATTCATCCTGACGGCGACATGGAACTCCTGGATACCGTTGATATTGTGGTTGTTCCCGGCTGGCATGACTTGAACGAAGCGCCATCATCAGAAATAAAAGCAGCGCTTATTCGCTCCCATGAACGCGGCGCACATGTGGTAGGCCTATGCTACGGAACCTACGCACTTGCGTACGCAGGGTTACTTGACAATAAAAAAGCGTCAACGCATTGGCTTGCTGAAAAAGATTTTATCGAACGTTTTCCCAACGTGAACTTAGATACTAACGCTCTCTATGTGGAGGATGACCGACTAATCACTTCCGCGGGAACAGCAGCGGGCCTGGATTGTTGCCTATTTTTAGTGCGCAAGTACTACGGCGCCAAAACCGCAAATAGCATCGCGCGGCTTATGGTAACCCCACCTCATCGGGAGGGCGGGCAAGCCCAATTCATCGAGCAGCCTGTGGCTACGTCCACCAAAGATGCTCACATTAACCGGCTTCTCGATTACCTGCGAGAGCACCTTACCGAAGCACACGACCTCGATACCCTAGCTGCCCGTGCCGCAATGAGTCGACGTACCTTTACCCGCCATTTTCAAAAAGCAACCGGCATGAGCGTCATGGAATGGTTGGTAAACGAGCGATTACGGCAAGGCCGTGAGTTGCTGGAAACCACATCGCTTTCTGTCGAGGCCATTGCCGAGAAAATTGGGTTTAATTCAGCAACTTCGTTCCGCCAGCACTTTAAGCAACGTCATCATGTGAGCCCGCGAGGTTGGCGCCAGACGTTTTACACGACTAAAGACTCGCCGATCAAAAACAGATAGAATAGCGCCAACTAAACATTTTAATATTCATAATAAATAGCTAACGAGAACATCATGGGACTCATACTAAAGCTCATTGCCGGTATTCTGGCTGGCACTCTAATCGGGTTATATACCCCACACTGGTTTACTGAAATTCTGCTCACGTTCAAAGCCCTATTTGGTGAACTCTTATTCTTCACCATTCCGTTATTAATCTTATTTTTTATTACTAGTGGTATTGCTGGGCTGCCTAAAAATTCCGGCAAAATGCTGGGGCGTACCTTAGGTATTGCTTACGCTTCAACCATCATTGCAGGAACTTTGGCTTATTTTGCCGCCAGTGCAATTGTTCCAATGCTAACCGCTGAAGCGAGTGTCGTATCAGAAACAGCCGCCGTTGCGCTCGAGCCATACATTCAGCTCGGCATTCCACCTCTTTTCGGCATCATGTCGGCGTTAGCTTTGGCCTTTATATTCGGTTTAGGAATGACGGTTGTTGATGCACCGCAATTAAAAGCCGCTGCTGAGCAAGGCCGTGACATCATTGAGTTGTTATTAGGTAAAGTGATTATTCCATTATTACCTTTCTATATTGCGGGCGTTTTTGCAGAAATGGCTGCGGCTGGAACGGTTTTTGAAACCTTGAAAACCTTCGGGGTGATACTACTGCTAGCAGTGGCTCTGCATTGGGTATACATCATTAGCATGTTCACCATCGCGGGCACTAGAGCTGGAATATCGCCAATAAAACTCATCAAGAATATGTTGCCGACCTACTTTACCGCGTTAGGCACCATGTCGAGTGCGGCAACTATTCCGGTAACTTTGCGCTGCGTAAAGAACAATAACTGTGATGAAGATGTCGCTAACTTTGCCGTTCCTTTATGTGCTACTACGCACTTAGCCGGCTCTACCATTACCATTGTAAGCTGCACTATTGCTGTCATGGCACTGCACAGCTCGCTAGCAATTCCATCTTTCTTTACCATGTTGCCGTTCATTCTCATGCTTGGCATCGTGATGTTGGCGGCACCTGGTGTTCCAGGCGGGGCGGTAATGTCTGCGATTGGTCTATTAGGAAGTATGCTTGGCTTCGGCGAAACTGCATTGGCCTTAATGATTGCCTTGTATATGGCACAAGACAGCTTTGGTACGGCATGTAACGTTACCGGTGATGGTGCTATCGCGATGCTGGTTAATCAGTCGAAATCTTAATCCGTTAAGATTTCGGCCGTACAAAAGGCATACGCAGTAGCTCCCATAAGCGGGTAATCTGCTTGCCATCGCGATACTGCGTTAAGCCTATATCTAGCCCATCTGAGCCGGCCCCGGCTCGATGGGTATACGAACGAAAGATAAAATCCCACCAGCTTACGCTAAACCCATAATTACTATTGGTTTCCTGTCGCACTGTACTGTGGTGTATGCGGTGCATTTCTTGCGTGACCAAAAGTTTGCGCACCCAGCGCTCAACTGAGGCAGGTAAAGCAACATTGCCGTGATTAAACAACGAGCAAGCGCTTAATATCACCTCGAAAATGATAACCGCCACTGCCGGCGCACCAATCATCACTACCGCTGCACCTTTAATGACCAAGCTTAAAATGATCTCGATTGGGTGAAAGCGTAGTCCTGTGGTGACGTCAAAGTCAGGGTCGGTATGATGTACTTTATGTAAACGCCACAACACTGGAACGCGATGAAACAATCGATGCTGCCAGTATATGGTCACGTCGAGCACCATCACCGCCACCGTCACTTCTAACCATAGCGGCCAGCTGACCCATTGCAACAACCCCAAGTTTTGCGACTGTGCATACCATGCAACACTCACCAGCCCTGCTGGCACCAGCAGCCGTGCCAAAAGCGTATCGACCACGACAATTCCAACATTGCTTGGCCAGCGTTGCTTGCGGCTATAGCGTGGCTGGCGTTTAGGAGAAGCAACTTCCCACAACGCCATCACTATCAGCACGCCGAAAAATATACTGAGCCGAATCGCACTTTCCGACATTAAGTTATGCCTCTTTCAACGTACGGTAGCCCACGAATATGCGCGTACCCGCGGTTATCCAACAGGCTGCCGCAAAGATATATGCTAACGTCACAAAATGCTCAGGCCACCAGCAAAACGCGACTAACGCAACAATGGTTTCAAAGCCTTCAGTCAGCCCACCCATATAATGTAAGGATTTATTGGGGTAGCGTCGATTAGGTATATTCCGTTTACCCGCAATCACAGCAAAGGCCAAAAAGCTTGCACCTGTGCCCATAAAAGTGACGAGTAATGTACCTGCCGCAACCGCATTTTCGATGGGGCTAGCCAGCAAAAAGCCAAACACCACGGCGCTATAAAAGATAAAATCCAACACAATATCGATAAAGCCACCGGCGTCAGAAATATGCGTACGCCGCGCCACCGCGCCATCTAAACCATCACATAGTCTATTAAGAATTATAGCCACCAAAGCAACTTCATAAGCTTGAACTGCCAACGCGGGCACCGCCAGTAGACCGATAATAAAACCAAACACGGTAATTTGATCAGCAGTTACGTTGCGTTTAACTAATAATCGGGCTGGTACATCCAGCACCTTGCGAGTTACCGGTAGCAACCAGGGGTCAAGCATCTTGAAACTCCCGAATATGGCGGATAGCACTCGGCGCATCGGCTTCATCGTGAGTCACCAATAATACCGGTATATTCTGTTGGCTAAGCTGCGCGAAAGTCCATGTCCGCATTTGTTCCCGCAACGATTGGTCAAGGGCAGAAAAAGGTTCATCAAGTAATAGTGCATGCGGCTTGGCCAATAATGCTCGAATTAATGCGATACGCGCCTGCTCACCACCGCTTAATTGGCTAGGCCATGCATCGGCCTTATGTTGTAGATGAACCGCTGCTAACGCTTGTTGAGCTTGTTCAATCCGATCTTTCGTTCGTCGAGGTATCGCAAAAAGTAGATTGTCCAAGACATTGAAATGTGGGAACAAATCACCACCCTGATGCAATAATCCTATTTTTCGTGCATGTATCGGTAACTGATCAACCCTTTGACCTTGTAGATACAGCTCACCTTGCATAGAAAACTGTGGCATCGCTTCGCCAAGCAACCATCGCAATAGAGTTGATTTGCCACTACCACTTGGGCCCATTAACGTGAGTACTTCACCGGCTTCAATTTTCAAATCCGGTATGCGCAGCAATATTTGCTGGTGTTGCGCAATACTAAGTTCTTTTATCTCAAGCATCTGGTCCACTCCATTAATACGCGGATGATTGACGGTTGCAGCAAACTAAAGCCAGTAAGGGCAACAGCGTTTGCATTAACGCGTAGACACTGGCTAAACGCCAATCACCACCAGCAGCAATACTAACTGCTTCAGTCGTGAGGGTTGGTCGCGACGAACCTGCTAACCATAAAGTCGGCAAGTACTGAGCAATACTTACACTTATCCCTACTGCAAAACTCACACTAATTACATGCTTTAAGTTCGGCAGCATGATCCGAAACCAAGCAGACCAAGGTGAATGACCTAGGCTCTGCGCCTGATTCAGCCAACGTTTCGGAAAATTAACATAAGCACCATGCAGCACTAGATAACAGTACGGAAAGGTAAATACCGTATGCGACCATACTAGCCAAGCATCGCTAACGTCTTGCCCTAACTGCTGTTGCCAACCTAACACCAGTGGTAATTGTGGCACCAATAACAATAACAATGGCCACCAGGCTAGCTTCTTTTCACCTAGCTGCCGCGCTCGCTCAAGTACGGCGATCGCTGCCAATAAACCGATAAAAGAACTAGTGATGGCTAAATAAAAGCTGTTTCCTAATAAGGGTAATACATAGGCCCATTCATTATGCCAATAATCCAGCCCGAATTGTTGCGGCCACAAAGCTGGATAAAACCAGTACAGCGTAAAACTATTTAGCATCAAAGCTAATATAGTAAGTGCCGCAATAACGGATAGTATTTGGTATCCATACCCTGAACGACTTCTGCTTTTTGAGATGCTAGCAATGGCACCCAGTCGGCGACGCGCCCAATAGGTATAGCCCAGTTGATGCAAGCGCGTAAGCACCACTAGTAAGCCACTTAGAGCAAGCAGTAACCATTGCCCTAGCCAGGCTTCACCAGCCGCTTGCGCAGAGAATTGAAGGCTGCTTTCATGCACTCGTGGTGCTAGCAATGCGGGCGTATTGGGCCCCACTAAAAGCGGGATATCGACCACCGAAATCGTATAAATTGCTATCGCTAATAAAGGCAGCCAGACGCGTGGCAATAAACTTGGCACTACGACTAACCACCAAGCTCGTCGCTCGCTATAACCCATACTTTTCGCTTGGTTTTGCCACCGCATTAATGGCAGTTGCCGCCCTTGCGATACCAACATCAATAAAAGAAAGCACACTTCTTTCAACATCAACGTCAATGTCAGGGTCACTACGGACTTATCTGGAAAGGGCCAAGATAATGGCGGCTGTGGGAATATTCCCAACACTGCTTCAATGATGCGAACCAGCCAACCACTTGGGCTCACCAGCATTAACAACCCAATAGTGAAGGCGACATGGGGCATGGCTAATATTGGCGCAAGTTGATGAACTAACTTTGCGTGTACTAGCGTGCGCGCCCACGTTAACCCTAAGTAACATACGACCAATGTGGTCACTAGGGTTACCGACAACGATAAGCCGGCCGAGGTTAGCCAACTCGACCATTGCAAACTAGCCCAGTGAATTTCCGGTGCAGTAAATAACCCCGGTAGCAAAGTTGCTAGCGGTAGCAGCACCAACAAGCTAAATACAATTATTGATAACGTACGGACCACTGCTGCTCCAAATAGTCTTGCCAGCTTGCATGAAAGTCATCTACTGGCGGCAATAGGTTTGGTGACTCTTCTAGTTCGATTACAGGGACATCGCCCCAACCACGCAGTGAAGCTTTACGCCGCTGCGCTCGCTCGCTTAAAAAGAACGCAATTACTTGCTGCGCTGCAGCTTGGGACAACGACTGCTTTGGTATCGCTAAGTAATGACTATTAGTGATAGCGCCTTGCCCCAACAAATGGGCGGTTGCTGTCGCAGGAATCCGTCCTTGTTTTTTGAAGGTGATAACTTCATTGGGATTAAAACTCATTGCCATGTGCAACTGGGATTGTGCAAACAAGTTTAGTTGTTCCGCCGCGCTTGATGGAAACGCCTGGCCTCGTTGCCATAAAAGTGGATGCAATTGATCAAGGTAGGCCCACAGTGGCGCGGTAACTTGTTCAGCATTCGCCTCTTTAATGTCTTGCTGAAACACTGCTGTGGTTTCAGTTAAGCTTAACAACAAGCTTTTAAGAAAGGTGGTGCCATGAAACTCGGGCGGCAACGGGTAACTTAAACGTCCTGGATTTTTTTGTGCATAGTGAAGCAGCTCAACCGCTGATATATGCTCGCCCTCAAAGCAGCCTGCACATGCCAACAAATAAAACTGCCCGACACCCCAAGGTACTTCTAGGCCGTCAACAGGCTCGCCAAAGTCCACTTGCCAATTAATATCGCTGCGTAAGTTATCGATTTCGTCAATAACACTAGCAACGTCCGCTAAAGCTTGAGCTTGTTTTAAGGCGTGAAAGTTTTCCCCATTAATCCAGATTAAGTCTGCCTGACTACGACCATCGGTAATTTGTTTCACTACTTCAGCGATATCTGCGACCTTTACGTGGCGCAATACAATATCTTGTCGTTGCAGTTCTCGCGCCGCCCAACGCACGTAATTATTAACTGCTGGGCTTCCCCCCCAGGTATAGAAATTAACGGTACTCGGTGCGGTATTCTGTGCGTGACTCACTTGCTGCACGCTGCTTAAAACTAATAAAACCGACGCGCTAAGCAGCGCCCACCATAGCTTTCTCATCTAGGATCTCCCACGACGCCAAGTGTGGAATCGTTCCACCCAACGCAATAGACTCTCGGGCGCATTCGCGCGCTTCCAATTCCCTGCCACATATTTATTAGCTTCAGATAAAGTAGGATAGCTATGAATAGTGCCGAGTATTTTGTTCACACCAATGCCGTGCTTCATGGCCAGCACATATTCCGCCAACAGTTCTCCCGCTTGCGGGCCAACAATATTAACTCCTAGCACTTTATCCTTGCCAGGCACCGTGAGTAACTTGATTCGTCCATAAGCTTGGTGATCTGCAATAGCGCGATCCAGATCACTAATATCATATTCGGTTACGTCGTAAGCCACGTTTTCTCTTTTCGCTTGTTGCTCTGTTAAACCAACATTTGCAATTTCTGGGGTGGTATAGGTTACCCATGGAATGACAGAGTAATCCGCTTTAAACGTCTTAAACGGAGTAAATAGCGCATTCACTGCTGCATACCACGCTTGATGCGAAGCAACATGAGTAAATTGATACGGCCCGGCAACATCACCGCAAGCATATATATTAGGGAAGTTGGTCCGCAATAACGCATTGGTGGTTACCGTGCGATCAAAATGCACGCCTAACTCTTCTAAACCATAGCCCGTTACGTTGGCCTGTCGCCCTAAAGCAATCAGCACCGTGTCGAATTTAAGTTTATGTTCAGCACCATCTGCTTCAGCAACCAGATAAGACTGCTCAGCTTCTTTACCAAAGCGAAGCGCTTTATGCCCCAACTTAATCGTGACCCCTTCGTCACGCAAAGCCTGCGCTAAAATTGCCGCGGTATCTTCATCTTCGTTGATGAGTATGCGATCAGCCATTTCTACAATAGTTACCTGAGCACCAAGTCTAGAGAATGCTTGGGCCAACTCACAACCTATAGGCCCGCCACCTAACACCAACAAGTTTTTTGGCAGCTCTGCCAAATCCCATAGTGAATCGGAAGTGAGCCAATGCACATCACTTAAGCCTTCAAAGGGGGGTACTAGTGGTCTTGCGCCAGCCGCAATGATAATCGAGCGCGCACTAATAGTTTTGGTGACCCCATTTTCCGCTGTGACTTCCACTTCCCACGGCGAGACGATGCGTGCTTCGCCCAATTCAACATCCACACCCAGCTTGGTATAGCGATCTACAGAATCATGAGGTTCTATACGCTCAATAACACGGTGAACGTGAGCCATAACTTTTTCAAAATCGACATCTACGTGATCTACGTTTACGCCCATTTCTGCGCCTTTACGTATCTGGGCTACGGTTTTTGCTACCTGCAATAAGGCTTTCGATGGAACACACCCCGTGTTTAAGCAATCACCACCCATTTTATGACGTTCAATTAATGTCACTTTAGCTTTTACCGCCGCCGCTATGTAAGCACTCACCAACCCAGCAGAGCCAGCACCAATTACTATCATGTTGGCATCATATTTTGTAGGACGTGTGAATCCTTGATATATTCGGCGAGTTTTGATTTGGCCCAATACCAATTTGGCGACGAGCGGGAACAACCCTAACAGCACGAATGCACCGATTAAATCTGCAGAAACGATATCTTGTAAGCTATTCACTTGTGCTAACTGGGTTCCGGCATTTACATACACGGCCGTGCCTAGCAACATGCCCACCTGACTAACCCAGTAGTACGTCCAAGTCCGAATTTTGGTTAACCCCATTACAAGGTTGATCACGAAGAAAGGAAATAGCGGAACCAGGCGCAAACTTAACAAATAAAAAGCACCATCTTGCTGTAAACCATTGTTGATGGCTTCCAAACGCTTGCCAAAGCGTGCTTCAACCCAATCCCTTAGTAAAAAACGAGCGCTTAAAAACGCCAGTAAGGCACCAATAGAACTCGCAAAACTCGCTAACAGCAACGCCCACCAGAAGCCGAAAATAGCCCCGGCTCCTAAGGTTAAAATAACTGCCCCTGGTAAACTTAATGCGGTTACTAGTATATAAACTAGAAAGTAAACGAGCAGCACCCACAGCTGATTATCAAGAAACCATTGCTGTAATTGCACTTGCTGTTCTTTTAAAACCGATAAACTTAAGTACTGGGTAACATCAAACCAAACTACAACAGTCAGTAGCATGGCGATTATAAATACGAGCAGCAATTTTTTAATGGACATAGAATTCCTTGATTGGCGAACTAAAAGCGCATATTCACGCTAATTTGGAGGTAACGAGGTAACGACGGAAAGGCCAACGTCGAACCAAAGTAGCCGCCTTCAAAAACCGGTGCCCAGTTGTCTTGTCCCGTTAAGTTAATAACATCCAAACGAGCATTAATTTGCTTGTTCACTTGCCAGCTCAGATGCATATTCACATGATGCTGATCACGTATCATTACGGTTTGCAGATAGTCGAGCGGATAGGATTTGGTATACTCAGCATCACCACCAACTTCCCAATCGGGTGCAAAACTCCAGCCCCAAGCCAGCCCTACCTGCACAGGAGATACGCCCTGAACACGCTGTTGCGACGGCGCAAACACAGTAAAATTAGGCGCCCCTATACCTGTCCCGTTGATTAAGTCTGGTCGTGAGTTGTCGAATGCATCGGCCACCATACGGCTATCTTGAAACACCGCCGAGTTATCATAACGCGCATCCATATAAGTCGCCGCTAACGTCAACCAATACCCAGCTTCGTGACGATAATTCCATTGTGACTCAAAGCCCTCGGTGACAATACCAGAGTTTGAACCATCTCGATTTCGCAAGCTTCGTGTTTGCTGAAACCAAGCCATATCTGTATACCAGCGCTGATGCACAGGCTGATACTTCAACCCTATTTCATAGAGGGTATTTTCTGTGGCAAAGTTTTGCGAGTCGATTTCACCTTGAGCATTAAGTACGGTACCACCAGCCATTGAGTTCGATGTGGAATCGCTCCAATAAGCCGTACCATAAAGATTCAACTCTTCTGCTAAGCGGTAAGCGGTGCTGATATGCGTTGCTGTCAGCCATTTATTTATAGAATCTCGAGCCGCTACTACGCCGGCTGGAGCAATAGGATCACTCGCATTCACATCATAGTAATCTGCGCGCAACCCCAGTGTGGCTGACCACGACTTGGTAAAAGACAAGCGATGCTGAGCAAATAAGGCCCATTGCTGACTATGAGAATTGGTTGTATCAGATAGATTAAAATCACCTAAGCCATCGCCGTTAATATCATACTGCCCACCTGGCGACACAAATAACCCCTCTCGAAGCTCAATCAGTCGAGCTTGCTGCTCTGGCGTGAGTGGTATACGTCGCGCAGTTAAACCTGCAGTGAGATCAATAGGGAGATCAGCTTCTGTCGTAAATTGACTATAGCCCAACACGTCATTCACTCGCAGACTGGTGCCGACGATAGTATCGTCTTGCCAATGCAGTTCTAAACGATTCTCAAAAGTATGGGCGCCATCAATAATCTCAACAAAGCTGTTTTGATTAATGCCTTCGCGAGTTAGGTGTTGGTAATAGGTGCGATTCACGATATTCCAATCAGCATTCAAACTATGATACCAAGCTGAGTGCAGCAATAACGTGGTCGCACTATTGTGATCCAGTGGGTCTGTCAGCACTTGTGAGCGCGGAATAGTCACCACTCCAGTGGGGCTAATCACAGCGCCAGCTCCTGGCACCTGAGATCCATTAGGTTGCACGCCAATACCAGTGATGTATTGATTGGCGTCAATCAGCGCTTGTGTGGGCCGATTAATCCCTGCATTGTCAGTCCACGCGGCATCGTAATACTCAACCGCTATATCCCAATAGTTTTCGGCATCAAGTTGATGCCGATACGCAACCAGTACATCATTACTGCGTAACTTGGTGTAGTCATAAAAGCTATTTTCATCAACATATTCAAGGCTGACTCGAAGTGCCTGCCGATTGGTGTTCAATAGTTCATTGTGATCCAATTGAATACGTTGGCGTTGCCATTCGGCCCAGTGTAGGTTAATTGAAGTAACGTCATGGTCAGTACGAGCTCGCTTTGGCGTTAAGTTTACGAACCCGCCAACACGCTGCGTGGTGCCGAGTAAAACAGGTGGCGCGCCACGCACTACTGTTATGCTTTCTATTGCATTTAACGATAACGGAATGCCCAAACCGTTATTGCCCGCTTGCCGCCGCATTCCCCCTTCAAACAGCTCACCTAGCTGTCCTCGAATGCTCGGTAACGAAGGGTTACCAAAACCTGCAGCAGCTTGGGTGTTCGGCGAAAACTTTTTAATGTCGTGGATGTTGCTAACATTGGCTGCACGCATCAAAGAAGCATCGATAACCGTCACACCACGGTCAATGTCTAACAAGGTATCGCTGCGACCAAAAAGCCCTTCCACCTCTTGTTCGTGCGGCAAGGATACGCCTTGATTACGCTCTCCGACAACGTCAATGACTTCTATCGGCTCTTGTACCTGAGGCGCTAAACTAGCTGACAGCCAACCCGCTATTAACCACACAGCCATTCGTTACCCCTTACAACTTGGCAAAGAACTCTCGAATGCGTTCAGCGTTTTTACCGACATCGCTACGACCAACGCGAGATTTACTGCGAATATCGAGTTTAACGGTATTGCCTTCATCAACAATCCGGATTACCACATCATCTTTAAAACCAAACCACGTGGTGGTAGCTGTCGCTTCGATGCGGCCGCTAGGTCTATCTGCTGCAACTATATCCCACTGCAGCGCTTGAGCCGCTTTTAAAGCACGCTCAAACAGTTCATGTTTACTGGTTTGTTCGCGATAGGTTTTTATGTCGGGGTAAGCCACCAATTGTTGCTCAGCCGTTTCTAGGCCAGCATATTCAACTGGGTTAGGAGCATCTGCACGCAGTGGTGCTACGGCAACAAACGCAGGCGGTGAAACGATATCCGTTGAAATATCATGAATCGCAGGTACGCTTTTAGCTTTCGCCATCTGTTGATATGGAAGGTACGCCGTGGTCGCGGCGGCGGCTAATGCGAGGATGGAGGTTACTGCAAGTGCACCTTTCGGCCGGCAAACAACCATTGAGATAAGAATAGCGATACCGACTGCTACACCCGCATACGCAGCCCAGCGAAACATTAGAAAGGCTGTTTTTAAAGAAATGAGATCGAATCGATAAAGCGGGCCTGAAGCGGCAAGCGTTATTAAGGCAAGAAAACCAAGTGCAATAATTAACTTATAAAAAGAGAGCATAATCTTTCCTAGTCATATAGTCAGATGAGCCATCCTACTATAGCTAGAAAACATTATGCTCGCGAGAACTAAAAACTAAGGAGTTTTTAGTTAGGCTTTGTTAGGAACAATACGTAACTCAACCCGACGGTTTAACTGACGACCACTTTCTGTAGTGTTATCAGCAATAGGCATGCTTTCACCAAAACCTACCGTAGTAATACGACGCTGGTCAACCGCGTGCCCGACTAGGTAATTACGCACTGCGCTAGCGCGGTTTACCGATAACGTTTGGTTGTGAGAGGCACTTCCGGTGCTATCGGTGTGTCCTTCAATCATCATGGTCGTTTTGTTGTATTTATTCAAAACTTTAGCCACGTCATCTAGCACTGCATAGAAGTTACCTGAAATTACGGCACTGTCCGTGGCAAAGGTAATAGCGCTCGGTAGTTGCAAGCGAATATTGTCACCATCACGAACCACTTGTACGCCGCTGCCGGCTAGTTCTTGGCGAAACTCTTCTTCTTGCTTATCCATATAGTTACCAATGGCACCACCTGCAAGTGCACCCACTGCAGCACCCCATACATAACGGCTTTTATCATGGTCACCCGTTGCCTTGCCTAATACCGCGCCAGCAACAGCACCAATAGCAGCGCCTCGTTGCGCATTGTTCATATTGGCGCAACCGGCTACGGTTAGCGAAGTGATGGCCATAACTACAATTAATTTTTTCATAAATTCACCCTTGCTTATAACGCATAATTCGAGAATGAAAGTACCACATAATCCGTTGTCGTACGGGGGGCTTTGCAGCTTCTTTACTGTTCTTGAGCAGGTGCTCGTCGCACAAAGTAAGCCACAACAGCAGAAGTAATGATACCCATGACTACGGCGCCTATAACACTTTGAACCATATAATTTTGTAATGAGAAGTATGCCATCGCATCTGCTTCGCTATGACCATGATTTACGGCATAGGCAATGGCATTGGTAAAGAAGTTTGGAGAAATAAAATTATGTACCACCCACTGTGATGCAGGCGCTAAAATAGCAACGACTAGAGAGATGCATAACCCCGCGAAAAACCCTTGCTTCCAGGTCATCACTCCGTTCAGAACTTTATCGCGCTTTGCTCTTAATGCAACCACATAAATTGCGATGGCAATCACCGCGAACAAATTGGTCCATATCATATGGTGTTCTATGTGCTTACCGTGCAAGCCAACAATGCGCTCTAGTAATACCCAAATCCACATGACAAAGGTAAATATCAAACCCCAGCGTATTTCTAATTTATAGTTATTCATCTGCTATCGTTCCTTTGAGAGTCTTGAACGGTTGAGTATAGCAATGAATAATTAACTCTGTGAAACTCGCCCACGAATGCGCTTTATCGCCTGACTATGAAGCTGCGATACTCGTGACTCAGTAACATCTAGAACGGCGCCAATTTCTTTGAGGTTGAGCTCTTCTTGGTAATAGAGCGTCATCACCAATTGCTCACGTTCGGGCAAGCTTTCTATGGCATCGACCACTTGCTGCTTTAATTGTTCCGCTTTAACTTGCACATCGGGCCCATCGGTTTCCACCAATTCCGCACCAGGTAAGTCTTCAACCGTATCTTCATACGATAACACTAAGCCGTTATTCGTATCTTGCAGCAGCTGATGGTAGTCATCGAGGTTCATCTTTAGTGCAGCGGCTATTTCTCGCTCTTCTGGCGATCGGCCAAGTTGCTGTTGCAGTTTATGTATCGCTTGCTCAAGTTCGCGGCCACTGCGACGCACGCTACGCGGCAACCAGTCGCGGCTGCGCAATTCATCAATCATGGCACCGCGAATACGTTGGTGTGCAAAGGTTGAAAAGGCAACGCCTGAATCGGGATTAAAGCGATCAGCGCTGCTCAACAAGCCCTCAACACCCGCTTGAATAAGGTCATCGACATCAACCCCTGCTGGTAAACGCACTTTCATGCTTAACGCCTGGCGCCGCACCAAGGGGTAGTACTGTTCAATGATGCTGTTTTTATCTATTTTACCTTCTGCGGTGTACATACCTTAAGGTCTTCCATCTGCCAAAAACACGAGCAATTCAATGTCAAAATACTTGCGTGCGACATGCTGTAGGTTGCCGAGTAATCCACGTCGTGAACTAATAGGTGCATGCAATGCAATCAAACGCTTAGGGCCACCAACTTGCTGAATTGCCTTTAACGCCTGGTACGCGCGATAAAAGCTATTAATATCATCGCCAACCCATAAAGCCCAGCGTGGATACTTACTTACCAGTGATGCCAGTTCAGGATAGTCGGTAGCTACGGGGATGACTCGCCACTCACTGGCATCGCCCACCCATTTACGACCTGCTGCTGACCAGCGGTGAAAAACCTTTGCCGCCGCCAGTGCGCAGGCATCGCTGCCTGCAGGCAACCCTAATACTACGACTTGTTTTGTCGCGTCCGTGGCGACCTCTTCAACGCTTTCGCCGCTAGGATTGTCTGCGGCCCACTGTCTTAAACTTGCTGCTTGATCACTCATGCTGACACCTTATACCGCCAACGATTTGCCAGCCACAACCAAAGTACGGTGCGCTTGTACAACTTGAATAACTCCTGAAACCAACTTATCCCCT
Organism: Pseudidiomarina sp.; assembly: GCA_048269045.1. Taxonomy (GTDB): domain Bacteria; phylum Pseudomonadota; class Gammaproteobacteria; order Enterobacterales; family Alteromonadaceae; genus Pseudidiomarina. The sequence goes on from JBLWUG010000012.1 coordinate 29,137, forward strand.
TGAACTCGACCACGTTTGCCCGTGAATCCAAGTAGTTCGCCTCGCAGGTTTGCAAAGCGAGGGCCTGAATGATATTCCACATGCATGGCAATCGCCGCACAATTGCTGGCTAAAGCTAATAGCAATTGCTGTCGTGATTCTGGGCTTGATTGTACCGCCACATGCGACTCTAAAGCTTGCCATGCCAAACGAGTTAAGCGACCAAACTCTTCTTGTTGCAGTGCCAGTCGGGCGCGTTCAACTACTTGGTCCGCCGTGCAATGACCATCAACTAACCAGTAACGACGTTGCACCGGATTCTTTTTCGCTCCGCCGTGCAGCTCACCATAGAGTATCTGCGCGGGTGGATGGCCTGCCTGCGCATCTACAGCAGCAATCGAAAGTTCGAGTCGACGCTGTTCACCGCGATAAAGTATCTGTACTTTTTTTAATGGTATTGCGTGCTGTTTTACAATCGACCTTACTGGCTGTATATGACCGTTCACCGGCAACCGATGATTTATATTTAACGTGGCTAACCAGCCCGTTTTGTGCTCAGTAAACATATCGAGCAATGCCGCTTCAGGCAGATAATCGAATAGCTGCAATGGTGCTAAACCATAGTTTGGCTCGACGGTACTTTCCGGGTGTTGTAAGACGGGCGAAAGCAGTGGTAATCCTGTCGCGTTTAACGCTAAATGCGGCGTGAGTCGCTGCCAACCTTGCAACGGCTGTGGCGAAGCCCAACGAATGGCTGCTCGCTCAGCTGGAAAGTCGTTCGCAGTCCAACTAGCCGGCATTCGTTGTTGCTCTAATGCCTTCTCAAATAGCCCAAAATGCGGCAATTCTGCACGTAATTGCTGCATACAAGACTGAATTACGTGGCCACGATTGAAAATATCATGCGCCCCATGCGTGGAGTCTAATGGTTGCTCCCATTCCGATTGCGCTAATAGCGATTCTTCGTTTAATTGAGGCAAAGAGTCTTGCACAATCTGTTCAATATTCGCCTGCACCAAATCTTCCGGTACCCGTTGCCCATTCGAGCAAGCAGTCACTTTAAATTGGTGGCGTATTACCGTATCAAGCACACCGCCCAATTTTGCGGCTTCATCGAGTTTTGTCAAAATACAGTCTTGAATAGGGGATTCAATGTCAGCACTGATCTGCTGATAAATCCGTGCCACTTCGTCGAGTGTTTCCTGCTGCGATGCAGCATTGAGCAGTAACACCATGCGGGTAGCATCGCGATACTCTTGCGCCCCTAAAGCTGCAATTTTGTGGGCTAAACGCTGATCGCGTTGGCTCATACCAACGGTATCCACCAGAATTAACCTTTTGCCACGCATCTTTTCTTGTAAAGCATCTAAAGTGGCACCATCAGCCAAAGCATACATTTCAACATTTAATAACTCGGCATAGATTGCTAGTTGCTGTTGAGCACCAATTCGATAACTATCTGTCGTCACTAATAACAGGCTATCGTTGCCGTGCTCCATAACATAGTTAGCAGCCAACTTGGCAGTGGTGGTAGTCTTCCCAACTCCTGTTGGCCCCACCAAGGCCATCACACCACGATGTTTTAATAGGTCGCTATCTTGCTCGCTGTATGCGATGCGGGATACCAATTGTTGCTTTAACCATGACTCGGCACCGCCATAATCGCTATTTTTTTGATTTAAATGACGTGGCAGCAAGGCTACTAAGCGGCGCGCCAGCTCGTCGCTATATCCCCCCGATCGCATCACTCGATAAAGCTGCTTACGATGATCGTTAGGCGCTTGACTACCTTGTGACTGGTGCAGCATTGCACGCATGTCTTGCACTTCGCCTAACAATTCTTGCGCTAACATTGAAAAGTCTTGCGTTGCATTCGTGGGTGTCTGATCGCCATCGTGCAATTGCGATAATTGCGCTTCGCTAATTGCGAAAATTTCTGCACCTTGTTCCGAGTTACGCGTGGACACAATAACCGCGTCATCACCCAATGCATCTCGTACTTGGCGAATGGCATCTCTATGACTGGGAGCACGAAAGCGCCTAATGGTCATCCTGTTTCTCCGATTACACTAACAACTTTAATGGTGCGATCATCTGGAATTTCTGCCTGTGAAAGTACCACTAGATCACGCAGTTGACGTCTTAGGAAATGAGAAAGCAACGGTCGTAATGGGTGTGCCACGACCAATACTGGCGGGTGTCCCAACGCTTCAGCTCGTTGCATTGCCGCTTCAGTTTGTTGCTGTACCGTCATGGCTAAGCCTGGCTCCAACGAACTGTTTTGCTGTAACGCTTGCGAAAGCATCGATTCCAATTGCGTATCCAGCCCGATGACTTGCAATTCACGTTCACCACCGAAGCATTTTTGAACAATATTTCTTCCTAGTGCTAAACGCACTCGAGCCGTTAACTCATGGACGTCTGATTGCTGCCCTTCAAACTCGGCCAGTGTATCAAAAATCGTGCGTAAATCTCGAATAGATACGGCCTCATCCAGTAAGTTCTGCAGCACCCGCTGTAAGGTCGTGATACTCACGCACTTTGGAATCACGTCTTCAACTAAGGCTTTGTTTTCTTCCGCTAATTTATCAACCAGTTGCTGTACTTCTTGGCGCCCAAGTAAGTCTGCGGAATAACGTTGCAAGAGGTGATTCATATGGGTTGCTACTACGGTACTGGCGTCCACCACAGTGAAGCCATAAATCTGCGCATGTTCGCGTTGCTCGCTTTCAATCCACATGGCTGGCAAACCAAAGGCCGGGTCGGTGGTTTCTATGCCTTCAATGTCACCCGTCACTTGGCCAGGATTAATCGCCAGCCAACGATCTGGGTAAATCTCCGCGCGACCCACTTCGCCACCTTTTAGATTGATCACGTAACTATTGGGAGGTAACTCAAGGTTATCGCGGATATGAACCACAGGTGGCAAGAAGCCCACCTCTTGGGCAAACTTTTTACGTACACTTTTAATCCGTCCTAGCAGTTCTCCCTGTTGACTATCATCGACCAAAGAAATTAAGCGATGCCCAACCTCCATGCCTAAGGTGTCAACGAGTTGAACATCTTGCCAGCTCGCTTCTGGTGAACTGAATGATGGCGCCGGTGCCGTATCGCTTGCAGCAGCTTCTTGCAATGCCGCACGCGTTTGCTGCTGATGTAGGTACCAAGCCAAACCGCCAAGCATGGTGGTAAACAACAAGAAGATGAAGTTCGGCATTCCTGGCACTAGGCCAAGCATGCCAATCACGCCAGCAGCTAGCATCAATACTTTAGGGCTTACAAATAACTGGCGTATTAATTGCTGACCAACATCCTGTTCCGTATTAACACGAGAAACCGTTACACCTGCCGCGGTGGAGATAATCAGCGCTGGGATTTGTGCCACTAAGCCATCACCGATAGTAAGTAGTACATAGGAGTGAGCTGCATCGCCAGCACTCATGTTGTGCTGCATAACACCAATTAACAAGCCACCAATAATGTTTACCGCCATGATCACCATACCGGCGACGGCATCACCACGAACAAATTTACTGGCACCATCCATCGAACCATAAAATTCAGCTTCTTGCGCCACTTCTTGGCGGCGACGACGAGCTTCATCCTCTGCGATCAATCCCGCGTTTAAGTCGGCATCAATGGCCATTTGCTTGCCTGGCATTGCATCGAGGGTAAAACGAGCCCCCACTTCTGCAATTCGCCCTGCACCTTTGGTGATGACCATAAAGTTAATCACCACAAGAATAAAAAACACCACTAAACCTACGGCAAAGTTACCGCCAACTAAGAATTGCCCGAAGGCTTCAATAACTTTACCCGCAGCATCACCACCTTGATGGCCTTCCATCAACACCACACGGGTTGAAGCTACGTTAAGACTCAAGCGCAGCAAGGTTGTGAACAACAATACCGCCGGGAATGCCGCAAACTCGAGTGGCTTTTCGGTAAACATACTTACCAACAACACCATCAATGACAGGGCGATGTTAAAGGTGAATAAAAAATCGAGAATAAATGGCGGCAGCGGTAACACCATCATCGCCAAGATCATGAGAATTAGTATGGGGCCTACTAATACCTGTAAGCGTGCTGAGCTCATGCTGCCCGCCAACGCATTCATACTCAACTTCATGATTCAGGAACCTCGTAATCTTCAGGTATAGGTAAATGGTCGGGCGTTGGAGGTGTTTGCACGATGCCGCGGTTAGCTTGTTTAATTTGGAACGCCCAAGCCAACACCTCAGCAACCGCGGTATAAAGTGCTGCCGGAACTTCTTGTTCTAACTCCACATGAGCATGCAAAGCTCGTGCTAAAGGGGCTGCTTCTAAACGGGGTACTTTATGCTCATCACCGAGCTCGCGGATTCGTAGCGCAACCAATTCAGCACCTTTGGCGACCACTCGAGGCGCGCCCATGCGGGCATCATCATACTTTAAAGCGACTGCATAATGCGTTGGGTTCGTCACTATCACGTCAGCCGTAGGAACATTACTCATCATTCGCCGTTTTGCCATGGCTTGTTGTTGCTGGCGTATCTTACCTTTAACGTGAGGGTCACCTTCGGTTTCTTTGTTTTCCCGCTTCACTTCTTCTTTACTCATGCGCAACTTCTTTGTGTGTGTAAAGAGTTGGTAGGGAACATCAAACAGCACCACTACAATCAGCGTGAGTACCATGAGTAAACAGGCGGTTGCGGCTAGCTTCATCGCTGTGAATAATGCATCTTTAAGGTTGAGCGACATCAATGCCATAAAGCTATCACGCTGCTGCCACAAAAAGAGCATGAGTACGCCACCCACCAATACCGACTTGGCGACAGCTTTGCTTAATTCAGCGAGTGCTTGCACAGAAAATGTGCGTTTCAGACCTTTAATGGGATTTAATTTTTCGAGCTTAGGTTGGAGTGACTTCGCGGATGCGACCCAGCCGCCTAATAGTGCTGGTGCCACTAACGCCAGCAACAACATAACCGCAAACAAGGGGAGCAACGCCAGCAGTGCTGACTGCCCCAGTTGCAGCGCATTCTGCAACATAGGCCCCGATTCATACACTTGCATGCGCTCAAACAAAAACGCTTGCTCCATGACTCGGCCCACGTGTTCGTACATAGAACTACTGAGCGCCCATAGCATGCCTATACCACCAAACAGAATGACAAAGGTTGTTAATTCACGGGATCGCGCAACCTGACCTTCATCTCTCGACTTTTGGAGTCTTCGGGCCGTAGGTTCTTCTGTTTTATCCTGATCACTCGTTTGTTCTTCTGCCATGACCTATTAGTTACATTATCGGGCGACATTGATTGATGCTGCCCGTTAGTATGCCTAACCTCAATTCATTTCATTTGGCAGAAAAGCGCTAGTAGAACCGTCTAATTCAGGGTTTGTGGGAAAAAAGCCTTGGCGTTTAATAAAATCGGCTGATTCTTGGGTGTGTACCACTATGGTGATTCTTCGGTTGCGAGGATCATCTGGCTGTGTACCATCTAAGGGTATGCGATCAGCTGCCCCCATCACCAACAGTAATTGATCGGACTTAAATCCACCTTCGAGAAGTGCCTTACGAGATGCGTTAGCACGGTCTGCAGACAGTTCCCAGTTGCTATAGCCCATCTCGCCCCCAGCATAAGGGAGGCTGTCCGTGTGACCACTTATAGTGATTTCGTTGGGCAATTCATTCAGCAAAGGCGCTAACGTGTGAAGTAATAGCTCCATGTAAGATGCGATGTTATCGCTGCCCACTTCAAACATAGGCTTTGTTTCGGTATCCAGCATCATGATACGCAAGCCTTCGCGGGTGACATCAAACCGCAATTGCGCTTTGAGCTCACGTAACACTTCATTGTTTTCAATAGCGGCTTCTACGCGGTTGCGAAGATTATTGAAGCGCCGACGGGTTTCTGCCGGATGCGTTTGTCGCCGCATATCAATCCGAGCCCGTTCACCTTCAGCGTGCGCCGGGTCAGGGCCACCTCCACGTATCGCGCTCGTGCTTGACGTTGATTTATCGCCGCCCGCCATCGATACCAGTAACGGGGTACGGAAGTAATCGGAAATACTTTGCCGCTCTTGCTCGCTCGACATGGATAAAATCCACATCACCAAGAATAGCGCCATTAAGGCAGTCATAAAGTCCGCTAATGCGATCTTCCAACTTCCACCGTGGTGCTTTTTTACAATCCTCTTGCGCCGAATAATGATTGGCCGTCGTTCATTACTACCCGCCATTATTCAGACTCCGACCTAGCTCCACGCACATAGTCTTCGAGTTCAGTAAAAGAGGGCCGCTCTGCAGTGTGCAGCGCTTTTCGACCGAATTCGACAGCTAGTTGAGGTGCATAGCCTTGCATGCTGGCTAACAGCGTTACGCGTATCACTTGTAAGGTTTTTACCATTTCCACGATTTGACGCTCGACGCGACTCGCTAATGGGTTAATAAAACCATAACCTAGCAAGATTCCGAGGAAAGTACCCACTAACGCGTGCGCTATCATCGTCCCCATAACTTCGGGGGGCACATCTGCTGAACTTAAAGCTCGAACCACCCCTAACACCGCTGCGACGATTCCAAATGCTGGCATCGCATCTCCAACCTTCGCTAATGCATCAGCGGGAATTTCTGCTTCGGCTTCAAAGGTTTCAATTTCGTGCAGCATGAGCTCATCTAGCTCATGAGGTTCCATATTGCCGCTAATCATTAGCCGTAAATAGTCGGCAATAAAGTTCAGCATCATGGGGTCTTCTAGAACTTCTGGATGCTCCATGAATATGGAGCTTTCTTCAGGACTTTCAATATCGCGTTCGACTGCCAACATGCCATCGCGACGCATTTTATTCAGCAGTTTATAGATAACCGCCAACAGCTCTAAATAGGTGTCGCTGTTATATTTCGTCGATGCTTTTAATCGTTTTGTGCTGTTTAATGTGGCTTTAATTGCTTTGCCGTTATTTGCCGCTATAAATGCACCAACCCCGGCCCCGCCAATGATAAGAAATTCAAGCGGCTGAAAAATAGGCCCTAACGAGCCGCCTGCCCATACAAAGCCACCAAAAACAGAGGCGATGACAATCAAAAATCCCAATGGTACCAGCACGGCCGTATCCTTTCGTAAACAATTAATTCTATCTAAGTTATCGGCGTCTGCAGGTCAAACTTAAGCGTCTTTTCGAGTTTTAGAGTTATTTTTGTTGAGCGGCTTACCGGCTCTAGAGGGGGGAGCACACACACCACAGATGTAATCTTCATCGGGTTCATGCGCATAATTAACAAAACTTAAGCGACAATTTCCGCAGCTTGACGTTTGAAACACGTTGTTTTCGAAGAATCGTATCAAGGTCCAGGCTCGCGTAAGGGCAAGCACTTCGGTCTCGTCACTTAATTGTAGATGCTCTTGGTAAAGCTTGTAAGCTTTGATAAATGCCTGCATGCGTTCAAGTTTTTGACCGTCATGTAAGCGTTGATAAATGTTGTAGAAAAACGAGGCATGGACATTGGGCTGCCACGTCATAAACCAGTCTGTTGAAAAGGGTAGCATCCCTTTGGCTGGTGAACGCCCGGCCACTTCTTTATATAAACGCACAAGACGTGAGCGATTCAGGCTGACTTCAGATTCCAATACTTGCAACCGTGCTCCTAACTCAATCAACTCTATGGCGAGTTGCACCTGGTTGAGTTCATCTAGAAGCTTTTTAGTTGTCATTATAAATCTCCTAAACTGAAGCCATTAACATTGCTAGGTGGGTATCTCGCATACCCGTTTCTCGCTTATTATTTAAAATTGCTTTCAATTGCTCTACCGAGCCCAATGACGGCTTTAAAAGACAGTGGGGTTGGCGCGCTAACGCGGTTAACTCATTAATTGTAAGATCCGCTATAAAGTCAGCGAGCTCGTCATCTATCTTCAATCTGAAAATAGCGGTATCGCGATCTTCTCGCAGTAGCTTTTGCACCAACATCAAGTAATTCAAATTAAGCTCTTGAAGCTCAGCAATAACTCGACTCTGTGGCATTCGTAGTATTCCCTTCTAGTACGCGACTGTTAATCCAAGCTTAATAGCCATCTTTAACAAATCTTAACATTGAAGGTCAATAGTGAGGGAGGTTTTTTAATTGCAGAACAAAATAACTAACTGTTTAGAAAATGTTGCTTTCATTGTTTTTCTTTATAAATACCAGTGTCATTTTCTAGCGCTGACACCCATTGCAACAATTCCGCAACAACAACCCAGAGCGTTTGTGGTAAGTAATCATCAATTTCTAATTGCGATAGAAGTGCAACTAACTCGGGTGAGTCGTGAACAAATATTCCACATTCTTTTGCTTTTTCTATAATTTTCTCAGCCACCAGCCCTTCTCCTTTGGCAATGACCTTCGGAGCCGGTTCAAACTCTTGGTAGCGTAATGCAACCGCCTGATTTATTTCTTTTTTATCGCTCATTTTATGGAGTCTATGATCAATGATTTTTGGATGAGACCTGTGCCTTCAGTAATTCTATCTGACAACAGCTTAGAAGCTTGTTTTAGCACTTCAACGAAGCGTTCCGCACATTGTAAATGCAGTGAATATTTACCATCCTGAATGCGTATTTTGGCTCTCAATTCACCAAACCCCGGAGTGGTTAGTTTTAGTTCAGATGTCCAGCCATTATCTTCAGCATCACCCTCACCCTGACGCTGCTCTTCGCGCCACCGTTGTACGAGCGGATTTTCGTTGGGCTGCACTAACCACTGCAAGGATGCCTGCGGCCATAGATCTACATCAATATACATCGAGCCCGTATTCAGCAGCTCCAATTGTTGACCTAAAATAGCCTGAATTCTCGGTGGGGTGGGATTGAGGTTCTGTGGTTGTCGTTGAATTTGCGCTAGTGGTAACTTTTGTGCCGCCCAGCGGCCCAGTAGCGATTCATAAAACAATCCTGAGTTGGTCACTAACGACTGCAATTTCCCAATAATTTGTGCGCTATTTAGAATCGACGACTGTTGAAACAACGTCCCCTCAGAGGTGATTCGATGCTGCGACGCAATAGCTTGGTTCGGTAATTGCTGTTGAAAGGTTTGAATTTGCGCAAGCAAGCGAGCAAGTTGTTGCCCTGATTGACTGAACTCGGTGACTGTAGCCGTGCTTGCGGCGGCTGGCACCGGAGTAATTGGCAACGTATGGCGAGGGAGTAACTCTACCCGTGAGCGCTGTTTAGCAACTTGATGAACCAAAGTGTCTAACAGCGGAGTGATGCTGCTCAATTGCGGTAACTGTTCTCAAGTTTTTGCTTTTTTTGCACGCTACGTAACGTTTGTTCAAGCAAAGTCCGGCGTGCCACCAAGGATTCACGAATTTCTCGGTCTTGATCCATGATCGTACTCAAGATATTGAGCTTTTCGAGCTGTTCATCTTCGTTGAGCTCAATGTAGGCTTCAGCTTGGCTAATTCGCTCAACTTCGCGTACATATTCAACTTCAACCGCAATTAAAGATTCCCAGTCTTCTTTACGCACACTCGCAAGCATTTTATTAGAGTGCTCTAATAGGGTTTGGTACGACATCAAAACCTCCGTCGATGACATTTCAGGTTCTAGTTTTTTACAGCTCTGAACTGACACTATGGTTAAGCCTTTTCAGCCTCTGGCTGAATGTCTTTCCATGCTGAGCCTATTTGATCCAGCAAGGTGGTTGCCTCATCAAGTTTACTGATATCGTTATGCAAGTTAGCCATTAGTAATAGCTCTGCAATATAACTATAGAGGGCTTCAAGGCGTTCCGCTAATTCTCCACCTTGATTTTTATCAACAGCTGCTAATAGCCCTTGATTCACAATATCTAATGCCTTAGTGATCGACTGCGACTTCGCTGCAATATTGCCATTTTCAAGGTGTAGCTTCGCTGCTTTAATCGCTTGATTAGCGCCGTCAAAAAGCATGCTGATCAATTTATGAGGGCTTGCTGAAAGTACGTTACTTTCAACATCGATACGGCCATATGCCGCCGCTCCACGCATCCCATACATAAATTAATACTCCTATTTTTTCTGATTAAGTTGTGCGCTTAACGCGTCAAACTGCTGGGTTAAATACGAACTTGTCGCGTTCATATTGGCAATGATGCTATCCAGCTGTCCAAATTGAACTCGATAGCGTTCAATGGTTTGTGCAATTGAGATTTCTTCGCGCGCGTAGCGTTCATCTAAGCGTTCAATCGCACTCTTCATACCTTCAGTGCTGACCGCAATGGGGCCTTCACTATCTAGCAACAGGTCGACGGTGTCGGTGGCTTTCTGCGTGAAGCCTTCAACGGTGTCGGTACCGACAAAGAATTCTTTTAATGCGGTAAGCTCCGTATCGGTAATTTCCGCAAGGCGTTCGTCATCAATAGATAATGAGCCGTCAAGTTCACGCGTGATGCCTAATTCGCTAAGCGAATTAAATCCGTCGCCACCGATGGGCTCCGAGAAAATACTGCGTAACCGTGATTCAACAGTGCGTAAACTACTATCACCCAACAGTAACCCCGCAGACTGGGTTTCAGCGTTGTATGCGCTTAGTTCGCGCATCGTCGATTGCAATTTATTGTATGACGAAACAAATGATTCCACGGTTTTTTGCACCGCGGCTTGGTCTCGATTTACGGTTACCGTTGCGGTTTCACCTGCTTTATCTAAAGTCAGGGTTACCCCTTGGATAGCTTCTGCAACCTGATTCGATTGGCTAGTAACATCAACACCATTGATCGACAATGACGCATTCTGTGCAGCTTGCACTGAACTCACATCAACCTGTAGCTCATCGCCCATCCCGGTAAAGGTCAGTGTCGTTACCTCGGCATCAGTACCAGTTTTCGCCGCGGTTAAGGCCAGGCGGTAAGGTTGATTGGCATCACCATCATTAATAATCGATGCAACCACATCACCTTGTTGTGCGTTAATAGCGTCGCGAATAGATTCGAGCGAGCTTTCCGCTTCATCAATGGCGATATCATGCTGGGTGCCGTCACCTAAGGTGAAACTCACGCTCCCCGCCCCTAAATCGCGAGTTTTGTCGTCGATGCCAAGGGTTGCACTGCTATAAGCTTGCGCTAAGGTGTTCACCGTAACCGAGTACGATCCGGGCACCGCTTTCGATGTGGCAGCAGCTTTCACGCCATCGCCTGCAACCGTGCTCGACACTGCTGCGAAGCTTTCTTCTTTGCCGAGACTGGCTAGCGACGCTTGCAGCGAAGACAGGGCACCCTCGAGCTTACCGAATGCAGATATACGCGCCTGGTAGCTACCTTTTTGCTGCACCAAGGGCTGAAGTCGCTGACGTTCAGCTGCTTCCAGCTGGCTGAGTAAGCCGTTTAAATCGAGACCTGACCCAATTCCAAGTGCTGCAATGGTTGCCATACTTCACTATTCCTCATCGTTAATACTATTCAGTTTGCCCCATTAGGAACTTTTCGAAACTGACAATAGTGACATCTAAGTGCCTTATTTCATCGTTATCGACCAGCAAGGCTACAACTTTAACTTTCTGGTACCACTATTTCTTTAATTCGCCCTAGCGCGGCTAATGCTGAACCTTCTATAGGCGGACCTAAGTCTTTATCAGGTAAGGACCCGTGCGGTGAAACCCGCACTCGGCATACTTTCTTGTGCGCATCTAAACCGACCACCCACGCAAATGCGCCGCTATCAAATCGCAGCAATGTTCCTATAGGTAACATGCCGAAATGCTTTTGATACTTCCCGACCCATTGCTGATCCAGTTGTGCATTTTGTTGCCGCGCCAAATGCAACGCCGCCACCGGCGTTAATGCGTTTCTATCTGCTCGTGGCCGTTGTAGTGCATCCAGCACATCGACAACCGCCGCTGCTCGCGCTAACTGTCCAAGTTGGTCGGCAAAGACGCCATTCGGGTAACCTGAACCGTCTAAGCGCTCGTTAATTTGTGCAATAATGTTTTCGACAATAGAGTCTGGCAACCACTTCACTGCTTTTGTTTTGTGTAGTACCACCGCCACATGCTCGTGCATTTCGCGATAACCATCTGCACTCAAAGTGGTCGCTCCCCACAGTTCCGTAGCAACAACACTCTTGCCAAGATCATGGAGCATGGCCGCAGCGGCCATGCCTTTGAGTAAACTGCGTGGCATTTGTTTGTGGTTAAGCAAATCAACCAAACGCACGGCAACCGCCAACCCATGCCGTATCCAACGCGATTCACGCTGCAAACAAACCAAAGCAAATAACGTCTCTTCACGATGATCGATAAGCATGTCGAGTAGGCGTTCAGCATGAACTGAGAGTTGCTCCGAGTTGATCCCATGATCTTGCTTTAACATGACCATCTCACTGTCTAAATAGCCAGCGATGCGGGCAAGTCTTCGAGCCATCGGCGTTGGATATTGATGCCCATGACGACGACTTAAACGCGCATCGTTTTCATCATGAACTTCAAATAGTTCTGAGGCACTACGAGTGCTTCCAGAGCCAGCACTGCGACTCGCTTCTCGTTCAATTTCGCGAACGTAGTTCCAGATTTCTCGCTCTTGCGCCTGGCTGGTATCAACAAATTCAAACCCCACAGCTAACGCTTGTCGGTCGTGATCCGTTTTTAAATGCCGTACGACTGCCTTCACCTTGAACGACGAACCGTTCGGGAAATACAGTTCAATTTCCGTTGCAATATCGGGTAACACTCGTGATACCCCATCTTGCATAAAAAACTCTGCCAAGCAGCCAGTGGCTGACAGGTCTTTTAGATCCCCTTGAATTGCAAACTCTTCATTACTTTCTTCATCTAACTTGCGCACATGAACACCGACGTTCATGCCAATACGCAAGCTTGCCCTAAAACTGGCGCGACGCTGTTTAACTAAAATTTCTGTTGGCCAATCGGCGTAGGCAAGCAAGCGTCCTTCAACCGAGGTGAACTCTCTGATGGTAATTGGGTTGCTGCGAACAAAGCCGCCTGGGGTAAAGCCCGATAATATAAAAGAGCGCCCACGTCGCAGTGGCGGAGCAACGTCGCGAATAGCAGTAAGGTCAAACAGCAAATAGTTTTCTTCTTGCTGCTCAACAACTACCAGTGGATGTTCTTTTTCTCCAGCGCCAACCAAGGTCAGCGAAGCAGTGCCAGGCTGACTTAATGAATCGAAATAGGTTGCTAGTTCGACAATGCTATTAACTGGGGTAAATTCGCTTTCTGGGCTGTTTGCGTCTTGGTTCAAGCCACTACTCCTTCCTTGTACTGACCTTTATATCGGCGCTTTTCGCGCTTTCTTTAACCTAACTTCAAAGACTATTTATAAATTTTCCTAAAGTTATTTTTTCTCCCACCGATAATGACTTACGACGGCGGGCCATCATAGGCAGCCTAAACTGGAAACAAAAGGAATAAGACTATGTCAGTTATCAATACGAACATTACCTCGCTAATTGGTCAGCAAAACCTGTCGAAGTCTCAGTCTGCTCTGCAAACTTCAATGGAACGCTTATCTTCAGGCTTGCGTATTAACAGCGCGAAAGATGATGCCGCTGGTCAAGCAATTGCCAACCGCATGTCTTCACAAATCACTGGCTTAATGCAAGCTCAGCGAAATGCGAACGACGGTATCTCTGTAGCACAAACTGCTGAAGGTGCATTAAACCAAGTTAATGACAACTTACAGCGTATCCGTGAGTTATCAGTGCAAGCACAAAACGGCACCAACTCACAAAAAGACTTAGATTCAATCCAAGCTGAAATCACTCAGCGCTTAGGCGAAATCGACCGTATCTCTGGTGAAACCAGCTTTAACGGCGTAAAAGTTCTAGCTTCAGACCAAAACTTGTCCATCCAAGTTGGTGCAAATGATGGTGAGCGCATTGGCGTAAACTTGAAAGAAATCACTGCTGCTACTTTAAGCATGGATGCTTTCAACGTGAACGGCGTTGATGCTACTGACTTAACCTCTTATGCTGATGGCGACTTAACTGACGGTACTGGCGACAACATTCTAGCTGCTAACGTTAGTGGTGCCGATGCTGGTGGTGGTACTGCATTTACCTTCGCAACTTTAGAGCAAGACTCTACTGGTCAATATTATGCGGCGGGAACCGACGCTAATGGCGATGCTGCTTATATCGCGGTCGACGCTACCGACTTTAACATCACTGATGGTGCTGGTGGTGGTGCTAACGATGGTACCTTAGCAGTAAACTTCAACTCTGATACTGCAACAATTTTGAGCGATATTACTGCTAGCCCGCTGGCAGCAATCGACTCAGCATTAAGCACTGTTGATACGCTACGTTCAGACTTGGGTGCGATTCAAAACCGTTTTGAATCAGCCATCACTAACCTGAGCACTAACGCAACTAACTTATCTGCTGCTCGTTCACGTATCGAAGATGCAGACTACGCAGTTGAAGTGGCCAACATGACTCGTGCGCAAATCTTGCAGCAAGCTGGTACGTCTGTATTAGCTCAAGCGAACCAAGTACCACAGTCAGTGTTATCACTGTTAGGTTAATTCATTCGCATGATGCAATGATATTCACAGGCTCCTACGGGAGCCTGTTTTCGTTCAGCACAAGGATAGATGAGGTTGCACGGATATGAGCACTCCAATTAATGAAGCGTCGCTAAACTGGCCGGTCACACAAATGGCCGCAGAGAAACAGCGATTAGACCGGGTGTTACAGCAGTTACCCTCAATTCGCCAAAGCGAAGCACAGAAAGAACTCAAGAAAAGCGAACTGGTTAAACCGACCGAGCAAATTAATGAGGTCATGAATAACTATGGGCTGCACTTTGAATTGCATGAAGAGTCCAACCGCACTGTGATTTTTGTCATCAGCTTAGAGTCGGGTGAGGTGATTCGTCAGATACCAAGTGAGGAAGTGATTAGAATCGCAACCCATCTACATGAAGTATCAGGGTTGCTAGTACAAGAACAGGCTTAGCGTTTAAACCTGCATATTCATAATTTCTTTGTACGCACTCACTAGTTTGTTGCGCACTTGCACGCCCATATCGAAGGCGAGGCTAGCCTTTTGCTTATTTACCATCACTTCGTTGAGGGAGATGTTAGGGTCACCCAATTGAAATGCTTTGGTGGTTTCCCCGGCCACTTGCTGGAGGTTGTTGATGCGTTCCAGTGAGCTTTTTAGCTCGGCTGCAAAACCACCAGTCGCGGTTCCTACCGTATTTTCTTGAACGGGACTTTTAACTTCATTTTGTAACGCCTGCATTTGCTGCAGTGCGGTTTGAATGGCTGGCACGCTCATGGTTACCTCACGTATACATCTACGCCTAATGAAAATATGTATTTTTCTAGGCCATACTCTAACAATCCTCTGTACCATCGAAACCACCAATAAGCCATAAAAAACAGCGCTTATTCAGTCTTTGGTTTGCTTGCCCCACCGCATAATGTCGAGTAGCTAATTCCGCCTTAAACTTTTGGACCGTAGTAATCATATGGACGCATCGCAAACGCAAACCATGAATAATGCATCGGCTTCAACGTCGCCAACCAACGACTGGCTGCAAAAATTGAAGCAGAATAGTTTGTTACCCCTGCTCATTGGCGGCGCTGCATTTATTGGTTTGGTGCTCGCGCTGATCATGTGGGCAAGCGCACCCGAGTATCGCGTACTTTATAGTAACCTCAGCGAAGCTGATGGTGGGCGCATCATTGCGCAGCTGGATAGCCGCCAAGTGCCTTATCAATTCAGCGGCAGCGGAACCATCTTAGTGCCGAGCAAAGATGTCCATAAACTACGCCTACAAATGGCAGAACAAGGTTTACCGCAGGGTGGGAACGCTGGTTTTGCACTGATGGACAATCAAGCTTTCGGTATCAGTCAATTCGCCGAACAGGTTAATTTCCAACGCGCGCTCGAAGGTGAGCTCGCTAGTTCCATGGAGTCTTTAGGGCCAGTCCAAAAAGCCCGCGTTCATTTGGCCATGGCGAAAGCTTCCGTCTTCGTTCGTGATCGCGAGCCCGCTAAAGCGTCGGTTATTGTCACCCTCCACCCCGGACGCAAGTTAGGTGCTGGTCAAGTTCAAGCGATCATTCATATGGTATCAAGCAGTGTTCCAGAATTATCTCCGGAACATGTAACCGTAGTTGATCAATATGGCGCGCTACTTTCCCAGAACAACCGTGACAACTCGCTAAGCGGCAGTAAGCTGGATTATATCCAACAAGTTGAACGCTCCTATGAAGAACGTATCGTTAATATTCTCACCCCGATTTTAGGGCGTAAGAATGTGCGAGCGCAGGTGGTCGCTGATATCGATTTTTCCAAGCGCGAAGCCACGGCAGAACGCTATCGCCCCAACCAAGATGCCGACACTGCTGCCATCCGCAGTATTCAGCGCAACTTAAATATGCAAGGCTCGAGTCAAACTGCTGAAGGCATACCAGGCGCACTAACAAATACACCGCCTGGCGTTGAGCCTTCGCCTATTGAAAACCCTGAATTAGCCGATGAAAACGAAACTACAGCAGCTGGGTTCCGTAACTTACAGCAAGACCAAGTGGTCAACTATGAACTCGACCGCACCGTTGAACACGTTGATCATCAACGCGGCGCACTGCAACGTTTATCGGTGGCAGTAGTCATTAATCATCGCACTGTTGATGACCTCGAAGGCAACACACAGCTGGTACCGCGCAGCGAAGAAGAGCTCGCATATATTACTCGTCTTGTGCGACAGGCTATGGGCTATACCGACACCCGCAATGACCAGCTTGAAGTGGTCAATAGTGTGTTCGTACAAGAAAGTACGCCAACTATTGAATTACCTTGGTACGAACAACCTTCAATTTTGAAGTTAGCACAGCAATTAGGCCGTTATTTATTAGCCGGCCTAGGAATTTTACTGTTGTACATGCTCATTATACGGCCGCTCATGAAGCGCCATCTCACTGCGCCCACAGCTAATGCTCAAGCATCAACCACCGGTGATTCTCGAGGCAACCTCCGCGCCGTTGTTGGCGATGATGATGACGACGATGGAACGCCAATGCACCGTCGTGCGACAGGCGGTGATAGCGACGATGACGCGGCTGAATTAGGCGACTCCTTTAACTGGCCGCAGCAGCGCCAAAACCAAGCTTATGCGCAAGCCTTGATGAAGGCGAAAGAAGCTGCTCAAAGTAACCCTCGTCAGGTATCGCGGATCTTACAAAATTGGATGAATGAAGATGACAACGTCTAATCCTGATGCTCAAAGCACCATAGAGTTGGCTAAAAATATGAACGGTGTTCGCCGCGCCGCCATCTTATTACTGATGCTTGAAGAAGAGCCCGCAGCAGAGGTTTTTAAACACCTGCCAGCCAATCAGATTCAAAAAATTAGTAAAGAGATGACTAATCTCAATGATATTTCTCATGGTGATATAAAATCTGTACTCGAGTATTTCCATCAAGCTTTATCCGATACCCCATCCCTCGATAAGTATGATGATTATGTGCGCTCGGTATTAACCAAGGCCTTAGGTTCCGACCGTGCAAACAGCCTTATCGAAGACGTTCTCGAGCATAAAGTTGGTGGCGTTGGTATCGATGCACTCAATATGATGGACATTCCTGAAGTGGCCGAGATGATAAAAGATGAGCACCCTCAAATCATCGCTACCATTCTAATTCATCTTGATCGTGCGCAGGCCGCAGGCGTACTCGAATTGTTTGAAGAGCGCCTACGCAACGATGTCGTCCTACGCGTTGCCACCTTCACTGGTGTGCAGCCAGCCGCTTTGCAGGAACTCACCGAAGTACTTGGCGGCATGCTCGATGGTCAGTCGCTCAAGCGCAGCAAAATGGGCGGTGTTCGCACTGCTGCAGAAATTCTTAACTTGCTGTCTGCAGGCCAAGAAGATACCGCTCTTGAGAACATTCGCGCATACAACGACGAGTTGGCGCAAAAGATTGTCGATGAAATGTTCCTGTTTGAAAACCTACTTGAACTTGAAGATCGCAGTATTCAAGTATTGATGCGTCAAATTGATACCGCTTCCTTGGTGGTTGCACTTAAAGGAGCCCCTGATGAGCTGGTCGACAAGTTCTTACGCAATATGTCGCAACGCGCAGCCCAGCTAATTCGCGACGATATGGAGACTCGTGGTCCGGTTCGTGTATCACAAGTTGAAACCGAACAAAAAGCCATTCTTCAGGTAGTGCGTCGTTTAGCCGATGCTGGCGAAATTGTTCTAGGTAGCGGCGATGATGAGTTCGTTTAAACCTTTTCAGGTTCAGCAACAAACTGAATCGACCAAAAGCGTGCAAACGGAATGGGAAAGCTGGTCCTTTGCGCCGATAAATCAGGCGGCAACCCTCCCGGTCAGCGAGGCTCAGTTACAACCTGAGTTTGAGCAACAAAGCGAGCTCAAAAAAATTCGTGAAGAGGCTCGTCAACAAGCCTTTGAACAAGGTTTGGCGGAAGGTAAAGAGCAAGGCTATCAAGCCGGTCATGCACAAGGTTTAGAAGAAGGCCAACGTGAAGGCGCGGCGCACTACGAGCAGCAACTTCAACAAGCTCTTGAACCGCTTGCGCAGCTATTAACGGCCGCAGATCAAGCCGTCACTCAGATGTCTGAGCACATCTCTGAAAGTTTAATGCAACTGGCTCTCACGGTCGGACGCCAGCTTGCTGGCGAAGCTTTAGAAGCAAACCCAGAGCAAGTATTACAACTGATTCGCGCTATTATGCACGAAGATGCCATGCTCACCGAAAACCCTGTGCTGGTGTTAAACCCTGATGACCTCGATCTCGTGCAAACCCAATTGCAGCAAGAACTCAAAACCTTAAATTGGAAGTTACGAGCCGATGACCGCATTCAGCGCGGTGGCTGTCGCCTGATGAGTGAAAATGGCGAAATTGATGCCACTATTGAAAGTCGTTGGCAACGCGTCGTGCAACAATTCCGAGGTGGCCATGGTTAAACCTGAAGGCTTATGGCAACAATGGCAAACCGCGCTCGATGACGCCAATGCTCAACTCGAAGACTCTGGCCCATGGCAATATTGTGGCCAATTGGTACGTGCCACGGGCATGGTGCTTGAAGCGGTTGGCTTGCAACTTCCGGTCGGCAGCCAATGTGCTATCGAACTCGCTCATGGGCACAGCCAAACCAAGGCTGAAGTGGTTGGTTTCGCCGGCAAGATAACATATTTAATGCCCCTTGAAGCGGTCCGTGGATTAGTTCCAGGGGCTCGGGTTATTCCACTCGAACATGACCGCCTCGCTAACCAACGCTTTCCTCTGGGAGCTGAGTTACTAGGCCGTGTGCTCGATGGTATGGGCCAGCCACTCGATAATAAACCATTACCGAAAGGCATACCCTACGGTGGTTTGTACGGACCAACTATCAACCCAATGCAACGCGCAGCAATCACCAAGCCTATCGATGTAGGCATTCGCGCCATTAATGGATTATTGAGTGTAGGCCGTGGTCAGCGCATGGGTGTTTTCGCTGGCTCTGGCGTCGGCAAGTCAGTATTACTCGGCATGATGGCTAGATACACCGAAGCGGATGTCATTATCGTCGCTTTAATTGGTGAACGTGGCCGTGAAGTACAAGAGTTTATTGATCAGATACTGGGTGAACAAGGAATGGCGCGAGCGATTGTCGTCGCCGCCCCAGCAGACTCTTCGCCACTGCAACGATTGCAAGGTGCTGCATATGCCACGCGGCTCGCTGAAGACTTTCGCGACCGTGGGCAGCATGTTCTGCTGATCATGGACTCACTAACCCGCTTTGCTATGGCGCAGCGTGAAATCGCTTTAGCCATTGGTGAGCCACCGGCCACTAAAGGTTATCCGCCAAGTGTATTTACAAAAATACCGGCTCTGGTTGAGCGCACCGGTAATGGCGTAGCCAATGGCGGCTCCATTACGGCGTTTTATACCGTGTTAACTGAAGGCGATGATCAGCAAGACCCGATCGCTGATGCGTCGCGAGCCATCTTGGATGGACACATTGTATTGTCCCGCGATCTTGCCGAAAGCGGCCATTACCCAGCAATTGATATTGAGGCTTCAATTAGTCGCGTTATGCCTGCAGTAACAGCTCCCGAGCAGATGCAAAGTGCTCAGCGCTTTAAGAAGCTATTTTCACTTTACCAACGCAACCGCGACTTGATTAGTGTTGGCGCTTACAGCCCTGGAAATGACGCTTTATTGGACCAGGCAGTACAAAAGCTGCCACAAATGGAACACTTTTTGCAGCAGCAAATGCATGAACAAGCATCAATTAGTGCCGCTTATAGCGGCTTAACCAATATCGTGGGTGGTGCATAATGAATATTAGCGTTCTTTCGCATTTAACAGAGCAAGCAGAAAAAGCACGAAATAACGCGGCGATTGCCTTGTCTGAAGATAGAAATAACGTCACCAAGATCATGCAGCACCTAACCACGTTGCAGTCGTATCGACGTGATTATGCCGAGCAACTGCAACAGCAAATGAAGAATGGTATCCAAACGGCAATACTCAAAACTTATCAGCAATTTTTGGCCAGTTTGGATGACGCTATTGGCCGTGCACAGCAAGCGCTACTGCAACAAGAGCAACAAACGAACGTGAGCCAAGAACAATGGCTGAAAAAGCAACAAAAGCTACGTTCATATGAAACCTTGCACACGCGCATTCAAACCAATGCATCACGAGATGCACAGAAGCGCGAGCAAAAGATAGCTGATGAATTATCAACCGCAGCGTTTTTGCGGCATCAACACGGGGTTAAATAAGGGAGCGATGTAAGTGATGATAAAATCGATTCAGTCGTTTTCACAATTTTCGGAACTTGGTCGCGGCGATGTACAAGATCAGCCTGCAACTGATGCCTTCGCGGTACTTTTTGCGAACCTAGCACCGTTGAACCCAACCGTTTTAAGCACTACTAATTCTCAGTCGATGCCTGATGCTAGCACTAGTGCTAACACTGCGGCTTGGCAACATCTTACACAAGCCATGCAAGCCCATGTGCAAGAAGCGACTGTTCCACATGGAACTTCTGCCCAGCAACCTGTTACTCCGGCACTTAATAGTGCAGTACAGAGCAAAACTGATGCTGTGCTGACTACTAAGGCAGAGACGGTCAGTAATAAACCGAATGCGCCACAAGCTCAAATTGTACCGAACGCTGACTTGAAAGCCGCTCAACCTAAAGCACCCGTGCCTTCATTAACGAACACAGCTCCGACGGCACCTACCACGGCACCAGACGTTCGTACAGCGACACCCATTAATAACGCAGCTGCGCAACCAACCATTGCCATACCGGCCACTACCACGCCTGCTACTACTGTGGCTCCAGCTACCGCGGTTCCAGCTACCGTGACAACAAAAGCAGTAGCTTCAGCACCAGCGCCCAAAAGCATGGATAACCGCCCTGTGCTTTCGACGCCATTGAATCCAGTACCGACAACTGCGGTTCAAGTGATGATGGTAGACACTCCTGCAGCCGTTGTTAACGCTGCACCACAACCCGCATCTGCTGCTTTAACGGCTAATGTGGGTACGCAAGCATGGCAACAACAATTGCAGCAAAATATGGTGCAAATGGTTAAGCACCACGAGCAACAACTAACACTGCGCCTGCATCCAGCTGAACTCGGCCCATTGCAGATGCAACTACAAATGGATGAAAAGGGCGCACAACTTAATATCCTGACCCATAGCAGTCCTGTGCGCCAAGCCATTGAACAAGCGCTACCTCACCTTCGTGAAGCGCTTGCTAACCAAGGCATTCAGTTAAGTGGCTCAAACGTAAGCGACCAAGATCAAAGCTTTACGAACCACCAACAGCAGCAACAGCAATCTAATCAGCCGTTGCCACAGTTTTTATCAGAAAACACTCCAGAAAATTTGGAATCTGCCGATAATCTTAATCGAGAGAATGACTCTAGGACTGCTGCTGCGCCAGCACGTGGCCAAGTAGACTTGTATGCCTAGCGTTTACACGAAATGGATGACAATAAGGGTATAGGATTATGGCACGTAAAAAAGATGTACCAACAGCGCAAGCTGGAAAACAATCACCTGTTTTATATGTGTTACTGACTGCACTTATTTTTATGGTCGGCGCCAATACATATTTTTTATGGGAAACACGCAACATTGCACTGCAAGCAACCGTTGGCACCGTTGAAGATAAGGCTGACCCTCAAGATCCTGTTTTTCTAAACATCGCGCCATTTACAGTGAACCTGCAAAGTGACCAGTTTGGACCGCGCTTACTTTATGCAGGTCTTACTTTAGAATTACCTAGTGAAAAAGCTAAAGAGTCACTAAGTAAAAATATGCCGCAAGTTCGCAACCGCTTATTGGTTTTACTTTCTGGCCAAGAAGCCGAGCGCATCACGCAATCGGAAGGTAAACGACAGCTGGCAGCGACCATATCGGCAACTTTGAGTGAACCGTACAATAGTAACGAAGAGGTACTAATCAACGATGTCCTCTTCACAGAATTCATTGTGCAATAACGAGAGAATATGAGTAACGGAAACCACCTATCGCAAGAAGAGCTTGATGCTTTACTCTCAACGGTTACCGCTGAAGAAGAGCAGCTCGAATCTGAATCCAATCATCAAGTTGATGAAGGTGGGGTGCGTTCGGGAACCACAGCTGAAGCGCTGAAAACAGTGACGCAGAAACCTTTCGACCCTGCGTCACAAGCCCGAATTGTACGCGAGCGATTACATACGCTTGAAGTCATTAACGAGCGATTTGCCCGTCAGTTCCGCATGAACTTGTTTAACTTGCTACGCCGCAATGCCGATATTACGGTTGAGTCCATGCGTTACCAACGCTTTAGCGACTTTACCGACGAAACGCCGACACCCACCAATATCAATATTATCTCCATGAAACCATTGCGAGGATCGGCGCTGGTCGTATTCCCTCATGCCATGGTTTCGATGATTGTTGAGAACTTATTTGGTGGCGATGGTCGTTTTATGACGCGAAACGAAGCTCGCGAATTCACTAGCACCGAACAGCGCATAATTAACCGAGTGCTGAATTTAGCCATTGATGCCTATCAAGAATCTTGGCGCGCTGTTCATCCGCTCGAAATTAGTTTTATACGCTCTGAAATGCAGCCTAAATTTGCGGCTATTACCAGTTCACCCAGTGAAATTGTGGTCACCACCACCTTTCACCTAGAGGTCGGTCATTTAGAGAGTAGCTTTAAGATCTGTATGCCCTACGCCATGGTTGAACCTTTACGCGATAAGTTAACCAACTTACGTGCAGATATTAGTGGCAATAGCGACGACCAGGCGTGGCGTCAACGTATCTCTAAAGAATTACAGTCATCTACTGTTGAAGTGATAACCGATTTCGTTGAAATACCGCTTAAACTTCCGCAAGTGATGTCACTGAAACCTGGTGATGTTCTTCCTATAGATTTACCAGAAACCGTAACCGCGACCGTCAACGAATTGCCCGTCATGGAATGTGAATATGGCAGCCTTGACGATCGCCGAGCATTAAAAGTTAGACGTATGCTAGAGAATCACAATGTTCCTAACTCTATCTTACGTGAACGTGCGCGAGGGAAATTCACCCCGATGCAAGCGAAGGAGTCGAAAAAATGACAAGTAATGACAATATGCCCAATGACAACGAGCAAGATCCTTGGGCCGATGCGTTGGATGAAGAACTCAATATCGAAGCTGATGGATCCGAAGGCAATGTCATGAAGCCTCTCGATGGCGACAGTGCAACATCTGCGACCATGAACGAGCTCGATATCATCATGGATATCCCCGTCAAACTAAGTGTTGAACTTGGTCGCACGCGCATCACCATCAAGCAACTATTAGAGCTAGCCCAAGGCTCAGTGGTCGAACTCGACGGTTTGGCTGGTGAACCTATGGATATCTTAATTAATGGCTACCTGATCGCCCAAGGTGAAGTGGTGGTGCTCGATGACAAATATGGTATCCGTATTACTGAAATCGTAACCCCTTCTGAACGGGTACAGAAGTTAAATCGATGAACTCAAGTGACACCATGAAGGTGGCAGAATCGTCTTCAGAATGGATTGGCGGCATGGCTCTGCTCGGGCAAGTCGTTTTTATTCTGTTGCTCATCATCGGTGTGATATTGGGCTGTGCTTGGCTATTCCGGCGCTTGTCGGGGCAAACCGCAGCGTCTCCTTCTTTGCTAAAAGTGGTCAGTAGCACGGCTGTTGGCCAGCGCGAACGGGTCGTTATTGTCGAAGTTAATCAAGATACCTGGCTCGTACTTGGCGTTGCGCAAGGCCAAGTCACTAAGTTGCATGAGTTACCGGCACAAGCCATCACGCAGCCAGCGTCCTCGTTTTCGGAACGCTTTCAACAAGCGTTAAAGAAGAATTTAGGTCAGGGGCAATAATGCGCGTCATAGTCATTTTTATTGCATTACTACTCTTACTTCCAGGCGATGCTTTTGCACAGTCAATACCAGGCATTGTGAGTCAACCTACGCCTGACGGTGGGCAGCAGTGGTCGTTACCGCTGCAAACCTTATTATTCCTAACCAGCCTCGCGTTTCTACCGGCTGTGTTATTAATGATGACTTGCTTTGTGCGTCTCATTATTGTCTTTGGTTTGCTCCGCACGGCAATGGGAACGCAATCGGCGCCGCCGAACCAAGTGCTGCTTGGCTTAGCATTATTTCTCACTTTCTTTATCATGCAGCCTGTGTTTTCACAGGTATACGAAATTGCTTGGATACCCTTTACCGAGGATGCCATCGGTTTTGAGCAGTTTATTGAGTTGGCTTCAGGGCCCATGCGTGAGTTTATGTTGGCGCAAACCCGTGAGCCCGACTTGGCTCTCTTTGCTAGCATCGCCAATCTTGGCCCGCTCGAAAGCCCACAAGATGTGCCTTTTCACATTTTAGTGCCGTCGTTTGTTACCAGTGAACTAAAAACCGCATTCCAAATCGGTTTCACGATTTTTATTCCTTTTTTAATTATCGACTTGGTTGTAGCCAGCGTGTTGATGGCATTAGGTATGATGATGGTACCGCCAGCGACCATTTCTTTACCCTTTAAACTTATGTTGTTTGTTTTGGTTGACGGTTGGCAGTTGTTAATTGGTTCGCTTGCTAATAGCTTCTATGTTTAGGGGTGAGCTATGACACCAGAAACAGTAATGACCATTGCCTATCAAGCCATGCTGGTATGCGTATACCTCGCCGGCCCATTGTTGCTGACGGCATTATTGCTGGGCTTATTGATTAGCTTGTTTCAGGCAGCCACGCAAATTAACGAAATGACCCTCTCGTTTATTCCTAAGATTTTAGGCGTGCTGGCGGTGCTAATTATGATCGGGCCTTATTTACTGCAGATAATTATCGATTTCACCACCCGTTTATATACGAATATTCCCACCATGATTCAATAACGAATATGGTTACTTTTACCTTCGCGCAATTACAAGAATGGCTAAGCTTATTCTTCTGGCCGTTTTGTCGATTTAGTGGTTTATTATTAATAGCCCCAGTACTGAGTCACACCACAGTACCCAACAAGGTAAAACTAGGGCTTGCGCTTATTTTTAGCATTCTAATCAGCCCACTGTTACCCGAGTTACCACAAATTCCGCTCTTTTCTTGGGCCAGTGTCGGCATCATCATTGAACAGCTAATCATTGGCGCTGCCATTGGCTTTGTCATGGTTGTTGTATTTGCAGCCGTACAAGCTGCAGGTGAGTACATCGGCTTACAAATGGGCTTGGCCTTCGCAACATTCTTTGCGCCCGACAGCGGCGCTAACACCATGATTTTATCCCGTGTGCTTTATGTGTTTGCCATGCTGCTGTTTGTGGCTATCGACGGCCATCTGATTCTCATCGAAATATTAGCCCGATCGTTTCAACTTTTGCCCATTGGTACTTTAGGAATGAACGCTGATGCCTTCGGCTTAATCGCGCGCTTTGGCATCGTCGTATTTAGTTCAGGAATTTTGCTGGCATTACCGGTTTTTGGGGCACTATTGATCGTCAACCTCACGCTCGGCATTTTGAATCGCTCGGCGCCACAGTTAACCGTATTCTCGGTAGGATTTCCCATGTCGTTAACGCTAGGTTTAGTATTGCTAACGGTGTTAACAACGGAATTAGGCGCTTATTTACAGCGCCTATTCCAACTTGGGTTTGATATGGTCGAGCGAGTGCTCTTACTGCTTTAAAGGTAGGGTGGTTACGCTTACAAGTAATTGAATAAGCTCATGCCTTTCATATCAACGAATGCACGTTGAGCCGCTTGCAGGCCAACCATACGAACGCTATATTCTGCGGCCGCCTCCACATAATCCAGATCAACCAACTGCGACATGGTTTGTTCGTACGCCAACATGCGGTTGCCACTAATGATATCAACCGCATCCAGTTCGTTGAGTCGCGCCCCAACTTCTGCACGCGTGGTTAAAACGTTATCTAAGCCATTATCAAATTCACGCATCGCCGTTTTTAGCGTATTGGTGCGATTCGCTTTATCATTGGCGGTACTGGTGGTTTGCTCCAACACTGCTAAGGCTTTCTCAAAAGTACGAAAAATATTGGTATTATTGTCAGCACCACGTGCAACGCGCAACGTATCACCATTGACTGGATCACCCTGCAGCTCGACTTCAATACCACCCAACTGAATGTTGATTGGGTTGTTGTAGTCTATCCACGCCCCGCCATTAGCGCGATATTGCATCACGCCACCGGCATCTGAAAATTCAATATCAAAAGCATCACCAAAGGCCGGATCGCTAGGGTCAATAATATGTATTGAACCAAACTCGAGTGTTCCTTGGTTAGCAAGTGGTGCATCAGCGCCGTAATTCGCACTACTATGAACCCGGTTAAAAACATCGCCACCGCTGTGACCAACGGCTAATTTACGGTCACCATCAATTTGTTGCTCTCGGACATCTGGGTGACCGACATAATCAACTTCGCCTGCGCCATTTTTAACAAAGGGTGCGGTATCATCTTGATAGCCGCCAAACATGTAGCGACCACTACCATCTCTTGAGTTTGCTAAACCAAATAGCGATTCATAAACACCGCGCAACTCACTGGCTACTGACGCACGATCGGCATCTGAAAGTGTGTCGCTAGACGCTTGCACCATTAAAGTTTTAGCCCGCGTATACACATCGGTCACGGTATTTAATACGCTTTCTTCTTGCGCTAGATTGTTGCGCACACTAATTCGAGCTTGATCAAATTGCTCGCTCATTGCTTTCGATTGACCAACGCTCAACGCTTTCGTCATGCCTTGCGGATCATCCGAAATGCTGACAATACGCTTCCCGCTGGCTAACTGCTGGCCAATCTTCAAAAAATCCGATTGCTGACGATTCATGGACGTCACGTTTTGGTTATACATCGTCAGAGTACTAATACGCATGTCTGTTCTCCACGCCGATTAACGCAGCGATAAAATAGTTTCGAGAATGGTGCTACCCGTTTCGATCACTTTCGCGTTCGCTTGATAATATTGTTGATAACGGATGAGGTTGGCTGCCTCTTCATCGAGGTTTACGCCTGATTCCGACTGCTGCACTGCATGCAACTGCTCGGTTAGCCCTTGCTGTGCTGCCATATTGGCTTTCACCACGTTAATTTTATTCCCTAAGGTGCTAACCATAGTACCGTAGGCTTGGCTCAAGGTACCTTTACCTTCCACCAGCAGTTGGCTTTGAATATCCAACATCGCTAAACCGTTGCGGTTATCACCACTAGCATTCGACTGCGCGGCCGCAAATTGCGAGCTGTCGTCTAATAACAATTCAAAGCTTTTCACTTGATTCGCCAATGGTTTCACTCGAAAGCTATCACCGTTGGCAATAGCGCCAGCGTCGAAACTAACGCGTAATCCATCAAATTCTAAGGTGTTCGCGACCCCATCAAAGGTGGCATTCACCGTTTTGCCGTTATCCACACGCGTTACTTCAAAACCAGCAGGGGTTTGACGTATATCGTAATTAGTCGCTTTCAATGCGGTGGTATCGATAATATCGGTGGTTGCTATCGCATTACCGGTATTGCCACTATTTCTGTAGGTAACCGTTTGCCCGGTATCAAACATCACACCACCTGGCTGTTGATTCAAATCAATGCCGAGTTGGTGTTGCTGGTTCATCGCATCAGCAAACACGGCCACCATTTGGCCCAATTGGTTGCGCATGGTATCTAAAGTGTCAGAACGAAACTCGAGCAAACCACCTAAAGAGCCTTTATTAAACACTGACTCTTTAAGCTGCACTTCATTACCCGCGACATCCTCATAGCCAACCACTAACCGCGTTGGGTCGCTGCTATCGCTAATTGCTGACAATTTGAAGGTTGTGTCACTGGCTACTAATGGAAAACCATTGCTCATGGAGATGCTGTATGAGCCTGATTTTTGCTCATACACGCGCACATCCATTTTTTGGCTCAGCTCATGAACCACTTGGTCGCGCTGATTTAGCAGGCTATTTGGCGCTTTGCCAGCTGCTCGTGCCATTAATATTTCTTTGTTCAACATGGCCACTTGTTCGCTTAATGCGTTAATGGTGTTGATCTCAAACTTAACTTCCTCGTTAACCGTACTCTCGATATCTTCCAGGTAGTTCCCGAAAGAACGAAACTGTGCGGTCAAGGTACTGGCGGTGCCCATTACTCCAGAACGTGCAGCAGGATCAGCTGGGTTACTGTTTACTTGCCCAATGGCTTTAAAGAACTCCTGCATCACAGGAGCTAAGCCCGAACGTTCGTCAGACATTAGCTTATCGATTTGATGTACTTGGGAGTAATAAGTCTCGAGCGAGGCATAGCTGCCTGCCGCCGCATTTAAGCGTGATGCGACAAACTGGTTAAATTGACGCTCGATGCTATCAACTTTAACGCCTGATGCTTTGCTTTCACTGAGATTTACGATCTCGCGATTAAAACCAGGGGTGTTGATATTGCTGATATTGCCACTGGTGGCAAACAAACCTGCTTGTGCGGCTCGTATTCCGCTTAAGCCAATGGAAAAAATACTCATTATTGCTCCCTCTGCTGACCCTTTATCTATCGGCATCAGCTGCAATTACTTAAATAGTAAAAGCTACTTTTGTTGCAGTTGCTGCAATAACTGTTCAGCGAGCCCTATTCCTTTGCCCGCCAACTCGGTTGAAAGCTGTTGGTCAAACATTTCGGTGTAGGTTTTCATGGCATTACTATTGAACATGACCGATTCGCCACTTGCCTGCCGCATGCTTTTCATCATTTGTTGAACAAATAGTGCTTCGAACTGGCGACCCACTTCGGCAGCCGCTTCATCGGGACGATTCTTACTCTGAGTTTTCAATTGCGCCAGCGACTGTGAATCCATGGCTAAACCAACCACACTGCTACTTCCACTCATTAGATAATCTCCAATTCTGCGCGTAATGCACCTGATGTTTTTAAGGCTTGTAAAATGGCCATTAAATCATTGGGCGTTGCGCCCAAGCTATTTAAGGCTTGTACCACCGCCATCAAGTCGGTGCCTTCCACCACCTGTAAGGCACCGCCTTCTTGGGTAATTGCAATATCGGCGGCTTCAGCAGTTACGGTTTCACCACCACTTAATGCAGGCGGTTGACTAACTAAGGGGCGGGTTGAGATGGTGACGGATAAGTTGCCATGAGCCACCGCTGCTTGGCGCAAGGTTATAGGTCCACTTAAAACGATAGACCCGGTTCTCGAGTTAAGGACAACACGAGCTTTCGATGGGCCTGAGTACACGCTTAAGTTTTCTATTGCTGCCATAAAGCGTACACGTTCCGTAGCGCTGGCAGGGCTCTCTAAATGAATACTGCCACCATCAATCGCTCGCGCGACTTCATATCCATAGGTCGAGTTAATACGATCAACGATATTAAGCGCGGTGGTAAAATTGGCTTGTTTTAAATTTAACTGGAGCGAACGTGGTTGACGGTCAAAATCCAGCTTCACTTCTCGCTCTACGATAGCCCCGCGATTTATACGGCCACCCGCTTGTTGATTGATTTGCGCTGATGAACCTGCGGCTTCAGCACTGGCGCCACTAATTAGCAAATTGCCTTGGGCTATCGCATAAACTTGGCCATCGGCACCTTTGAGGGGGCTCATCAGTAGCGTTCCGCCACGTAAACTACGTGCGTTACCAATAGAACTTACGACTACATCTAATTCTTGGCCGACTTTAGCAAAAGGTGGCAACACCGCTGTTACCATAACCGCAGCCACGTTACGTAACTGCATATTAGTACCTGGTGGGATGCTTACTCCCAGTTGCGCCAGCATATTGGTCATACTCTGGCCGGTAAAGGGCGCCTGCATGGTTTGGTCACCGCTGCCATCAAGACCAACCACCAAACCATACCCCACTAAGCTGTTGTTCCGCACCCCCGCGAAATCAGCAAGATCACGAATGCGTTCGGCTTGGACCGGTAGGGCCAAACCAATCATGACTAGTATTAAGGTTGCAACTCGTAACCACATAAGAAATCCTATTTACTACCTGCTTTAAAGCGGCGCTATATAATTAAAGAAGCGTTGTAACCAGCCCATTTTCTGGGCGTCATTAATATATCCGTCACCAAAATACTCCAAGCGAGCTTCAGCCACGGCGGTCGATACCACAGTGTTTTGAGCGCTTATACTGCGCGGATTCACGATACCCGAGAAGCGGATATACTCAGTACCTTGGTTGATCGCAACTTGTTTTTCGCCACGCACGGTCAAATTACCGTTAGGCAATACACGCGTGACTTGCACGGTAATGATTCCCGAAAACTGATTGCTCGCACTCGCGCCACCAGAGCCGGTAAAATCATTAGCGCTACCTATGGTGAAACCATGCTTGGCTAAATGATCGAGCGCTTCCGGCAGGCCTTCTAAGTCTAAGCCCATATTGCTTGAACGAGAGGTTTGCGACGACGAGTTTTTAGTAGCACTTACCTGCTCTTCGAGCACAATAGTAATGATGTCACCCATGCGTCGCGGACGCTGATCTTCAAATAGCGGAATGTAACCCTGCTGGGCCTGAAAAATGGAACCATTGGCTTCGGCTTGAACATATTCAGGCACTTCTATTGGTTCATAGGGTGCGACAACTTTAGGCGCTGGCGTCGATGAGCAACCGCTCACCACAACCACGAATAAGCTCGCTTGAATCCATTTTATCGGCAGTTGCATGGTCGTTCTCATTACAATTGGCTTAAGCGCGCTAACATTTCATCACTGGTCGAGATTGCACGGCTATTAATTTCATAAGCGCGTTGGGTTTGAATCATATTGACCATTTCTTCAACCACATTCACGTTGGAGGCTTCAACAAAGCCTTGAAATAAGGTGCCGGCGCCATTCATGCCTGGCAACGACTCCGCTGGTGCGCCAGATGCTTGGGTTTCGACATATAAGTTTCCGCCACGTGCTTCTAGGCCAGCATCGTTCATAAACATGGCTAAGGTCACTTGACCCACTTGCACGTTTTGCGAATTACCCGGTTGCGTGATCGTAACAATACCGTCTTGACCGATGGTTACGCTCATCGCGTTGGCTGGCAAGAAAATTGCTGGCTCTAATGGGAAGCCATTCGCCGTGACCATTTGGCCATCTTGGTTGACTTGAAAACTGCCATCGCGGGTATACGCGAGACTGCCGTCTGGCATCAACACTTGGAAATAACCTTTACCGCTAATCGCCAAATCACGTGAGTTTTCCGTGTTATTCAAACTACCTTGCGTATGCAAACGTTCAGTCGCAACCGCTCGAACACCAGTACCCACTTGTAACCCTGACGGCAAGGCATCTTGGGCGTTGTTCATGGCACCAGGCTGACGCATATTTTGATAAAGAAGATCTTCAAAAACAGCGCGCGACCCTTTGAATCCTGAGGTATTAACGTTCGCCAAGTTGTTGGTAATCACGTCCAACTGTTGCTGCTGTGCTGTTAAACCTGTTTTTGCCGTCCACAATGATTTAATCATCGTATCTCTCCATTATCCTTTAACCGACAATAGGCTATTGGCCTGTTGCGAGGTTTCATCTGCGGTTTTAATCACGCTCATATTTAATTCGTAGCGACGCTGGGTATCGATCATCGCCACCATGGCGTCAATAGTGCTCACATTACTGCTTTCCAATGCCCCAGCAACGAGCTGTGCGCCTTCGTCACGCTGTAACGCCGCACCAGCTGGGGTACGGAACCAACCATCGTCACTGCGTTGCAATTGGTTGGGTTGATCCACGCGCACCAACTTCATCCGATCTAACGGAACTAACTCGTTGGCATCACCACCCAAACCAATACCGCTAATGGTGCCGTCATTGCCAATCGAAACTTGTGTTCCTAGTGGCACCAAAATCGGACCACCATCACCTAACACTGGCATGCCATTGACCATCAGCTGGCCATTAGCATCAATCTGCAAATCACCGCGCTTGGTGTAGGCTTCTCCAGCTGGTGTTTGTACCGCCAGCCAGTTGTTTTGATCTAATGCCACGTCTAGATCACGTTCGGTGGTTTGAATGGCACCGGCACTGGTATCAAACAATCCAGTGGTGGTTACAGCAGCCACTCGAGTATCGAGAACCCCTGGCCCATTAACGGGAACCGCTCGAGCTGCAGCCAGCTGCGCTCGAAATCCCGTGGTTGATGCGTTGCTTAGGTTATGGGTCACTACCGACTGTTCGTCGAGCGTTTGCCGAGCACCATTCATCGCGGTGTATAAAATTGCATCCATGACTTAACCCTTAATCACTAGGTGTTATTTCAACTGCATAGTGGTTTGCAAGGCTTCATCTTGCGACTTAATACTTTGCGCGTTGGCTTGATAGTTACGTTGCGCAATAATCATGTTCACCAGCTCTTGAGTCAGGTCAACGTTAGATGCCTCTACCGCACCCGCCATGATGGAGCCAAACTGGCCATCACCAGGTCTTGAAACAATAGCCGCGCCAGATTTTTGTGACTCAATCCACGCGTTATTACCAATAGGTTTCAAGCCTTCATGGCTTTGGAAGTTTGCTAACGCAATGGTGCCTAATACCACTTGTTGTTCGTTCGAGTAGGAGCCAACCACGTCGCCATTATCACTGATAGCCACGGCCATCAACGTTCCTGAAACATAGCCATCTTGCTCAATAGCAGTGAGTTCAAATGGGTTGGCAAATTGTGAAGTGCCCGTAATATCAAAATCAACGGTCATGTTTGCGGCACCGCCACCAGGCACGAAGTTAAAGCCATTCATGTTGGTTGAAGTTAGCATCACGCCATTGGTATCGAAGGTTAAGCTTCCTACCTCGGGCGCCACTTCGTTGCCGCGTGACATCCGTACTTCCCACGCATTATCTGCAGTTTTGGTGAAATACATCATGCTTTGATGCGAGTTACCTAAAGAGTCATATAACGTGACTGAGTTGGCATAGGAATAAGTGTTGGCATCATCTTTATCAAAAGCGATGGTGCCTCGGTCAATAAAGTTCACCGACGCATCAAGGTTAAAAGTGCCGTCAATTACTGTTGATGCATTTGCTGCTAAGCCTGCCGCAGGTACTTGCAATACTGACGGTTGCCCACCAATACCTACACCGGCAGGGAAACCAGTCAACTGCGCGCCCTGAGCGTTGGTGATATAGCCGCTTTTATCAATGGTCAACTGACCATTGCGCGAATATTGAATTTGCCCATTTTGCTCAAAACGGAAGAATCCTTTTCCTGATATAGCTAAGTCCATGCCACGATTCGTGGCTTCAATGTTACCTTCGCTAAAATCTTGAAAAACGCCCGCAATACGAGTACCTAGTCCAACTTCGGCGTTGGCATAAATATCGGCGAACTGTGCTCGTGAGCTTTTAAAGCCAACAATCTGCGAGTTCGCAATGTTGTTACTAATAACATCGAGATCCGTTGCTGCTGCACGTAAACCTGATAAAGCTTGTGAAAAACCCATGATCGAGCTCCTTAAATAATTTGCCGCACGTCTTCAAGACGCACCGGTTCAAAAATTCCGCCTAAATCCAAACGTGGTCCATCATTTGCCATAGTTACCGCGACCACTTGGGCATAGTTAAATCGTTCAGCCATAACCGGCTGATCACCATTAGTAGCAGACACTGTAAAGGTGTAAGCACCGGCTGGGGCTTGATTGCCATCATCCATAACGCCGTCCCATGAGAACGATTGCGTACCACTACCAACAGCGCCAACATCCATGGTCTTTACCAGCATGCCGCTGGCGTTATACACGTTAACTTTTACATTTTCGGCTGGAGCACTTAACTCCATACCAAACGGCGTGACATCACCTTCATCAGCACCCACCAGCAAGCGTTCACCTGGTACCAATACCGCATGACCAATCAAAGAGGTCGCTTGCATCGCTTGTGCGGCTTCCATTTGTCCATTAATGGTTTGCATGGTGTCATTTAGTGCTTCGATACCACTTACGGTATTAATTTGGGCCAGCTGCGACGTCATTTCATTGTTTTCCATTGGGTTCAATGGATCTTGATTACGCAATTGAGTGACCAGCAAGGTCATAAAGTTGTCGCGCATTTCTTGGCTATTGGAAGCCACTTGTGCATTCGAGGTTTGATTCACGCGTTGCAGTACTGCTGGATCAATAGTGCTCATGAAGGTGCTCCTTAACCTTTACCGATGGTCAGTGTGCGCATCAGTAAGTCTTTACTGGTGTTCATCACTTCAATGTTGGCTTGGTAAGAACGGGCGGCGGAAATCATATTGACCATTTCAGCAACCGGATCAACGTTCGCCATGGTCACGTAACCTTGTTCATCAGCCAGTGGATGGCCAGGTTGATATTCGCGACGCGCCGGTGCTTCGGATTCCACAACTTCTTTAACCTTTACTCCACCTAACCCTGCGGCTTGCAACTGTTGCTGGAAAATAACCTGCTTGGCTTTATAAGGTTCACCGTTAGGGCCAGCCACACTGTTCGCATTGGCTAAGTTACTGGCTGACACATTCATTCGTTGTGATTGAGCGGTCAGTGCAGAACCTGAAATATCTAGAATCGAAAAGTTAGCCATGATTCATGCTCCATCACTGTTCGGGTTGCATGGCTTTTCTCAAGCCAGTAATTTTGTCATCCATGAATTGGATATCGGCCTGATAACGTAGCGAGTTATCAAGGAAGTTCATGCGTTCCATATCCATGTCGACTGTATTTCCATCTAAACGGGATTGCGCAGGCACACGATATTGCAAGGATGGCTGGGTATTACCCGCACTTGCTAAGGTCAAATGACCAGAATGCGTTTTATTTACCGTCAATTGACCACCCGCTTGCGTCGCACGACGCAATTCAGCCGCAAAGTCAAAATCCTGTGCTTTATAATGCGGGGTATCCGCATTCGCAATATTGCTTGCGAGCGTTTCTTGGCGTTGCTGCCGCAGCGCTAACGTCTGTTGTTGAAACTGTAAGGCACTTGTAAGCTTGTCAATCATCGTGCAAACCCTCCTGTTCACTTTGCAGAGTACTGCGTGCTAGCACAATACAAAGCATTGAATAGAAGCAATTTATACCGTCAATTCTGACATTGAGCAGCATTAAGTGCCGTTATACTCGAGACTGAGTTTCACCGGCGAGAGAAGTTTGTGATTGTAAAAATGCGCATATTATTCATGCTATTTATATGGGTGGGGGGAAGCCTCTTCACTACCGAAGCTCATGCTCAACAGCCAGCTTGGTATGCCAATGTAGAAGCCCTTGTTAAAGCCCATCTACCTGCCGCATCAGTCAGTCACGAAATCACGATATTGACCGCACCCGCGGCGTTGGAATCACTTCAACAATGCCAGTCCGTAAACGCTGAGTTCACCCGTCCACCCGAACGTTTGGCCGGCCGAGTAATGGTGAAAGTGACCTGCGATAACCACCAACTTTTTATTCAACTGCAAGTTTCGGTAGTCGGTGATTACCTAGTTGCAGCTCAAGTGGTACCGCGCGGTGGTATCCTTACTGCCGCTGCTATAAAAGCTCAACGCGGTCAACTGCAAGGCTTGCCTCGACATACACTGCTGGCTACCAAAGAAAATATTAATCAGATCATCGGCCAACAAACCCGTCGAAAGCTAAATATTAACGCCGTTATTCAAAAAAATTTGCTAAGTAAGCCTAAAGTTATTTCGTTTGGTGACGACATTACACTCACGGCCCAAGGTCAGGGGTTTAAAATTACCCGCAAGGGAACCTCATTAGATACTGGGGCGGTAGGTGATATTATTCGCGTGCGTATCGAGCAACAGCAAATTATACGCGCGCAAGTAACAAGCAAAGGCCACGCAAAACCGCTACAATAAATAAAGCTAAAGTGTTTTGTGATTTTGCCGATAAAATGTTCAGCACGTTAATAAAACGAAGGAATTCCCGTGAAAATAAATGGCTATGTACCACCAAATCAAGCGAGTCAAACGGAGCAAAACCGTTCACAAGCAACTGATAAAGCGAGCGCTGCAAAATCATCGACAGCCGCTGGTTCAGCCGATGTGGTCACACATTTAAATCAATTGCCGCAAAATACCAGTCAAGACGTTGATATGAAACGCGTTGAAGAATTACGTGAAGCGATTCGTGATGGTAAGTTAAACATGCGCGCTGATCATATTGCTGATGCCTTATTGAAAAGCTTAACCGACGATATTTAAGAAGTATTTATGAGCCTACAGCAACACCTCGAACAACAATCACAGCAATTACAACAATTGTCCTCATTGCTTGAACAAGAGCAAATACTGTTGGGAGATGGCGTGATTGATGGTGAGCAGTTAAAAACCATTGCACAGGCTAAGCAAGATTTACAAACTCGTATTGAACATAATGAAAAGATTCGTCGTTCGGCGCAACGTAAACTCGGCTTTGCAGATAATGCTAGTGGCGCTAAGCAAGCCGCGACAGAAGCCAATTGTCTTGCAGTTTGGAATCAACTGTTAGAACAAGCTCAGCGTGTAGCACAGCTAAATCAGCTGAACGGTGAACTCATTGAACACCGACTGCATCATAATCAGCACATGCTTAATATTCTCAAAGATGCCGCGGGCACCAGTAGTTCTTTATACGGCGCCGACGGCAATCAATTTAAAACACCTTCGCGATTAAACTCTAAAGCCTAATCACCATATAACGTATCTAAGATGCCAGCTAAGCGCTGCGCCCCTTGTTGCATGCGTTGCTCCAATACAGGTCCCCATTCTGCCGTGTAGGCATCTCCTAACTTTTGATTCACACGATATTGTGAATACACACGACGGGTAATCGCTGCCGATTCATTAGCCCAGGCTAAGGTGAGCTCTGGCGTAACTTCGATTGGTGCACTTTGAGTTGCTTCTAGAAGTAACGTTTTTGCACTCGTATTGCGCTGCTCAAGCATGCCAAAGTCCCAAAGTGTATGGAGGTTAATAGGTTGATCATAGTAAATCACCGCAGCTTGGTTGCCGCCACGGTCGTCTGCAAAACTCACATGCAGGGGTTGATGAAGATCACCCACGAAATGCGCTAGAAACGCCAATGACGTCCAGGCATCTGGATCATGCAGTAATACATCGTAGTGATGCTGTATCGCCGTTAAAATACAGCCCCCTTGAGTAGGGCAATCAGCAAGGGATACTTTCGCTGAACGGCGCGGGAAATTCACATAGTGATGAGATCGTGCCCAATCCCATTGCGAGTAGCTCTTTATATCATCCGCCCACGTACAGATGCTGGCGAAGTCTTTATAGCGAGGATGCTGATCGGCAAGTTCCTGCAACCGCTGCTGGGTACCTTTACTGGAAAAATCAAACGCAGCCTGACAGAACATCTTATGCCCCGCATCACCATAGCTCTGCGCTGGCAAGCTCCAGCTTAAACAAAGCACCGCAGCAATCATTGTTAATAGCTTCATAATATCCTCTAGCGATCGAATTACCGGTTCATGGTAAAATAAAAGCACACTTAGTTAACTCACAAGAAGTGCTGTAATGGCCATTATAGATATCTTAGTCGCAACTACATCAGGCAACACCGAATACCTTGCCGATCAATTAGCCACGCAACTCCAGCAAGCTAATTTTCAAACTGAGCTTCATTATGAACCTGATTATAGCGATCTTATGGAGCAACTCACAAAGGATCGCATCTGGTTATGCTGCGTGGCCAGCCACGGCGCCGGCGAATATGCCGACAGTATGATCGATTTTGCCGAACAAATACATGCTGAAAAGCCGGATCTAAGTGAGCTTAAGTATGCCGTGATCGCGATCGGAGATAGTTGCTATGACACCTATTGCGAAGCCGGCCGAGATTGCGATCAATTACTGCATAAACTGAAAGCAAAACGCCTGATCAAGCACTTAGAAATAGACATGTCTCAGGACGATCCGGACGAAAAGTCATCAACATGGCTAAAAGAATTCATCAAGGCTATGTGTATAAAGGCTGTATAAGATCCATTTAGATCTGTAGATAGCCACTGTATAAACTTGTGCATAACTACATCTGTGGATAACCACCATAGTTATCCACCGCTTGATCACTGGAAGGATCATGATCTGATCACAGCATAACCGATCGTTGTGATCCTTATCACTACTGGCCTAGATGAGCTTATCCACAAAA
The DNA here is from genome assembly GCA_048269045.1 of Pseudidiomarina sp. Lineage (GTDB taxonomy): Bacteria > Pseudomonadota > Gammaproteobacteria > Enterobacterales > Alteromonadaceae > Pseudidiomarina. The sequence goes on from JBLWUG010000012.1 coordinate 67,685, forward strand.
TTTCCAATGCTAGTAGTAATAGTAATAAAAAAGATCAAAACAAAAGATCTATTTAACTTATTAGATCCTTGTCTTGATCGAGATCATAATTTAACCGTTTAGATCTGTGTCGATTCAAGGTAAAATGATCGGCTAAGTTGTACATTCGGGTACCAACCAGTACTCAGCTATTTTTTTAGGATTTATCTATGCCAAATACCGCCTCTTACCATCAACATTATGACGTCATCGTTATTGGTGGTGGACATGCAGGTACCGAAGCTGCACTTGCTGCCGCACGTATGGGCTGTCAAACACTATTGCTAACGCATAATCTCGACACGCTAGGACAAATGTCTTGTAACCCAGCTATTGGCGGTATCGGTAAAGGTCACCTCGTTAAAGAAATTGATGCCCTAGGTGGTGCTATGGGCCAAGCTGCCGATCGCGCCGGTATTCAATTTCGCACATTAAATTCATCGAAAGGCCCTGCTGTACGAGCCACTCGTGCACAAGCCGATCGTCAGCTTTACAAAGCCGCAATACGTGAAAAGCTCGAAAGTCAACCTAACCTCAGCCTGTTTCAACAAGGCTGTGATGACTTGATTGTCGAAAACGATCGAGTGGTTGGTGTGGTTACGCAAATGGGCCTTAAGTTCTCTGCTAAAACCGTAGTTCTCACGGTAGGAACTTTTTTAGGTGGGCAAATCCATATTGGCTTGGAAAACTACCAAGGTGGTCGCGCTGGCGATCCTCCAGCCAATGCCTTGGCTAAACGCTTACGCGCATTGCCATTACGAGTAGATCGTTTAAAAACTGGAACGCCACCAAGAATCGATGCTAAAACCATTGATTTCTCAGTGATGCAAGAACAACCAGGTGATCAACCCACACCAGTATTTTCGTTTATGGGATCGCAAGCCGATCACCCCAATCAAATTTCATGTTACATTACGCATACCAACGCTCGTACTCATGAAATTATTCAAGGTGGATTAGATCGTTCCCCCATGTACTCTGGGGTCATTGAAGGCGTAGGGCCACGTTATTGCCCATCGATTGAAGACAAAGTCATGCGTTTTCATGAGAAAAACTCGCACCAAATCTTTGTTGAACCTGAAGGCTTAAATACCCACGAAGTTTACCCGAATGGTATTTCCACCAGTTTACCTTTTGATGTGCAAGTGGAATTAGTACATTCCATCAAAGGCTTTGAGAACGCACACATTACGCGTCCTGGTTATGCCATCGAATACGATTACTTTGACCCACGCGACTTAAAACAAACCTTGGAAACCAAGTATATCGACGGGTTGTTCTTTGCCGGACAAATTAACGGCACCACGGGTTATGAAGAAGCCGGTGCCCAAGGCTTAATTGCTGGCCTTAATGCCGCATTGCAAGTTCAAGAAAAAGACAGCTGGGCGCCGCGGCGAGATCAAGCCTACATGGGCGTATTAATCGACGACCTAAGTACTTTAGGAACGAAAGAACCTTATCGCATGTTTACCTCGCGTGCTGAATATCGTTTATTATTGCGCGAAGATAACGCCGACATGCGTTTAACCGAGCAAGGCCGAGCGTTAGGCCTAATTGACGAAGCACGTTGGGCTGCCTTTAACGAGAAAATGGAGTCGATTGCTCAAGAGCAACAACGCTTGCGTAGTACTTGGATCCATAAGGATCACCCGGCCGTTGATCAAGTTAATGAATTGGTGAAAAAACCGATTACTCGCGAAGTCAACGGTGAAGAACTATTACGCCGCCCAGAAATAACCTACAGCGATCTCATGAGTATTGAGAGTTTAGGCCCTGGTTTAACCGACCAAAGAGCTGCGGAACAAGTTGAAATTCAAACAAAATATGCGGGTTATATTGCCCGCCAGCAAGATGAGATCGCCAAGCAACAGCGTCATGAAAACACCAAATTACCTTTGAGTTTTGATTATGCGTCCATCAAGGGGTTATCGAATGAAGTGATTGCTAAGCTTAACGAACACCAACCAGAAACTGTAGGTAAAGCGGCACGCATTTCAGGTATTACGCCAGCAGCTATTTCTATGCTACTTGTGCACTTAAAAAAACAAGGACTATTGCGTAAAAGCGCATAATTACAAAACGAACTATGTTAGAAAAATTACAGCAGCTGTTAGCGCAAACGGATATCAAACTCGATTTACACCAGCAGCAACAGTTAGTTACTCTGGTCGAGCAATTAAATAAATGGAATAAAGCCTATAATCTCACTTCGGTGCGCGATCCAATGCAAATGGTTAGTCGCCATATTATCGATAGTTTGGTTGTGCTACCTTACTTGCAAGGCGAACGATTTATTGATGTGGGCACGGGCCCAGGCTTACCAGGTTTACCCCTAGCTATTGCCAACCCTGACAAAGAGTTTGTATTGCTAGACAGTTTGGGCAAGCGAATTCGTTTTATTCGCCAAATATGTCATGAATTAGGCATTAAGAATGTAACAGCTGTGCAAAGCCGCGTTGAAGACTATCAACCCGAGCTAAAATTTGATGGGGTGATAAGTAGAGCCTTTGCCTCGCTTAATGATATGCTGGAATGGTGTCAGCATTTACCAGCTGTTAACGGCCGTTATTACGCGCTAAAGGGTATTTATCCGGAGTCAGAACTAGCGGAAGCCAACCAGATTGATGTTGAGCAGGTTATTCGATTACAGGTTCCTGAAGCTGATGGTGAACGCCATTTAGTGATTATAAAAATGAGAGGTTAAGTCCTGTGGGCAGAATTATAGCGATTGCGAATCAGAAAGGCGGCGTGGGTAAAACCACTACTGCGGTAAATCTTGCTGCGTCCATGGCTGCCACGCGTCGTAAAGTGCTGCTAATTGACCTAGATCCGCAAGGTAATGCGACTATGGGTAGCGGCATCGATAAATACGAAGCCGAAAATACCGCTTATGAATTACTGATCGAACAAAAACCCGCTGAAGAAGTTATTATTCGAGAAACCAACGGCAAGTACCATTTAATTGCGGCTAACGCGGATACCACCGCCGCCGATATTAAGTTAATGGAAGAGTTTGCCCGCGAACAACGGTTAACCAATGCCTTGAAGCCTGTTGTCGATCAGTATGATTTTATTTTTATAGACTGCCCGCCTTCACTGAGCATGCTCACGGTGAACGCGATGGCCGCTGCAGATTCAGTATTGGTGCCAATGCAGTGTGAATATTTCGCACTGGAAGGATTAACCGCCTTAATGGATACCATTGAGAAGTTAGCTGAAGCTGTGAATCCTCGACTCATTATCGAAGGCATATTGCGAACCATGTATGATCCGCGTAACCGCCTTGCGAATGATGTATCTGAGCAATTAAAGACGCATTTCGGAGACAAGTTGTATCGAACTGTTATTCCGCGCAACGTGCGCTTAGCCGAAGCACCAAGTTTTGGTTCTCCGGCCATGTATTATGATAAATCATCGGCTGGTGCTAAAGCCTACTTAGCGTTAGCTGGCGAATTGATTCGCCGGGCCGAACAACCAAAGAAAGCCGATGCAGCGGCTGAAGCTTAAGGAAGAAACGCTTTATGTCTGCCAAGAAACGAGGTTTAGGACGCGGTTTAGATGCTTTATTAACGACTAGCAAAACCGCTCGCGATAAAGAACAAAATCAACACCAGGCTAATCTCCAAGAGGTTGACTTAACCAAAGGTGAATTGCAGAAGATCCCTATTGAGTGGCTGCAACCCGGCAAGTACCAACCCCGTAAAGATATGACGCCTGAAGCTTTGGATGATTTAGCTGCTTCCATTGAAGCACAAGGAATTATCCAACCTATTGTGGTTCGCGAAATTGGAACCGAACAATTTGAAATCATTGCCGGTGAACGACGTTGGCGCGCTGCCCAAATTGCGCGGTTAGACGAAGTTCCTTGCTTGGTTAAAAGCGTGCCCGATGAGGCCGCTATTGCGATTGCTCTCATTGAAAACATTCAACGGGAAGACTTAAATGCGATGGAAGAAGCCACGGCATTACAGCGTCTGTTGAATGAATTTCAACTTACCCATCAGGAAGTCGCTGATGCGGTAGGTAAATCACGCGCAACCGTCACCAACTTGCTGCGTTTGAATAACTTACAGCAAGAAACGAAAACCTTATTAGAGCGCGGCGATATTGATTTGGGTCACGCAAAATTGCTATTAGCCTTGGAAGGTGAACAGCAATCCGAAGTGGCACGTCAAATCGCAGCCAAAGGAATGACGGTTCGAGAAGCAGAAAAATTAGTGCGTCAAGCACTCGAACCCGCTAAAACTCCCCCCAGTAAACCTGAGCCAAATGCTGACATTCAACGCTTGGAAAAGCGCTTGAGCGAGCGTTTGGGTGCATCTGTTGCTATCAACCATGGCCGTAAAGGTAAAGGCAAAGTCGTTATCAATTACAGCAGCTTAGATGAGTTGGATGGCATCTTGGAACATTTTCAGACAAATGAGGATGGTTAACCGTCCCATTTTGTTTGCAATTAAACGCCAAATCTTTATACTATCGCCGGCTTTTAACCGAGGTTTTTTGAGCCTGTGAAATATACTTTGACAGCAAATGGAAAACAGTTGGCAGCAAAGTTGATACGCGCCCAAATTGGTGCTGTATTTTTGCTCGCTTGTACGTTTTCCGTAGTACAACCTGTTGCAGGTTATTTATATTTTTGGGGTGTTGTTGGTGGCGGTGTCGCCGTAATCATACCAACAGCACTTTTTGCATGGCGTGCATTTGCTAAAGGCGGCGCGCGCGCAGCACAAGAAGTAGTCAGTAATTTTTTTGCCGGTGAAGCATTGAAAATAATCTTCGCCGTGGCCTTGTTAGTAGCATTGCTAGTGTTAACAACGCTCCCGCTCAGTGCGGTCGTTAGCGGTTACATTTTAGCCCTACTGGTACAATGGCTGGCACCAATTTTGTTTTTAAATTCAACTTAAAATTGTGGGAATCAAGATGGCTGCAGAAGAGTTAACACTCCAAGGTCATATTCAGCACCACTTAACTAACGCCAAAATGTGCTCAACCGAAAATGGATTTGAGTTCAACCAAGCGTGTAGTGAAGCCGGGTTCTGGGTATTGCATATTGACACTTTAGCTTGGTCTATTGGGCTAGGAATCCTGTTCTTAATGCTATTCCGTAGTGCTGCTAAAAAAGCCAACACGGGTGTTCCAGGGAAACTTCAATGTTTTTTGGAAATCATCGTTGAGTTCGTTGGCAACAACGTTCGCGATACCTTCCACGGTAAGAGTAAGCTTATTGCACCGCTGGCATTAACCATCTTCGTTTGGGTTTTCCTGATGAACTTGATGGACTTAATCCCAGTCGATTTCCTGCCGGCATTTGCTGGATTTGTCGGTGAACAAGCCTTCGGCATGGATTCTCACGACGTTTACATGAAGATTGTACCTACCGTTGATATCAACATGACTGCAGCGTTAGCTTTGGGCGTGTTTTTCTTAATGATTGGTTACGGTATTCGCATGAAAGGCGTAACCGGCTTTATTAAAGAGCTGACGTTACACCCATTCAACTCAAGCAACATTTTCGTTCAGATTATTTTGATTCCATTCAACTTGATTCTGGAAATAATCGCACTGGTTGCTAAGCCATTCTCACTTGCTCTACGTTTATTCGGAAACATGTATGCCGGTGAATTGATCTTTATCCTTATTGGTGCGATCGGCTTGGCGCAGTTGCCATTACACTTTGTTTGGGCGGTCTTCCATATTCTGGTAATCACGCTACAAGCATTCGTATTTATGATGTTGACCATTGTTTACTTAAGCATGGCCAGCTCAGAAAGCCATTAGTAATTTTTTGTATTAACTTTTTTATTTTTAACTTCAACCTTTGAAATATCGGAGAAAATAATGGAACTAATGTTAGGTCTTAAATACATCGCTGTTGCTTTATTGATTGGTTTCGGCGCAATCGGTACCGCAGTAGGTTTCGGTAACATG
>JBLWUG010000013.1:0-69870 GCA_048269045.1 Pseudidiomarina sp.
GGCGACTATAGCGATGTGGAACCACCTGATCCATCTCGAACTCAGCAGTGAAACGCATCAGCGCCGATGGTAGTGTGGGGTCTCCCCATGCGAGAGTAGGTCATCGCCAGGCTTTAAATCCGAGAAAGACCCTAGCATCCGCTAGGGGCTTTTTTCGTCACTGCCGATCAACGACCAACGAACAACGAAAAACGCTCTTGTCTCTTTGTCTTTTCCCTTTTAACTTCTTATCAGCGTATAATTACGCCATGCAAAATATTCAACACAACGTTAATCTCCAAAACCTTCACAGCTTTCGCTTAGCAGCGACAGCTAACGAAGTGATCTATCTAAATGACACCAGCCAATTGGCCGACCTTCCAGATCACTACTACGTGTTAGGCGAAGGCAGTAATACAATCTTTTGCGCTGACTATCAGGTTCCGATAGTTAAAGTGAACTTAAAAGGCTTAAACTTTTCAGAGCATGATGAATATTGGCTACTTAACGTAGCTGCGGGAGAGAACTGGCATCAATTAGTTACCGAGAGCTTAGAGCACGGAGTGTACGGTTTTGAAAACTTAGCTTTGATACCTGGTACCGTTGGTGCAGCGCCGGTGCAAAACATTGGTGCTTATGGTGTCGAAGTTTGTCAGTTCATTGATGAAGTATCAGTTTGGGATCGGCAAACGAAACGGTCGATGGTGATGAGCAAGGCAGCTTGTGATTTTGGCTATCGTGATAGTATTTTTAAACGAAATCCAGAGCGGTGGGTTATTTTATCCGTAACCTTCAAAATGCCAAAGGCGTGGCAGCCGGAAACTAGCTACGGAGAGCTGCAAAGCCTAGCGAATAGTACTGATCCTTGGCAGATTTATCATCGCGTAATTGAGGTTCGCCAATACAAATTACCCGACCCATCGACCATTCCAAATGCCGGGAGCTTTTTTAAAAACCCGGTTATTAGTGTTGGGCAGAGCGAAGCGCTGAAACAGAACTATTCGGATATGCCCACTTACCCAGTTTCGGCAACGCAAGTTAAAGTAGCGGCGGGTTGGTTAATCGATAATTTAGGCTGGAAAGGTAAAGGCGTGGGTGGCGCCGCGGTTCACGACCGACAAGCATTGGTATTGATTAATAAAGCACACGCAAGCGGTGCTGATCTGCTTGAGCTCGCCCGCTCGATTAAAACTTCCGTAGCTGAACAATTCAATATTCAGTTGGAAGCTGAAGTACGATTATTAGCACAGGATAAACTGGTTGAGTTATGAATCAGAAAACCAATAACATTATCATGGTGATCGAACAACTTTCCGATGGCGAGTTCCATTCGGGTGAAGACTTAGGTGCCTTATTATCAGTCAGTCGTACCGCCATTAGTCAATATGTGAAATCCTTAGAAGAGTTAGGACTCGACGTATTTCGTGTTACCGGCAAAGGCTACAAGTTATCCGCACCCATTCAATTACTCAACTTAGCTACTATTCGGCAGCAGGTTTTAAAGCTCGGTTTGGGTGCCGATCAAGTTCAGTTAGAACGGGTGGTAGGCTCAACCAATGACGTGATTAAACAACGCATTCCCGCAGGTTTATCTAATGGGTATACAGTGCTAGCTGAAGCACAAACTGCAGGGCGTGGGCGTCGCGGAAAAACATGGATGTCACCATTTGGCGCGAATTTATATATGAGTATGTATTGGCGCCTAGAACAGGGCATGTCAGCGGCAATGGGGTTAAGTATTGCGCTCGGTGCAGTTTTAGCGGAAATGTTAGATGAAGCTGGTGTTTTTGATGTAGAGTTAAAGTGGCCTAATGATATATTAGTGAACGGCCGCAAAGTCGCAGGAATCCTGATAGAGCTAGAAGGTCAGGCGTTAGGAACTGCACATGCTATTGTAGGTATTGGCCTGAATTTAAATATGCCTACTTGGTTAAGTGATAAAATTGACCAGCCCTGGGCCGATGTTGAGTCGCTCATAAAGGCGACGGTCGACCGGGACCAATGGGCCGCTGAGCTTATGCAGCAAAGCTATAAAGCACTGCTTGAGTATGAAGCCAATGGCCTCACTAGCTTTATAACGCGTTGGCAAAAGTTTGATCGTTTGGCGATGCAGCCGGTGCGGATTATTATGGGTACACGCGAAATTCAAGGTATCGCGGAAGGAATTGATGAAAATGGAGCCCTATTAGTAAAACGGAATGGGCAATTAGAACGTTATCATGCAGGGGAAGTCAGTTTACGTTATGACTCATAAATTACTAGTTGATGCAGGAAATACGAGCGTTAAAACGGCCCTAATGGATACTGATGGTCATCTAGAGCCATTATTTAACGTACCCTACAAGGAACTTCAACATCAGCAGTTAAACGCCACTATTGACGTTATATGGCTTGCTAGTGTTGGCGACAGCGAAGCCAATAAGACCTTAGAAAATTGGTTAGAGCAATTAAACGCACCGATAAAATCTGTTGAAGCAGAATCGAATGGATTCGGAGTGACTAACTCCTACGAGCGACCAGAAGAGCTGGGCGTTGATCGTTGGCTCGCTATGATAGGAGCATACAACGAACAACCCAAGGCAACGCTAATTATCGATGCTGGCACAGCGATTACGGTGGATTGGCTCGATGAGTCTGGGCACCATTTAGGTGGCTGGATAGTACCAGGGGTCGATTTAATGACAGCGGCTACTGTTGCCCGCGCGCCGAAAGTGTTTGCCGATGCAGATAACGCTTGGGGCAAAGCCCAACAGTTAGGGAAAAGCACCCCTGAATGTTTAGCTAATGGTTGCGCGAATGCCTTTATTGGTATTGTACAGCAGGCTTTTGCGGTGTCAGAAACTGAGCTGGATTGGTTTGATTTCCGCGTGCTTTATAGCGGCGGTTCAATACCATTACTACCCAATGACGTGAAGCGTCGTGGTGAATTGCGTACGGAACTCGTACTACATGGTCTCGCTCAATATGCGCGAGCTGCCGTAAAATAAACGCAGCGCCGTTAGGGCGCTGCATTTTAAGCGATTAAGAAAGTTTATCGCGGAAGTCTTCGTATTGAAATTTACGCACCAGATCAAAGGTTCCAGACTCACGTAAAATGCCAATACTTGGATGCTCGACACCATTAAAAAACGAAGTTTTTACCATGGTGTAGTGAATCATGTCCTCAAATACTAAGCGTGTACCCGGCTGTAATGGCTCAGCAAAACTATAAGCTCCAATAACGTCGCCAGCGAGGCAGGAATTGCCACCTAATTTATAGGTATGTGGAAGCACGCCTGGCTCATCAGCATCAGTAATCACCGGTCGATATGGCATTTCTAAGACATCTGGCATGTGTGCCGTAGCAGAGATATCCAAAATGGCGATGAGACCATCGTTTTCGACAATATCAACCACTTCGGCAATCAGAGGTCCTGTCTGCCAAGCAACCGCAGAGCCCGGCTCTAAGATAACCTGAATATCATAAGTTTCACGTAAGCGTTTGAGTTGTGCAATTAAATGATCAACATCATAGCCTTCACGCGTCATCAAATGACCGCCACCTAAATTCAACCACTTTAGCTTATGCAGTAAATGCCCAAACTTAGCTTCTACCGCCGCTAAAGTGCGCTCTAGTGCATAAGAGTCACACTCACATAAGTTGTGCACATGCAGACCTTCAAGACCTTCAAGATCAACAGTTTCAAGCTCACTTGCACGCACGCCTAAACGCGAGCCAGGGGCACTCGGGTCGTACAACTCAGTATCAGCTTCCTGATGCTCTGGGTTAACTCGAATACCCGGCGAAACACCGGCTGTGATGGCTTGGTCACGATAGGCTAACCATTGGGTCGTACTATTAAACGAAATATGATGAACAATAGGTAGTAGTGCATCAATATCCGTTTGTTTGTACACCGGAGCATAGGCGTGAACTTCACGCCCAAACTCTTCGGCTGCTAAACGAGCTTCCCAAACCGAACTCGCGGTACAACCTCGTAAGTAATTACGAACCAGCGGGAAGGTACTCCACATCGAGAAACCTTTTAAGGCTAGAATGATGTGGGCACCACTTTCTTTTTGCACCCGCTCCATAAGCTGTAAATTACGCTTAAGTTTCGCCTCGTTACAAACGTAACAAGGCGATGGGATTGCTGAATTAAGATATGGATTGGTCATGATATTAGCGCTTAAACGGAGAATCGCATTCAACGACTTGCCAAGGTAGACCGTATTTATTCAGACGGCTCATAAACTCATCTGGATCGAATTGTTCCATGTTCCATACGCCTGGTTCCATCCAATGACCTTGCAACATTAACGATGCACCAATCATTGCAGGTACACCAGTGGTATAGGATACCGCTTGTGCACCAACCTCTTCATAACAGGCTGCATGATCGCAGTTGTTATAGATAAAGATGGTTTTTTCTTGGCCGTCTTTAATACCAGTCACGTAGGTACCGATACAAGTCAAGCCAGTATAGCCTTCAGCTAAAGAACCAGGGTTTGGTAACACTGCCTTCAAGAACTCGAGCGGTACAATTTGTTGACCTTGGAATTCAATCGGCTTAATGGATGTCATACCAACGTTTTCAAGTACCCGCAGGTGAGTTAAGTACTCATCACCAAAAGTCATCCAGAAACGCGCTCGCTTCAAAGTAGGGAAGTGTTTGACTAATGATTCAAGCTCTTCATGGAATAACAAGTATGAAGGGCGGACGCCGACATTAGGGTAGTCAAGATCTTTGCGTACGCTAATCGGATCCGTTTCGTGCCATTCACCATTTTCCCAATACTTACCACGCTGGGTAATCTCACGAATATTGATTTCAGGGTTAAAGTTGGTCGCAAACGCTTGACCATGATCACCACCGTTACAGTCAACAATATCCAAATAATGAATTTCGTCGAAGTAATGTTTCGCTGCATAGGCAGTAAATACGTTGGTTACTCCTGGGTCAAAGCCAGCGCCTAATAACGCCATAATACCTTTTTCTTTAAAGCGCTCTTGATATGCCCATTGCCACGAGTATTCAAACTTAGCTTCGTCTTTCGGCTCATAGTTTGCGGTATCAAGATAATGCACGCCAGTTTCTAAACAAGCATCCATAATAGGTAGGTCTTGATAAGGTAAGGCCACATTAATTACGAGACTAGGTTCAACGCGGCGAATGAGATCAGCCACTTCTGAAGCTTGGTCTGCATCCACTTGGTATACACCAACCACGCGGTCTATGCCTGCTTCACTTTGCAGCTTTTCGCACTTGGATAAGGTGCGGCTCGCTAAATGAATTTCTGAGAAATACTCAGGTAGCATTGCGCACTTTTTTACGACTACTCCGGCGACGCCGCCGGCACCAATAATTAATACTCGAGACATGAGAAATACCCTATTAAAGTGGGTGGATACAAAGGCTGAAAGATAGCATATATTTTTTAAAACAACAGTCCTAGGGGACTAAAAAAATAGGCACTTATTTGGTGAGTTCGAGATATTCTCGTGCGAGTTGTCGTAGCTGATTGTGCATGGTTTGTTGACTGCTATAGCCGTAATTTTGCGCAAGCATACGGAGGTCTTCAGGAGCATCGAGAATTTGTCCTGGAAGAATGATACCGGTATTTTTTACCGGTTGCTTTAAGTTGCATACACTCCAAGCAAACTGCGCCTCTGTAAATGGTAAGTTGCCATGCGCAAAGCCATGTAGCACGGCACGCGCAATATTATGCATGGATGGCGTAACGGCAACGCTTTCAAACTGTTTCCAGGCAATATCCGCTTGGCAATAGTCGTATAAGTAATGTAATACTCGGCTACTGTGTTCGGTTAAACCTAAAGCCACGATGGCATTGGGGTAACCACTAGCCATATTAAGCTTCCGGCCAAGGCGAATCATTTCAAAAGGGCTGTGGCTCCAAAAGTCGAGTACTTCTGAACTCGCCCCAAAGCTTGAGCCGAGTGCATCGACGCCCGCGTTAGCCGCGAGCTCTTGCAGTTTATTGAGAAGCTGTAGCCCTAAACCTTTGCGGCGCATTGGTTTTACTACGGCAATTCGTGTGATGCGCCACCAGCGCCATTCAAGTAGCGGCGGTTGCTGCATATAAAAAGCCAATGCTTGCGGCAAAATATGGCCGCTTAAACGCCGCGTACCTTTTAATATAGCGGGTTGGATATCTTGGGGCAGTTCGCCTTCTTGTGAATACCAAACAACACCCACTACCTGTTGGTTACTACGAGCAATCAGTAGCAAATGTTCAGGATCATCCAGTAACAGCTTCAAATCGTTCGGGCTACTTTGGTAATGTGCTTCAAGGAGTAGAGCGATAACACTGGCAAGCTCGTGTTCATTTAGTTCACTTGCGTGCTTGCTACTTATAGTTAGTTGCTGAACATCAATGGTATCGGCATCTAGCTCTGTAGCTGGCGTGTCTAATATGAGCAGGTCATTGAGCCAAGCTTCACAGGTGTCGTGCTGTGACCAGCGTACGGGTTGGTCGAGGTCATGTACTTTGCACATTTCATGCTCTTGCAGCCAATCCATAAACCGAATGGCGAAGCCACGACCACACCCCTCGTAACCGTCAACGGTACTGGCGAGTGCCCACACGGTGAAGCGAGCGTGCAATTGGTGCAAAATATGCATCGGAATTGCCGCAGCTTCGTCAATAATAAGCCGCACGCTTTGTGGCTCAAAATCTGCTAATAGTCTATCCCATGCAACAAATCGAATTTGATTATCTGCATGCTCTAATAACGTTTGAACGCTGCTGGGCTTTGGTCCTGTAACAACAAGTTCGCGGCCTCGATAGTTCTTTAACCAAGCTTGCGCCGCGAGGCCTAAAGTTGTGCTTTTACCACGGCCTCGATCGGCAAGTATGACATGGCAGGTGCTAGGTAGGTCGATCATGTGTTCGACGATATCAAGCTGGCGTTGGCTAGGTAACTCGCTCGGTAGAGCTTTGGGTAAGTCCTCACTAGCTACAGCACGTAGCGCCACTTGAAAGTTATATTCAGGTGTCACTAGACTAATTAGCTTGTGGGGCTCCACCGATCTACAAATACGCGTTTTAAAGTGACTAGCATGTGGTGGCAGAAGAATAAAAATAAGGCCGCCACCTTGGACGGTACCGGCGAGAGCTGCTAAAGCATCGGCGTGGATTTGTTGGGTAAAGTCGAGCAGCAAGTTTGCCCGAGAGGTACCTAAGTAATCTCGATATCTCGTCATTCCTGTAGCATCGTTATGCCGATCAGAGATATGGGTGATATTAGGGAAGCGCGACTGAATACCCTGACGCTGTTCCTCGAGCCATGCCTCAGAACCGTCAAACAAAAAGACTGCTCGTACTTGAGCAGCCTTTATTGATGATAGAAAGCCTTGCAGCATTTAAGCTCCTGTAAACTAACCGAAAAACTTGGTGATAACCGTATTCACAAAGATAACAGCTAGGATAACAGGGATAAAGGTTCCAATGGAAAAGCTTACGTATTTCTCTAGCCACGAGGTAGCGTAGTTTGGATTACCTTCGCTGAGTTCTTTGGTGAGCTGTGAACGCTTCCAGCGGAATCGTACAAACAGACATATCAATAATCCATTTAGCGGCAGAATGGTGTCATAAAACACATCATAAATAACATCAAATACAGACTTGTCCGCCCCAGAGTAATGAACGAACTGGGTAAAGAATGGAATCAGGCCGAATGAAGTCGCTGCAATAAGCGTTAGTACGGTAATTGCCAGCGCCATAAAGACCAATGCTTTTTTGCGGCTGATCTGGCGTTTTTCCATGAAAGACGATGTCGGAACTTCGATAATCGAAACCAAAGAGGTAATTGCCGCTACAAATGCCAGTAAAAAGAATACCGACGCGGCGATACTAGCTGATAGATAACCAATGGAGTCAGAAAGTGCCATAAAGATTTTAGGGAAGAATGAGAAAATCATGCTTACCGAAGAATCACTTAATGAGCCAGGATTTGTATCAGGGTATATCGCAAATATAGCAGGTAGAGTCATCAAGCCGGCAATGAATGCGACAGCGGTATCGGTTAAGGCTACAAGCTTCCCTGAGGTAACAATGTCGTCGCTACGGCGGAAATATGAACCGTAGGTAATCAAGATACCCATACCTAAAGATAATGAGAAAAAGGCTTGCGCTAAAGCACCATTGATAACACTACCGGTGATTTGTGAGAAGTCTGGAATCAAGTAAAACTTAACGCCAGCCATGGCATTGTCTAACGTTAAAACGAAGCCGACCAACAAGATCAACATGACGAATAACGTCGGCATCAAGATCTTTGAGGCGCGTTCAATACCTTGCCTAACGCCACCTACCAGAATGAAGTTTACAATGATGGTCACTGCGACCAAATACCATAGGAAATTGTAATCATTGATAAATTCGGAGAAGTAACCGTCTGCTGAGATAGTAGCTAGGTTGCCGGTCACGCTTTGGTATAAATAACCAAAAATCCAAACGGTGATGACCATATAAAACACCGCAATCATAAACGGGGTCAGGGTTGCCAGCCATCCGGCAATTCGCCAACGCGTTTTGTCTTGGCCTAGTTCACTATACGCACGGTAGGGGCTCTGCTGGGCGCGGCGGCCTAAACCCATCTCGGCTAACATCACTGGTAAGCAAATGAAAGCTACAAAGAATGCATAGATGAGAAGAAAAGCACCACCACCGTTTTTGGTTGCTGCTACAGGGAAACCAACGAGGTTTCCGATACCGACTGCAGACCCAGCTGCAGCGAGAATAAAGCCTAATTTGGAGCTAAAGTGCTCGCGAGATGTGCTCATAGAAGAGGACCCTTGCTATTAGTTATTATAGTAAAGAGCAAATTTTCTCAATCGTAGCGCAAGCACACTCGCGCGGCAAGCGGACCAGATATTTAATAGAGCATGCTATAAAGTTTCCCGCGGTAGCGAGAAGCGAGTGGATCACCGTTAGGCAAGCTATTAAGCATATCTAGAACCTGCTGTTTAGCTTCAGCGTAATTGACATCTTTTTGCAGCACCTCAAAGGCTTGCGCCAATGCTTCTTCAGCACGCTGCGCGGCATAAAGCTTTGCTGCGAGCTCTAAGCGCAATGACAAATTATCTGGCTGCTGAGCTACTTGATCTTGCAAGTCTCTTAATTCCGGCGAGTCAGCGGCTTGTTGTGCCATATTTAATTTAGCGACAACGGCTTGGTAGTAACTATCTTGATTAGCCAGGTTAATGCCTTGTAAGAGCTCTTCAGCTTGCTCTAACCGACCCAATTCACAACTGGCATCGGCCAGCACTAAACTCGCTTGTTGATTGTCGGGGTTAATGTCGAGCAATTGCTTGGCGGTGCTAAAGGCTAGTTCAAAGTCGTTATTGGCTATGGCTTGCTGAGCTTGCGTCAATAACTCGTCATCAACAGAGGGAACTAGGTTTTCTATACGTTGGCGAATCGCCGACTCGGTTTCGACACCAGCAAAGCCATCTGCCGGTTGGCCATCTTTGAAGAATGCGACCGTGGGTAAGCTGCGAATCCCAAACTGAGCCGCTAGTTGTTGCTGCTCATCACAATTGATTTTGGCTAACACCACTTGTTCACTAAATTCTTGTGCGAGCTTTTCTAATACAGGCATGAGTTGCTTGCAGGGCTCGCACCAATCCGCCCAAAAATCGACGATGATTAGCTTCTGTTGAGAGCCTTCCAGAATAACTTGCTGAAAGTTTTCAGCAGTAACATCAATAATATTGTTTGAGTACACAACAACCTCGAAAGTTTATTAATTAAGAAAACCAACGCATTAGTTTTTGTTTGAACGACGTATAGGGTGGATATCTAAAGCTCGGATCAAACTTAAACGACCGTGTCATCACCGATTTGTGATGGCTAAAGGTATCAAACCCAGCCTTACCATGGTAGTTGCCCATGCCACTGGGGCCTACGCCACCAAAAGGTAAATGCGGATTCAGCATAAACATTAACGTATCGTTATTGCATTGATTGCCCGCGTGGGTTTGTTCGGTTAATTGCTGCAGACTTTGCTGAGATTGACTGAAGCCATATAGAGCTAATGGTTTATCGCGTTCTTGAATGTATTGTATTGCTTCCGCAAGGTTACGGATTTTGATTATGGGCAATATCGGGCCAAAGATTTCCTCTTGCAGCACCGCCGCGTCACTTGCTACATCGGTGAGAATGGTCGGTTGCAGGTAGCGTTCGGCAATTTGATGTTCGCCACCATAAACGATGGTGCCATCGTTAAGGTAATCAATTAACCGCTCACAATGCTGCTGATTAACAATACGACCATAATCTTGAGCATGCTCCGGATGCTCAGTAAAAAATTTGGTAATGGCTTGCTTAAGCAGCTCTATAAAAGTGTCATGAACTTGCTCATCTACCAGAACATAGTCGGGCGCAATACAAGTCTGCCCAGCATTTAACCACTTGCCCCAGGCAATTCGGTTGGCTGAGGTTACTAAATCCGCATCGTTTAAAACCACGGCAGGACTCTTGCCACCGAGCTCGAGTGTAACGGGAGTGAGATGTTCGGCTGCAGCACGCATAACAATGCGACCGACACGCCCACCACCGGTATAAAAAATATGGTTAAAAGGTAGGGCAAGCAATTGTTGTGCGACATCGGCACCGCCAGTAATGACTTGTACCGCTGAGTTAGAAATGTAATCCGGCAGTAAGCGCGCAATAACTGAGGCGGTTGCAGGAGCCAGTTCAGAGGGCTTGATCAGTGCACAGTTGCCGGCGGCAATCGCAGCAATTAACGGACTTAGTAAAAGTTGTATCGGGTAATTCCACGCCCCCATGATTAACACCACGCCAAGCGGCTCGGGGTGAATCTTACTCTTGCTGGGCCAAGTTAATAACTGACCGGGAACCCGTTTGGGTTTCATCCAGCGCTTTAATTGCTTCTGTGTATGGCGAATATCACTACGCAAAAAACCAATTTCGGTTAACCAACCTTCGGCGTTGGATTTGCCTAAATCTTGGCGTAGCGCTTCTAGTAACTCGCTCTCGTTTTCCAGCAAAAAGTCATCGAATCGCTTAAGTTGTTCTAAGCGCCACTGGTAGTCGCGAGTTACGCCGCTAGCATAAGTGGCTTGTAAGCGAGAAAAAACCGCACTTGGGGTTTGTGTCATGAGAGGCCACCTAAAGTAATGTTTTTAGTTTCTTGGAACTCGGCGAGGCCATATTTTGAGCCTTCGCGACCAATGCCGGACTCTTTCACACCACCAAAGGCATTGTATACATGCGATATTGCGCCTGCGTTGATACCAAGCATACCACAGTCTAATTGCTCACTAACCCGATGGATTCGAGCATAGTCTTGTGCGCAGAAATATCCGGCGAGACCAAATGGCGTGTCATTGGCTAAGCGCACGCCTTCAGCTTCTTCAACAAAGGATTGAATTGCCACTACCGGGCCAAACACCTCTTCTTGGCTAATGCTCATTGTGCTTTGGACATCGGTTATTATAGTAGGTGCATAAAACAGTGGGCCTATGTCATCAAGTCGTTTACCGCCAGTGATTAACTTGGCTCCTTTTTTCGTGGCATCCGCGATCAACCGTTCAACTTTATCAATCGCGGCTGTGCTTATTAGCGGACCATAGTCGATATCTTTTTGATCGCCCATACCAACTTTTAATTGCTGTACTGCTGGCGTAAGTTTTGCGAGGAAACTCTCAAGTACAGACTCTTGCACCAGCACGCGGTTAGGGCTAATACAGGTTTGCCCTGCATTTCTAAATTTACTTTGCATTAGTTCATTGACCGCCACATCAAGGTCAGCATCGTCAAAAACAATAAATGGTGCATTGCCGCCCAGTTCTAAAGACACTTTTTTTACGGTGCTTGAGCATTGAGCCATAAGCTTTTTGCCCACTGCAGTAGAACCAGTGAAAGTAAACTTGCGGATATTTGGGTGGGTGGTGAGCACTTCGCCAACAGCTTGCGACTGACTGGTAGGCACTATATTAATAACGCCGTCGGGAATACCAACTTCACTGGCAAGTTGTGCTAAAGCGAGGGCTGATAAAGGGGTTAACTCAGGCGGCTTAACTATCATTGTGCAGCCGGCCGCTAGTGCTGGCGCGAGCTTACGGGTGATCATGGCGTTGGGAAAGTTCCACGGGGTAATGGCACTACAAACGCCGACGGGCTGTTTAACAATCCAACTGCGCGTGCCCTTGGCAAACTCAGGTAATATTTCGCCGTAACAACGTTCAGCTTCACCAGCAAACCAATCGATAAAACTGGCTCCATAGGCGATCTCTGCAACGGCTTCCGCGATGGGTTTGCCTTGCTCAGCATTCATGATTTCCGCGAGCGCTCGTTTGTTTTTGAGAATGGCTGAATACCACCGGCGCAATAACTTTGCCCGTTCACGTGGGGGCATATCGCGCCATGCAGGGAAGGCTTTATGTGCCGCTTCTACAGCGCGCTCTGCTAGAGCGGCGTCGCCATCAGCCACTGTCGCTAAAAGTTCACCCGTTGCAGGGTTGAATACTTCAAAGCGCTGTTCCAATGGAACCCAGTGACCATCAATGAAAGCGTTGGATTGCATTAACGAACGCATGCTGTGTGCAGTCATAATTATCCCCATATAAATGGTAAGTGTAGATAGAGTATTGGGCTTTTTATAACAGACTTCAATGGTCAAAATACTTGTGCGGCTTTAACATTTAGCGTATACTGCGCCTTCCTCAGGGTCATTACCGCTATTGATGGGAGCGGCTTTACCCCTGATTCGCTGGGGTAAACAGCGCCTATATCCTGCCAGAGTGTTCATCGAGTTCTGTAGCCGGGCGTACATCCCCCTTTATGCTTTACAGAAATTGTGAGAACTACATGACAGAAATGACTACCGACCAATCTTTCGGAGATATGGTCCTGCCTGCTGCTTTGCTTAAGCAACTAGAAAAAATGAACTTCACCACGCCAACTCCTATTCAAGTGCAGGCTATTCCTGCGTTGCTTGAAGGTAAAAACGTATTAGGTGAAGCCCAAACTGGTACCGGTAAAACCGCAGCCTTTGGTTTACCTGGTTTAAGCCTTCTCGATCCTAAATTGCGTGCAACGCAAGTATTAGTTGTTGCTCCTACACGTGAATTAGCGATGCAGGTTGCTGAAGCTATTGCAGGCTTTGGTCAGCAAATGCGTAGCGTTGAAGTTGCAACCGTATACGGTGGCTCAGCGTTTGGCCCACAAATTAAAGCCCTTCGCGGTGGCGCACAAGTTGTTGTCGGCACCCCAGGTCGCTTATTAGACTTATTGAAGAAAGGTGTATTAAACCTTTCAGCATTGCGTTTAGCGGTGCTTGATGAAGCTGATGAAATGTTAAACATGGGCTTTATCGAAGACATTGAAACGATTATGGCAGCAGTGCCAAATACGTCTCAACGTGCATTATTCTCAGCAACTATGCCACCTGCAATTCGCAAGTTGGCAAAAACCTTTTTGGTTAACGAAGCTGGTGAGCAACCATTAAATATTCAAATTGCCGCTCGTGAACAAGCGAAAGCAACCATTCGCCAACGCGCATGGCAGGTACGTGGCTTGAATAAAATGCAAGCGCTAACACGTTTACTTGAAACGCTAGAGTATCAACGCGTATTGATCTTCGTACGTACTCGTTCAGACACCATGGAAGTATCTGAGCAATTACAAGCGTCTGGTTTTAAAGCATCACCTTTAAGTGGTGACTTAAACCAAGTGCAACGTGAGCAAACGGTAAGCCAGTTGCGTAAAGGTCGCATCGAAATCTTAGTTGCAACTGACGTTGTTGCACGTGGTTTAGACGTTCCTGAGATCACGCACGTGGTTAACTATGACTTACCAGGTGATACGGAGTCTTATGTACACCGCATTGGCCGTACTGGTCGAGCTGGTCGTAGTGGTGAAGCAATTTTATTCTTCCGTAGTAAAGAACGTTACTTGTTGCGTCATTATGAGCGTTTAACCAACGGTACAATCGAGTTTTTTGACGTACCGAACGCACAAGAGTTAGGTGCTCATCGTCAGGCGAAATTGCAAGAGCAAATCGTGCAAACGATCACTAATGGTCAGTTGGATGAAATGACGGCAATCGTTAGCAAAATGGCTGCTGAAACTGAATTGACAGAGTTACAAATTGCGACCGCGTTATTAGCGCAGCAAAACCAAACGCGTCCGTTAATCGTTCCTGAAGATCCAGCGCCGCGTAAGTTCGCTGAGCGAGCAGAGCGTAATGACCGCAGCGATCGTAACTCACGCAATCCACGTGAGCGCCGTGAGCGTACCGGTGGTCGTGACCGCCGCGATGCCAACATCGATTTTGAAACGTACCGCATTCAGGTCGGCCGTGACCATGGTGCACGACCGCAAGATATCGTTGGTGCTATTGCAAACGAAGGCGAAATGGATAGCCGCTATATTGGCCAAATCCAATTGTTCGACGGTCATAGCTTAGTTGAGCTACCAAAGAACATGCCGACTGCAGTATTACGCACGTTACAGCGAGCGCGTGTGCGTCAGCAACAAATGGGTATGGAATTAGCCCCAGGCGAAACCATTACGCGTAAGCCGCGTGGCGAACGTCCTCCTCGTGGTGAGCGTCCAGCATTCAAAGGTGCTCCACGTAGTCGCGGTCCTCGTTCTGACCGTGGTGGTGACAAAGGCCGCAGCCGCCGTCCACAGTAAGCTCTATCTAAAGCTCTATCTCACCGGATGATCCACATGGGTCATCCGGTTTTTTGTTTCTACCTCCTGCTATTTCCTCCTGATTCACTGGTTTAATGTTAGTTTTGCGCTAAGGTCTTGTAGAAGTACTGCTAAATTGCTGATTTAGCATGGTCAGATCAGCGAAAATTTGGCATCATGCAGGTTATAAAATTTCATTCAAAAAACTGGACAGGTAACTCATGCAACCGGTTAACATTATTTGTATCAAGTGGGGCAAAAAGTACGGCGCCGACTATGTAAACAAGCTGTATTCCATGGTTAGTCGTAATATCACCTTACCTTATCGCTTTGTCTGTTTAACAGATGACGCAGAGGGTATTCGCGACGAAGTTGAAGTTAAGCCGATTCCAGAAATTGGTTTCGAAGACTTTGACCAACGCAAGCCGTGGACCTTTGGTCATGGGTGGTTGAAGCTTACGTGTTTTGCACAACCATTGTACGATTTAGAAGGACCAACTTTGTTCCTCGATCTTGATATCGTAATTGTTGGTAACCTCGATGACTTCTTTGGCCCTGAAGGTGACTTCTTGGTGATCAAAGAGTGGGATAAGTCAGATGCGACCGGAAATACATCAGTGTTCCGTTTTAATATTGGTGCGCATGTCGATGCTCTCGAACATCTGAAAAATGATCCCGTTGGCTCGCGTAAGCACGTGCGGAATGAGCAAGAGTTCATTACCCAGTTTGTCGATCGCCAAGGCAAGTTAAAGTACTGGCCGGCGGAATGGTGCCGCAGCTTTAAACGTCATTGCCTACGCCCATTCCCATTAAGTTTCTTCCAGGAACCACGTATTCCTGAAGGGGCAAAAGTTATTATCTTCCATGGCCGTCCGCATCCAGATGATGCAGTGGTCGGTAAAAGTGGTAAATGGTATCGCAAGGTACTACCAACAACATGGATTAAAGAATACTGGCGCTAAATCGTCATGACGATTCGCTATCGATTGTTAATACGGCTGTTAGTCCCATTTGTATTTATTTACTTTTGGGTCCGCGGCCGTAAAGCACCTGAATACCGGCAGCGTTGGCGTGAACGTTTGGCACTTCAGCCAGTTCCCGCTTGCGCTCGTGACGGCATACTCATTCATTGCGTATCAGTCGGCGAAACTGTAGCTGCGCGCGGCTTAATCGAGCGCATTCTCAATGAATATCCTCATTTGCCAGTCACTTTAACCTCAATGACACCGACCGCAGCCGACTTAGCGCATAGCTTGTTTAGTGATCGGGTTCACCATTGCTATCTACCTATTGATACTCCTGGAGCAATGCGACGCTTTTTTAATAAGCTGGCACCACGATTTATCGTTATTCTTGAAACCGAGTTATGGCCAAATATGTTGGCAGAAGCTAAACAGCGGCAAATTCCCACGGTTGTGGTTAACGCTCGGTTGTCAGAACGGTCATTCAAAACCTATCAAAAGTATCAAGGCTTGCTCGGGCCGATTTGGTCAGCAGTGACTTTTATTGCAGCGCAAACCAAAGCTAGCTGTGAGCGTTTTAAGCTGTTGGGAGTAGCTGATAACAAGGTAGCAGTTCGCGGGAACTTAAAATTCGATTTCCAAGTTGCGCCTGAAGTTATGACCGAGGCCAATACGTGGCGCGAGCGTTTGCAACGACCTATTTTAGTTGCTGCCAGTACCCATGATGGCGAAGATGAGGTTATCTACCAAGCCTTTCAACAGGTATTAAAACAGCAACCACAAGCCTTACTGATTATCGTGCCACGGCACCCAGAACGCTTTAATAAAGTTGCCCAGATGGCGCAACAGTTAAAGCTCAGCGCAATTCAACGCAGCCACAATCAACCCGTTGCAGCACATCATCAAGTGCTGATTGGCGATACTATGGGTGAACTTTTACTTTGGTATGCGATGGCAGACGTAGCCTTAGTCGGCGGCAGTTTGATTGAACGTGGTGGTCATAATCCACTGGAACCAGTTGCGACTAAAACCCCAGTGCTTACCGGCCCACACGTATTTAATTTTACCGATATTTTTCAACGCCTCGAAAACGCTGAGGCGGTAGGTATGGTTAGCAATGCTGAGCAGCTGGCCACTCATTGGCTACAACTGCTTGAATCACCGCAGCAAGGACTAGCAATGGTAGCACGGGCAACACAAGAGTTTGCCAATGACCAGGGTGCTACTGAAGCCATGCTAAAAGATATAAAGCACTATTTAAAGGTGCCAGACACGCAAGTTGCAAGGACTATGAAAATGATAAAAACCTTAACGCCAACGCCATCTGTAGAAATTTGGTACGACGCCGCAGTGGTTCCTAACCTGAATGACGACTACTTTTCTGCAGACTACTGGCAGCAACAAGATAAAGTAAAAGGTTCAGCAACAGGGCGCAGCACGGCATGGTTTATTGCGGAAGGTGAGCAGGGCATGCTCTTGCGCCACTATTATCGAGGTGGATTAGTCGGTAAAGTTAATAAAGATAGGTTCAAACGAGAGCCTATTGCTGAGAGTCGAGCAATGGCCGAATTCTCGTTACTACTGAAGCTACAAGAGCTTAAGCTGCCAGTGCCACGACCTATTGCTGCTCGTTATGAAAAAGCTAGTTTGTGGGGCTACCGCGCTGATATCTTGGTTGAAACTATTCCGCATACAAAAGATGTATTTAAGTGTCTATTAGAACGTCAGCTGACCGAGGCGGAGTGGCAGACTATTGGGCAGGTGATCTACCAACTGCACGAGCAGGGTGTATATCACTCAGACTTAAACTGCCATAACCTAATGCTTGACGCAGCAGGGCAAGGTTGGATTGTCGATTTTGACAAATGTGGCTTTCGTGAGCCGGGTGAGTGGCAGCAAGCAAACTTAAATCGACTATTGCGCTCGTTGAAAAAAGAGCTGGGGAAAGCTGAAGAAGCCAACCACGCATTCCATTGGCAAGAATCACGTGATTGGCCATTACTTTTGGCAGGGTACGGTCAGTAGTTCTACTGGCGTACTTGGCCGGAGCCGGTCACCACGAACTTTTCGGTAGTTAGTGACTGTAAGCCCATGGGGCCATATGCATGGAGCTTGCTCGTTGAGATACCTATTTCAGCACCTAAGCCGAGCTCGCCACCGTCGCTAAAGCGTGATGATGTATTATGCATAGTGACGGCGGAGTCAACTTCGCGAATAAAGCGTTCAGCGGTTGCTTGGTTTTCAGTGGCGATAACTTCCGTATGACCACTACCAAATTGCTGAATGTGCGCTATTGCCGCATCGAAGTCAGCAACTGTGCGTACCGCAATTTCTAAGGCCAGATACTCCTCGCCAAAAGCGTCATCAGTAATCACATCAGCGCCGTCAAAGTAGGTCGCAGACTTTTTATCAGCGTGAATTACCACACCTTTCTCTGCTAAGGCTTGCGCTGCCATTGGCAAAAACTTATCAGCGATAGCTTGATGTACGATTAAGCCTTCTAAAGCGTTACAAACACCAGTGCGATGAGTTTTACCGTTTAACAACAAGGCTAATGCTCGATCTAAGTCGGCATCTTGGTCGACATATAAGTGACACACGCCTTTGTAGTGTTGGATGACAGGAATCTTGCTGTTATCGCTAACAAAATGGATCAAGCCTTCACCGCCACGTGGAATTACCAAATCAATATATTGATCTTGCTGCAGTAGCTCTAACATCACGTCACGATCGGGTGTTGGTACCACGGTAATTACATCTTCAGGTAGGCCGCTCTCACGCAGTGCATAATGCAAGGCTTCTGCGATTGCTTTACTACTAGCGATGGCTTCTCGTCCACAACGTAGAATAACAGCATTACCTGATTTAAAGCACAGTGCACCAGCATCAGCCGTGACATTGGGACGTGCTTCGTAAATCATACAAATGACTCCCAGTGGAATCCGCATCTTTTCCACCACCATGCCATTTGGGCGTGTCGTGAATGGAATGCGCTCGCCAACTGGGTCATTGAGTTCAATAATCTCTTCAATGGCAACAGCAATGCTCTCAACGCGCTCAGGAGTTAATTGCAGACGGTCAAGCATGGCTGCTGATAATCCTTTTTCACGACCGCTGTCCATGTCTTGTTGGTTTACCTCAAGAATTTTATCTTGATGGCTACGGATCGCATTTGCCATCCGTTGTAGTACTTCGTTCTTTTTCGCTTCACTTAATGTGGCAACTGCTCGTGCTGCAACCGCAGCACGTTTAGAAATTTGTTCTGCTAGCTGGATACTCATAGTTCCTCCAGTATGGTTAAATCGTTGGCTTCAATCACTTCTGTAATAGGGCTATAGCCGTATGTTTCGGCAATATCACTGACTTCTTGGCCCTTTAAATGCAACAGTTCGTGAGAGCTATATTGGCAAATACCTTTGGCGACGGCTTCGGCGTTATCGCCATTGCGAATAACCACGGCATCACCGCGATTAAAGTCACCTTGAATATCGATAATGCCCATAGTGGTCAGCGCGGAACCCGTAGTAATGGTTGCAGCTGTGGCTTCATCAACCACTAACTCACCTTGTGAAATCAAGGTATGGCGCAACCAATGTTTTTTATTGCTCATTGGGTCTTGCTGGCGCTTAAATAGCGTGCCTGGATTATCACCGCGTAACATATGCTCAAAGGTCGCACCTTTACGGCCATTGACGATATAGGTATCGATACCGTGTGACGTCGCTTTTTCAGCGGCTTCAATCTTGGTGCGCATACCACCTGTAGCTATTTTATTGGTCGTTCCACCAGCTAACGCAAATATCTCTTCAGTAATTTCGTCAACTATTGGTATTTTTTTAGCATCAGGTTTAACCCGAGGGTCGGCATCATAAAGCGCATCAATATCAGAGCAGATGATTAACGCATCTGCATCAACTAGGGTTGCAACCATTGCCGCTAGGTTGTCATTATCGCCAACTTTCATTTCATCTGTGGCTAACGCGTCATTTTCATTAACGATGGGCAATACATCGTGTTCTAACAATGTGCGAAGCGTATTTCTGACACTGACGTAACGGGCGCGATCACTTAGATCACCGTGTGTCATGAGCACTTGCGCGCATGGAAAGTCGAAAAACCTAGACCAGTTGGCCATCATATCGCTTTGGCCGACTGCGGCCATGGCCTTTTTAACTGTAACGGGGATGATTTCACTGTCGTAGCAAATATGCTTACGTCCTGCCGCGGCACTGCCTGAAGACACAAGTACAATCTCTTGGCCTCGTTCACGACATTCAATAATAAAGCGGGCAATCGCTAATAAATATTTACTGCTCGTTCCTGTATCGTCTGGCGCAATCAACGCGCTACCTACTTTGAGGACAGCTCGTTGCCAGGAAGGCATTTTCATAATAACTCCATGTTGAAAAATTCGTATGTAGTCTAACAGGTTTTGTTGGCGCGCTCTAGACAAAGACCATTGATTTTAGTTATGCCCACTATAGGCTTTAATAAATAATTGATATGGGAATAAGTTTCATAAGTAGGAATTACAGGCACAAAAAAGCCCCGTTAAACGGGGCTTCGTCGTAAGGAAGATTATGCGCTAGGCGGGGTGTAGCCTTCAATGTCAATATCTTTACCTTCAAACAGGAAGGCTTGCATTTGCGCTTCTAGATATTTACGAGCTTCAGGGTCCATTAGGTTTAATCGTTTTTCATTAATTAGCATGGTTTGCTTACTTTGCCATTCAGCCCATGCTTCTTTTGAGATGCTATTAAAAATCTTGGTGCCGAGTTCGCCAGGGTAAAGCTGAAAATCTAAGCCTTCAGCGTCACGCTTTAAATACTCACAATATACAGTACGACTCATATTGACCTCATTAATTGGGTTGTGATCTAATTTTACGCTGTCCGCTTGAGCGAATGCAAACCTACTAGTCTTTACTACATGATTTATCGCTTAAGACGCTTTGAATATATTTCTTTATTGGGGTTGGTAGTGCTATCTGTTCAAATTGAGATAACTCAAAGCGCTGGGTGTTGGTATCAGACTTAGCGTTTATATGCCAAACCGACGCGTTTAGTCTGTAATGGCTAAAAGTGTGTTGGAACTCACCGAGCAGTTGCGCATCAGGAGCATCGGTTAACTCGGGTAAACACCATAGGCGTGGCCAAATACCATCACCACTGCGTTGTTGCAGTAGTAACCCTTTGGAATTGTAGCTCCACGCGTAATGACCAGCGCGCACGGGTAGTGTTTTTCTAGGCTTCTTCATGGGTAGCTCCGCAACTTGGTCGGCGGCGAAAGCATAGCAAGTGTTTTGCAGAGGGCATTGCTCACATAATGGGTTGCGTGGCTTGCAGATGGAGGAGCCTAAATCTAACAATCCTTGTGAATATCGTCGGTTTTGACTACTGGGATGATAGTCTTCAGCCAAAGCCCATATTAGTTTATTGGTACTACTCTTTGACGGATCTGTAGCAATGCCAAAGTAGCGCGAAAATAAGCGTTTTACGTTACCGTCAACAAGAGCGGCAGGCTGATCAAAAGCAAAAGCAGTAATGGCACCCGCAGTATAGGGGCCGACGCCCGGAATTTCTCGCAATTGTTCAGGCGTACTTGGTATTTCAGCTCTATACTCAGCTGTAAGGTACTGCGCAGCACGATGCAGATTGCGTGCTCGCGAATAGTAACCTAGCCCTTGCCAAGCAGTTAATACTTCGTCTTCGCTAGCATTGGCGAGATGGGTAATGGTTGGAAAGCGTTCCAGCCATTTTTTGAAATAGGGGATAACTGTGGTGACTTGGGTTTGCTGCAACATTAATTCGCTTACAAGAACGTGGTACGGATTGCTTTCAGTTTGCCAGGGTAGATCATGGCGACCATGGCTTTTTTGCCAGTCGATCACAACGGCTGAGAACTGATCAGGTTTTAGTGGTGATTTGTTGAGCGATTTTGCGGTTTTATTCATTTAAATTTATTGAGCAAAGTTGTTAAGAAGATATGCAAAGGTTCGGTAAAACTGTGCCAGCACAGGAAATTTTCGCCAATCTAGTGTATATTCAAACGGTAGTTTTAATTACAGCCAATGAGAACATCAAAGGAGCATCTCATGAAACGGAAAACTATGCTATCAGCTGCAATTGCAACAGCATTATTATCATCTCCAGTTTTAGCTCAGGACAATGATGAGTCGGATCGTTTTTACGTTGGTCCGCGCATTGGCGTGATGGGCACTGACTCGGATCGTGTAGCTGTTGAGGGCAATGCGCTTCATACATTTGGCGGCGGCTTAGACACCTGGATGGGTGGCTTAGAAGCTGGATTTCATTTTACCCCTGAGTGGGGCACGCGCGTTTATTACGATTATTTACGTGGCGACTTAGAAACGACCAGTGCGTTTGATTCGTCCGGACACGCGTATGGTGTTGACGTTCTTTATAACTTCACCAAAAACTTTTACGGCGCAGTAGGGGTAAACTCGACTGAGCTAGGCAACCTAAACAATCGTTTCTTGCGCTTAACCGCAGGTTATAAAGAATTCTTAAATGAAAACTTAGCGATTAGCTTCGAAGGTGCGGTACAACAAAACGATGGCGACCTCACCGAGTTTATGTTTATGACCGGTTTACGTTGGTACTTTGGTGGCAGTGATCAGCCAGTGGCACCGAAACCACGTCCACAACCAGCGCCTGTAGTGGCACCAGTGGTTGTAGATACTGACGGTGATGGCGTACCAGATAACCGTGACAAGTGTCCGAATACGCAAGCAGGCTTTAAAGTGGATGCTGATGGTTGTGTGATGTATGCGAACGAAGTAATCACTCGTGAGCTACTAGTTACCTTCCCATTAAACTCAGCTGATATTCCTGAAAGTCAAAAAAGTGATATTCGTGATACTGCAAACTTCTTAAAAGAATATCCGCAGTTAGATGTCACCATTGAAGGTCATACCGATGACACTGGTCAAGGTACTTATAACCAAGCCTTGTCAGAATGGCGTGCTCAAGCTGTTGGTGACAGTTTAGTTAAAGACTTTGGCATTGCCGCGGAACGCGTACGCACTGTAGGTTATGGCGAAACCAAGCCAAAATATCCTAACAATAGCAGTGAAAACCGTGCTAAAAACCGTCGCATTGAAGCAAAAATGTCGGTAACCAAGAAAGTACCAGTTAAAAACTAATCAACTGGTGTATGAAAAAGGCGCGTCAAACCTTGCGTTTGGCGCGCCTTTTTGCATAATGAAGCCGCTTTAAAAACATCTCCAGCTAAGCAAAGAGGCAGCATGACCCATAGTGACCTTGAAAAGGCGCAAGCCGAAGGCAAATACATCCGCAAAATACGTAGCTTTGTGAAGCGCGAAGGGCGTTTGACGAAAGGGCAAGCCGCCGCACTTGAGCGGAGCTGGCCGACGATGGGATTAACGCATGCGCAAGGTCAACTGGATCTAGTCAAAGTATTTGGTCGTGAAGCCCCAACGGTACTAGAAATTGGTTTTGGCATGGGCAAGTCATTGGTAGCGATGGCCGCTGCTGCGCCAGAAAAGAACTTTATCGGAATCGAAGTTCATCGCCCAGGCGTTGGCGCTTGTTTGCTAGAAGCTGAAGAGCAGGGCGTAACTAACCTGCGAGTGTTTGAACATGACGCAGTAGAAATCTTGCAAGACTGTATTGCTGACGAGTCGCTATCAACGATTCAGGTTTATTTTCCAGATCCGTGGCATAAAAAGCGTCATCACAAACGTCGCTTGATTCAACCTGAATTTCTAGAGCTAATTCGTCCTAAGCTGGCGGTCGGCGGAATTCTCCATTTGGCAACAGATTGGGAAAACTATGCCGAGCATATGCTTGAAGTGCTGAGCAATGCACCGAGCTGGCGCAACCTATCAGCCACAGGCGATTATATACCGCGCCCAAGTGAACGCCCACTAACTAAGTTTGAACAGCGTGGTGAACGCTTAGGTCACGGTGTTTGGGATCTCAAATTCGAGCGCATTGCTTAAATTTTACAGTAGCTCGTCGAGTACAGAATTAAGATATCTACGGCCTAGAGCGGTGGTTTGCCATTGCTCGCCGAGGTCTTCCACGAGTCCTTTAGCAATGGATGAAGCAAGTGCGGCTTCTGCAACACTGCTTGATAGCCCGGTATAAGCCTCGTAATCGGCTTTAGGTACGGGCGCAAACAAACGAAAGTAATTCATAAAAAACTCGAAAGTACGTTCACTGTCAGCAACTTCCCAAAGCTTGTAGCGCAGCGGTCGCGTCAAATCGAGATAGCCTTGTGGGTGTTTTATTTTTTCACAGCGAATAATTTTATTTTGTTCTGGTAACGTAATTTTACTATGGGCACCGCAACCAATCCCCAGATAGTCACCAAAGGTCCAGTAATTGCGGTTATGTTTGCTTTCATGCCCGGGTTTTGCATAGGCGCTAATTTCATACTGGCGATAACCAGCAGCGAGAAGTAGCTCATGCCCTTGTTCCTGAATGTCCCATAAGGTTTCGTCTTCGGGAAGCTTTGGTGGCCGACTGGCAAAAGCCGTATTTGGTTCGATGGTGAGTTGATACCAAGATATGTGTGGTGGTTGTTGTTCGATAATACCCTTTAAATCAGCCATAGCAGCGCTTAAACTTTGCCCTGGTAATCCATGCATAAGATCCAAGTTAAAGCTGCGTAGCGGCAGTTGCCGGGCGTGCTGAGCTGCTTCAAGCGCTTGCTCGGGGTTGTGAATGCGACCCAATGTGGTTAATTGCTCAGCATGAAGGCTTTGCACACCTATAGACAGCCGGTTCACGCCCGCCGCGGCAAAGCCAGCAAAGCGCTCCGTTTCAAAGGTGCCTGGGTTAGCTTCCAAAGTAATTTCACAATCCGGAGATAACGGGATAATTCGCGCTATACCTTGCAGCAAAGTTTCGATGGCTGCGGCGCTAAAAAGACTAGGGGTTCCGCCACCGATGAAAATACTGTCTAGCGTGCGACCTTGGCGCCATTCTTGATCAGCACGCAAGTCATCGAGAAGTCGCGCCACATATTCTTGTTCAGGAATATCATGTTTCAGCGCGTGTGAGTTAAAGTCACAGTAAGGGCACTTTTGCACACACCACGGAATGTGAACATACAGCGACAAAGGCGGCAGTTGTAAGTTGGTCATAAAATTACTCATAGCACCGGCGGTGATAAATGCTTCAGCAATGCGCGTAGCGCTTTACCGCGGTGACCGAGCTGTTGTTTCTGCTGCGCTGAAAGTTCAGCGGCAGTACATTGCTCGCTGGCAACCCAGAATACAGAGTCATAGCCAAAGCCCTGGTTACCCGACGGTGCAGTGGTGATTGAACCGTGCCAAGAACCGTGGCAAATCAAAGGGGTAGGATCTTGCGCATGTTCCAAGTAAACTAAAACACAATGGAAACTCGCTTGGCGTTGCGCTTCAGGAACGCCTTGTAATTCACTAAGTAATTTATCGATGTTAGCGCTATCCGCAGCGCCTTGACCGGCAAACCGCGCTGAATAAATACCCGGCGCGCCATTTAGGTGTTGTACCGCAAGGCCAGAGTCATCAGCGAGCGCTGGCAATCCAGTTGCCGCTGCTGCATGGCGAGCTTTAATGATAGCGTTCTCAACAAAAGTTAAACCGGTTTCATCGGCGTCGTCCAAAGCCCATTCAGACTGAGGTCGAACACGCCAGTTGAGCGGCTGTAATAAACTTTGTAATTCAGCGACCTTGCCAGGATTGCCGGTTGCTAACACTATTTCTCGCATGTTCTTTCACCCTTTAATAATATTGGCTGTTATTATACGTGCTATGCCATAAACGACCAAGGAGATTGCCGCTTGACAGGGATTACTGGATTAATGCTACTGATGGGTTCGTTGTTGCTCGTCAGCATTCTAGCGACTGTTGTATCAAACCGCTTAGGCGCACCGTTACTACTTACATTTTTGGTCGTGGGCATGCTCGCGGGCGAAGAGGGTGTATTGGGTATCGAGTTTAGCGATCCGGAAGCGGCGTTTTTTATTGGCTCGTTAGCTTTAGTAATTATCTTGTTTGACGGCGGTATGCGTACCTTAAAAGAGCGCTTCCGCGTAGCTCTGTGGCCGGCAATAAGTTTGGCAACCTTAGGAGTTGCCTTAACCTGTGCCATCACTGCGACTGGGGTGGTATGGCTATTTGATTTCCCCTGGCCGACGGCATTGTTGATCGGGGCCATTCTTAGCTCAACCGATGCCGCTGCAGTGTTTGGCATCTTTCAATCGCAAAACCTGCGCATCAAGCAGCGCGTCGCATCCACGCTAGAAATAGAGTCGGGTACCAACGACCCTATGGCTATTATCCTCACTATGACCCTGACCACTATGATTGCAACGGCTACGGAACAATCATGGGTAGTGATGGGTGTCGATGTGTTCAAGCAGTTGGTGATTGGTTACTTTGCCGGTTGGGTTGGTGGGCGTTTATTTGTGGTAATGGCACGAAGAATTGCCGTCCAATTTACCTTCTTCCCTTTGTTGGCAGCAGCTTCAGCTGTGGTTATGTTTTCGATTACCGATGGTATTGGTGGTAGCGGTTACTTAGCAGTGTATTTGATGGGTTACAAAATAGGTAACTCGCGCTTGCCGCAACTGGTACATATTCTGCAAGTTCAAGACGGTTTGGCTTGGCTCAGTCAAATTATGATGTTCTTAATTTTAGGATTGCTAGTAACGCCTTCGCATCTGTTGGAGAACTTACCAGTATCCTTAAGTGTGGCAGCGCTAATGATTTTTGTCTCCAGACCGCTAGCGGTGGTGATAAGCCTGCTACCATTTAAGCTACCGTGGCGAGAGCAGCTGTTTATGAGTTGGGTTGGCCTGCGCGGTGCGGTACCTATTATATTAGCGCTGTACCCGTGGTTAACCGGCGTGCCTAATAAAGAGCTGTTTTTTGATATCGCATTTATGGTGGTGATTATTTCACTCATGGTGCAAGGCTGGACGTTAGCACCATTCGCACGCCTGCTGGGGCTGGAAGTACCAGCGGAAGCAGAACCGAATCATCGCATGCCACTTGATAGAGTCGGTAGCCGCGACCCATTAGAAGTATGGGCTTACAGTGTTAGTGAGCGTTCGCCAGCCTGTGATCATACTTGGGCTGAAATCAAGTGGAGTGTGCCGGTAGAGTTCGCAGGCGTGGTGCGTAATGGCGAGTGGTTACCACCGAATATG
This sequence comes from Pseudidiomarina sp., assembly GCA_048269045.1. Lineage (GTDB taxonomy): Bacteria > Pseudomonadota > Gammaproteobacteria > Enterobacterales > Alteromonadaceae > Pseudidiomarina. The sequence goes on from JBLWUG010000013.1 coordinate 26,793, forward strand.
GATACACGATTGACTGACGGCGATACCGCCATCGTTATTGCCAAAGTTCAACATATCGATGAAGTGAGCCGAATTCTAGCGGAAGATAGCAAGGCGACCGAAGTACCGACCAGTGAGTTCTTCGGTGACTTTAGTATTCGTGGTGACTTAACGTTAGAAGAGGTAGCTAGTTTCTACCCATTGGGAGAGCTACCAGAAGCTAAAGGCGAGTTGTCGCTAAATGATTACTTTGCGTTGAAGTTTCACCGCCGCGTAGTGGTAGGGGACGACCTTAAGCTAGGGCATGTGCAGCTCACGGTGCGTGAGCTGCATGAAAGTGGTGATATTAGCCAAGTCGGCGTGAAGTTACTTAGTTAGCCCAAAACTCTTTTGAAAAGCGTAACTCTTGAGTTTCAGTGCCTTTCTTCAAAGTAATATAAAACCGCAACGTTTCCAGGTTGGTAAACTTAACTTGGGTGAGATAATAAACACTCTCACCCTCGATTACCTCTTGGAATTCTAGGTTTTGTTGCATGCTTAACGGGTTCATCGCGTAGCCTTCAATACTTACACGTTGCGCAGGCTTACCTTCTTCAGTGGCGGCAAGTATCGCAATGTTTACCGTACCAACATACTTACTGCGCTGAAGGTCGTATTGTTGCGCCATCTCTGGGCGCAGTAGCGTCGAATTAAACGCATTGTAATGCACTTCCCACGGGCCCAAACGGGTACTTTGTTCAGCTAATGCTGGCGCGCTTATTGTCAGTGCTGCACCGATAATGAATGACCAGATATATCTCATAACGCTATCCCCATACTGAGCAGGTTACCGAATAAAATTCGGACAAACTGAATAGCTATAATTAACACTAGTACACTTAAGTCTAGACCACCAATGGGAGGAATGATGCGTCGAATAGGCGCTAAGAATGGCTCGGTAAGTTGCCCTAGCATCATCATCATGGGATTGTATCCCTGACTGAACCAGCTCATTAATGCGCGAATAATAGTAATCCAGAAGAGTAGCGATAAAAATTGAAACACTGCGGTGCCAATTCCGAACATCAACACTTCAGTAACGGCAGGCATGCGCCCGCTGGTGATCGCAGACAGTGCAAGAATCTTTCCAATACCAATCAATGCCACTAACAATAGGGTGGCTAGATCCCAGTTACCCGCCATAGGAACCACTCGGCGCAGTGGCAACACCGCAAAGTTAGTGGCTTTTACCACAAACTGACTCATCGGATTGTAAAAGTCGGCGCGCGCAACTTGTAGCCACAAGCGTAGCAGGAACACGATAAGTACTAGGTCAAAACCGATCTCAACCAAAAACAGTAATGCATTCATATTGTCACCTAGGAATTAAAATAATTTGGCCATTTCTTGATTGCGTTTGACCGCGGCAGTAACCGCTTGTTCAGAAATATCATCAATGTCAGCCGCTTGGTAAACTTCTACGCCTTTGGCGGTGGAACCACCTTTGCTGGTAACTTGCTTGCGTAAATCCTCAAGCTCTAAATCGCTGGCAATTGCCATTTCTGCAGCTCCTAAAGCTGTTTGCTGCACCATTTCACGAGCTTTATCATGGTCAAAGCCTAGTGCGACTGCGGCCTTTTGCAAGCTGCCCATAAATTCAAAGAAGTAGGCCGGGCCACTACCAGCCACCGCACCTAAAATATCTAATTCGTCTTCGTCGGCAACCCATAGTGTACGGCCAACGCCGTTAAAGGCATCAGTGATATAAGCTTTATCATCCGCATCAACACGGTCATCTGCAACTAAACCAGACATGCCTTTGCCAACCAACGATGGCGTATTGGGCATTACTCGAATCATGCGAATATCATCGCCTAGGTATTGGCGATACTTGTCAAAGCGAACACCAGCGGCAATGGTAACCATAAGTTTTTCTGATAGGTTAGGGACGCTAGTGCGTAAATGTTCACAAACGTCGGCCATGAGCTGCGGTTTAACTGCTAGCACTATAACTTCAGCCTGTTTAGCGATTTCAGCATTATCATGGCTCGTGTGCACTTGGTGTGCGCTGTTTAATTGTTCAAGCTTCCCTGCGCTAGGGTTACTGATATAAATGCTATCGCTCGGGTAGCCGCTAGCCACCATGCCACCAACGATGCTTTGGGTCATGTTGCCGGCGCCAATAAAGGCTATTTTGCGAGGCGTTGTTGTCATCCTTTTCTCTCCTATTTAAACGGGGTTATTTGCGTCGAGCACCAAAAATAGCGGTACCCACGCGAACCATGGTCGCACCATGCGCAATGGCGCGACCGAGGTCAGCGCTCATCCCCATCGATAATGTATCTACCTGTTGATATTGGGCGTTAAGCTGCAAAAACAACCGCTGCATGGCGGCAAAACTGTCGCCATGTTCTTCGGCACTCGTGCCACGGCGAGGAATTGCCATTAAGCCGCGCAACTGTATATTAGGTAACTGAGCGATGGCGTCGGCAAACTCCAAAACTTGATTGGGGCTTACACCGGCCTTCGTTTCTTCTTGATCGATATTGACTTGAATTAATACGTTTAGAGGCGGTAGTTCAGGCGGTCGCTGCTGGCTTAGGCGATTCGCGATTTTTAAGCGGTCGAGGCTATGCACCCAAGAAAAGCGCTCAGCGATATCTCTGGTTTTATTGGACTGTATAGGCCCAATAAAGTGCCAAGTGAGCGGTAACTGTGCTAATTGCTCAATTTTATCTACACTTTCTTGTACGTAGCTTTCTCCGAAGTGATGTTGCCCTACCGCATAGGCAGCCTCGATGGCAGTGGTGGGTTGCGTTTTACTAACGGCAACCAATTGCACACTATTCGGGTTGCGCTGTGACCTTGAAGCAGCTGTTGTTATTTCACAACGGACTTCTTTTATGCGTTCAGCTATGCTATTCATCATTGGACAAAAACTCATTAATAAAGAGGCTGCTATATGGATATTACAGAGTTACTAAGTTTTGCTGTGAAACACAAAGCATCAGATTTACACCTGTCAGCAGATTCGCCTCCTATGATACGGGTAGATGGCGACGTTCGTAAAATAAATATCCCAGCATTATCGCATAAACAGGTACAAGAGCTGGTTTATGACATCATGAATGACCGCCAGCGCAAAGAATATGAGCAAAACTTCGAGTGTGACTTTTCTTTTGAAGTTCCAGATTTAGCTCGCTTCCGGGTTAACGCCTTTGTACAAAATCGCGGGGCCGGCGCAGTATTCCGTACCATCCCTAGCGAAGTTTTGACGTTAGAAGACCTTGGCGCCCCAGAAATCTTTAAAACCATATCTGATAATCCGCGCGGGCTCGTTTTAGTTACTGGGCCGACAGGTTCAGGTAAGTCGACGACATTAGCGGCAATGTTGGACTATATTAATGAAAAGAATTACTACCATGTACTAACGATTGAAGACCCAATTGAATTTGTACATAAAAATAAAAATAGTTTGATTAACCAACGTGAAGTGCATCGCGATACACATAGTTTTAGTAATGCTTTGCGGTCTGCATTGCGTGAAGACCCCGATGTAATACTGGTTGGTGAGATGCGAGATTTAGAAACGATTCGTTTAGCGATGACCGCAGCCGAAACGGGGCACTTAGTATTTGGTACGTTGCACACCACGTCAGCACCAAAAACCATTGACCGTATTGTTGATGTGTTCCCAGGGGACGAAAAGCCCATGATTCGCTCAATGCTTTCGGAATCATTGCGTGCAGTAATATCGCAAACGCTACTGAAGAAAGTGGGTGGTGGTCGAATCGCCGCGCACGAAATTATGATTGCGACGTCAGCGATTAAAAACTTAATTCGTGAAGACAAAGTGGCGCAGATGTACTCGTCAATTCAAACGGGTGCAGCGCATGGTATGCAGACACTGGATCAGTCGCTACAGAACTTGCTTAATCAAGGATTGATATCGCGCGCCGATGCCCGTGCGAAGGCAAATGCTAAGGATACAGTCTGATGCTGGATAAACTTCTGAAAATAATGGTCGACCGCAAAGGTTCCGATTTATTTATTTCGGCTGGCTTACCGCCGAGTGCCAAAATTCACGGCGAATTGCTACCACTCAGTGAACAGAAGTTGAGTGAAAATGCTGCGCTAGCTATCGTTAAAGAGGCGCTTGGTGAAGGGCATTTGCAGGAGTTTTTTGACGCGAAAGAAGCAAACTTCGCAATTTTTCGAGAAGGCATTGGCCGCTTTCGGGTGAGCGCATTTTGGCAGCGTCAACGTGCGGGTATGGTTATTCGTCGAATCGTTACCGAAATTCCAACCATTGAAGAGCTACAGTTACCTAAGATACTGACCAAGCTCATTATGCAAAAACGTGGCTTGATGCTGGTTGTTGGTGGTACAGGTACCGGTAAATCAACCACGCTTGCGGCATTAGTTGGTTATCGCAATCGCAATGCAAAAGACCATATTCTAACCATAGAGGACCCAATCGAGTTTGTGCATGAGCACGGCAGATCGATGATTACTCAACGTGAGGTTGGTACTGATACTGATTCTTTTGAAACGGCGCTAAAAAGCTCATTACGACAAGCACCCGATGTTATTTTAGTCGGTGAGATTCGCTCGCAAGAGACCATGGAATATGCTTTGTCTTTCGCGGAAACTGGTCACTTGTGTGTGGCCACGTTGCACGCCAACAACGCGAACCAAGCCATTGAGCGTATTATGCACATGGTGCCCAAAGAGAAAGTGGATAAGTTGATGTTCGATTTGAGTTTGAACTTACGCGGCATTGTGGCACAGCAGCTGGTACCAACCATTGATGGCGGGCGTGCAGCAGCTATTGAAATCATGCTGAATAGCTCTACCGTCGCCGAAAAACTCGCTACCAATGATATGGGCGAGATCAAAGAGATTATGGCCAAGTCTCGCGAATTAGGCATGCAAACCTTTGACCAAGCGTTGTTTGATTTATACAAAGCTGGACGTATTAGTTACGAAGAGACTTTACGTCATGCCGATGCGCCTAACGATCTACGTTTACGTATCAAGCTGAGCGGCGATAGTAATGCCAACGACGACGATAGCGCATTGCAAGGTGTGACTGTCGATCTAAACTGACTTAGCCCATAACTTCAGGTAGAATATCCGCCTTTAATTGATAGTCGATCTGAGGTATTCCCCATGCGTGTATTGGGCATAGAAACATCTTGCGATGAAACCGGTATCGCGATTTATGATACCGATCGTGGTTTATTAGCGCATCAGCTGTATTCGCAGATAAAACTCCATGCCGATTACGGTGGCGTGGTGCCTGAACTCGCTTCTCGCGATCATGTGAGAAAGACCTTACCGCTTATTCAAGCCGCTTTAGCCGAAGCCAATTTAACCGCTGCAGATATTGATGGCGTTGCTTATACCGCAGGGCCTGGTCTCGTTGGGGCGCTTCTAGTTGGTTCATGCATTGGCCGTAGCTTAGCGTTCGGCTGGGATGTACCAGCAGTTGCGGTGCATCATATGGAAGGGCATTTGCTAGCGCCGATGTTGGAAGAGGATGTTCCAGAGTTCCCATTCCTCGCTTTGCTGGTATCAGGCGGACATACTCAATTGGTTCAAGTAAATGGTATTGGTCAGTATGAACTACTGGGCGAATCCGTGGATGATGCTGCAGGCGAAGCCTTCGATAAAACGGCAAAATTAATGGGGCTGGATTATCCTGGTGGTCCGCGGTTAGCTAAACTCGCTGAATCTGGCCGTGCCGACCAGTATAAGTTTCCTCGTCCTATGACCGATCGACCCGGTTTAAACTTTTCTTTTAGTGGCTTAAAAACCTTTGCCGCTAACACTATTGCTGCTGCAGACGGCTCTGAACAAGCCTTGGCGGATATCGCCCGGGCGTTCCAAGACGCCGTGGTGGATACCCTAATTATTAAATGTCGCCGAGCGCTCAAGCAAACCGGTTTAAAGCGTTTAGTGGTGGCTGGTGGGGTGAGCGCAAATCAACATTTACGTGCTGAGTTGCAAGCCTTTGCCAAGAAAATTAATGGGCAAGTGTATTTTCCACGCAGTGAGTTTTGTACCGATAATGGTGCCATGATTGCCTTTGCTGGCGCGCAACGGTTACTGGCGGGTGAGTCTGTAAACCATCAGATTAAAACCTATCCGCGCTGGCCATTAGAGCAATTACAACCTATTTAGCCGTTAGTCTCGGCGCGTGCGCTTTTCTTGCCCGCTGCGGATACGCATAATATTGGATTGATGCCGCCACAAGATTAGTAATGAAATCATGATGGTTGGCACCGTGTACTGAGGTTTAATGAAGTAGGCATAAAACGGCGCTAGGCTCACGGTAATGATTGCGGCCATCGAGGAAACCCGGCTAATTTGAAACACTAATATCCAGGTTGCGATGAGTAATAGCGCCATTTCCCACGCCACTGGAAACATTGCGCCCAATGCGGTTGCGACGGCTTTACCGCCACGAAAGTGGAAATAGAGTGGAAAGATGTGACCGAGGCAGGCAGCGACTGCGATAATCCCAAGATAAAAGGGTTCAATACCTAAAAAGTAGGATACCCAAACGGGTAGCATGCCTTTGAGAACATCAAAAATGAGCGTAAGTAACGCAGGAAGTTTACCGCCGATGCGATAAACATTCGTTGCACCAGGGTTATGCGAGCCTGTGGTTCGAGGGTCAGGCAAATTGAAGATACGACAAATGAGCACGGCGCTGCTAATAGAACCGAATAGGTAAGCTGATAGTATCGCGAGTACAATTAACGCGCCCATGGTAATTTTCTTCCGGCCTGCTTTCCGTTACTATGCAAAATCATAGCATAAGCGCTTTGCGCTCGAATTTCTATTAGTTACTGGTATGAGTGGATGCATGGATAAAGTACACGTAGAAGGTTTGGTTGTTGATGCCTACATTGGTGTTTACGAATGGGAGCATGAAACTACGCAACCTTTAGTGATCGATCTCAGCATGGATTGGGATAATAAAAAACCTGCAAAGACAGACGATTTAGCTCATGCACTCGATTATGATGCGTTAAGCAAAGCTGTTATCGCGCTGGTGCAGGAGCGGCCACGTGCATTGATTGAGACTATTGCTGAAGAAATAGCTGCCATGGTCTTGGCGCAATTTAAAACCCCAAGAGTACGCGTTAAAGTGGGTAAGCCCCAAGCTGTTCCAGCGGCCCAACAAACTGCCGTGGAAATTGTGCGAGGGCACTCGTGAGTGTTGTTTATCTAGGGATAGGGAGCAACCGCGAGCGAGAAGTAAATATTCGTGCTGGCGTGCAAGCCCTATATGAGCAGTTTGCTAGCGCCGATTGTCCGCTCGTGCTATCGCGGGTTTTTGAAAGTGAAGCGGTAGGCTTTGCCGGTACCTCGTTTTACAATCTCGTTGCCCGCATTGAAACCAGCACCGATGTATTGACGCTAAACCAACAGCTAAAACAAATCGAGCAAAAGTTAGGCCATCATCCTGACGCACCGCGCTATAGCCCGCGCACTTTAGATATAGATATACTTCTGTATGATCAACTAGTAAGTCGAAAGCCGGTACAACTGCCGCGCGATGAAATACTAACTAATGCTTTTGTTTTGTGGCCACTTGCAGAGTTGGCTCCGAAACTACAACATCCAACCGCAAACTGCAGCATGAGCGAGCTTTGGGAGAATTATCAGCAACCGCAGAAATTGCGCCCAATTCGTTTCAAGTTTGAAAAGTTACCTTATTTACAATTGGTGCCATAGTGCTCCTTTAGCAAGGAATTTAATTCGTGAGTATTTTGGAAGCTGTTTTTCTTGCCCTCGTTCAGGGATTAACTGAGTTCTTACCCATTTCGAGCTCAGCGCATTTAATCTTACCATCACAAATTTTGGGCTGGGACGATCAAGGTCTCGCTTTTGATGTTGCGGTTCACGTTGGAACCTTGTTCGCCGTAATTTTGTATTTCCGTAAGGATGTCAGTGAATTATTGGTTAATTGGGTAAAGAGCTTACGCGGGCAGCATAATGAACACAGTCGATTGGCGTGGTTAATCATTTGGGCCACGGTACCGGCAGGCCTTGCGGGCTTGTTGGGTAGTGATCTTATTGAACAATTTGCACGTTCAGCGATGGTTATTGCAACGACTACCATTATTTTCGGATTGTTGCTTTGGTATGCCGATGTTAAAGCCAGCGAACGAGCAAAAATTTCTAGTCTTAGTTTGAAGCAAGCTTTAATAATTGGTGTAGCTCAAGTAGTCGCATTAATCCCAGGCACATCGCGTTCAGGCATCACGATTACCGCAGGCTTATTACTCGGCCTGACCAAAACAGAAGCAGCTCGATTTTCGTTTTTGCTGTCGATCCCAGTCATTATTATGGCGGGAGGCTATCAAGGCCTAAAACTAGCACAGCAAGCTCAAGCTGTTGATTGGAGCAGTGTGTTTATCGGTATCGGCGTATCTTTTGTGGCAGCTTATATTTGTATTCACTACTTCCTAAAAATTATCAGCCGCATGGGTATGATGCCCTTTGTCATCTACCGCTTGCTATTAGGTGCCTTGCTGGTCGCTTTCATTATTTAGCGTTTATATCGGCCATGCGGCTTGTATTTTGGCGAGCCGTTCAGCGTTGACGGCGTGGCTGATAGCTGCGCCTTGTAACGATTCACCGCGTTGTTGTGCCTGTTGAATTACTTCTTGTGCGGAAACTACTTGCGCAGCAGCAAGGGCTTGTTTTAACGCTGTGATGGTGGATTCAGGTATGCCAATACATTGCCAAATAGTAAGCATGGCTTCTATGCGTTGCGGCTGTCGCCATGCGTCAAATGTATTGAAGAGCTCGAAAGCCAACTCAGGAGTAAAAGAGCTCGACGCTTGTACGTTACACTGCACCGCGAGTTGGGCAAGGCGATGATATTTATTAGGTACACGTAACCGTTCACATAAATTATCCACCTGCGCTACGGACAATTCATACACGCTTAAAACAAACGCAGCGACACTATCGATTTGCTGCAATTCATTGAGGCGTGGCGCCATTCGGGACAGTAAGTCGCGGGCATTAAGTTCTGTAAACCAATCAGTTAAAGCACTGCTATCGGCTAATACTTGCCAGTAAACATTTGGATGATTTGTTGTGAGGGCTTTTTCGGTTTCACGCCAGACTCGCTCCGCACTTAAAGTTTTCAATTCACCGGTAGCCGAGATGTCCTTCATAAGCTCTAGCGTTTCAGGAGCGACACCAAAACCATCGCTAGCGAAGCGTGCGGCGAAACGGGCAACTCTAAGTACGCGTAATGGGTCTTCAGAAAACGCTGGTGAGACATGGCGTAGCACTCTGCTTTGAAGGTCGCTTTGACCGCCGTAGGGGTCAATAATGGTGCCATCGGCATCTTGAGCCATAGCATTGACGGTTAGATCGCGGCGCAGGAGATCATCTTCTAGTGTGACGGTTGGATCAGCATTGACCACAAACCCAGTATAGCCAGTTCCTGCTTTTCGCTCGGTTCTTGCGAGCGCGTATTCTTCTTGAGTTTGCGGATGGAGAAACACTGGGAAGTCTTTACCAACTTGGCGGTAGCCCAAGGCCAGCATTTGTTCTGGAGTAGCTCCAACGACTACATAGTCGCGTTCATGTACGGTTTTACCGAGCAAAGCATCTCGTACTGCACCGCCAACTAAATATGTTTTCACAAGCAACTCCAAGTTTGTTTTAGATGATCTTCGCTAATCACTAGCAGTGATGCAAGGGAGTAGTTAAACTGGTATTCATTATAATAACAAGGTTGGTACTGTTTCATGTATCTGAATTATTTTGGACTACATACTGAACCCTTTTCCATAGCCCCTGATCCGCAGTTCCTTTATTTGAGTGAGCGGCATCAAGAGGCCTTGGCGCACCTTAACTATGGCATACAAGGCAGCGGCGGCTTCATCTTGTTAACGGGTGAGGTTGGTACAGGTAAGACTACGGTATCACGAGCGTTGTTAGAACAACTACCTGATGGTACACGCACAGCCTTTATTCTGAACCCAATGCTAAGTTCCAATGAGCTTTTGGAAACCTTATGCGATGAGTTTGGTGTCGAACGGGCGCAAGCTACTGCGGTCGAGGCGGCAACCACTAAGCAGCTAACCGATGATTTAAGTAAGTTTTTGCTAGCGGCGCATGAGCAGCATGAAGAGTGCGTTGTGCTCATTGACGAAGCCCAGCATTTGCATCCCCAGGTATTAGAACAACTGCGCTTGCTCACCAACTTAGAAACCAATGAACGTAAGCTGCTACGCGTTATCTTGATCGGACAGCCAGAGCTACAAGACTTACTGCGCCGTCGGGAATTACGCCAGCTAGCGCAGCGTATTACCGCGCGCTACCACCTGCTGCCGTTACAATTGAGCGATACCGAACGATATATTAATTATCGACTACAAGTTGCTGGCGCCGAGCGTGGGTTATTCGACCTTAAAGCGATACAGCTTATTCACAAACTGAGTGAAGGAATTCCTCGTCGATTAAACTTGCTGGGCGATCGAGCATTGCTTGCGGCCTACAATGATCAAGCCGAAGTGGTGACGAGTCAGCATATCAAGCAAGCCCAACAGGAAGTAGACGGGGCGACAATAAAACCAACCACATCAACTTCGCGTTGGTGGTCATGGGCAGCTGCCGCGTCCATCGTGGTGGCGGTCAATCTCGGATACTTCTTTTGGTTTGAGCCGCCGACTGCCGCATCAGTAGAAACTAAAATATCGGTACAAGAGCCACCAGAGCCAGCCGTTTTAGCAATGGCCAAGGTTTGGCAATTGCCGCTACCTAGCCCCGAGCAGCCACTGTGCAACTGGATAGAAAACTATCAACTACTGTGCGTACAAGGGCAGGCAAGATTTGATCAGTTGCGTCAAATCAACCTGCCTATGCTGCTCGATTTAAGCCACGGTGCTGTGCAGTTTATACAGAATAATGAAGAGCTTCCCGCGGCAAGCTGGAATGGCAGTTACACGCTCGTTATTCCGCAACCGCCAGGCTATCAAGATGACCAAGACGACTTGTACCAACAGTGGTTAGCAGCGCAGCTAGAACGCCACGGCGCTGAACCTGCGGCTTCATTTGCAGAACAACTACGGCAGTTACAACTCATTGCTGGTTTGCCGGTAAGTGGTGAGCTTAATGGTTTAACTTTAGCCTGGCTAACGGCCCATGGACCGCTTGGTGGCCCTCGGTTAGCGAATGCGAAGGAGGGGAGCTAATGTCATCAGTTTTAAAAGCATTACAACGTCAGTCATCACCATTGGTACAGCAGCCCGCACCGATACAGTTACGCTCGGCAACGTCAAAACGCTCCCTCACTGTAGGTCAAAGTTTATTGTGGCTGTTAACGGTTGCCGCAGCTTCACTCATACTATGGTGGGGCGTGTCCTCCTGGAAAGCGCTAACGGTACCCGCATTATCTGAACCCACACCAGTTGTAGAGCCGGTGAACTATATTGTTGGTGAAGCGCAGCCAATTCGTGTACCTCGTTGGCCAGAAGCAACGCCTGCAGTTGAGCCCGCTACCGAAGTGGTACAACAGCCAGAGGTGACCAGCCCGGAAGCCGTAAATCTCGAACAGGTATCGCCAGAGTTGTTGATGGCATTTGAGGATGCGTTAAGCGACACAGGGAACAATTCTACCGTTCAGTCTATTGTTCCGCGCTTGAGTGATTTAAGCGTTAGCTTTCAGCGGCAAATTCCAAGCTTTAACTATGAAGGGCACCAATATTCTTCTCGAGCAGCATCTCGCTGGATTCGTATTGGCGGGCAACGTCTATATGAGCAAGACGTTTGGCAAGGGTTACAGATTTTAAAAATTGCGCCCTCCCACGTAATTTTGTCTAAAAATAATCAAGCATTTCAACAGCCAGCGCTGGAAGACTGGACAACACCTTAGATAATTGATATTAAAACAACTGTTTAAATTTGTTGTTTGATTTTATTATTCAATTTGGCAAGAGGTGTCAGCATGCTCGAGTATCGCGTTCCCCGTGAAGATATGCAGTTTTTATTGCAGGATGTGTTTCAAGCCGACAAAGACTGGAGTCAATTACCAGCACTGGCTGATATTGATATGGATACAGTTACTGCTGTTCTCGATGAAGCAGCGAAGTTAACTGAAACCCTCATTGCCCCCAATGCGCGCGCTGCTGATGAAGCCGGCGTGACTTTCAATGATGGCGTGGTGACGACGCCAGCTAACTACCGTGAAAACTTTAAACAGCTAGCCGAAGGTGGCTGGGTGGGCGTTTCATCAAACCCAGAATTTGGCGGCATGGGATTGCCGAAAGTTGTTTCAGCGCAGTACGAAGAGATGATGTGCGCTGCTGATATTTCATTTTCGCTTTACCCTGGCTTAACTGCTGGCGCGATAATGACCCTCGATGAACATGCTAGCGATGAAATTAAAAACACCTACCTAGAAAACATGACGCAAGGTATCTGGACCGGCTCCATGTGCTTAACAGAAGCGCATGCTGGTACCGATTTAGGCATGATCCGCACCAAAGCTGAACCCAATGAAGACGGCAGCTTCAAGATTTCTGGGAGCAAAATATTTATCACTGGCGGCGAACATGATCTTGCCGAGAATATTGTCCATTTGGTACTCGCAAAACTACCGGACGCACCAGCGGGCAGCCGCGGTATCAGCTTGTTTGTCGTACCTAAGTTTATTCCTAATGCAGATGGCAGTTTAGGCGCACGTAATGGCGTTGAGTGCGGTTCTATCGAACACAAAATGGGTATTCACGCCTCAGCGACTTGTGTGCTGAACTTTGACCAAGCGCAAGGTTGGCTTGTAGGTGATCCTCACCGTGGACTGCCGGCCATGTTTACGATGATGAACTACGAGCGTCTAGGGGTAGGCATTCAAGGCTTAGGCGCAGCATCGCGTTCGTATCAAAATGCTTGGGCTTATGCCCAAGATCGCATTCAAGGTCGCGGTGCAAAAGCCACTCGCAGCCAAGATAAAGAAGCAGACCCATTATTAGTTCATGGTGACGTGCGCCGCATGCTACTGACCATGAAAGCCTTTGTCGAAGGTGGGCGTGCGTTTTCAACTTATGTTGGTCAGCAATTAGATATTGCCAAATACTCGGAGAACACCGAGCAACGCGCCCGCGCAGAAGCGCTAGTACAATTGCTAACGCCGGTGGCTAAGGCATTTCTTACCGATACCGGCCTTGAAGTGACTGTTTTAGGTCAGCAGATTTTTGGCGGTCATGGTTATGTGCGCGAGTGGGGCCAAGAACAGCTGGTTCGCGATTGTCGTATTGCGCAGATTTACGAAGGTACTAATGGTATTCAAGCGTTGGATTTACTTGGGCGTAAAGTCGCGGGTTCGGGGGGCAAACTATTAGAACCATTACTGGCCGATATTGAAGCGCTACTAGCACAGCCGCAAGCTGGCTTAGAAGCAGAGTTTAAGCAATTGAAAGCGGCGACAAATATCTTACGCGACGTGACTCAAGCAATATTGTCACAAGTTCCTAATGATGAAAACATTATCAATAGTGTGGCGGTAGAATACTTGCACTTAGTGGGTTATGTGGCTTTTGCTTATCTTTGGTTGCGGATGGCAGTGGCGGCAGAGCCACAGGTGGAAGCGAAGCCGTATTTGGCAAGTAAGGTAAAGACAGCACGCTTTTACATGGCACGTTTGTTGCCACGTATTCATAGTCTGGCTGCCACCATTGCTGATGGCAGTCAGTCACTTTACCAACATGGTGTGGACGACTTTTAGTCGTCCACGAACCTCGTTTTAGTCACCTAACGATAATAAAGTAGCGTTACCACCAACGGCAGTAATGTTGTTGGTGCGCGTTTTTTCAGTGACAAAGCTGGTGAGGTAGTGCGGTCCACCAGCTTTTGGCCCAGTACCCGACATTCCACGACCACCAAATGGTTGTACGCCAACCACAGCACCAATTTGGTTACGGTTGATATACACGTTACCAACGTCGATTTTGCGCGCTACCTCGGCAGCAAAAGTTTCGTTACGGCTGTGAATACCAAAAGTTAATCCGAAACCAGTAGCGTTAATGCTGGCAATTACTTCGTCGAGATTTTCGGCTTGGTAGCGAATAATGTGCAGAATCGGACCAAAGTTTTCTTTTACCAGCTGATTGATGTTGTCGATTTCAATCGCGGTTGGCGCCACAAAGTTACCGCCCTCAGTAAACTCAGGCATTGGTGCTTGTGCAATTAAGCGACCCGCTTGGCTAATGTCGTTAACGTGTTGCTCGAGGTTATGCTTGGCAACACCATCAATAACAGGGCCAACATCAGTTTCATGCAACATTGGGTCGCCAACTTTCAACTCCGCCATAGCGCCTTTGATTAAGTCGATAACGCGGTCAGCAATGTCATCTTGCACAAACAGCACGCGCAAAGCAGAACAACGTTGGCCAGCACTTTGGAAGGCACTGTTAACAATGTCCGTTACGGCTTGCTCTGGTAGTGCAGTTGAGTCGATTAGCATTGAGTTTTGACCACCGGTTTCTGCAACCAATGGAACAATTGCACCGGTGCGCGCGGCCAAAGCGCGGTTGATGGATTGCGCGGTATAGGTTGAACCGGTAAAGCACACGCCGCCAATATCTTCTTGAGATACGAGGAATGAACCGATTTCAGCACCACTACCAGGCATAAAGTGTAAAACATCACCAGGAATACCTGCTTCAAGAGCAAGTTGCACCGCACGGAAGGCAACCATACCCGTTTGTTCAGCCGGCTTAGCAATAACACAGTTACCAGTAACTAGTGCTGCAGCTACTTGACCGATGAAAATTGCGAGTGGGAAGTTCCATGGGCTGATACAAATAAAGGTACCACGACCTTGCAAGAAAAGTTCGTTGGTTTCGCCGGTAGGTCCTGGCAACGTAGTACCTTCGCCCATGAATTCGCGCGCTTGAACCGCGTAGTAGCGACAGAAATCGACCGCTTCACGCAGCTCATCAATACCGTCTTGTAAGCTTTTACCGGCTTCAAGCGTACATAAAGCAATCAGCTCGTCGCGATTGGCTTCCATTAAGTCGCCTAGCTTTTCAAGAGCTTGTGCGCGCACTTCGACGTCGGTATCACGCCAGCGACGGTATGCAGCGTTTGCACTTTTCAATGCAACTTCAGCTAAGGCTTTGTCACCCCAGCAAATGGTACCGATTTGACGACTGGTTTCTTGTGGGCTGTGGATAGATACTTGGTGATGCGCATCATCCTTAATTTCGCCGTTAACAATTGGGGCAGCTTGCCACTGTTTGTCTTTGTATTGCTGAACACCAGCAATAAAGTCATCTGCTTGAGAGTGAACGTTCATATTCAATCCTAACGAGTTTTTCCGATCGCTAAAGATCTGCGTCGGTAATGGGATTTTTGAATTACTGTAATGGTCGTGCTTTAACATTAAGTTGAGCGGGTGCTCGATTAATTCAGCAACAGGTGTCGCTGGGTCGACCAGCTTGTGTACAAACGAAGTGTTAGCACCGTTCTCAAGTAAGCGTCGTACCAAGTAGGGTAGCAGCTCTTTGTGAGCACCCACTGGCGCATATATGCGAACTACGGTGTTACTGTCTTGCTCGAGAATGGTGTCGTACAGGTCGTCACCCATCCCGTGCAGTCGCTGGAACTCAATTCGACGCTGATATTGTGCGTTTAACTCACGAATGGCGACCACCGTTTGCGCGTTGTGCGTCGCAAATTGTGGATAAATGGCACCAGCAGAGGCCGGGCTCAACAAGTAATGCGCACAGGCTAAATAAGAAACGTCTGTATGCGCTTTACGCGTGAATACCGGATAGCCTTCTAAGCCATTCTCTTGGCTCCATTTAATTTCTGAGTCCCAGTAGGCGCCTTTAACAAGTCGAACTGGAATTTCGTCACCGCACTCGCGTGCTAAGGCGGTAATCCAACACAAGGTTGGTAAGGCGCGTTTGGAGTAAGCTTGGATAACCAAACCAAAACGTGGCCAGCCTTTACAAACGCCGCTGCGGTATACTTTCTCAAAGAGTTCGAGCGACAATTCATGACGATCGGCTTCTTCAGCGTCAATGGTGACACCAACATCAGCATCCTTCGCCAGCTTTACCAATTCAGTCAAGCTATGTGCTAGTTCATTAAGTACCCGCTCACGATTGGCAACCTCATAGCGAGGGTGCAGTGCCGACAGCTTGATTGAGATGGTTGGGCGCGGTGCATCTGGGTTATTGAAATTTTCTTTGCCAACAACTTTTATCGAATTAACGTAGTCAGCGTGGTAACGGTCTGCATCTGCTTGTGTTAACGCGGCCTCGCCCAGCATATCGTAAGAATGCGTATAGCCTTTGGTGCGAGTGTCACGGCTATTTTTAAGCGCTTCTTCAATAGTGCGACCCAATACGAATTGAGCACCCATAATGCGCATAGCTGCGTAGGTTGCTTTACGCACAACCGGCATACCTAAGCGGCGGGTCAAGCGGCGGAATACACCACGGGGCGTTGCCATCGGTTGCCCATTAGGGTTAATCACATTATTAGTTAAGGCGATACTCCAGGTTCCTGAATTGACTAACCATGAAGCGCTTTGTCCCATGTGCTTTTGCCAGTCACCGCCCGATAAACGGTCTTGAATCAGAGCATCAGCGGTTGCTGAATCTGGAATGCGAAGCAAAGCTTCAGCGAGACACATAAGAATAATTCCTTCTTTAGTGTCCAGACTGTACTCTTGTAGAAATGCATCAACGCCGCCACCATCGGCGCGTTCACGTACTTCATTAACTAATTTTGCTGCGGCTTCGGTAATATGTTTAATATCACTCGCTTCGCCAGGTACCAGCTGCATCAGTTCACGTAAATAGGCATCTTCATCAACTATGTAGTTTTCAGAAATTGCTGTTTGGAGTCGACCTAAGTCGGCGCCGGAATACTGAGCCGCAAGTACTTCACTCGCTTTAAACATAGCATCTCCTGTAAGACTCAGCCCAAGGCTGGCGGGGACATATTTTGGGCGCAAGTATAGGTCTTTTTTTGCGCCAGTAAAGCCCGAAATGGTACTTTTTAGAACTTTTTTGAGCGCGCTCAAGGTGCATTTTTATAGGCCAACTGTCAAGCCATTTTAGTTGACCAGTCGAGCTGCTGCGAGTACCGTAAGTTCTAACGATAAATCAGGGTGAAAGAGGGAATACGTGAGCCAGGAAATTGAGTTGAAATTACAAGTTGAACCGACCCAACGCGACGCTATTTTAGCACTTTGTGAGCAATTATCGAAATCATCAAAATATACCCAGATGAAATTAGGTAATGCTTACTTTGATACTAGTGACTTAAGGCTACGGCAGTTCGACATTGGCTTACGGATTCGTGAGCGTGATGGCGCGCGTGAGCAAACCGTAAAATTAGCGGGTGAAGTATTGGGTGGTTTGCATCGCCGGCCTGAATTTAATACATCAATTGACGCGAATATTCCTGACTTATCATTATTTGACGAAGATATATGGCCAGATGATTTCCCAACTTTTGATATTCAACGAGATCTGCAAGAGATTTTCCGCACGGACTTCACCCGGCACCGTTGGCGTTTACCTAGTGGTAGCGGCATTATTGAGCTCGTATTTGATGAGGGAGAGGTGATCGCTGGCAAACAACGTCAAACCATCTGCGAGATTGAATTGGAAGTGCAAGATGGTGATACCACCGAAGCTTATGCATTAGCTCGACAATTCATTACTGAAGCTCAAGCGCGCGTCGGCAGCTTAAGTAAAGCTGCAAGAGGTTACTTACTTGCTCAAAAAACGGTATTAGAACCTTTTACCCATGTTCACTTTGTACCGCAAGAAGAGCAATTCTCAGTCGGCGAAGGATTGTTTCGCGCGTTAGTGTATGCAGTGCAGTATTGGCAACACAACGATGCTTGCTTAGGTGAAGAACCGAGTATTCGAGCTGTGGCCGGTATTGCCGATGGTATTCGATTGTGCCGAGCAGTATTACAACAGCTATCATCCTTTGAGATGGATGTAGCATCACTTCTGCAACGGCTAGAGTCATTACTTGATAACTTGGAGTGGCTGCATCGCTATGACGGTTTGAATGAACTGACGGCAAAAGATGGCGCATATCATCGCGCGCTACAAGAAAATACCAAGTTGTTTGAGCAAATACAGAAGGAACAAGAACACGCAGTACAGCTGGAGGAAGCTACAGCATTACGTAAGCATAGCGATTATCAGCTCGCGTTGTTTGAAATTGGAGAATTGTGCGCGCTACCGTGGCAGCAAGAGTCTTTAACGAAAACGACATTAAAGCAATGGGCGGTACAACATTTGCGCCAAGACTGGGAGCAGGTATCCGCGCCATTTAGTCAGTCGAAAGAATTACGTCCTGAACAATATATGAAACAACTTCCGCTGTTACAAAGCTCGTTGTTAACTGGGTATTGTATCGGTTTCCTGTTCGATGAGGAGGCCCGCGAGAAATTCCGCGCACCTTGGCTCGACTTGGCTCGCGGAATACGAGAAATATGGGCACTGAAACATTTACGTAGTGCCATTAAACATACCGCGGAGATTAACACTGACCGCTTATTGAGCTGGCAGGAAGTACAGCTTGAATCATTATTATATGCGTTAGAGCGTTCACGCCGCGCGGCGATGAAGCAAGAGCCTTATTGGAACCAATAGATAAATGCATGAATCAAAGGCGTTAGTTGTTAAGTTAAGTCCCTTTATTGCTCGCATTGTTGCACAGCAACCCGATGCGATTCAGTGGCGTGGTGAGCAGGTAAAGTTACCTGAGCTAGACAGCTATTTACCGACTTTAAATGCAGCCTTAGCGAGCTGTACTAGCGAGTTAGAAGCACACCGCGTGGTTAGGCAGCAGCGTCAGCGTTGGTATGCTAGCTTGGCAGCCGCTGATTTACTTGAGCAGCTCTCAGTCAAAGCAATGCTACAGCACTTGTCAAAATGTGCGGATGCGTTTATCGAAGCTAGCTTAACGTGGCTGCAGCCACGCTTTAACGATAAGTTCGGTACGCCTCGAAATGAGAGTGGCGAGGTGCAACCACTACTAGTGATCGGTATGGGTAAATTGGGCGGTGGCGAGCTGAATTTCTCATCAGATATTGATCTGATCTTTTGCTACCCAGAGCAGGGTGAAACCGATCACCCCACGCGACCTAGAGAAAATAGTGTCTACTTCACTAAGCTTGCCCAGGCGTTGATTGCCATGCTGGATACGCAGACCGCGGACGGGCGAGTGTTTCGTGTCGATTTGCGACTACGACCTTTTGGGCAATCAGGGCCCTTAGTGGTGAGTTTGGCCGCGCTTGAGTATTACTATCAAGAACAGGGTCGTGACTGGGAACGTTACGCTATGGTCAAGGCTCGCGTTATTGGCGCTGAGTCGTCTTATCAGCGGGAGCTGAGCAAATTACTGCGCCCCTTTGTATACCGTCGCTATATTGACTTCTCAGCCATTGATGCGTTGCGGAAAATGAAGAGTTTGATTACCCAAGAAACTCGGCGTTTAGGTGTTCACAACAACATTAAATTAGGCCCTGGTGGTATTCGAGAAATTGAGTTTATTGCACAAGCCTTCCAAATCATTCGCGGTGGTCAACAGCGGCAATTGCAAACCCAATCGTTGTACCAAGCCTTTGCCGCGATAAAACAGCAACAACTAATGCCCGCAACTACAGTAGATGAGTTAATAAAGTGCTATGAACATCTGCGACGGGTTGAGAACGTGCTGCAGGAAATCAATGATGAACAAACACAAACGCTGCCTGATTGCGCGGACACGCAAGCGGCCGTTGCCCTGGCATTCAATACCAACTGGGTAACTTTACGTGACTCCATTGCAGCCGCTATGGAGACAGTGCATGGTCACTTTATGCAGGTGATCGGCGACCCAGACGCTGAAGATGAAGAGGCGGGCGCCTTGCAGTTATTGTGGCAAGATATGATTGAAGATGACGCTGCTATAAGCGTGTTGCAAGATGCCGGTCTAGGCAAAGCGACTGCTCAGCAACTATGGACACAAGTTAATCAATTGCGGCAAGAGGTTCGTAAACGAGGTAGCGGCCCACGCGGGCGCAAAGCGATGAGCCGCTTGGTGCCACTTTTGCTAGATCGTATTATTCAGCTTCCCGATGCCGAATTTGCACTAGAAAAGGTATTCCAGGTGTTGCGGAAAATCATGACGCGTACCGCCTATGTCGAATTGCTGGTCGAAAACTCAGGAGCTCGAGAGCAACTGCTGAAACTCTGCCGCGCGAGTTCATGGGTTACCACGCAACTATCAAATTACCCGTTACTGTTAGATGAATTGATTGACCCAGCGCACCTGTATGAGCTGCCAAAACTATCCGAATACCCGCAGTTACTAGATGAATACCTCATTCGCATACCTGAGCAAGAAGCGGATTTAGAAGCGCAAATGGACGCCTTGCGACAGGCGCGACAGGTCATGCAGCTAAAAGTGGCAGCAGCAGATATTAGCGGTGGTATAAGCCTTATGAAAGTGAGTGATCACTTAAGTTATTTGGCAGAAGCCGTTATCCAGAAAGTTGTGCATTTGGCTTGGCATCAACTCGCGGAGAAGCACGGCGTGCCGCCGCAACGAAATGCAGAAAATATGGGCTTCGCGGTAGTGGCGTACGGGAAACTAGGTGGGCTGGAGCTCGGCTATGGCTCCGATCTCGATTTAGTGTTTATTGCTGATGCTGACTATAGCGGTGAAACCGATGGGCCGAGAACCATCGAAGTTCAACAGTTCTATTTACGCTTGGCTCAACGAATATTGCATTTATTTACCACGCGCACACTAATTGGCATTTTATATGATGTGGATATGCGGCTGCGTCCGTCAGGTTCTGCTGGATTATTGGTATCGCGATTGGATACCTTCGCAAACTACTTAGCCGAAGATGCCTGGACTTGGGAATTGCAAGCGTTGGTTCGGGCGCGTCCGGTGTTTGGCGATAGCGAACTGCAGAGTAAGCTCGCAAAGTTACGCGTGCAGCAATTAAGCCGAGCGCGTAATGCAGAACAATTAAAAAATGATGTGGTAACGATGCGAGAAAAGATGCGCGATCATCTGCACGCAAAAGTTGGCGAAAATGAATTCGACTTAAAACAAGGGGCGGGCGGTATTACCGACATTGAGTTTTTAGTGCAGTATATTGCGCTGCGTTATAGCGCAGAAACGCCAGAGCTGACGACTTATACCGACAACATTAGAATTTTAGAGGCAGCTGGACAGCTCGGCATTATGACTGAAGAACAAGCGGCAGATTTAATAACCGCGTATATCGCGCAGCGTGAAGTACTACATCAATTGGCGTTAGATAATAGAGGTAGCATTACCCATCAGGCTTTAGACCAGCATCGCCAAGTGGTGATGAACGCTTGGCAACGCTGGTTGGGAACAGACTAACAGTTATTGATAAAGATCAGGGTCGTCTTTATTCGGGCGTGTTTTAAAGCGGCGGTGGACCCACATGTATTGGTCAGGTTGTTGCTGAATAGCAAATTCAACCATGTGATTCACGCGGGTAACATCAGCAACTTCATCGCCGGTAGGGAAGTTTTCAAACTGCGGGTAAAAACACATGTCGTAGCCCGTGCCATCAGCACGTCGAAAACAAGTGGCAGGTAATACTACGCAATTTGCATGCTCCGCAAACAACAAGGTACCCGTTGTGGTGCTTGCCTGCTCAACATTAAAGAAGGGCGCAAAAACTGTACGTCTGCGGCCATAATCCTGATCGGGCAAGTAACCTGCAATATCACCTTGGTCGAGAGCTTGAATCATCCCTTTAACGTCCGTTCGCGGAATCATGTACTTATTCGAACGGCCACGGCCACGAGTTTGGAGAAACTCCATTACCGCGTTGTTGTGTGGACGATAAAGCCCTACAGCTGGCTTCACAAAGCCATGAAGTCGTGCGTGCACTTCTAGGCTTAGAAAGTGAAATAACAGCAATAGCACACCTTTGCCTTCGTTCTGCGGGGCTTCTAGGTGTTCGACGCCATGCACATGCAGCTTGCGACGAATACGCCAATCAGGCCACCACCAAGCCATACCGGTTTCAAAGAAAGCGATACCAGTATTCTCCATATTGGTGCGTACTAGCTGCTCAATTTCTTCAGCTGGCTTGTCGGGAAAGCATAATTCGAGGTTGCGGCGCGCGATATGCGCGCGTTTTTTCACGAAACGATAGAATAACCGTCCTAGCCCACGTCCCATTGCTAGTTGCCACTTGTAGGGCAGCCAAGAAATGGTGTAAAGCACGCTTACTCCTATCCAGGTTAACCAGAATTTAGGGAGTAGAAAGCGTGCTTGGAACTTTGGTTTCTCAATTATTTTCATTAACTAAACTTGCGTTGATAGCAATCAAATCTTTTTCGCTGATTAAACCTGAAGCTTGTTTTAATGCTAAGTGTTGACGAATGTAACCGTAACGGGCGCTGGACAAGTTGCGACGCGCATTGAACAAGTTTCGAGTGCTGTTCAGTACGTCAACAATGGTACGAGTACCCACTTCAAAACCAGTCTGCGTGGCTTTTAATGCGCTTTCAGCAGAAACTACTGCTTGCTCGAGGGCTTTGATGGTTGCCGTGGTTGCTACCACATCATAGTACGCGCTACGCACTTCGCGTTCGACGTTACGACGAACAAATTCTAACTGCTGGCTTGAAGCCACATAATTTTCACGCGCTTGTTCAGTTTGTGACGTAGTACGAAAGCCGCTGAAAATCGGTACATTTACGTTGAGGCTAATTGAGTTTGAATCCATACGCGGAAAATCAACAGTATTACCCATAGTGGTACTCTTCATGTCGTTCGTACCGTATTGCGCACCTAAAGAAACTGTTGGTAAGTGGCCGTTACGCGCCAGGTCAATATTTTGCTCGGCAATTTCAACGGCGATGCGTTGGACCATTAACGCAAGGTTTTTATCTTCAGCGGTTTTAACCCAAGTGTTCGCATCTTTAGGATTTGGAGATTCAGGACTAAATGATTGGGTGTTTAAATGCGCTAAATCTTGATGATAACGACCGGTAATTTCACGTAAGCTTTCAAGTGCAATAGAAATATCGTTTTGTGCTTGGATTTCAGCAGCAACTGCAATATCAAACTGTGCTTGTGCTTCATGAACATCGGTAATGGCCGTCAAACCAACTGAGAATCGTTGCTTAGTTTGTTCAAGTTGGCGCTCGATAGCTTTCTTCTCTGACTGCGCAAAATCTAAGTCATCTTGGCGTTCAAGTACGGTGAAGTATGCATTAACAACGCGTAGCATTAAGCTTTGGCGTTCGTTTAAATAGGAAACCTCAGCTTGGTAAGCTCTTTTCTCTGATTGCTTGGCTTGCTCCCAAACGTTCATATCAAATAAAGTTTGGCTCAAGGCAAAACCGGCAGTCCAGCCACGACTTTCTTGATCTAAAGTAACGAAATTACCTGATGACACGTCGAATTGAGAACGCTCTGACTCAGAACGGCTGTAGCTGGCGTCAAAGCCAATTTGTGGCCAAAACGCGGCACGAGTAATATCGATGCCTTTCTGCGCTGCGCGACGTTCCGCATCAACACGTTGTAAAGTTGGGTCATTTTTTAATGCTAATTGAAATACTTGGGCGAGGTCGTCAGCATATGCAAGGCTTGAACTTGCAGCGAAAGTAAGACCAATTAGAGCTGTTAATACATGCTTTTTCATGTTCTCTGGTGTCCTGATTTATTTGATAGCCATATGCCATGTAATCACGGCTAAATATTTTACATACAGTAGTGAATGATTACTAGTTTACTTTGTCTTTTTATCTTAATCACGGAATCAGTTGCAACAGTCAGCTATCAAGTGTAACTAATTATGTGTCAAACCCCTATAAATTTACAGTTGCACGTGAAATGCTGCGACGAATCGCGTCATATAAGACGTCAACAACAGGCAAAGGTTTAATCTTGCAAAAATATTCTCTAAAGGACGTAAAACTAATCTCTAAAGAGCCAATTCGCAAAGGTTTTTTGAGTGTTTATGAATACCGCTTACAACATCGGTTATTTAGCGGAGAGTGGTCACCTGAGTTTATCCGTGAAGTCATGGATCGAGGTCATGCGGTTGTGGTTTTACCGTACGATGTAAATCGGGATGCTTTAGTATTACTTGAACAGTTTCGAATTGGGGCTCTGGAAGATGAGTATAGCCCGTGGCTGCTTGAGTTTGTGGCCGGAATGATTGATGATGTAAATGAACCACCTATCCAAGTTGCCCATCGCGAACTCGCAGAAGAAGCCGGATTAACTGCAGAACAGATGCACTACGCACTGACTTATTTATCGACCCCCGGCGGCTGCACCGAAAAAATATCCATTTACATCGCCAATGTCGACAGTAGCAAGGCGGCGCGACATGCTGGGCTTGCTAGTGAAAACGAAGACATTCGCGTTCATGTTTTACCTTTTGCTGACGTGGTAGAGTTATTAGAACAAGGTAAAATTAATAATGCGGCGAGTGTAATTGGTCTACAATGGCTGCAATTGAACAAAGGAAAGTTTGAAAACTCATGACGACTGATGTGAAGTTACGACGATATAAGTTTGACTTGGCGGCGCTACAGCGTACCGCTGCGTTGAACTATGCAGCGTTAAAACCGTTGCTGCGTGATCCTACCATAGGTCGTAGCTTAACCATTAAAGTTAGTCAGGCCTTACATTTTACTTTAGAGGTTTTGGATACAGCACCATACACCACTGAAGTGCGGGTTGAGCAGCAGGCGCTGAGCACAACTTTACCAGGACTGCGAGAAACACAGCTTGACGTGCGTTTGTATCACGATGCACAGTTGGCTGAAGTAGTACGAAGCCAGGGCGTGTCGCGACTGGAAGCAAGTTACGACATACCTAATCCAGCCATGCATCAACCTGATGAAAAGCATCGGGTAAATCACTTTTTGCAAGAATGGCTGCAATTGATTCAACAACGTGGACAGTTATCTTATATAAATATTGGAGCTTAACTTTTGTTGCTGTATATCCATGGCTTTGAAAGCTCACCGCAGTCATTCAAAGTTCTGCAATTACAAGACTACATTCAACAATTGCCAGCACCCTCAACCGTGACTTGGATGGCTCCACAAATACCACCCACCATGAGCGCTGCTAAAGCTTTATTTGATCGGCTGATTGAAGAGGGTCAAATAACCGCAGTTATGGGCAGTTCGTTGGGAGGATTTTGGACTCACTACGTAGTTAGTCAGCTTTATCAGCGTGGCAACAAGTGTCGCGGAGTGCTTGTAAATCCAGCGGTAAAGCCGTACCAGTGGATGCCAGATACTCATGTTGAGCGTGTCCACCCATATACGCATGAACACTATACTTTGGGGCCCGCAGATAGAGATATCTTAATAAAAGCTGAAGAACAGTTTTCCATCGTGCCAGAGTTGCTTGTATTATTACAAAAAGGCGATGAAACTTTAGACTATCGGCAGGCTAAATATTACTACCGCCATCAACGCATGATTATTGAAAACGGTGGCGATCATAGTTTTAATAATTTCCCGCGGTACCTACCCGCGGCGCTTGAGTTTCTACACGCCCTGTAACAGTATAAGGGCATTCTTATAACAATAATTCCGTGTAAGCGAGATAGAAGAGCGCATGTCAGATTACAAAGCCGATGCGATTGAGGTCCTCAGTGGCCTTGAACCGGTCCGTCGTAGACCGGGTATGTATACCGACACCACCCGCCCGAACCATCTAGGTCAGGAAGTTATTGATAACAGCGTGGATGAAGCGCTGGCGGGGCACGCGCGTGAGCTAGTGGTCACGCTTTATAAAGATCAGTCGCTCGAAGTGAGCGATGATGGTCGTGGTATGCCAGTAGATATTCACCCAGAAGAAGGGGTTCCAGGTGTGGAACTCATCATGACCAAGCTTCATGCTGGGGGAAAGTTTTCAAATAAAAACTACCAGTTCTCTGGTGGTCTTCACGGTGTGGGTATCTCTGTGGTAAACGCACTTTCCAGCCGCATTGATATTACCGTTAAGCGTGATGGAAAAGTCCATCAAATAGCTTTTGAGCATGGCGAAAAAGCCAGTGAGCTCGAAGTAACGGGAACGGTAGGTAAGCGCAATACGGGAACCATTATTCGGTTTTGGCCAGAAACCAAGTACTTTGACTCGGGCAAATTCTCGGCCTTAAAAATGACGCACTTACTGCGCGCTAAAGCCGTATTGTGCCCAGGATTAAAAATCACATTTCGCAACCATGTCGATGATAGCGAGCAAACTTGGCTCTACGAAGATGGACTGCGTGACTATTTAGTCGAAGCAGTAAGCGATTTGCCAACATTACCAGAAGACCCTTTTATCGGTTCTTTCGCTGGTCGCGAAGAGGCAGTGGAGTGGGCGGTAACTTGGTTACCAGAAGGTGGCGAGAGCGTCACTGAAAGCTACGTAAACTTAATTCCTACGCCACTCGGTGGCACACACGCCAACGGTTTACGCCAAGGCTTATTGGAAGCTATGCGCGACTTCTGTGAATTCCGCAATATCTTACCTCGCGGCGTGCGCCTGACACCGGAAGATATTTGGGAACGTTGTTCCTATATCTTGTCCGTTAAGATGCAAGACCCACAGTTCGCTGGCCAAACCAAAGAGCGCTTAAGCTCACGTCAATGTGCTGCTTTTGTATCTGGCGTGGTTAAAGATGCTTTCAGTCTGTGGTTGAACGAACACACCGAACAAGCAGAACTATTAGCCGACCTGTGTATTAATAATGCTCAGCGGCGGATGCGTGCAAGCAAGAAGGTGGTGCGCAAGAAAGTTACGCAGGGGCCAGCTCTACCAGGCAAGTTAACCGACTGTGCAACGCAAGACCCAAGCCGCGGCGAGCTCTTCTTAGTGGAAGGTGACTCAGCAGGCGGCTCAGCCAAACAAGCTCGCGATCGTGATTTTCAAGCGGTGATGCCACTGCGCGGAAAAATTTTAAATACGTGGGAAGTGGAGTCGGATCAAATCCTCGGCTCGCAAGAAATTCACGACATCTCGGTCGCTTTAGGTGTTGACCCCAACTCTGAAGACTTAGAACAGCTTCGCTATGGCAAGATTTGTATCTTGGCCGATGCGGACTCAGATGGACTCCACATTGCGACCTTATTATGCGCGCTATTTATCAAACATTTCCGCCCCCTAGTCGAACAAGGGCATATTTATGTAGCGATGCCACCGCTATATCGTATCGATGTGGGCAAAGAAGTATTTTATGCGCTCGATGAAAGCGAAAAAGAAGGTGTTCTTGATCGCATCGAAGCAGAAAAGAAACGTGGCAAAGTAAACGTCCAACGTTTTAAAGGACTTGGTGAAATGAACCCGTTGCAACTGCGTGAAACTACGATGGATCCAAATACGAGACGTTTGGTACAGCTAACGATAGATGAGCCGGTAGCTACTGAAGAACTCATGGATATGTTGCTAGCTAAGAAACGTTCGAGTGATCGCCGCGAGTGGCTCGAGAGTAAAGGCAACTTGGTTGATTTAGCAGAGCTGTAAGGAGCATTAAACAATGTCAATGGACAACGTAGAACAAATACCTCTGCGCCGTTTTACCGAAGACGCTTATTTAAACTACTCCATGTACGTAATCATGGACCGGGCGTTACCACACATCGGCGATGGCCTAAAACCGGTACAACGTCGAATTATCTATGCGATGTCAGAACTTGGTTTATCAGCACTGGCAAAGTATAAAAAATCCGCGCGTACTGTAGGTGACGTATTAGGTAAGTTTCACCCGCACGGTGATAGTGCTTGTTACGAAGCTATGGTACTCATGGCGCAGCCTTTCTCCTATCGCTACCCACTAGTTGATGGGCAAGGGAACTGGGGCTCTGCTGACGATCCTAAGTCGTTTGCGGCAATGCGTTACACCGAAGCACGGTTATCACGTTTCAGTGAAGTTTTATTAAGTGAACTTGGTCAAGGTACTGTTGATTGGACGCCCAACTTTGATGGCACCATGAAAGAGCCTTTAATGCTCCCGGCACGACTGCCCCATATCTTGTTGAATGGGGTGACGGGGATTGCGGTCGGTATGGCGACAGATATTCCGCCACACAACGTACGTGAACTGGCGCAAGCCTGTGCCATGTTATTGGAAAAGCCAAGTTCTACTCTCGCTGATGTAATGGAGCATATGCAAGGTCCGGATTACCCGACTGATGCTGAAATCATTACTCCGCGCGAAGATATCGTTAAAATCTACGAAACCGGTCGCGGTAGTATCCGTATGCGGGCGAAGTATCACCTTGAAGACGGTGAAGTAGTGGTAACCGCACTGCCACACCAAGCCTCTGGCGGCAAGGTATTAGAGCAAATCGCTGCACAAATGCAGGCCAAAAAGTTACCTATGGTGACAGATTTACGTGATGAGTCTGACCATGAGAACCCAACGCGCCTGATTATTGTGCCGCGTTCAAACCGCGTCGATACCGAGCAAATGATGCAACACTTGTTTGCAACGACCGATTTAGAGCGAAATTACCGCGTCAACTTAAACATGCTAGGCCTCGACGGCCGACCACAAGTTAAGTCGTTAGTTACGGTATTAAAAGAATGGTTGTTATTCCGCCAAGATACCGTTACTCGCCGGTTACAGCATCGTCTCGATAAAGTTTTAGCACGTTTACATATTCTTGAAGGCTTGCTCATCGCTTATCTGAATTTGGACGATGTGATAGCAATTATTCGTTACGAAGATGAGCCGAAAGCAGAGTTAATGCGTCGTTTTGCACTGAGTGATACGCAAGCTGAAGCGATCTTAGAATTGAAACTAAGACATTTAGCAAAACTTGAAGAAGTTAAGTTAAAAGCAGAGCAAGGCGAATTAGAAAAAGAACGCGAGCAACTCGAGTTAGTGCTAGGTTCAGACCGCCGCATGAAAACATTAATTCGCAAAGAAATCATGGCGGATGCGGAAAAATATGGTGATGATCGTCGCTCGCCAATTATTGAACGTGAAGAAGCAAAAGCTTTAACTGAACGTGACTTAACCCCAGCCGAACCGGTAACTGTCGTGTTATCTGATAAAGGTTGGGTGCGTGCAGCGCGAGGTCATGATGTTGATGGTGCTAGCTTATCCTTTAAATCAGGTGATAGCTTCTTAGCATCAGCACAAGGACGCAGTAACCAGCCGGTAGTGTTCCTCGACAGCTCTGGGCGTAGTTTCTCCTGCGAGGCGCATTTATTGCCGTCAGCGCGCTCACAAGGCGAACCGCTAACGGGACGATTTAGTGTGGTGGCTGGCGAAGCTATAGAACAGGTCATGATGGGCGCTGACGAGCAACGTTATTTACTAGCATCTGATGCTGGTTATGGCTTTGTCGGAAAATTTGAAGATTTGGTTAGCCGTAATAAAAACGGTAAAGCCATCGTCAATATTCCAACAGGAGCAAAACTGTTGCCCGCGACTCCAGTTAACGATGTCAGCACTGATCTATTAGCCGTGGTTTCTAATGAAGGCCGGATGTTGTTATTCCCAATTAAAGATTTGCCAGAGTTAGCTCGTGGTAAGGGGAATAAAATGATCAGTATTCCAGCGCTACGAGCACAAGCTCGCGAAGAGTTTGTTGTAGCCGTAGCTGTGGCTCCCGCTGACACGGCGATTACGCTACTTGCTGGTAAGCGGAAATTGACCTTGAAACCGTCTGATTTAGAGCATTATCGTGGCGAACGTGGTCGTCGTGGTAATAAGTTGCCGCGAGGATTGCAACGAGTAGATGCAATTCAGGTTGAAAATCAGGACTGATCAGACGTTTTTTGATGTTAAGCAAGGTATAATAGCGAGCATGATAAAGAAGGAGAGTGCATGCTCGCTGTTGTACGAATAATATTACTTGGGCTTTTTGTCGTAGTAGGCAGTACCTTGCTGCTGCTGATGTGTATCATTAGGCCTTTTCACCCCAGTAATACTCCCACTGCCGCACATTGGTATGGGCGTATGCATCGATTGTTCGGTGTCAAATTAGATATCCGCATTCCAGAAAGCCTTAAGGCTGGTGGCGCTTATGTATATATCGCCAATCATCAGAACAGCTATGATATTTTCACATTAAGCCGAGCGATGCCGCTGCGCAGTGTCAGTATCGGCAAAAAAAGTTTAAAGTGGATTCCGTTCTTCGGTCAGTTGTATTGGCTCGCTGGCAATATTCTCATCGACCGTAAAAATAGTGGCCGCGCGCGCGGTACTATTGAACAAGCGGCACAAGCCATTCGCGACAAAGATATTGGTATTTTATTATTTCCAGAAGGCACGCGCAGTTACGGGCGTGGCTTGCTACCCTTTAAAACGGGGGCTTTTAGAACCGCGTTGCAAGCTGGTGTAGATATCGTTCCTATTTGCGTATCTAACCTACATGGACGAATCAAATTAAACCGTTGGAATAACGGCACTGTTATAATTGAAATGCTTGAACCTGTTAAAGTAGATTCATACAACAACGATTCGGTGCGCGCATTAGTCGCACACTGTCACCAGTTGATGCAAACTAAAATCAGTCAACTCGATCATGAGCTGGCGCAAGGAAAAGAATCATGAACAATGATCTAGCAACGTTGCGAGAGCAAAGTGAAGCAACTTTAGAAGCTTTGTTAGCTGACGGCGCTTCGCCAGATGAAGTATTTACCATTGAGCATCACTTGGTAAGCACGGATTTCAGCAAGTTAGAGAAAGCTGCGGTAGAGCTAGTAAAAGCAGGCTATCACGTTGACGATGCCGACGAACTTGAGTTGGACGACGGCAGCCGACTGTTCGCCTTTGTAGCTGTGACTGACGTGAACCTGGATGTCGAAATACTCGATGCGCAAACGATAGAAGTGACTAATATTGCTGACTTGGCCGATGTTGAATATGACGGCTGGGGCACCTATTTTGGGGATGACGACGAAGAATAAGTTGCGTCTTGCAGAGATAAAAAAAAGGATGGCGATTTGCCATCCTTTTTTGTTTTATAGCGACGCTATTTTTTCCCGTTGCTGTTGCAGTTGAGTTAAAGCTTCTTGCGCAGCACTTTGTTTGGCGCGCTCTTTCTCAATTACGTCAGCTGGCGCTTTTTTGACAAAATTCTCATTACCTAGCTTGCGGCTAAACAAATCAAATTCTTTCTGCGCTTTCTCAATCGCCTTATCAAGGCGCGCTAATTCAGCAGCAGTATCAATTAAGCCAGCCATTGGAATATGAATCTCCATGCGACCTACTAATGCCGTGGCACTGGCCGGAGCCTCTTCGGCAGCGGTGAGATAAGTGATGTTTTCAAGCTTAGCCAAGGCGCTTAAGAAACTCGCGTTCTTATCCAAACGCTGTTGCTCAAGGTCGTTGGCATTCTGAATGATAACCGGTAGCGGCTTACTTGGTGATAAGTTCATTTCACCACGAATATTACGCACCGCAACGATAACCTTCTTCAACCACTCCATATCGTCGCGAGCCGAAGTAAAGCGCTCTGCTTGCACCTGTGGGTATGGTTGCAACATGATGCTTTCGCCAGTTACACCGGCAAGAGGAGCAACCCGTAACCAAATTTCTTCCGTAATAAACGGTAGTAATGGGTGCAGCATCCGCAAGATTTGTTCAAGCACGGTAATCAACGTATGACGCGTACCACGTAACTGTTCGTCAGTACCGTTGAACAACACAGGCTTAGTGAGTTCTAAATACCAGTCACAGAACTGATGCCAAGTGAACTCATAAGCGATACTTGCAGCTTGGTCGAAGCGGTAATTATCTAACGCCCCGCGGAATTGCTCAACAGTGTCGTTCAAGCGCTCGATGATCCATTGGTCTGCCAAAGACAGTTCCATGGCACCGTTATTGAGGCCACAGTCTTGTTCTTCGGTATTCATGAGCACATAGCGACTCGCGTTCCACAGCTTGTTACAGAAGTTACGGTAGCCTTCAAGACGCTTCATATCCCAATTGATGTCACGACCAGTAGAGGCCAATGCAGCAAGGGTAAAGCGCAGTGCATCGGTGCCATGAGCAGTGATGCCATCAGGGAATTGCTTCTTAGTACGATTCGCAATTTTTGCTTCCAACTGCGGTTGCATCATATTTGCGGTGCGGCTTTTGATGAGGCCATCTAAATCAATACCGTCGATCATGTCGAGTGGGTCAATTACGTTACCCTTAGATTTCGACATTTTTTGACCTTCATCATCACGAATAAGGCCGGTGACATAAACGGTTTTAAAGGGTACTTGTGGCTTACCATTTTCATCTTTTAAGAAGTGCATGGTCATCATGATCATGCGCGCAACCCAGAAGAAAATAATGTCGAAACCAGTAACCAACACATCGGTAGGGTGGAAGGTTTTAAGGTCTTCGGTTTGCTCAGGCCATCCTAAAGTAGAGAAGGTCCATAGCGCTGATGAAAACCAGGTATCTAAGACGTCGTCGTCTTGGCGTAGCTTGGTGTCACCTAAGTTATTTTCGGCGCGAACCTCAGCTTCATCACGGCCAACATAAACATTGCCAGCGTCGTCGTACCACGCAGGGATACGGTGTCCCCACCAAAGTTGACGAGAGATACACCAGTCTTGAATGTCGCGCATCCAAGCAAAGTACATATTTTCGTACTGTTTAGGGACGAATTGAATTTCGCCATCTTCTACTGCTTTGGTAGCTACTTCAGCCATTGGTGCTACACGTACATACCATTGGTCGGTTAAATGCGGCTCAATCGGCACGCCACCACGATCACCATAAGGTATCTTATTGGTGTGGGCTTCAATTTTATCGAGTAAGCCTAAGGCTTCGAAGTCAGCGACAACTTGTTTACGCGCAGCAAAGCGCTCTACGCCGTGATAACTTGCCGGTAGCGAGCCATCGAAATCGTCGATGTGGGTGAGTGCTTCACCGGTTGGCGTGTATAAGCCTGCAACTTCACGAACGTTGGCATGGTCATCAAGCACCGCAATCATGGCTAAGCCGTGGCGTTTGCCAATGTCGTAGTCATTAAAGTCGTGGGCAGGAGTGATCTTAACGCACCCAGTACCAAACTCTTTGTCGACATAGCTATCGGCAACAATAGGGATCTTGCGGTTAACAATGGGCAGTTCAACAAACTTACCCACGAGGTCAGCATAGCGTTCGTCATCAGGATGAACAGCTACGCAAACGTCACCTAGCATGGTTTCTGGTCGCGTTGTTGCCACGACTAGATAGTTTTTACCATCAGCAGTAGTAGCACCCTCAGCTAGCGGGTAGCGCAAATGCCATATGTGACCTTGCTTTTCTTTGTTTTCAACTTCGAGATCAGAAATTGCTGTTTGCAACTTAGGATCCCAGTTTACTAATCGTTTACCGCGATAGATTAAATTTTCTTTATGCAGGCGCACAAAGACTTCTTTAACCGCGTTGGATAAGCCTTCATCCATAGTAAAGCGTTCACGATCCCAGTCGACCGAGTCACCTAAACGACGCATTTGCTGGGTAATAGTACCGCCAGACTCTTCTTTCCATTGCCAAATTTTGTCAATGAAGTCTTCACGGCCAAGTTCTTGGCGGGTAACACCTTGCGCGGCTAATTGGCGCTCAACCACCATTTGTGTAGCAATACCCGCATGGTCACTACCCACTTGCCATAAGGTGTTGTAACCATCCATGCGCTTGTAACGGGTCAGAGTATCCATAATGGTATGCTGAAATGCATGGCCCATATGCAGGCTACCGGTTACGTTAGGTGGCGGAATCATAATACAGTAGGCATCACCTTGCCCTGAAGGCTTAAAATAACCTTGTTGCTCCCATTTTTCATAAAGAGCTTGTTCAATTGCCTGCGGCGAATACGTCTTGTCCATAGAAACCTTCACTTCGTTCTATTTTCAGATTTGTGGGAGCACATCGATGGCTTTAACTGTTTGTAAATCGAAACCATGATGGCGATATGTACGGTAGCGCTCACGCGCTAATTGGCGCTCATGTTCAGCACTAGGAACTCGCTCGACAATTAATCGAGCGCCTTGATGAAAAGGGATTTCGTTCATCAAGTTGACGACCACGGCAGTATGCCGCGATGCCACTTTTACTCCAGGCCAACATAGCTCTACCGGAGCACCTTGTGGCGGGCCTTCGCCCGCTAGGTTATGAGGAACAAAGGCATCTGCTGGTTGTTGCCAGAGCGCTTCATCCAGCTGCTCGGCTTGTTGTTGAGATTCGCACCAAACTCGCACACTACGGAACTCACGCCAACGTTGGGTGATTTGCTCGCAGAATAGCGTGAGTTGTTGTTGCTCGTTTAACTCATCCAACACATAGAAAATGCCTTGGCTCATATTAGTCCTGGTTAAGTGCTTGAGTGCGATTCAAGATAAATTGGGTTAACAATGGTACTGGACGGCCAGTTGCACCTTTCTTCGCGCCACTGCGCCAAGCGGTTCCAGCAATGTCCAAATGCGCCCAGTTATACTTTTTAGCAAAGCGTGATAAAAAGCATGCCGCGGTTATTGTACCAGCTTCTCGACCGCCTAGGTTGGCCATATCGGCAAATGGGCTTTCTAAAGCTTCAAAATACTCATCCCATAGCGGCAAGCGCCATGCTCGGTCACCACTTTGCTCAGAGGCAGACAGTAACTCTTGGGCTAGCGGGTTATGCGTGCTCATTAAGCCGCTAGCATGATTACCTAACGCAATAATACATGCGCCGGTGAGTGTGGCGACATCGACAACAGTTTCTGGTTCAAAGCGCTCGACGTAGGTGAGGGTATCACAGAGCACCAAGCGGCCTTCAGCATCAGTATTTAGCACTTCAACGGTTTGCCCGCTCATGGTGGTTAATACATCACCTGGTCGGTAGGCCTTGCCATCTGGCATGTTTTCACAGCCGGCGATAGCACCAATGACATTAATAGGTAATTGCATTTCCGCGATAGCTTGCATGGCACCTAATACTGCTGCGGCACCACCCATATCATACTTCATTTCATCCATAGCTGCGGCAGGTTTAATCGATATACCACCGGTATCGAAAGTCAGCCCTTTACCAACTAAGACAATAGGGGCTTGATCGTCTGCACCACCGGAGTAATGCAACAAGCTAAGGATCGATTCGTTTTCTGACCCGCGGCCAACGGCTAAATACGCGTTCATGCCTAACTCAGCCATTTGTTGTTCATCAACTGCCGTAAATTCTAAGTTATCGTACGTTTCGGCCATCGCCTGAGCTTGCTCGGCAAGATACTTTGGCGTGCAGATGTTTGGTGGCATATTGGCAACGTCGCGGCAAATTTTCATACCTTTAGCCACTGCCGTGGCATGAAGTACTGCTTGCTCACCAGCGGGAAGCTCACGACGTGTTGGTACATTGAAAACTAATTTGCGTAATGGACGACGCGGCTCTTCTTTACGCGTTTTTAATTGGTTAAAGCTATAGTTCGCGGATTGTGCGGCTTCAATGGCTTGGCGCACCTTCCAGTAGGTGTCGCGACCCTTCACATGTAGCTCACTTAAGAAGCAAACAGCCTCCATCGAGCCTGTTTCGCTTAAAGTATGGATGGTTTTCTCGATAATTTGTTTATACTGTCGTTCATCGAGTTCACGTTCTTTGCCGCAACCAACTAACAATACACGCTCGCTAAAAACATTAGGAACGTTGTGTAGTAGTAGCATCTGGCCAGGTTTACCTTCCAGATCACCGCGGCGAAGTAGGTTACTCAAGTAGCCGTCACTGACTTTATCGAGTTGCTCAGCCACGCCTGAAAGACGGCGCGGTTCATAGACACCGACTACGATACATGCAGAACGCTGTTTTTCTGGACTGCCACTTTTAACGCTGAACTCCATTAAGTACTCCCGATTGCTGCGGTTGACAGTGGATCACTGTCATAGAATAATTCTTGTGAAAACGACAAGTTTACTGAAAAAATGCAGCATTTCCAGCAAAAAGCAATGTTAAGAGTGGTGACTCGTGCGGATATTTCGCTATTTAATGCGTGAAACATTTAAATCTCAAATCGCAGTACTCGCGGTTTTGATGACTATTTTTGTGAGCCAAAAGTTTGTTCGCGTGCTGGCAGATGCTTCTGCGGGTGAGATTCCAAGCACTATCGTTATTCAATTACTCGGCCTCAATTTACCAGCCCTCGCTGCTTTAATATTACCGCTTAGTTTATTTCTTGGTATTTTACTGGCGCATGGTCGAATCTACGCGGATAACGAAATGACCGTGTTGCATGCCTGTGGAGTGAGTGAGTGGTATGTCACTCGTGTCACCCTAGTATTGTCTTTAATAATAGCGCTAGTAACTGGAGCTTTAACGCTATGGATGGTGCCGTGGTCTTTAGAACAAGAACGATTGGTTGAAGAGCGCGCCCGCAATGAAAGCGGATTGAGCGCAATCATGCCAGGCCGATTCCAGCAAGCGAGTAACCAAAAAGCAGTGATTTATGTACAAGGGCTGACCGAAGATGGCGACCTCGACGAAGTATTCGTAGCTCAGTCGCTGCGCGATGAGCAAGATCGTATTGTCGGTGGTAGTATTGTAATGGCGGATCGCGGAAGCGTGTTGGCCAGCGAATCTGGCGCTCAACTGTTGGTGCTAAAAAATGGCATGCGTTACGCGCAAAGTCGCGATGCTGGCGAGTACCAAGTGATGCAATTTGATGACTATCAGTTGCAAATCAAGGAGCAGGAAGGCTCTGAATATACGCGCAAACTCGAAGCTTATAGCACCTTAGAATTATTTAATGAAAACCATCCAGAAGCACAAGCAGAGTGGCAATGGCGATTTGCCATCCCCTTGGCTTTGCCATTGTTAACTTTAATTGCGGTGCCATTAAGTCGAGTTAATCCGCGTCAAGGTAAGTTCGCTCGGATGGCACCGGCACTGCTTATCTATTTAGGTTATTTCTTGATGTTGATGGCCGCGCGTTCAGCGGTAGCTGATGGGGTGATAAACCCAACTATCGGCTTGTGGTGGATTCATGTGTTGTTACTTATTTTCGGTATTGTACTCGTAGGAAAAGGGCGCCCACTAGGTGTTCGATTACTAGCTAGCCTACGGGGGACACGCTAATGTTTTCGATTATAGATAGATATATCGCGCGTTCGGTTCTAATCACGTCGGTGTTGAGTTTGGCGGTATTAAGTGGGCTTTCAGGTTTGATTCGCTTTGTCGAACAGCTGAAGTCAGTGGGCCGTGGTACCTATAGCGTTGCTGATGCGGGGTTATTTGTACTGTATAGCATCCCTCGGGATATTGAAGTGTTCTTCCCAATGGCAGCCTTGTTAGGCGGGCTCATTGGCATGGGGATGTTAGCGAGCAACTCGGAATTGGTGGTGATGCTGGCGGCTGGACGGTCGCGCTTGAATATTGTTGGCTCGGTAATGAAAGCAGCGGTCGTTATGATGTTAGTGGTCATGGCCATGGGTGAATGGATTGCTCCTGAGCTTGAAAGCCACGGTCGTGAATTACGCGCCCGCGCAATTTCAGGGGGGAGTTTAATCTCGGCTCAACAAGGAATCTGGGCGCGAGATGGACAAAGCTTCGTAAATATCGGCGAAGTGGAAAATACCGGGCGACTCCGTGATGTCACTGTATACCGATTTGATGAGCAACAAGAACTCGATACCGTGATTCAAGCCGAAAGCGCAGTACATATCGGTCAACATTGGCGTTTACAAAATGTAGCGACCACTGAGTACACGTTGGAACGAGTAACGCGAGAATCCATGACCGAGTTGTATTGGCAGTCGAGTTTAACGCCAGATAAGCTGGGTGTGGTTACAGTGAAACCAGAATCATTGTCAATTCGAGGGCTAGTGGATTATTTAGATTATCTCGAATCGAATCGGCAAGCTGCAGAGCGTTATGAGCTGGCGCTTTGGCGTAAGCTATTGGCGCCGGTTACTGTGGCAGTAATGCTTTTGGTAGCTTTGTCTTTTATTTTCGGGCCGCTACGATCAACCACCATGGGGGCGAGAATATTGCTTGGCGTAATTACCGGCTTTGCGTTCCATGTTAGCAATGAGATATTTGGGCCCATGGCACAGGTATATCAACTACCGCCAATATTAGGTGCCTTGCTCCCCAGTATGCTGTTCGCAGGGTGGGCAATGTGGATGATGGGGCGTCGCGGTAGCTAGGCTACCGCAACCTTGCTCAAATTAAAGTTCTTTCCAGTAGTAAAGTTGGTTCGCTTCTTTAGAAAGCGTTACCAACTCCGTTTGTGCAGCATAGTCATGCCATGCTCGACGGTTCTTAAAATCAACCAGAACCCATAAGTTACCTAAACCAAAGCAACAGGTGAGTACGCGAATCGCAGCTTGTTTTTTCGTGAGTCGCTCACCATCTCGTTGCTGAACACGCAAGCGCCAAGCTCGCATACCAATGGTTTGTCCACTGCGCCACCAAAACCAGCCAAAAAACCAACCTAATACGGCCAAGATATAGATGCCATATAAAGGGGACTGATTGAGCCACGCGGCATGGTCCATGCCTTCAGGTAAGGTGACTAGATTCAAACTGGTTAGCAGTGCCGCAAAACCTAACGCACCAGCAGAAGCCAACATAATAATGGCGGCGGCGACCAGTAAGTCGTAAACCATAGCAGCAATGCGACGCATGAAGCCCGCGCTAGGGAATGCAGCATGAATTTGCGCAGTGGTTTTTGGTGCTGTTGAAGAAGCATCGTTCATTTTTGAATTCTCTAACAAAGTGTCATAGCTCCACATCTTATCTAAATTCAGGCAAAGAGCCGAGCAAAACCACAAACTTGGTTACGAAATAGACGGTTAGTAGATTGCTGTCATAAATATCTTGATCAGCGTTCGTGCATGCGTATAATGCGCTCCATACTTCGGTATCTCCCCCTGGCCTGGGTGGCGAAATTGGTAGACGCAGCGGATTCAAAATCCGCCGGGATAAAACCCGTGTCGGTTCGAGTCCGACCCTAGGCACCATTTCTTCTAGCAATACCTTTCTAAGTGTAGAATACTCCCCTTATATTGTTGAAAATGTTTAAATGCAACAACGACTAATCGTGAATATCTGCTATGCTGATGAGCATGAATTCTATGCAATAAGTTATTGCGCTGTCATTGAGGATATATGACAAAAAACACCCCTTCGAATACCCCGGAACAACCGGAATATGAGGTAGAGATTCCATCTAGAGAAGCTTTGCTACAAGCAGTGACATCACAATTAAAACCGATGTCATTCGAGGAAGTCATTGCTTACTTTAAGTTAGCTGATGAACGACAACATGTAGGCGTTAAGCGCCGCTTACGCGCCATGGAGCGCGACGGGCAGTTAATCTTCACTCGCGCTCAGGCCTATGGTTTACCTGAACGGATGAATCTTATCAAAGGCCGCGTGATCGGCCATCGTGATGGCTTTGGATTTTGTCGTCCCGAAGAAGGTGGCGCAGACTTATTCATACCGCACCACCAAATGTATAACGTGATTCATGGCGATAAAGTACTGGTTCAAACCACGGGTAAAGATCAAAAAGGCCGGGAAGAAGGCCGAATTGTTCGAGTTACTGAGCCACGCGAAGGCGACATTGTTGGTCGCTATTTCGTCGATCATGATCTCGGTGTCGTCGTGCCTGATGATAGTCGTATCAATCAAGATATTTTAATTCCTGAAGAAGCCAAAAACGGTGCACGTCATGGACAAATAGTGGTAGTGAAAATTACCAAACGTCCAAATAAACGCACCAGTCCCATCGGTGAAGTCGTTAGTGTGCTTGGTGAACATATGGCGCCGGGCATGGAAATTGAGATTGCCATTCGCGAGCATGACATTCCTACTCAATGGTCAAAACAAACCGAAGCTGAAGTGGCTCGGTTTGGTGACACCGTGCCACCAGAAGCATATGAAGGTCGGGTAGATTTACGCGAACTACCGCTCATCACCATAGATGGTGATGATACCCGAGACTTTGATGATGCGGTTTGTGCACAACCTGACGGCGATGGCTGGCGTTTATGGGTGGCAATTGCAGATGTGAGCTACTACGTAAAACCGAATACTGCACTTGACCGAGATGCGATAGAACGCGGTAACTCAGTATATTTCCCAAATTTTGTCGTACCAATGTTGCCGGAAGAGCTATCAAATGGGTTGTGTTCATTAAACCCTGATGTTGATCGCTTGTGCATGGTTGCTGAAATGCGCATCACCAGCAAAGGCAAACTGCGTAACGCAAGATTTTATCCTGCGGTAATGAAATCTCATGCGCGCTTAACCTATAACAAAGTGGCTGCAATTCTTGATGGCGACCCTAAATTGCGTCAAGAGTTTGATCATGTTTTGTCTAATGTTGAAGATTTGCACCAACTGTTCAAAGCATTGAAACAGCAGCGCCAAGCACGGTCTGCAATTGAGTTTGAAACCTTA
Organism: Pseudidiomarina sp.; assembly: GCA_048269045.1. Taxonomy (GTDB): domain Bacteria; phylum Pseudomonadota; class Gammaproteobacteria; order Enterobacterales; family Alteromonadaceae; genus Pseudidiomarina. The sequence continues at coordinate 67,136 of JBLWUG010000013.1, forward strand.
GAAACGCGTTTCATATTTAACGCACAACGAAAAATCGAAGCTATTGAGCCGGTACAACGTAACGTGGCACACATGATTATTGAAGAAGCGATGATCATGGCCAACGTGGCAACAGCGCAGCTAATTGAAGAAACCGCAGAGGCTGGTGCGTTATTCCGTGTGCATGAGCCACCATCAGCTGAGCGACTCACATCTTTTAGAAGTTACTTAGCTGAACTCGGTATTACGATGCGTGGTGGCGATGAGCCAAGCCCGAGTGACTATGTTCACGTATTAGAGCAAGTTGGCGATAGACCAGATGCTGAGTTAATACAGACGATGTTGTTACGTTCCATGCAACAAGCGGTATATAGCCCTGACAACGCGGGGCACTTTGGTTTAGCCCTGACGGAATATTCACATTTCACGTCTCCTATACGTCGTTACCCTGACTTGATTTTGCACCGCGCCATTAAAGCGATTCTGAAGAAAACTGAAGGCACCTCAGCAGCACTTGAAGGTGCCTGGATGTACCCTGATGACCAACTTGAGCAACTCGGCGAACACTGCTCAATGACGGAGCGTCGTGCCGATGATGCTACCCGTCAAGTTGATGAGTGGTTGAAGTGTGAATACATGCAAGATCATGTGGGAACTGAATTCACTGGTGTGGTCGCGTCGGTCACTAGCTTTGGTCTATTTGTTCGTATCGATGACCTGCATATTGATGGCTTGGTACATATCTCCAACTTGGATAACGATTACTATATTTATGACAGTGAGCGACACTTGCTGATTGGAGAAAATAGTCGTCGCGTATACCGTTTAGGTGATAAAGTACGCATCCGCGTAAAATCAGTAAATCTCGATGATCGCAAGATTGATTTAGACTTGTTAGATGCTGAAAGTCCAAGTGGGCAATCACGTATGGGTAAGCCTAAGAGCGCTAAAGCCAAGCCCAAAGGCAAGCCAGCGGCCGACCATAAGCCGGTTGATAAAAAGCAGGCGAAACAGAAGACCAAAGCGCGCATCAAAGCTAAACGAGCAGCTAAAGAAGCTACCCGCAAGCAGAAAAAGTCGAAAAAGAAACCAAGTAAAGTAGGGAAAAAACAGTAATCATGAGTAAACGAGTCACTATATTTGGAATGCATGCAGTTCGGGCGCTGGTCGCACAGCACCCAGAGCGTTTAGTAGAAGTATTTGCAACTCGTGAACGGCAAGATAAAGCCTTGCAGTCTTTGGTTTCTGAGACTCAACGCATGGGTATGCGCGTGCAGTTCGTACCCAAATCAACGCTTGATAAGAAAACGGAAAACGGGAATCACCAAGGTATTGCAATCACGGCACTTGAAGCGCCGCAGCTTTCCGAAAATGATTTGCCGGACTTAATAAACAACGCTGGTAAACCAGCTTTGCTACTGGTGCTTGATGGCGTTACCGATCCGCATAATTTAGGTGCATGCATGCGTACCGCTGATGCCACCGGTGTAACGGCCATCATTGTACCTAAAGACAAATCAGCTTCGATGAATGCTACGGTTCGCAAAGTGGCTAGTGGAGCGGCTGAAACGGTACCTCTTGTGCAAGTCACGAACTTGGCGCGAACCTTGCGTCAGCTCCAAGATTTGCACGTTTGGGTAGTTGGCACTGCTGGCGAAGCTGAAAAAAGTGTATATGAAGTCGATTACCAGGGCCCGACCGCTATAGTGATGGGTGCCGAGGGTGACGGTATGCGCCGTTTAACTCGTGAAACCTGTGATGAATTGATAAAGATACCACTGCTAGGCAGTGTTAGTAGCTTAAACGTGTCGGTTGCTAGCGGCGTATGCTTGTATGAAGTAGTAAGACAGCGCCATGCTAAGTAAACGTCGAGTACGTCCGTTATTAATTACTGCGATAATAATGGTGATGCTAGCTTTAGCGTGGTTGCCTACTGGCGACTTAACACCAGAGCAACGCAGTAATAAACCACACCTGTTTGTAAACTATGACCTTCCAAGTTCAGCATCCAATCAAGCTAAAGATGTTGTTTTTGATATTCAACAGCGCATAGAACAACGCCATGAATGGAAGTTGCTACAAGAGCCCGCAGACTATGCGTGGCAGCTTAAAGTAACCCTAATCATGGAGCAGCAAGTGGAATTAGTGGGTGAACTGCGTGCGCCTCATGCAGAGCAGCAAACCGCTCAATCGTTACAGCGATTCAAGATTCAAGGCGACGCCTCTGTAGTAGGGGTATTACCCGGACAATACGTCAAGGTTTTAATCGAGTTGATTGAATCCGGACAAAGTATGCAATCGAGCTTGTGATTTATCCGTAAATCGGCTAAAATCCCGCCGCTTAATTCAGTCTGAAGTAAATTATTCATTAAATAAGCGTTCCTTGCTGCCAAGGGTGTGACTGAGCCAGTTGGTAGCTATGAACCATAAGGAGCAGAAATGCGTCATTATGAAATCGTATTCATGGTCCATCCAGACCAGAGCGAGCAAGTACCTGGCATGATCGAGCGTTACAGCGAGACCATCAAGCAAGGTAACGGTACTATTCATCGTCTAGAAGATTGGGGCCGTCGTCAATTGGCATACCCAATCAACAAGTTGCACAAAGCACACTACGTGTTGATGAACATCGAAGCAAACGCTGAAGTTGTTGAAGAATTAGAAACAGCTTTCCGTTTCAACGATGCAATTTTACGCAACATGATCATGCGCAAGAAAGAAGAAGTTACTGAACCTTCAATTTTGGGCAAGAAAGA
>JBLWUG010000014.1:0-60533 GCA_048269045.1 Pseudidiomarina sp.
GCGCCGATGGTAGTGTGGGGTCTCCCCATGCGAGAGTAGGTCATCGCCAGGCTTTAAATCCGAGAAAGACCCTAGCACACGCTAGGGGCTTTTTTCGTCTCTACGATCCACGAATAACGATCAACGAATCTCGAAAAACGAATGATTAGTCTGAATAATACTAATATCCCTTCTAGCTATTTAATCCTACAATAAACTGTATAACTCCCCTATTCATTGATATTGAATGTATAAAAACACCAATAAAACTTATGGGCTGATCTCAATCTGCATCCACTGGCTAACAGCGTTACTAGTCATTGGTCTTTTTGCTTTGGGTTATTGGATGCTGACCCTGAGTTACTATGATCCCTGGTATCGATTAGGGCCATGGTGGCATAAGTCAGTGGGCATCTCGCTACTGATACTGACCTGCGTTCGGTTGATTTGGAGCTTAGTTAACCCTCGACCTAAACCACTTGGCAGTCCATTCGAAAAAACTGCGGCAAAATTGGGCCATCTGTTAATTTATGGATTGTTATTTACTACCTTAATAAGCGGTTATTTAATCTCTACGGCCGATGGCCGAGGGATTATGGTATTCGACTGGTTTGAGATTCCAGCCACACTGACGAGTATTCCACAACAAGAAGACATTGCCGGAGAAGTTCATTGGTATGCAGCTCTCAGCTTAATGATTGTCGCTGCTGGCCATGCCTTAGCCGCCCTACGTCACCATTTTATTGATCGAGATAACACTTTAATACGTATGATTTATCCGAATAGAAAAAATGAGGAAAAACTATGAAGAAATTAATTTTGGCGTCAGCATTATCGTTCGCTTTACTAGGCACTCAATCAGCTCAAGCAGATGATTACGTGATTGACACCGAAGGTGCACATGCTTTTATTCAGTTTAAAATTAGTCACTTAGGTTATAGCTGGTTGCTCGGTCGCTTTAATGAGTTTGAAGGAAACTTTAGTTACGACGAAGCGAACCCAAGTGCTGCTCAAGTTAATGTGACCATTAACGTGGCAAGCTTAGATAGTAATCATGCTGAACGCGATAAGCATTTACGCAGCAAAGACTTTTTTAACGTAAGCAAACATCCAAAAGCGTCCTTTGTTTCTACGAGTTATGCGGCAAATGGTGATGGTACCGGTGTGCTATCAGGTAACTTTACTTTGTACGGCACCACGAAGCCGATCGCTATCGATGTTAAAGAAATTGGTGCGGGTGCAGATCCATGGGGTGGATTCCGTCGTGGCTTTGAAGGTTCTGTGGTGATAACACCGAGTGAGTTCGGCATGAATTACGACTTAGGCCCGGCTGCAGAAACCGTAGAAATCTTTTTGTCGATTGAAGGTATTCGTCAGTAAGAATAGCGCAATAAAGAGATGGCGAGCGGTTTTATAACCGCAAGCCATCTTGATAAGCTTTCAAGCTATTTTGGGTGTCGCCCATCGCCTCGTAGGTCTTCGCTAAATCGAAGAACACCCGCTGAGAAGGAGCGAGATCAGCTGCACGACGCAGTGCCCGTTGTGCTAGCGAATGGTCGCCAGTTGTCAATGCTAGCTGGCCTAGTGCTTGTAGTAGTAAGGCATCATCTGGCTTACGTTTGAGTCCTTGCTGGATAAATTCACGCAATTCGGGTTCAGCTACCAGCAATTGCTTATCCAATAATATGGCTAAGTCTAAATCGCCCCGCTTCAATCCGCGTGCAATAACCTTATCAGCAGCACTTTTTTGATCAAACGTGATTAACACACGAATATAAGCGTGACGTACCGCTCTGCTTTTGCGCATGTCGCGGCTAAGGCCTTGCCAAAACTCTTTTAACGCTGCGCTACTCATGCGCCCTTGAGCAAGCATCAATTCATAATAAGCTTGTTCAGTCATGGCTTCGAGCTCAGTCGCATTCACAACTGCAAGCTGCTTAGCTTTCGGCAATAATGCCGCTAAGTCATCAAAACGGTGCAAGTTTCGGTAGCTTTCAATGCCAACCCTGATTAACTCAGGATGGTTTGGGTAGCGCTCTAATAACGCCTGCAGTTCAGTTAAATGATTGCTGGCCAAGTCTGGATTCTGGCGTAATGTAAGCAACAAGCTCGCCAAAGCAAGATCATCGATCTCTGCCGTTTTGCTTAACCACTCTTGCGCTTGTTCAAGATTTCCAGCTTGTTGTGCAGCGTAAACCGCAAGCAAAGCATCAGAGTTTGATTTGCGTAACTGGTATGCGCGTTGGATATGCTGGGACGCCACATCATAGTCGTGGCTAAGTAATGCAACGAGAGCGGCTTGATATTCACGCTCTGCTTTATTGCGTCGACGTAAGCCAAACCATTGCATACCCCATCGAGTACCCCGAATGATTCGACCAATGAATCGTAACAGTACCCGCAAAAAGATCACAACGAGGGTGAGCACAATCACGCCAGCAACGATGCTGGTCTCTATTGACCACTCACCAAAAGAAACCAGAACGTAGCCGGTATTGCCTGACCATAACGGACCAATGATCAAACCTGCAATTAAAAGGACAACCAGAACGATGGCTAGCATCACGATTTTCCTTCTTGTGCAAATCGTTCAGCAAGACTTGAGATCATGGCTGGTGAACGAAGTTCAGTAGGTAGCTGCGGTTGTAGCTGAATCTGTTTCAAGACGGTGAGTTGCTCGCGAAGCGGAGCTAAATCAGCCGCGTGTGCCGTGTTATCGACAGTATCCAGCATAGTGTCAGCTTCATCAAGGGATTGCTCATAAGCTGCTTGTGAGCCCATTAAGGCAGCCTGTTGAGCTAATTGCAGCTGGAGTAGAATCCGTTGTTTGGTGACATCGAAATAAGAGTCAGCAATCATGGGTTCAATTGGCTGATCGCGATGTTTGATACGAATCAGCTGATCCATAAGGCTGCCCATGCTGCGCTTAAAATTATCCCACATGGAATCCGATTCTGCCGCAGCGGCTGGAGAGCTCGTGAACGATTGTTGCTGATACCACTGAGAGCGACGCAATTGTGCGCGGAGGCTACTGAGCGTCAAGCTAACCGTTTCATATTGTGGTTTTGGTAGCTGCTCAAGCATCATCATATCGTCAGCTAAAGCTTCACGAGCAGCAAAATAAGCTGGGCTGTTGAGGGCTCTTAAATGCGAGTCAGCCAACCGCAAAAGCTGCAATGCTGCGGTGCTGTCTTTATCTATCCAAAGCTTGTTGGCCGCTCGTTCAGCGAGAGCCCGAGCTTCAAATATCCGCCACGCTGATTCTTGTGATAAATCGAGATTAGCGAGTTCAGCTTGTACTGATTGCACCGCCAGTCGGCTGGAATCAATGGCTTCATCTTGCTGCTGTAATTTTCGTGACACTGCCATCGACAGTTTTTCGAGCTGTTCCTGCAGGTAGTTAGTGCTAGCCTGGCGTTGTTGGGCAAGGTTGTCGCTTTGTTGTTGTAATTGCTGATTCAATTGACGCACTTGCTCATCAAGACGCGCTACTGCTTGCTCTTGCTGGGGCAAAATATATCGATACACATACCAACCAGCTGCAGCAATGCTTGCCAGTAGTAATAACGCCACGAGCCAACCGGCATAAGTGCGCAAGGCACTGGGTTTCGAGACTTGTTCCTGTTCGATGTCAGAATTGGCTTCAACTTCCGCTTCTGGCTCAGTCGTTTTATTAGTATCAGCGTCAGTAGACATGATGTTTAAGCTTCCTTTGTCGAATCAATCACCTGTTGCCACGCATCTACGAGTGCAAATGAAGCCGCACTATCTGCAACGACAACATTCGAGCGCAATGAAATGGGTAGCAGTTCGGCTAAGCGTTGGCTAGCCACTATCCAATAGCAACTTTGTAACCAGCTTAGCGCGGGAGTTGGTATTGCCGCAAGAAAATAACCCAGTTGTTCGGCGCTGGTTACCATAATACCTTGTACTTGCTGTTGCCAGCGTTCCAATGTGGTCGTTGAAACGGACTCCTGGGTGCGTTTATATACCTCTAAAAAGGTGACTTTAGCACCGCGGGCTTGCATGGTATTTGCAAAGAGATCACGGCCACCACGACCGCGAACAATTAACCAGTTCTGCCCTTCAACATCTTGTAACTCAGGCAAGGCCAATAAAGTATCGCTGTTATGCTGTCGCCACGGACAGGTCACAGGGCGGTTAACCACTTTACTGATTGCACGTGCGCTAGTAGGGCCCACCGCAAACCACCGCATGGTTGGTATGGTCATTTCTGGGGCCCAAGCCTGCACTTGTTCAGCAAAAAAGTTAGCCGCATTCACACTAACCATCAAGCCACCGTCCCACGACTCCGATAAAATCTGGCGCATACTATGATTCGGGTCATCGTACGCCGAGATTTTTATCATACTGTAAGCTTCCATGTGCAAGTCAACTTGCTGTTGCTGTGCTCGCTGAGCGAGCATGTCTTGCAATGGAACAATTTGGTCGGATGGACGCAGAATCAATAGCTGGTGGCTCATGATTGCAAATCATTCTCCGCATAAACATCTTGCAGGATCTTGCCGGCACCACGGGACAGTAAGTATTCTGCCAATTCAATGCCGAGGACTTCAGCATCGTCGCGATGACCTGTGATTTCGCCTTCGATAATTTCACTGCCATCCGGGCGACCCACTAAACCGCGCAAGTGGATTTGCTCATCATGGAGTTCAGCATAGGCGCCGATAGGTACTTGGCAACCGCCTTGTAAATGTCGGTTCATAGCTCGCTCTGCCAACACACAGCTGCGCGTGTCGTGGCAAATGAGCGGGGCTAAATACTTCTTGGTGCGTTCATCATCACTACGACATTCAATACCGAGTACACCTTGGCCGTTGGCTGGTAAGCACGTTTCTGCTGGAATGCGCTGGCGGATACGCTCTTGTAAGTCGAGTCGAATCAGCCCGGATGCCGCTAAAATAATAGCATCGTATTGACCATCATCGAGCTTGCTTAAACGTGTTTGCACGTTACCGCGTAAGTCTTTAATTACTAAGTGTGGGAACTGCGCCAAGATTTGACACTTGCGGCGTAAACTACAAGTACCAACGACAGCACCTTCTGGGAGCTCAGCTAATTCTCGATACTGGTTTGATACAAAGGCGTCGCGTGGGTCTTCGCGCTCCGTAATACCGTATAACTCGAGCCCTTCAGGAAACTCAACCGGTAGATCTTTCATCGAATGCACCGCTAGGTCAGAACGACCTTCTAGCATCGCGACCTCGAGCTCTTTTACAAAGAGCCCTTTACCACCGATTTTTGCCAGTGGCGTATCTAAAATAATATCGCCTTTAGTGCTCATGGGTTGTAGTTCAACCTTGAGCCCCGGGTGTTCAGCCTCAAGCCGAGCTTTGATATGTTCAGCCTGCCACATGGCGAGCATACTTTTGCGTGTGGCGATACGCAGTGTGTCTGTCATAACTCTCTCAATAATTAGCTGGTGTTAAGCCAATGGCTTCAATGTGATTGGGGTTTCCGCCTGACGTGTTGCAGCATCCGTGAGTAGCGCCCACAGTTCTGAACCGGTGCGGTTATCAATCCATTGACCATCAATATATTCAAAGTGGTGACCATTAAATTTAGTGGCAACCCAAAGCTGCATCAGTGGTGGCTGTTTATTAATGACCATCATACTTTCGTTGGGGAACGTTAATTCCAACAAGTCACCGGAAGAGTTGGTATCAATATCAATACCACATGCTTCAATGGCTTCTTCGATGGCTAATATGGTTGCTTCTGCTAATTCGTGGTATTCGTGCTCTTGCATGTCAACTCCTAATAATGACATTTGTTCGTCTCAATGCGATGATAGGTGCATACTTAAGATGACTTAATCAAGTAGGTACAGTTTACCGATGTTTACCATGAAAGTAATGCGTCTGATCATTGTAGCATTTTCGCTGGGTTTGGTCGCCTGTGGACAGAAAGGTCCGCTAGAGCTTCCGCCGCCTGCAGAGCAAAACCAACAACAGCCAGAGAGTGAGCGTGGATGAGTGGATTTACCTATCAGCAACAACGGTTACATGCTGAACAATGCGCGCTAGATAAACTAGCCGCCGAGTACGGTACTCCACTCTATGTTTATTCACGTGCACAAATAGAATCGAACTGGCAGCAATTTACTGCAGCTTGGCCTGAACCGCACATGATCTGCTATGCCGTAAAAGCTAACAGCAACCTTGCGGTGCTGAACTTATTGGCTCATTTGGGTGCTGGTTTCGACATTGTATCTGGTGGTGAGCTCGCCCGGGTGTTGGCGGCCGGTGGTAAAGCCAATCGCGTGGTGTTTTCCGGCGTCGCGAAAAGTCATGAAGAAATGGCCTTTGCGTTAGAGCAGGGTATTTTTTGTTTTAACGTGGAATCAGCGGCAGAATTAGTGCGCCTCAATGATGTTGCTGCGAGCTTAAATAAAGTTGCGCCGGTGTCATTGCGAATTAACCCTGACGTTGATGCGCAAACCCACCCTTACATTTCAACCGGGCTGAAAACCAACAAGTTTGGTATTGCCATGAGTGACGCTAAAGCAGTGGCGCAGCATGCGCAAACCTTAACCCACATCGACTTACGTGGTTTAGACTGCCATATTGGCTCGCAAATTATGTCGCCGGGACCTTTCCTTGATGCGGCAGACCTGATGCTTAACCTGATTACTGAGCTGCGCAGTGAAGGCATGAATATACATCATCTTGATATGGGCGGTGGCTTTGGCATTGCGTATCAACATGAAGAAACCATGAATGTTAGCGAGTACCAACTCGAACTGCAGAAGCGTGCCGAAAAAGTAGGTGGCCTCACACTAATTCTTGAGCCCGGTAGAGCAATTGTTGGTGATGCAGGAGTGCTTGTCACCACTGTGGAATACAACAAGCCCGGTTACGATAAGAACTTTTTGTTGGTTGATGCGGGCATGAATGATTTGTTGCGCCCAGCACTATACCAAGCGTTTCATGAAATTTTACCCGTCACGCAAAGTTTGGCTGAGCCTAACTTGGTTGATGTGGTAGGCCCGGTTTGTGAAACCGGTGATTTTATTGGTCAAGCGCGACATTTAGCTGCGGCTGAAGGCGATTTGCTAGCGGTAATGAACGCTGGTGCCTACGCTTTCTCGATGAGTTCTAATTACAACTCGCGTCCGCGCGCTGCCGAAGTTATGGTGGATGGTAATTTGACGCACTTGGTGCGAGCTAGAGAAAATATCGAAGACTTATGGAAAGGTGAACAAATCATGGAGCAGCCACGATGAATTTCTCTAAAATGCATGGGCTGGGTAATGATTTTATGGTCGTCGATAACGTGACGCAAAACTTTTATGTCAACCCAGAGCAGATTCGCCATTGGGCCGACAGAAATCGAGGTATCGGTTTCGACCAATTGCTATTGGTGGAGCCGCCTTATGACCCCGATTTGGATTTTCACTATCGGATTTTTAATGCCGATGGCAGCGAAGTCTCCCAGTGTGGCAATGGCGCCCGCTGTTTTGCCCAATTTGTAAAAATGAAAGGCTTAAGCAATAAGCACCATTTACGCGTGAGCACGAAGGCCGGCAAATTAGTCTTGCATCACGAACGCGATGGCCGCATTACCGTCGAAATGGGAGTACCAGTATTTACTCCTGCGGAAGTGCCTTTCAAAGCAAACAAAGAAGAACTAACTTATATTCTAAGAGAACAAGATCAAACCATTCTGTGTGGCGTGATGGGTATCGGCAACCCTCACTGTGTCATCGAAGTAGATGACGCCATTACAGCACCGGTTAAAACGCTTGGCCAAGCGATTGCGACCCATGAACGTTTTCCTGAAGGGGTAAACGTCGGATTCATGCAAATAATTGATCGCGACCACATTCGACTGCGTGTATACGAACGTGGTGTGGGTGAAACCCAAGCCTGTGGCAGCGGCGCCTGTGCAGCAGCGGTAATTGGCATGCGCCAAGGTAAACTGAATGAGCAAGTGACCGTTGAGTTACCTGGTGGGCGCTTGAGCATTCGTTGGCAACCAGGGCAAACCGTACGCATGACAGGGCCAGCAGAACACGTTTATGATGGATATTTAAAACTATGACGACAGAATCAAAGCCACTTCCAGAAGCGATAGTCGATGACACGCTAATCGCTGAATACTTGGAAGAAAACCCAGACTTTTTTGAGCGCCACCCAAAGCTTTTACAAGCCATGAGTTTGCGCCACCAAGAACGTGGCGCGGTAAGTTTAATCGAGCGCCAACAATCGGTTTTGCGTGAACGTATTGCTTATTTAGAAGAAGAAATTACCGCCTTGATGGTAACGGCTCGCCGCAACGAAGAGCTATTTCGAGTGTACAACGAGCTGTATATCAAGTTACTGGCCTGCGCAAACCTTGCCGAAGTGATGGATAGCTTGCAAGCGACCTTTGCCGAGCAATTGAATATGCCTGCATTGTCGTTGAAGTTTTTTGACAGCCCGCTCGAACTGCCAGAGCAATTTACCTTTGCAGCAGATACGCATAAGCAATTATTAAGTAAGCGCTTCAAAGAAAGCAGCGTGTATTTGGGCCGTTTGAGCGAAGATGAAAAACGCTTACTCTTCCCTGGAGAAGCTATTGCCTCGGTAGTGCTGCTATTGCTCGGTGAAAAAGGCGAGTTGGGCATGTTAGCAATTGGCAATCAAGACGCCGGTCATTTTGAGCCTGCCATGGATACGCTGTTAGTTCGTCAGCTGCAAGCACTGCTAAGCAAGTTGTTACCAGCGATATTGCAAGATGACGCTAGCTGAATTACTACCTCGCTTCACCAACCACCTCACCGGTGAGCGAGGGCTTTCTATTCATACCGTGGAAAGCTATTCGCGCATTCTGCAAGAAGATTTAGTTACCCTAACGGGAACACGAGTTGAGAAGCCTGAACAGCTCGTACTGTCTGTATTTGAACGACTATTTATTGGCTGGCGCCATAAAGGATTAAGTGATGCGTCATTGGCGCTACGACTTGCCGCCTGGCGCACCTTTTGTAGCTACTTGGTACGTGAAAACCACCTCAGTGATAACCCTGCCCAGCAATTAAAAGCACCGCGACAAGCCAAGCGTTTACCTAAAAACATTGATGTAGATAGCATCACGCACTTGTTGCAATTGCCGCAAGATGATCCGCTCGCAATTCGCGATGCGGCCATGATGGAACTGTTGTATAGCAGCGGATTACGCTTGGCTGAATTAGTCGCTTTAGATATTGATGCGATAAACCCGCGTCACCGTGAGTTAAGAGTACTAGGTAAAGGTAACAAAACTAGAATCGTACCCTACGGTCGCTGTGCTGCCGAAGCGTTAGAGCGTTGGCTACCGGTTCGTCAGCAATGGCTGGCTGGGCGTTTAACCGAGCTGGCGCTGTTTATTTCGCAGCGACAACAGCGTATCAGTCCGCGTACAGTGCAACAACGCTTAAACTACTGGGGTGAGCGGCAGGGCTTAAAAGGCAATCTTCATCCGCATAAGCTGCGACACTCCTTTGCTTCACATATGTTAGAATCCAGTGGCGATCTACGTGCGGTGCAAGAATTACTGGGGCATGCGAACCTCAGTACCACGCAAGTATATACACACCTCGACTTTCAGCATTTAGCGAAAGTTTACGATGGCGCGCACCCACGCGCTCGTAAAAAGAAAAGTTAACTTAAACAGGATATACCATGCAGTTTTTCCGTCGCTTGAAACCTATACAAGCGCTCAGTTTTGATCTCGACGATACCCTTTATGACAATGTGCCGGTGATGCAACGCGCTGAACATGCCGTGCGCGACTTTATGGCGCAACAATTTCCAATTACCCAAGCATGGACAACCCAAGACTGGGTGAGTTTGCGTATTCGTTTGATGCATCAAGATAGTCGTTTGGCTAGCGATATGACATTGTTGCGACTGACTGCTCTGGCTTCAGGATTACGTTATTTCGGCGTCGGCAACGATGAAGCTGAACAAGGTGCAACGGCAGCTATGGCGCACTTCATGCGTTATCGCAATGACGTGCATATTCCGCAACCGGTACATCGATTATTGGCAGAGTTGGCGCAAAAATATACGCTGATTGCGATCAGCAATGGCAATGTTGATGTCACTAAAATAGGCCTTGGTGACTACTTTCAATTGGTACTGCAACCCGGTGACGGACGCCGTGGTAAGCCTTTTACTGATCTTTTCGATGCAGCTCACGCACAGTTTCCTACGATTGCCGCGGAACAATGGTTACATATCGGCGATAGCACCACTGCAGACGTTCTCGGTGCCCACCGTGCCGGCTGGCAAAGTGCTTGGTTTACTGGTGGCTTAGGGTTTTCTGATCAACTACAAAGCTTGCCTACGTTTGCCTTTCATACCCTAGAAGATCTTGGTGAATTATTACTAAGACCTGCCAAGTAACTGGTTGCATATACAGTAGTTGGGCACTAAACTGCCCTATTTATCGGTAATCAATATTTAAATTTTAACAGTACGGAATAAATTGCATGAGCCATCACCCGCTTTTATCGGAATTGAATGAAAAGCAGCAGCAGGCTGTTGGAGCTAGTGAGCGCCATATGCTGGTGTTGGCTGGCGCCGGCAGTGGTAAAACACGCGTGTTGGTGCATCGCATTGCGTGGCTCATGCAAGAGCAGCGTACGTCACCACATAGTATTTTGGCGGTAACCTTTACCAATAAAGCCGCTGCAGAAATGCGTGGTCGCGTTGAAAACTTATTGGGCAGCTCGGTACGCGCTATGTGGATAGGTACCTTCCACGGTCTCGCACATCGCTTATTGCGTGCGCATTATATGGACGTGAACCTGCCGCAAAACTTTCAGATTCTCGATAGCGATGATCAGCAGCGCATGATTAAACGCGTAATCCGTAATCGAAACTTGGATGAAAAACGTTGGCCAGCCAAGCAAGCTCAGTGGTTTATTAACGCCAAAAAAGATGAAGGTTTGCGCCCTCATCACCTTGATGGCTATGACTACAATGAACGCACGCTTAAAGAAATTTACGAAGACTACCAAGTCGCTTGTGATCGCGCTGGCTTAGTTGATTTTGCCGAGTTGTTGTTGCGTGCGCATGAATTGTTGCGTGATAACCGTTTTGTGCGAGAGCACTACCAACGCCGTTTCCGCCATATCTTGGTCGATGAATTTCAAGATACCAACGCGATTCAATATGCATGGATCAAAATGTTGTCTGGCGTAAGCAACGCAGAAGAAGAACCGAATTTTGTCACTATAGTTGGTGATGACGACCAGTCAATTTACGGCTGGCGCGGCGCTAAAGTAGAAAACATTCAGCAGTTTTTACGCGATTTCCGTGATGTGATGACGGTTCGCTTGGAACAAAACTATCGCTCCACCAGCAATATCTTAACGGCAGCTAACGAAGTGATTGCCAATAACAGTGACCGCTTGGGTAAAGAACTGTGGACTGAAGGCGGCAATGGCGACGCTATCGATCTTTATGCAGCCTTTAATGAAATGGATGAAGCGCGTTATGTGGCGGGTCAAATCGAACAGTGGCATGAGCAAGGCAATGCACTGCAAGATGTCGCCATACTTTATCGCAGTAACGCCCAATCGCGAGTCATGGAAGAAGCATTACTACACGCTCGAATTCCTTATCGCATTTATGGCGGCTTGCGCTTCTTTGATCGCCAAGAAGTTAAAGATGCTTTGGCCTACTTACGATTGATTGCCAGCCGTAATGATGACGCAGCCATCGAACGCGTCATCAATACACCAACGCGTGGTATTGGTGATCGTACTTTGAGCATTATTCGTGAAGGTGCTCGTGAGCGTGGTTTGTCCATGTGGGATGCGGCTTCACAACTGGTCGAAGAAAAGATTTTAAGCGGTCGCGCGAGCAATGCAGTGCAAGCATTTTTACACCTGATCAACTCGTTAGAAGACGATACCGCTGAGCACCCGCTCGGTAAACAAGTCGATATGGTTATAAAAACCAGTGGCCTGATGGCCATGTACGAGTCTGAAAAAGGCGAAAAAGCGGAAACACGGGTCGAAAACTTAAAAGAATTAGTTACCGCCTGTGACAACTTCAACATTCTCGACAGCACCATCGAAGATGAAAACATGACACCATTGAATGGCTTCTTAGCTCATGCCGCTTTAGAGTCAGGTGATGAACAAGCTGATGAGCACCAAGATGCGGTGCAATTGATGACGCTGCATAGCGCCAAAGGCTTAGAGTTTCCGTTAGTGTTTATGGTTGGGGTTGAAGAAGGCTTGTTTCCTTCGCAGCAGTCGCTCGATGAGAGTGGGCGGCTGGAAGAAGAGCGACGCCTTATGTATGTCGGTATGACCCGGGCCATGAAAAAGCTGGTGATGACCTATGCAGAACAGCGTCGAATTTATGGCCAAGAGTTTTTCCATAAAGTTAGCCGTTTTGTTGGCGAGATGCCGCCTGAAACCATTAATCACGTGCGTTTACAGGCACGAACACAGCATCACTCTCCTGCGTTAGGGCGTTTTCACAGCGGTGCCAGTCACGAAGCCTTTGAGCAAACCGGATATCAATTGGGTCAGCGTGTGCGCCATACCAAGTTCGGCGAAGGTACTGTGCTTAACTACGAAGGCACTGGCCCGCAAAGTCGAATTCAAATTAACTTCGACGATGCCGGCTCGAAATGGTTAGTGGTTGCTTATGCGCGTCTTGAGCGTTGCTGATGGATAATGGTATCAACGCTATACAGCAGTAGTGCAGCCCAGATAATGCCAAAAGTAATGAGTTTATCCTGGGCTAACGGTTCGCCGTAAACCCAAACCGCGAGAAAAAACATTAGGCTTGGACCAATATACTGGAAAAAGCCTAAGGTAGAATAACGAATACGCTGCGCTGCTGCGGTAAAACACAGCAGTGGTGCAGTAGTCACTATACCCGCCGCGATTAGCAACACATTGGTATCCCACGTATTACTGAGCATACTGGCTGAATCTGAGCTTGCGAAAAACAGCATATAGAGCAGCATGACTGGTGCCAAAATCAAAGTTTCTAACCATAAGCCAGTAATGGAATCGATGGGTAAGCGCTTGCGAATTGCACCATAGGTCGCAAAGCTACACGCTAAGGTTAATGCAATCCAAGGTACCGATCCAAAGCTAATGACTTGAATGAGAACGCCGGTAACGGCTAACCCAATCGCCACGAGTTGCATATTGCGCATGCGTTCACCAAAGAGCGTCATCCCAATGGCGACGTTGAGCAAGGGGTTGATGTAATAGCCCAAACTCGCATCCAGAATAAAGTCATTGTTCACGGCCCAAATGAACAAAAACCAATTGCCCCCAAGTAAACAGGTCGCCAGTGTTAACCGCAACATGTAGATACGATTAGTGAGAACAGGCATCAGGCGATCGGTGCGGCGCAACATGATAATTAGTGCGAGCACTAAGACAAAAGACCAAATAATTCGGTGGCTTACAATCTCAATTGCTGGAACATAATCAAGAAATTTAAAGTAAACAGGTGCAAAGCCCCACATCGTGTATGCGGAGATAGCAAAAATAACGCCTTGGCGGCTGCGCTTAGCGGCATCGTTCATTTATTGTAGGTCTCGTGTTGAGTTGTACGAAATACGACCAAATGGCGAATGGATTCAGCGGAAGTTGCCGATCGCCGGTAGTGTTCATTGCGTGGAATGCATACAATAGAGGCATCGCTATTCCCCGTCAATCGGAGTTTATAATTTGTCCGCCAAACCGTTGTCACAACTTCTTTCCGAAGTCTTTGGTTATACGACGTTTCGTGAAGGCCAGTTGCAAGTCATTGAAGCAGTACAGCGTGGACAAGATGCCCTCGTATTAATGCCTACTGGTGGCGGCAAATCGTTATGTTATCAGTTACCGGCCATTGCTGGCGCTGGTCTAACCGTAGTCATCTCACCTTTAATATCGCTGATGCAAGACCAAGTTGAAGCCTTGCAAGCCATGGGCGTTGCCGCCGCTGCGCTGAATAATAGTTTAGCGCCGGAAAGTGTGCAAACCATTATGCAGCAACTCCAAAACAATGAGGTTCGATTACTCTACGTTAGCCCAGAACGCGCCATGCAGCCATTTTTCATGCAACGCTTAACTGAATGGCAGCTCGATCTGGTAGCCATTGATGAAGCTCATTGTATTTCCCAGTGGGGGCATGATTTCAGGCCTGAATATGGACAACTAGGGCAGTTACGCGAGCGCTTGTCTCAAGTTCCTTTTATGGCGTTAACCGCGACCGCTGACGCCGCCACTGAAGCCGATATTATTCAGCGCTTACATATGCATGATCCGGTGGTCTATCGCGGTTCTTTTGATCGTCCAAATATTCGTTATGTGGTAGAAGAGAAGTATCGACCATTCAAACAAGTACGAGACTATATTGCGCGGCAACGTGGTGCCTCAGGCATTGTTTACTGCGGTAGCCGGAAAAAGGTTGAAGAGCTCGCAGAGCGTCTGCAAAGCGATAATATTCGTGCCGCAGGTTATCACGCTGGTATGAGCCATGAAGTGCGTGAGCGGGTGTTACGCGACTTTGTTCGCGATGATTTAGACGTGGTGGTAGCCACGGTTGCCTTTGGCATGGGCATTAATAAGCCAAACGTACGTTTCGTGGTTCACTTTGATGTGCCACGAAGCGTCGAAGCCTACTACCAAGAAACCGGACGTGCGGGGCGCGATGGTTTGCCCGCTGAAGGGGTATTACTGTACGACCCATCGGATGCAGGCTGGATTCGTAGTGTGATTAACGAGCACCCTAATGATGAACGCCGGCGAATCGAGCTGCATAAATTCGGTGCGATGCAGGCCATGAGTGAAGCGCAAACTTGTCGGCGCTTGGTGTTGTTGAATTACTTTAACGAGTATCGCGAAGAAGCGTGCGGCAACTGTGATATTTGTCTCGATCCGCCACGTCAGTACGACGGCACCGTGGACGCACAAAAAGTGCTTTCCTGTATTTATAGAGTGCAGCAACGATACGGTATGAATCACGTTATTGATGTTCTGCGAGGTAGTAAATCACAACGTCTAACCGAAGCCGGCCATGATAAGCTATCCACCTACGGTATTGGCAAAGAGCATAGCCATGAATATTGGTTAGCGGTAATTCGCCAATTAATTCACCGCGGCTTAATTGTGCAGAACTTGCAACAATACGGCGTTCTACAGCTCACCCAAGAAGCACGGCCAATTTTACGCGGTGAAATCGCCCTACAACTGGCGGAACCGCGCGTCAACGTCACTAAAGGTAAGCCGCGAGTGGTTGACCGTGGCGACTATGACAAAGTGTTATTCAGACGCTTACGTACATTGCGGAAGCAAATTGCTGATGCAGAGGAAGTACCGCCTTTTGTTGTGTTTAACGATACCACGCTGGTTGAAATGGCTGTGCATTATCCTGTTAACGAAGCCGCGCTACTGAAAATAACCGGCGTCGGTGCCAAAAAACTCGAGCGCTACGGGCAAGAATTTATTTCTGCCATCACCGCGTACCTCGACGCCGATGATGAACCGCTGTTTCAGCTTTAATCCCCTGATTGCGCAATAAATCGTCTACGCTGTATAGTAAAGCTTTAATCGTTAACGATTTACTATACACAAGGATTGCGACTCATATGGGTGAGACCAACCATTGGCAACTTATAAAACTCGATGAGTTTGAATATCCCAGCGCCCCAACGCGCACACGCATTGATCAAATGCTGCATAGAGTGCGTAGTTTATTTAATAGTACGAAAGCTTCGTCTACCGATGAAAAATCAGGCGATTATCCCCATTACCGCGAGTTTGATTTAGCCCCAGCGGTTCAAGTATTTAGCGAGAACTGGCAGGAGTGGCGGCAAACCGAAGAGGATGGGGTCAGGATCGTTATTAGTCCGCCTTTTAGTGGTACCGCGAACATTGTTCGAGCGTGGGCCGAACAGGAAGATCTGCAAGTACTGCAGCCGCCGACGCTTGAGCAAATAAAAGCAGTCGCTGTCGAGGCTTGGTGGCAGTCGCAACAGCAATCAGAATGGGTAATCGATGATTTGTCTCGATATTGGTTACGCACCACCACCGGATTACATTTCTTACGGACGTTCCTCCCCAAGCTTATTCGTGGCGAATTAGGTAAAGGCACGCTGGTTTGTGATAGTTGGTCCTATTCGTTTATTCAGCGGGCTTGGCCTGTTCCTATACCCTCGGTTTATTGCTTTAAAGCTGCTACCCCTGATCTGTTACGTCAAGTGGGTATCGCTAGCGACGATGGATCTTTAGCAGGGCTAACGGCGCGGGCACGGGGCAATGTAGGTTTAGCTCTAGCCATCTGGGCGGTAACACAAAGTAGCGACAAGGAGTTGCCGAACTTACCTAAAAGCGTCAATGACTATACCGCATTCATCCTCCACAGTTTATTGCTTCATCATGGTTTGGATCGGACCACGCTGGCGACGGCGCTGCCAATGATTGCCGAAGATCAATTGGAAGTGCAGTTGTTGCAGTTAGAACACGCTGGCTTGGTGGAGTGCCAAGATAATCACTGGATGGTGACCGTTCACGGCTATTTACCAGTGCGCGATTTTCTGAGTAATCGAGGCTTTTGGCTCGATACCTTATAAGTTTCATAGACAGGCGACAGACCGATGGAAACAGAAAAAATATTAGGAATTTTTAAAACAGTTACCAGCGATGTCGTGATTGAAATCGCGGTGGTAATCGCGGTGTCGGTTTTCTTGATTTGGTTAAGCCAAAGAATTATTCCTTGGCTTGCCGATCACTTATTTGGCAAGCAACGGCTATTTCTTTTAGCCATGATACCTACCATCCGAGTGGCGGTGTTTGTACTGGCAACCATTTGGATCGTTCCTATGGTTATTGAAACCAACCTGCAGAATATGATCGCTATTTTTGGGGCGGTCGGCTTAGCAATCGGTTTCGCCATGAAAGACTATGTAAGTAGCCTTATCGCGGGTATTGTTGCAGTGTATGAACTGCCTTACCGGCCAGGTGATTGGATTGAAGTTGAAGGAACTTATGGTGAAGTAAAGCACGTGGGAATGCGCGCCGTTGAGATAGTGACACCGGAAGACACGGTAGTGTTTATTCCACATCAAAAGCTATGGACACACCTTATTCGCAATGCCAATAATGGTGGCCCGAGTTTAATGTGCTCTACCGATTTTTACCTCGCACCGGATCACGATGCCAACCAAGTGCGCCATCTTCTTGAAGATGTCGCATTAACCAGCCCTTATATCCAACTGGCAAAACCAATTTCGGTAACCGTGGCTGAAAAGCCGTGGGCGACTCATTATCGTTTAAAAGCGTACCCGATAGACCCACGGCAGCAGTTTCAGTTTACTACTGACTTAACGGCCCGCGCGAAAGCTTGTTTACGCGATTTACCTGTTACTTTTGCGACCCTGTCACCAAGGCACGCTGATTAGCAATTCCCATACTTAAAACAAACGGGTGAGGGTTTTGCTGGCGCTTGGTGAAGTCAGACTTACTACTTAGATCTTGCCAATTAATCTCTATTAAAGATTGTGCAACTGCACCGCCTAGTGCACCACCAGGCCCCAATAAAATTAAATGATCTGGCGCAAACTCTTTTACTGCTGTTTGAATGGCCACTGAAAAATCAAAACATTGCGTTACTTGATGCCCTAAGGTGTATTGCTGTAACGCTAATGGTTCAACGATCTGACTCGACCAAATGTGGCCGCGACCATCTACCAAAGGCACCTGTGGAGCCTTAAATAGAGCACTCGGCCAATGTTGCAGTGCTTGCTCAGAGGCATCTTGCATCATTGGAGTATGGAAAGCTGCATGGTTCGGTAATAGCAATGGGAAGCGGTCATCTACTTGAGGCAAGGCTTTGATGGCAGCTTGGCAAGCTTTAGTCGTGCCAGCTAGCACTGCGTATCCACCATAATTTATCGACATTGATAACTCGTCAGGAAAACGTGCGAGCTGTTCATCAACCGCGGTATGATATTTACGGCTAGGTTGCCATTGCTCATCCACGAGCGGGTATATAAATTGTGCGCCATCACCATCAGCGGTTAACTGCGCCATGTGCGTGACGATGCGAGTGCTGGTATCTATCGACCAAGATCCGGCACACGCCATCGCGGTATACCACCCCATGGAGTTACCGGTAATGGCCACAACATCATACTGCTCACGATCGATAGCTAAAAA
This sequence comes from Pseudidiomarina sp., assembly GCA_048269045.1. Lineage (GTDB taxonomy): Bacteria > Pseudomonadota > Gammaproteobacteria > Enterobacterales > Alteromonadaceae > Pseudidiomarina. Next base: position 18,146 of record JBLWUG010000014.1, read on the forward strand.
ATCTAAGTAACCAGACGCATAAATTAATGCCGCGGCATTTTCTGGTTGTAAGTGCAGCGCCCGTTTAAATAGCTTCATTTGGTCGAGCTCAGATACCGCACTGCAACCGATGGCTGCACGAACACTATCAATCTGCTGCAAAACTGCAGAGTTATTTTGACTTAAATTGGCAGCGATATAGCCCAACTCTGGCTTATTGTAGGTGCCGCGCCCTGGACAAATGACTAACGCCGTTTTCTTCATGATTTAGCCTTCTTAGCTTTGCTAGTTAACATCCCTTGCGCGAGCTCTACAATCTGTTCTGTAGAGGGCAAAACACTATAAGCAGCGCTACCCAGTGGTATGAAGCTGTCTTCAGCATTTAAACGCTGGATATTAAAGCGTCCAGGGTGATTTTCGTGCAGTATTGTGAATAACTCTTCGCTAAGTGAGCCTCGGCGGCGACATTCATCCACAATTAAGATGTTTTTACAGCCACCAAGTGCATGAACGATTTTGTCGATATGCAGTGGTACTAAGCAGCGTAGGTCGAGAATTCGGACTTTATGCCCAGCCTTTTTGAGCAGAGCTTCTGCTTTACGGCTCAAGTAATAACCGTTGCCGTAACTAATAATGGCTAAATCTTTGCCTTTGCCATAAACGCTAGGTTCTCCGAGTTCTGGTACTTTTTCGGAAACTTTGGGGTAGTCATGTAACCAGCCGCCGTCACCGTCTTCATGCAGATCACGAGTCATGTACAAGGCGATGGGTTCAAGCATGATCACCACGCGCTGTTCTTGTGCGGCAAGTTTAACCGCTTGGCGCATCAGTAAGGCACCATCGCGTCCGTTAGAGGGGCACAATAGAATAACTCCGGGAATATCACGAAACACGGCGAAGGAATTATCGTTATGGAAATGCCCGCCGAAACCGCGTTGATAAGCTAAGCCGGCAACTCGAATAACCATGGGGTTGGTGTACTGGCCATTGGAGAAAAATGACAAGGTGGCGGCTTCGCCGCGAATTTGATCTTCAGCATTGTGCACATACGCGAGAAACTGAATCTCAGGCATCGCGATAAAGCCTTGTTGTGCCATACCAATAGCCAGGCCAAGAATACTTTGTTCATCGAGCACTGTATTCAATACGCGGTTGGCACCAAAAGCTTCCATTAGGTGTTGGGTTACATGATAGACCCCACCTTTTCTGGCGATGTCTTCACCACACATTACGATGTTGTGGTACTGCGCCATCAAATCGTGCAGTGACCAGTTGATGAGCTTAGCCATATGTTGGGGTTTCCCAACGTTGTGCTTATCCCATTTAAACAGCTGGTCGCGCTGCACTTTTGTGGGCGGTTTAGGGAGTTTTTCCGTGCGTTTCGGCGGCACAATGGATTTCTGTACTGCTTCGGCACTTGCGAGCTTAGGGCGCTGGCTCGCTTGCTGTGAAATTCGCACAATACGCGCCCATTGTTCACGGCAATAATCAGCCAAACCTTGATGGTCAAAAATAGCTCGACTGATGATCGATGCAGCACTGGCGAGTAATGGATCTCGTTCTTGGTCGAGCGCAATCTCTTGTTTGCTTCGATAAGCAACTTCAGCATCGGCTCCGGCATGTCCAAATAAGCGCACGGTGCGTAAATGCAGTATTGCTGGTTTGCGTTTTTCTCGTACGTAAGTTGCGGCATCGCGAGCGACCAAGTAGGTTTCATCGAGGTTGCTGGCATCAGCGAAAAAGTACTTTAACGCTGGGCGCTGGCTTAACTGCTGCTGTATCCACCCTTTAGGAGTATGGGTAGAGATACCTAAGCCGTTGTCTTCACAGACCAATAACAACGGCATCGGAATTTGCTGATAGGCGGCCCAGCTTGCCGAATTAATCGCACCAAGTGCGGTGGAGTGGTTGGCAGAAGCATCACCAAAGCTACACATAGCAATAGCGTCTTGCGGCCAATTACCTTGCTGGTGCAAACGCTTGGAAAGTCCGATGCCAAAGGCAGCACCCATAGCTTTGGGCAGGTGCGAGGCAATGGTCGATGTCTGCGGTGGAATATTTAGATTTAAGCTGCCCAAAACTTTATGCCGGCCACCAGAAATAGGGTCGTCGCTTGAGGCAGCAAAACTCAACATCATGTCGTACAAAGGCGTTGAGCCAGGATGTTGTTTGGCGCGTTGAATAAAAAACGCGCCACTGCGGTAATGCAAAAATGCCGGGTCGGTAACACGCAGGGCTTTGGCTACTGCAGCATTGCCTTCATGCCCTGCGCTGCCTATCGTATAAAAGCTTTGTCCGGCAGCTTGCATTAAACGTGATTGTAAATCGAGCAATCGACTACTTAACTGAGACTCGAATAATTCGAAAATTTCTGCATCATTAAGTACCCCACCAAGCGAACGCGCATGGGGCAACTGCTGTTCTTCAACACGCTGGATAAACTCCACCAGCCATGGATGCATTTTAATTGCGTCCATACCAACCTCCTTGGAAATTGCTGCTGGTGGTTTTAGCTAAATGCTTGTAACCCCGTTTGCGCACGACCCAAAATTAAAGCGTGAACATCATGCGTACCTTCGTAGGTGTTAACGGCTTCTAAATTCATCACGTGGCGAATCACATGAAACTCATCAGCAATACCATTACCACCATGCATGTCACGAGCAATGCGCGCAATATCTAGGGCTTTGCCACAAGAGTTGCGTTTAATGAGTGAAATCGTTTCAGGTGGTAGTTGATTGGCATCCATTAAGCGGCCGGCTTGTAAGCAACTCAGCAAGCCAATAGAAATATCGGTTTGCATATCGGCTAGTTTCTTTTGAATTAACTGAGTGGCGGCTAGTGGACGGTTGAATTGGTGGCGATCTAAGGTGTATTGGCGTGCTGCGTGCCAACAGAATTCCGCGGCTCCCAAAGCGCCCCAAGCTATGCCGTAACGGGCTTTGTTTAAACAGCCGAACGGGCCTTTCAAGCCGCTAACGTTAGGCAGTAGTGCAGACTCTGGAACTTCGACGTTATCCATCACAATTTCACCAGTAATCGAGGCACGCAATGAAAACTTACCTTCAATTTTAGGTGCCGATAAACCTTTCATGCCTTTTTCGAGAACAAAGCCACGAATTTCACCATCAAGCTTGCCCCAAACGACAAATACATCAGCAATGGGGGAGTTGGTAATCCACATTTTGGTTCCATTGATTACATAACCGCCATCAATCTTTTTCGCTGTCGTGCGCATGCCTGCAGGGTCTGACCCAGCATCGGGTTCAGTTAAGCCAAAACAGCCAACCCATTCGCCACTGGCGAGCTTAGGTAGATACTTCATCCGTTGTTCTTCGGTGCCGTATTCATAAATAGGGTGCATCACTAGTGATGACTGCACACTCATGGCAGAGCGGTAACCGCTGTCCACGCGCTCAACCTCGCGAGCAACCAAGCCATAGCAAACGTAATTCACCTCAGCGCAACCATATTTTTCGGGCAGGGTTGCGCCCAATAGACCAAGCTCGCCGAGCTCGTTCATAATTTCACGATCGAATCGTTCTTCTCTATTGGCAGTAAGTACGCGGGGCATTAACTTTTCTTGGCAATACTGATGCGCGGTATCGCGGATCATGCGCTCTTCTTCTGTGAGCATCGCGCTGAATTGAAACGGATCTTGCCAATCAAACGGGAAACGAGCCATGTGCAACCTCAAATTTAGAATGGGCTAAAAGTTGAACAATCAGCTTACCCTATAATTTGAAATATCTAAAATGTCTTGAATCAATGTTTAATTGTGGTATTTGTAATGCATGATACAAATTACTGATTTGCAAGTTGAGCAGAAAATGTGGCCATTATTGCGCCAAGCATTTCGCCCTTTCTTTCTACTGGGCGCAAGTTTTAGCGCCCTTGCGATGGCGATATGGATTTTGGCGTTAACGGGTTATGTGCAGCTGCCGGTATATGGGCAAATACTTTTCTGGCATAGCCATGAAATGTTGTTCGGCTTCGTTGCCGCTATGATTGTTGGCTTCTTACTGACTGCGGTACAAAATTGGACCGGACTGCGTGCAACGCATGGTGCGCGGCTAGGTATATTAGTTGTGTTATGGCTATTGGGTCGTGTGCTGCTGATGTTTGGCGAGCAGCTGCCAGCCTTGCTGGTGGTGATTGTTGATCTTGCGTTTTTACCCTTGGCTGCTGTTTTCTTAGCCATTCCCTTAATAAAAGTACAGCAGCAAAGAAACCTCGTTTTTATTCCAGTATTGCTGCTTTTAACCCTATGCAATGCATTAATGCATTGGGGGTTGATTGAAGCTCGCATAGATGTGCAGCAAATTGGTAGCCAAAGTGCTGTTTGGTTAATTACCTTACTGATCGCATTAATTGGTGGGCGTGTATTACCAATGTTTACCGCCAACGGCACGCAAACCAAACGCGTGGAATCACTAGTGTGGCTGGATCGCATTGCCCTGGGCAGTTTGTGGCTTATCTTTTTGATGAATATCACTAACTTTAATGCACAAGTTCCTGCTGAGTTCATGGCCGGTCTCATGTTTTTCAGTGCGGCAACGGTAGCGTGGCGCTGTGCGCGCTGGCGCATTTGGGTAACCTGGCGCGTTCCATTACTTTGGTCGCTCCATTTTGCTTATTGGTTTATCCCCTTGGGTTTAGTGCTATTTGGACTGCATTATTTAGGCTTCGGGGTCAGTAACAGCATCGCTCTACATGCGTTAACTGCTGGCGCCATGGGGAATATGATTCTAGCGATGATTGCGCGGGTATCTTTGGGGCACAGTGGACGAGCCTTACAACCGAAAGCCATTATGAAAGTTGCTTTTTTATTGGTGCTAATTGCCGCTTTGGTGCGCGTATTGATTTACTTGGCCGCCCCACAATTTAGTATTCACTGGCTCGCAATAAGCGCGGTGGTGTGGGTCATAGCCTATGTTATTTATGTGGTTGTGTACTTGCCAGTATTAACGACACCGCGGCCAGATGGGCGACCGGGTTAAGATAAAGGCTCGGCTTCGGGGCGCAGCCACATCCAAATAGCGACGGTGGCCATAGTGCCAATCACAATGAGCTTTAAATAAAGAGGAACCGGGCTAAACGATAGCATGATAGCGCTGCCGCTCATCATCACTGTGGCTATGACCTTAGGTGTGCGTCTAATCACGCCGTACTTACGCCAAGCAATAATCTGTGGGCCGTAAGTAGGGTGAGCAAGTAGCTTTTTCTCTAGCGCAGGCCAGCCTTTTCCACCTGACCATGCTGCCACAAGTAAGAACGGCACCGTCGGCATAATAGGCAGCAGTGCACCAATAATGGCTAGTATTAAGGCAAGGATTGCAATGGTGCGCCAAACTATCATGCGCAAATAGGCTGTCATCGAGAGATCATCCGTTTAATTATTAGACTTTATAACGGAAGCATTGTACCCCAGAACATCAGGTTCTAGGGTACAGGAGTACAAATTATTGTTTCGGGCTCAAGTTTTCTTTGACCTCACTGGCATTAAAGCTGTAGTCAGTGTCAGGACGCATTCCTTTGCCAATTTTGATCTCTAAAATACTTTCGATCTCACTGCTACTATTGCCACCAATATGAATACCTGCGCTGTATGAGGAGCGTGGATAGTGACGCGTGGTACAAGAAATAGCGCCACAACGAGTTACTACATCATGTGAGTTCATATAGCCTAAGCTAGAGCCCGAGCGAACACGTTCGCGGTCGATTAAGGTTTCGCGGTGCGTCACAATAAACCAGTCATGGCCATTTTCAAGTGTGACTTCTGCGGCTCGCAATAAGGCATAGTCCATCGCCTTCGACTTATCAGTACCGCGGGCTTTAAAGCCGACTCGATACTGGGTTTCAGAGATTTTCGTTTCTTGATAGCCATAGCCGGAGCCTTTCGCCTCGCGATATTCGGGTTGCGAACTACAAGCGACTAGTAAAGCACTCGCGAATATTACACTTAACGTTAGTAATCGATTCATAATGAATCCTCCTTTTGGGTTAATTTTATTGCTGCCATTGTGTATTCAATGACTGCTGCTCTTCGCTGTAAGTAAAAGCGCTAGAGCTCATAACTTGATCTAAAATTGGGTCCAAGACGCTGCCGCCACTGGCGGTTTGATAGCCTTGTCGCGATTGAAATGGCACTTCCAGTTCAGCAATGGCTTGCCATTCACCTTGGCGACGACAATGAATAGCTTCGGTAGCGACATTGGCGCCTTGTTGATGCACCATCGATTGGCGACAGAAGTCACCTTGAGAATTTTTAAACGTTAGCCTTGGGAGGACCTCAAAATTATTGCCAATTTGGTAACTGTTGCCACTCGGTTGTAACTCGAGTACTTGAGCAATTTGGCGCTCTAAGTCGGGCTGTCCCGAAAAAGTGAACCACTGCCCAGCAGTAAACCCAATGACTAAGGCCACACTCGCAGCCAACGCTAAATAGCGGTTTGTTTTAGGCGGGCGCTGCCATGTTTTAAGCCGAACAACATTCGCCGAGTTGTCATCATTGAGCAAATCATCAATGCGCTGTGGCAACGGCGATTTGTTCAATTCATCGACATAGTCATTAACTTGTTGATCAGCCATAACTAACGCCGCTAAACGTGCAGCAAGGCTTTCATCGATAGCAATCTGGTCACGTACCAACTGGGCTTCAGCATCACTAAGCTCGTTGTCTAAGAATGCTGAGAGCTTCTCATCATCAATTAACATGCTGGCGCTCCTGATTGGTCTAACTTTAATAGTTCAACGAGCTTACTTCGTGCTCGTGCGAGTCGGCTCATGATGGTTCCTGTAGGAACCTCTAAAACCTGGGCGGCTTCGCGATAAGAAAACCCTTGTATAGCCACTAATGCGAGTACCGAGCGTTGATCATCAGGAAGTTTGCTCATCGCCACGTTTACTTCTTTTAAGCGCATTTGCGCGGCAGCCCGTTCGCTATCGTCTGAACTATGCTGCTCTTGCAAATCGATGTTTTGAACAGCATTTTCACGAACTTTACGTGCACGATACTCATCTATCCACAAATTACGACATACTTTGAAAGCCCATGGCAACAATTGAACATCGCTAGGGATATCTCGTGTTAGTAGTCGTTCAATGGTGCTCTGTAACAGGTCGTCCGCATCAGCCACATTACCGCACAGCGATATAGCAAAGCGCCGTAGTGATGGCAGTAGTTCGCGGAGCTGTTGTTTAGAAGTCATGTTTGTTCATCCATTATCGTTGATTGTATGGCTTCGAACTTGTTTGTTAATCTGATAACGAATCACTAGCATAGTTTATTCCATCGAAAAGGAATTTTTTTACACACCAACCGTTGTTGTAGTTAATCTCTCTTCGAAAATAGGACAAAATCATGGCTTTATCACGCTTCCAACGATATTTAAATGCCATCACACTATCGATGTGTGTACTGAGCACCACGGCTGCGGCGCAAATAACCCCGCCGCTACCCCGTCCGGTAGATAATGTTCGCCAGCAAGTAGAGCAGCGAATGCAAGAGCGCTTGTTACAGCGTGCTAAGGCTCAAACTGAAATCGTTTCACCGATTATGCAGCGGTTGCAAAATGCCGTGCAGGCAACCACGCAAAGATCACTCGATATTGTTGATAAAGCGGGTAATACATTATTTACTGAAATGGTTTTACCTGACGGGCATCGCGCTATTCAGCAGGAATGGCTTGTGATTGGTGATATCGACGCAATGACGCAGCTGCAAACCATTGGCGCGGTGTTCACACATATTGAGCGCTTGCCAGCGCTGAACTTGCAAGTGATTCGATTTAAAGTACCCCCCGAACTGGACTCGCGCGAAGCTTTACAGCAGGTATTGCCAGCTGAACTGCAATCGCAGCTTGATCGCCACCATTTATACTTAGCGCAAAGCGATGAAGTCGGCAGCTCGAAGCACTCGGTTGAACAAAGCCAGCAGTGCACTAGCAAGGTAAAAGTTGGAATGGTAGATACGCAAATAGATACCACGCACACGGCGTTTAATGGCGAGCGAATCCACCAACGTAACTTTGTCGATGAAGACTTAGAAGCCCCAGTGGCACATGGTACAGCAGTCGCTGGTTTACTGGTGGGCACGCACGCTGACTTCCAAAGCTTAGTTCCGGCGGCAGAGTTATATAACGGCGCGGTTTTTTATCGTCAGCATGACTTGCATCAGGGCGCAGCCTTATTGCCATTGATTCGCGCGTTGAACTGGTTAGTAGAACAACAAGTTAAGGTCATTAACTTATCATTAACTGGTCCAAATAATCGCATCTTGGCTGAGGTTGTTCGCCGGATGCAGCAGCAAGATGTTTTGCTTATCGCAGCAGTGGGCAATGACGGTCCTTCCGCTCCTGCAAATTTCCCTGCTGCATATCGCGAAGCGATAGGTGTAACCGCGGTGGATAGTCGCGGTGAAGTTTATCGATGGGCAAACCAGGGTGATTATGTCGAGTTAGCAGCTTTAGGCGTAAATGTGCGAACTGCTCGACGTGGTGGAAAAGTCGGGTTGGAATCAGGCACCTCAATGGCAACGCCGGTTGTTGCCGCCAAAGCAGCTTGCTTATGGCATCAACAACCGGAATTAACGGCAGCAGAAGTACGACTTTTATTGCAATCGACTGCTCAAAACATTGGCAGTGAAGGCCATAACCCCGTCTATGGGTATGGCTTGATTCAGGCTAAAAACTAAAGCGTAGACTCATTGTCGCTAAGGTTTCTTGATAGTCTGAAGATTCGAGATTGGATTGGTTATCAACATACTCCACTTCATTAATTATCGAAAAGTTGTTACTCAATGGAATCTGCCACTGTCCCGAAATACTATGGCGGCGTTCATTGCGTTTCTCACCTAATAGCGAGGTGTCAGACTGGTAGTCACGCTGCTGTAATTGCCAGCCCAGCTGCCAGGTGTGCTTTAAATTGCCGTTCCCGGTTTGGGTTTGCCATTTGGCTCGATAGTTATAGCCTTTATAGCTTAATGCGGCATCTTGCGCGTTTTCATCATGAACTCCGTAACCGAGATTAATAAAAGTTAACGCATCTTTTGAAAACCAATATAAATCGCCACTATACGCATCGGCTTTAGCATTTCGCTCGGAAAACTCATTAAAGGTTTTATCGATATTTTGTGCTTCTGCGCGCACATACCAGCGCTGGTTAAACAAACGCGCGGCATACAATGACGATTGGGTGTAATCCATAAAGTGATTGCCAGCCAGCTTAGCTTTGGCGCTATGCTGACTCAGGCCGACTGTTAACGGTTCAAAAGCATAGCTGATATCGCCATGAATCGTGGTTATCGCCAGGTCAAAATCAGCAAAGTCATGATAGCTTGTATCTAAATGGCTTATGCCAACTTCTGCTTGCAGGGCATCGGTCGCATGCCATTGCACAATTGCTTGACCTTGCATCACCCAGGCGTTATCGGATTGTTCGGTGTTGTTGTCTAATTCTTTAATGTTCACATTACTATCATGTTGGTAGCCTGCTTGTGCCTGAGCTTTGAAAGTAAAGTTATCATCCGTAGCTGAAGCTGACGGAATGGCTAATAGTAAAGCAGTAACAAGTAGGTTTTTCTGATTGAGAATAGTCATGGTCGCTTCCTCATTGTTGATCACGTGAGGCAAAAAAAAGCAGCCGACCCGAAGGTCGGCTGTCGTACGAAGTGAGTTATTGGCCGATAGTACCGCGAATGGTTTTACGAACACTCGCGTCAACAGCAGACTGCACGGTAGTGGCAACAGTATCAGTTACTTGTTGTTGCACAGCGGCTTCAGAGTTGGCGTTGATTGCCGTGGATACCACTGCACCAACACTGCTGTTTACCACCGAGTTCACGTGCTCTACCGCTAAATCAGTCTCTGGTTGCTCAACTTCTGGCTCGTCGGCCTTAGCCTGCGCATTGGCATTGGCGTTTAGGCTCGCGTCCATTTTCACTTGGCGAGATTGTTGCTCACTTGATTGCTGGCTTGAAGCGCTTGCTTCGGCATTAGCATCGGCACTAATAGATGCCGAAACTGAATTGGCAGATACGCCGGTAGAGGTAAAAGCTAAAGCAATGGCAAGTACACTTGGTTTGAATAAGTTAATCATGGTCGTTTCTCCAGTTTGTTGTGATAACACTGAGGTAACGATTGACCAGCTAGCTTTATTCCATGCGCGCCAAAATTTTATCGAGATTATTAGCAAAGGCCATGCGATCACGTTGATGCAAAGGTGGTGGACCACCGCTTTGAATGCCGCTGCTACGTAACGTATCCATGAAGTCTCGAATATTTAGACGCGCTTTAATATTGGCAGGGGTAAATAGTTCACCACGAGGGCTCAGCGCTTGGCCGCCTTTTTCGATGACTTCGGCCGCCAGGGGGATATCACTGGTAATCACGAGGTCGCCCGCTTCACATAAACGTACAATTTCGTTGTCGGCCACGTCAAAACCAGAGCTAACTTGCATGGTTTTGATATAGCGTGAAGGCGGTACGCGCAGGAATTGGTTGGCAATGAGTATCAACTCGAGTTGCTTGCGCTCAGCAGCGCGGTACAAAATGTCTTTAATGACGCTGGGGCAAGCGTCGGCATCAACCCAAATTTTCATGTGTGAATGGTATTGTGGAACCTTGGCACTATAGTAATACATTGCGCCTTGCTTGGCAGCATATAGTAAAGTTGTTAGTATCGATTCACATTCAATCAGAGTAGTGATGCAATGACCAACTTCACCCCACAACAACGTGCAACAGGCAGCCTTTGGGCTTTACTGTTCGTTTTGCTGTTGTGCTGGGGGCAGAACAGCAATTGGGTATCTAGCTGCCCATTGCAGGCGCAACATCAAGCACAAGATAGCGCCATATCTGCTAGTTCAGGTGTGGCAGCAGATTGCGATCTTTCATCACACTTATTACAACAAGCACATCTACAAATACTAGATACCGTTAGTACCGGCGTTTTGTTGATCGTGCTTATTATTGCTGCGTTGTTACAGCAGCAAGCGCGTCACTATTATCATAGCCCTCCTTTTATATGGCGTTATCGACGCCACCTTCACTATTGCGTGTTCAGAGAATGAGTTGTTAGCACTTCACCTTAGTTCGTGATGTGTTTTTCAATAACTTATTAAATAGGTAAGTAAATCAATGAAGCTTAAACAACACTTTTTGGGTTGGCTGCTGTGTGTGAGTTTGCTCATACCCATGGCCCATGCAGAGGTTTCTACCGGGTGGGTAACCAACCCCGATCACCCGCCAGTGAAGATTCAAGTGAGCATAACTGGGGTCACTGAAGCTGACACGCAAACCGTGAACGGTATTCTAGAAGTACTTTTAGAAGATGACTGGAAAACCTACTGGCGCTCGCCCGGCGAAGGGGGAATACCTCCAACCGCAACGTGGGATAGCGCTGAAAATATCACCGATGTGAGTTGGCAGTGGCCGACGCCAGATCGCTATACCGTGTCGGGTATTGAAACTGTGGGGTATACCGGCGATACCTTGTTCCCGATGCAAATCAAAATTGCCGATTGGAATCAGCCAGCAGTGCTCGCTGGAACGATTACTATGTCGTCGTGCACCAATATTTGTGTGCTCACCGACTTTCCCATTGAACTGTACTTTAATCCGGTACAGCTAGCTCCAGATACCCAGCGGGTATATGAGTATCAGAGGGCTATTAGTCAGGTTCCGCGAACCGACATTGAAGCGGTTGTGGTTGAGCAGTCAGTATGGTCGCAAAGTACGCAGCAGCTGCGTGTGGCGTTACAACGCGATGCCGGTTGGAAGCAGCCCGATGTATTTTTAGACAGCGCTGCTGAAGATTTAATCGATATCACCGTTAATCGCCCACACTTACAAATAGACGGCCAATTACTAACCGCTACTTTCGGGGTGAGCCATTGGCTAGGTACGCCTGCGATGCATGAGCACCCGCTGCAATTAACTGTGGTGGATGACAGTGTCGCCGCTGAACTACAAGTGCAAGCAAAGCTGGGTGAAGTTGACCCTATTACCGGCAATAGCCCGGAGGGTGCTGGCTTGAGTTGGTGGGTCGTAATCATCAGTGCACTGTTGGGTGGTTTGATTCTGAATATCATGCCGTGTGTGTTACCAGTATTGGGAATGAAGTTGCAATCGGTGCTAACGGCGAGTAAACAGCAACCAGTAATTCGGCGCCAGTTTTTAGCATCGGCCGCAGGAATCATTTTCTCATTCTGGTTACTGGCTGGTTTTCTATTGCTGTTGAAATACAGTGGCCAAGCTTTAGGTTGGGGTGTGCAATTCCAAAATCCGTATTTTATTGGCTTTATGATACTGGTGACTTGGTTGTTCACATTAAACTTAGCAGGGCTCTTCGAAGTGCGTTTGCCGGGAGGGTTATCCACTTGGGCGGCGAGCAAGGGCGACCACTCGTATCGTGGTCACTTTGTGCAAGGGATGTTTGCCACCTTATTAGCCACGCCATGTTCAGCACCATTTTTAGGCACCGCCGTCAGCTTCGCACTCGGCGCCAGTGCGTTACAACTTATAGCGATATTTACCTTCTTAGGTATAGGTATGGCGTTGCCATGGTTGGCGGTTGCAAGTTGGCCGAAGCTGGCGCTGCGGTTACCAAAACCAGGGCGCTGGATGGGCGTAACTAAAATCATCTTTAGCTTAATGCTGGCGGCAACAACGGTATGGTTGCTTACTTTATTGCGAAGCCATGTGGAACTATCGAACTGGTGGTGGCTGGTATTAGCGTGGGCAGTTATTACCTTATTCAGCGTTATGCGGGTGTATGGCCGCCGCGGGGTACTTATTGCTATTGCCAGTAGTTTATTGCTCATAGCGGTGGGTGCGGTAACCGCTAGCCTAACCAGCGGAAAGTGGGCGGAGGGTCTACGGGCCGATCATCCATGGGTTCCTCTCGACACTACTGAAATTGCCAAAGCTGTGCGTAACGGACAGATAGTGTTCGTAGACGTGACCGCCGACTGGTGTATTACCTGTAAAGCCAACAAGATTGGCGTGTTGCTTCAAGATCCTGTGTATAGCGCCTTACAACAAGAGCAGGTGATAACCATGCGCGGCGATTGGACCCAGCCCAGCGACCAAGTCACCGATTACCTACGTAAGTACAATCGCTATGGGGTGCCTTTTAATATAGTGTATGGACCAGGAGCTCCAGAAGGAATTGAGCTACCTGTGGTACTCACAGACAACAGGGTACTGGAAGCGATTAAGGGAGCACAGCCATGAAGCTATTAAAAAACCTGATAGCCTTTGTGTTGGCATTTATTGTGATCAGCACGGCAGTCGATTGGTGGCGAGGGCGAGGCATACCACAAGGAACGCTTGAGGAAACATGGTTACCCCTCGTTTCAGGTGAGCAAGTAGAGCTGATTAAAAAAAGCCACGACGAGCCGGTTATCGTTTATTTTTGGGCGACCTGGTGTTCAGTTTGTACTTATGTATCACCCTCGGTTAATTGGTTAGCAAGCGATTATCCGGTCGTGAGTGTTGCCATACGCTCAGGCACCGATGAACGATTGCAGCACTATTTGCACGAAAAAGATTACCGTTTCGACACCGTGAATGATGAAACCGGTCAGTTGTCGGCCCAGTGGCAAGTGCGAGCGACACCAACGATCGCCATCGTACATCGCGGTGAAATTGTTTCTTACACTACCGGTATTTCCACGCCAATTGGCTTGTGGTTACGCCGTTGGTGGGCCAGTATTTAAAGAGTTAATGTGGAGTTTAGTATGAAAAAGCAGTGGATTGGTTTTTTAGTGGCATTGAGCTGCTGGTTGGTTGTAGGACAAGTCGCTTATGCACAACAGAGTGAGCGTGATAACCATAAAATTGAAGCAATTAATAAGTTAATGCGGGAAAACCCTGAAGTTATCCCCGATTTGCTTGCCAGCTTAGAGCGTTATGTGGAAAGTAAAGACGCCAGAAAAAACGCTGATAAGAACCATGGCGAATGGCTTTACGAGAAAGATGATATTCACCCATGGTATGGCAGTGATGATGCTGATCTCACCATACTGGTGTATACCGATTATGACTGCCCGTACTGTAAGCGCATTGAACCGCACTTGCAGAAAATAGTGGAAGAGTTTAGCAACGTAAAGGTTATTAATATTATCGTACCCTTACGTCAGCAAGCGACCAAGGATAGTGACGTAAACCCGTCTGAATATGCCATGAACGTATGGCGCAATCAGCGAGACAAGTATCCAGAAGTCGCCAAACTGTTGTACGCGAAGAATGGCTTACACACAGCTAGCTCGATTGACCATGTCGCGCGCCTTACCGGCACTCGCGGACAATTGAAAAATCCGGTGCCGGCACGCAATGCTCTCATGCGCAACTACCAAGCCTTTACTGACTTTGGTTATCGCGGCACCCCAACCATGATTATTGGGAATGCCGTTATTCCAGGTTTTGTTGAATATGACCAACTAAAAGCCGTTGTGGAAAGTAGTTTGTAAGCTTATTAATAGTTTATAGATAAAGCCCTCTGATGATATTAGAGGGCTTTTTTATTTCTTTTGTTCCGGTTAATCAGCCAATCTGCTAAAACAGCAACAGCGATGATAACAGCATAAACAGCAACGTTGACTATATCGTCGAGCGGGCCTGCAATCTGTTCAACCTGTAAAACGTAGTGATCAAAGAGTTGAACTGCTAGACATAACACTAGTGCAATGAGCCCACAAGAAACAACGCCCATCGGGTACTTGAGGTTAATGCCTCTATTAATAATTACTGTCACAGCAACCAATAAGATAGGCGCTAATACATATAAGAATCCACTCATCGTAAAATATCCCTATAGTTTTTCATTTATGGCTGATTATCATACAGTCACGATAAGCGATAGGGATTTATTTGCAAGTGTTTGAGCGAGATGAGGTTGTTAAGGCGTTGATGCAAAAGAATTAAGTTGAATAACCAATACCTTATCTACTATAGGTGCAAGCTGAGTAAAATCGGTAGTAGGATAGCCGCCAACGATATAATTGAGCGTAACTAGATTATCGGCAAAACTTATGTTCATGGTGCCATTCATGCCCAGCGATTGTAGCGGGCCAAGGCCGCCAGTTAGGCGTACCAGCTTTTCAGGGGCAACATAACTCACTTGCATATGCACAGCTTGTTGTTCCTGATTGATTTCACAAAAACATCCACCAGCACGCGCATCAATACTTAGTTTACTAGCATCACCAAACCAAGTGTGATCGTCCAGCCACCACTCCCCGATATCATTAACGAAGCGTTGGTACCCCTCAGCAGGAGTGCCTTTAAATGGCTGTTCGATCTTTATTTGAAAACCATGCTCTGAACTCGATACCACTTCAGCTACGCTTGAACTCGCGAACAAAATCAACAAACTAGCGATTGTCATTTTCAGTGCTATTCTCATATTTATATTTCCTAGATATCTATCGAGTTATTAGGTTGTCGACTTTCGATTGAAATGTCTAGTTTCATTACGGGGAGGCTGTTATTGAGTAAGAAAATCGACAAAGGCAGAAACCCAAGTGGGGCCGAGCTTCGCGAAGCCGACCGTATTGCGCAGTTGCATCCCGAGCAACAGCGCGGGCATCCGACTGCTGTTGCAGCTGATACAAGCAAGCTCTCACATATCAATACCTATGGCGCGCTGCCGGAATTCTATATCGATCAGCCGTTTACATGTCGGCTGTGCGGTAAACGAGAAATTTGGAAAGCTCGCGATCAGAAGTGGTATTACGAAGAAGCTAAAGGACATATCGATGCCATTGCTGTTGAATGCCACGATTGTCGGAAGGCGAAAAAACATGGAACAAAGGATGTCACAAATATATGCCAAGACGATTAACGCAAACGGAGCCAAATACACATCAGGCGCTCAAGAATTCATCGTATGAAAGTATGGTGGTCAGTTGGTTGATGCAAGATGGATGGCAGGTGTTTTTACCTGTACTCGACCATGGTCACCAGACCGATATTCTTATCTCAGATGGACCTAATTATTTTAGAGTTCAGGTTAAAACGGTTGAAGCCACTAGTAACGACCATATGGTTTTTAATCAGTGGAAGAACAGCAATATCGACTGTGTTATCTACTTTGCTAGGAACTCAAACTGGGGTGTTGTAGCTCCTGCATTTACAGAAAAAAAGAGAGCCATCAACCACGAATCTCACGAGCGATTTATGCAGGATAAGAAAGAATTTTTAACAGCTTTTCATAAGCTCGAAGTAAATGGTAACGCCTAAGGATATTCAGCCATGGCTCACGAAAAAATCAATTATGTAGAAATGCCAGCTAGTAATATCGAGGCCACTAAGCAGTTTTTTAGCGATGCTTTTGGTTGGACCTTTATTGATTACGGACCTGACTATGCAGCGATACAAGATGCTGGCCTTGATGGCGGCTTTTATCGCTCGGAATTAAACGCAACCACAGCTAATGGCAGTGCTTTAGTTGTGCTGTATAGCAAAAAACTTGAACAGAGTTTAGGTCGAGTTAAAGCGGCAGGCGGCGGTATTGTGAAGCCAATATTTGCCTTCCCTGGCGGCCGACGATTTCACTTTACCTGCCCAAGTGGTAATGAATATGCAGTTTGGTCAGACTTAAATTAAGGAAAGCCGAACATGAACCGATATTTAAAGATATTTCTGGCCGTATTTTCAGCTCTATTTTGTCTTTTTTACGCATTTCAAAATCTAGCGAATTTAGATGCTGCAGAGTGGTTTGTTGGTGCAATGACCAGTCTGGAGGGGCATGAGGCGTATCCGAACACATTCGCTTTCGCTGTTAAATCACCAGTCATGATAAAAATCATGTTGTGGATCATTATTGTGTTGGAGTTAATCGCTGGATTGCTTACGGGTAAAGGTGCTATTGATATGTTTCTTGCCCGTAAAGCCAGCAGCGATAAATTTAACAACGCAAAATCATTAGCGTTAGCGGGCACTAGCTTAGCCGTAATTATCTGGTTTGGCATATTCGGTGCTTTTGGTGGGGCGTTCTTCCAAATGTGGCAGGTTGAAGCTGGTGCTACGGCCCTTAATGGCGCCTCTTTTTATGCACTGCAGCTCGGTCTAATTTGGTTGATGATCCGGTTCCAAGATTAATAATTTAAGAAACAAGGAAAGTAACTATGAAATGGATTATAAGTTTTTTATTGATGGTGATTACTTCGTCTGCCTACGCAGAACCGAAGTTTTGGATGAAGCAAGATAATCCCATTGAGCTTGGCTTTTTTGTGATTGTTGCTGAAGAATGCGCTTTTACGAAAAGAGAGTTGGAAGTACCTCTTAAAGCTGAGTTTGGTCTACGAGGTGTCAAGCCGACTCTGGAAACCAAACTTAATCTTACTGTTAAAGTTAAGTGCCAATCCATCATACGCAATGATGCGCTGATAGGTTACGTTGTTTACCCTGATGTACGATACGGCACGCAAATGGATTATGGGCCTTTTGTTTTATATGAAAGCGCAGATTACGGTGAATTGATAGTCGCCTCAAAAGATTCTAATGAATACGTTATATCCGTAATTCACCAAATGGTGAGATCTGCACTTATCGATTATGTAAAAGCGAATATGGATATCGAAGATACATAATCAAGCTCGATGAATCTTGATAGAGTCGTTGTAAAGAGGCGCTCGGATCAGCTCTAACAGCTCCTCTAGGAGTGAATCCGAGCCCTCTAATATCTTTTTTAATTCCAAACTATTCCTTAGTTTTTTCGATCCAACGGTTAATCTTCGCTTCCAGCACCGGTAGAGGCAGCGAACCGGTGTTTAGCACTTGTGCGTGAAAGGCTTTGATGTCGAACTTTTCACCAAGCTCCATTTCCGCTTTATTGCGCAGTTCTTGAATCTTTAAAGCACCCACTTTGTACGACAGTGCTTGGCTAGGAATCGCAATATATCGATCCACTTCAGCCACTACTTCGGTACGCGTCATGCCTGAGTTATCAAGCATGAAATCTATCGCTTGGTCACGGCTCCAGCCTTTTGAATGTAGCCCCGTATCTACCACTAATCGCATGGCTCGCAACTGCTCATCTTGCAGGGTACCGTAGCGATTCCAAGGATCATCAAAAAAGCCCATTTCATAACCGAGGGTTTCTGAATATAAAGCCCAACCCTCAATAAAGGCGGTGTTACCACCGAAACGCATAAATGCCGGCAACTTAGTATTTTCTCGAGCAAGACTAATTTGGAAATGATGACCAGGCGCACCTTCATGCAAATAAAGTGTCACGTTACCTGTAGTTAGCCGACTAGGAAGGTCGTAGGCATTAAAGTAAAACACGCCGGGGCGAGAACCATCTGGCGTACCCGATTCATATGAACCACCAGCGCTAAACTGTTCTATGGCCGGGTCATAAGGCTTAATTTCAAGCGCGGTGTTGGGTAGCAGCGAGAAGTATTCAGAGATTTTTTCATCAACTTCACGACCAATGCGATAATACTCCTCGGTGAGCCACTCACGGCTTTTCGGTGTGAAGCGAGCATCGGTGCGAACATAGTCAAAGAACTCGTTCAAGGTACCAGTAAACCCAACTTCATCCATGATGTTAAGCAACTCTACTTTAATTCGCTCAACCTCTTGAAGGCCAAGATTATGAAGATAGTCTGGCTCTAATGGCAAAGTAGTGGACTCTTCAACGAGCAATTTATAAAGAGCTTCACCGCCTTTCATCTCACTTAAACCTATCGTTTCACGAGCAACTGGTAAGTACTCGTCACGCAGAAAGTCACGCAACCGAGTTGTCGAACGATAAATGTCTTCAATCGCTTCGGCATGAGCGCTTTTTAAGAGAGCTTTTTGTTCATCAGTGAATGACTCTGGGAACATCGTCATCGGGCCCCAAAGCTGGGACTCTTCAATCGGAATCGCCAATTGCGTGTCGAACTGCTGAATCATTCGGTCGATCGTTAACGCTGTTTCGTAGACGCCACTTTCCATGCCTTCACGAAACTTTTTAATGGCCCGTTCGCTAATTTCAACATACTCACGGTGGCGAGATAGATTATTTTCATAATCCTCAAAGGTGTTAAAGGGCGCAGCACCTTTGCCGCTAGCAAAGGTTGGATAAAAGGTGTGGAAACCACTGAAGTGGTTGATAGGACGCACTTCGGTTAAAGCACGAATCTCATCCGAGTGTCTTTTAATAATTTGTTCTTGATCATGTTTAAAAACGTCGAAGGCGAGCTTGTCGGTTTCACTGAGCTTGTTACGGTCAATCAAAGCCAATTTCGCGATATTCAATTGCGCATCGGTTCGGCTAGCTAAAAAGTGCGCGTCGGTCAAAAAGTCTCCGATTCTGTCGGCACGCCGCAAATCGCCACGAAAAATTCCAAAGATTGGATTCAAGGCTAGACTGCGTTCATCAGCTTCAGCAAATAGCGCAAATAAACGGTCATGTTCGGAATGAGTATCCGCCATCACTGGCATCGAGGTAGGTGCCAAAAGAATGGCACTTAATAAAATGAGTCTAATGAATTTCACAGTGTCTCCTTAAACCGCCAGTGAGGCCGGCAATTAATAACACTATGTATATTAGTCTAGGTTTTAAACTTTGCCTAAACGCTCTGCCCGCACACCCAGCCACTACTCCAGGCCCATTGGAAGTTATAGCCGCCGAGCCAGCCAGTCACGTCGAGAACTTCGCCGATAAAATAGAGATCGGGTTGTAGGCGACTGGCCATGGTTTTAGAGCTGACTTCGTCGGTATCTACGCCACCGATAGTAACTTCTGCAGTGCGATAACCTTCGGTGCCATTGGGCTGGATGGTCCAAGCGTGCAGGGTGTCGGCAATATCTTGTAGCACTTGGTTGCTGCAGTCGGCAAGGTTCTTTTCGGGCCAATTGTATTGCTCGCACAGTGCGAGCGCTAAGCGTTTCGGGAACCACTCTTGAATTACAGTACGTACGTTTAAGCGCGGACGTTCTTGGCGTAATTTGAGTAGAATTTCGTAACAATCCTGCTCGGGCTGAAGGTTAATCGACAATGGATTACCTGGCTGCCAAAACGAGGAAATTTGCAACATCGATGGGCCCGATAAGCCACGATGGGTAAACAGCATGGCTTCTTTAAACGACGTGTGCTCGTAGCTCGCGACTACATCGACCGCGAGGCCAGATAGCTCGGCAAAAGTCGCTTTGTCGTTATCTTGTAGCGTGAAGGGGACTAAGCCTGCTCGCACCGGAACAATCGAATGGCCAAACTGCTCTGCCAATTGATAGCCAAATGGAGTCGCGCCAAGCTTCGGCATCGATAACCCGCCACAAGCCACAACCAGCGACTTACTTTCATAGTTATCCAACGAGGTGTGTACTGAATATTTATTGTCGTAGTCGACAGAATGAATTTCGGTACGTAATTGCACTCGCGCGCCGTGCTTTTTGCACTCATCCATCAGCATATTGACGATGTCTTTGGCGCTGTGATCGCAAAATAGCTGGCCTAAAGTTTTCTCGTGGTAGGCGATACCATACTCTTGCACCAAGCCTATAAAATCCCACTGGGTATAGCGGCTTAGGGCCGATTTACAAAAGTGTGGGTTTTGCGAAAGATAGTTTTCGGGCCCGGCGTACATATTGGTGAAGTTACAGCGACCGCCGCCAGAAATAAGAATTTTTTTACCTGCTTGCTTAGCATGGTCGAGTACCAGTACGCTTTTACCACGTGCCGCTGCGGTGGCGGCACAATGCAAACCTGCACCACCGGCACCAATAATAATGACATCAAACTGCTGTACGGCCATGACCTTTCTTAATCCTTACTGACGAGATATATATCGAAGCGATGCTTCTTGCTAACCACTTGCGTATCTGGCTTTTTGCCGGCCAGAAAATCGGCGTGTTGTGGTCGTTTTACTACCACACGATGTTTAGCAATGTTGAGCGCGGGTGCCAGTAATAAATCAGCATCTAAGTCGCTGCCAACCAGTTGCTGAAACATCTGCATATCTTTTTTTACCGCAGCGCGAGCTTTGCGATCACCCTTCGGATACATCGGATCTAAGTAAACCACATCCACAGGTGCGGGAAACGCATGATCGGCCGAAAAACAATCGGTGCCGGCAAAATAAAGTCGCTGAGCCAATTCCGGCACACTGCTTTGTAAGCGCTGCAAACCATCGTCTAAGAGTATGGCAACCACCGGGTTACGTTCATTTAAGCCCACGGTGGCACCTAACTGTGCTAGCACGAGCGCATCACGGCCTAAGCCCGCTGTGCCATCGAGAATATGCGGCTGTTTAAGTTTTTGCAGGCCGCAGGCACGGGCAATGGCTTCATCTTTAATTCGCGCTTGCGCCGCACGATAGGCGGCTTTGCCTTCATCGAAGTGAATCTGCAATGGAAGCATTTTCGGTTGTTCAAGCCAACGCAGTTGCACACCAAAGGCACCCACTTCAAGTACAAAGGCTGTTTCTGGTTGGGCTTCAGCGAGCGGCAATTGCCATTGTTTTGCGAGCGCTTCGGCGTGCTGTTGATAGCTAGGCTCTAGCGCCATAATCGGCACTGGGGCAATCATGCGGGCCGTTCCATATCAATATGAGGAATATCGTCTTCTAAGTACTCATCGCCAATTTCAACGAAGCCAAAACTGCGATAAAACTCGATGAGATATACTTGGGCACCTAAGCGAATCGGAAAACCTGGCGACTTTTCTGCGCAGATCTGAATCGCCTTTTTCATTAACGTGCGCCCTAAACCAGAGCGGCGTGTATGAGCCGAAGTAAGTACCCGGCCGATGCGATTGTAGGCATGTTCATCGCTGGCTAAAAAGATACGTGCGTAAGCATTCACTTCGCCTTTATCGCTTGCTTGCCATAGGTGTAACGCTTGCGCGTCGTTCCCGTCCAGTTCTGGATAAGGGCAGGTTTGTTCAACCACAAATACCTGTACTCTTTGCTGCATAATAGCGTAGAGCTCAGTGGTTGTGAGTTGTTCAAAAGTCTTGAATTGCCAGGTCATAGTGCACGTTTACGTAGCTTGGTATTAAGCGGAATCACATTGTCACGCTGTGATTGCGTATATAAGGCTAAGATTTCACCCACTTTACCGCGACCATCGGCCTTAGGGCTAATGAAGCGTGATACTTGCAGCGGTTTTATTTCTGCGCCCTTGTACAGCACTCGAGTGAGTTCGGTATCGTGGTTGCTAATCAGCACCGGAATACCGCGTTTACGGGCTGCATGTGCGGCACGGCGAGCAAGATCATGTTGATGATCCAGACTGAAGCCACCGGTGGCGTAACTGGTAAAGTTAGAAGTTGGGCTGAGCGGCGCATACGGCGGATCGCAATACACCACATCACCTTTACGAGCGCGACGAAATACGTTTTCAAAGCTCATGCAAATAAAAGTAGCACGTTGGGCTTTTTCTGCGAAAAACTCAATTTCTGCTTGTGGAAAATAAGGCCGCGTATACTTTCCAAATGGCACGTTAAATCGGCCCGATTGGTTATACCGACATAAGCCGTTGTAACCGTGACGGTTTAAATATAAAAAGAGTAATGACCGTTCGTAATCGTCAGTACTGTCATTAAACTGCTGGCGCAAGGCGTAGTAGGCTGCTTCTGAGTTGTTTTGTACCGAAAACAAGCGCACTGCATCTTTAATAAAGGTACGCGGACGGCGTTTAACGATTTTAAACAGATTTATCAGATCAGGATTAACGTCGTTCAGCACATACTTTGGGTAATCGGTATTTAAAAACACCGATCCTGCGCCAACAAAGGGCTCTATGAGCTTGTTGCCTTCAGGCAGCATGCTGGTAATAGGTTCAATCAGATTGTACTTTCCGCCGGCCCATTTTAGAAAGGCGCGCTTTTTTATCATAATTTTGTGCTTACTGCGTTTATGGCGTTTTCTATTTGTTCCCAATCTGCTACCGAACGCACGCTGGCGCGACCAATGGCGGTGGGTAAAATAAAGCGAATGGTTCCTGCTAATACTTTTTTATCACGTTGCATGAATTTCTGCCAACGCTCGATAGGCATTTCAGGTGCGGTGATGGGCAATGAGAAGCCAGCTAGTAACGCTTTGATGCGCGCTAAGGCTTCGGAACTGAGTTGCCCTTGTTGTTGCATATAGGTGGCGGCAATGACGGTGCCCGCAGCAACTGCTTCACCGTGATGCCACTCATTGACGAAGGCGGCTTCAATGGCATGGCCAAAGGTATGGCCTAAATTTAATAATGCGCGTTCGCCTTGCTCGCGTTCGTCTTTGGCGACAATTTCGACTTTAATCCGACAACTTGTCGCGATCGCGTAAGATAATGCTTCCGGGTCACGTGCATTCAGTGCCGTTTGGTTGGCTTCAAGCCATTCAAAAAACTCAGAATCAGCAATGATGCCGTATTTTACAACTTCGGCGAGGCCACAGGCAAAGTCGCGTTTAGGTAAGCTGCTTAAACAATCAATATCGATGAGCACTTCGGCCGGCTGATAAAAAGCACCAATGAGGTTTTTACCACCAGGATGATTAATGGCGGTTTTGCCGCCTACTGATGAGTCAACTTGGGCCAATAAGGTGGTTGGAATTTGATAAAAGGTTACGCCACGCTGGTAAGTCGCTGCAACAAATCCAGCTAAGTCACCTACAACACCACCACCGAGGGCAATAATGGCACAATCTCGGTTAAAGTTGTGGTTGATCAAAGTGTCCATCACAGCTGAATAATTGGCTAAGCTTTTTGCGCCTTCACCACAGTCGATGCAGTGTACTACCACATTGTGTGCGACTAAGCTTGTTTGCAATTGCTCTAGATATAATGGTGCGACATTTTGATCAGTTAGCACCAATAGTTGTGGTGGTAACTGTTTGAAAAGGGGGTGTCGGGAAAGTAAACCAGCCCCGATAGTTATCGGATAGCTGCGCTCACCCAGACCAACGGTGATTTGTTGTAAGGGTATCTGCATGAGCGCCTCCGGTATTTACAAGCCGACTTTCTCGATGATTTGGTCAATCACAATCTTGGCACTTTGTTCATCTGTGCGCACGACAATATCTGCGATTTCTTCGTACAGCGGGTTACGTTGTTCCGCTAATGATTCTAGCACTTCACGTGGGTTATCAGCTTCCGAGATAAGCGGACGACGTTTATCACGTTGCGTGCGCGCTAATTGTTTCTCGATGGTGGTTTGTAAGTAAACGACCACGCCGCGCGCCGATAAACGGTTACGGCTTTCTTTGCTAAGGATAGAGCCGCCGCCGGTGGCGAGTACGATGCCAGTGTTTTCGGTAAGCTCTTCAATAACCTTTTCTTCACGCGTACGGAAGCCTTCTTCACCTTCTAATTCAAATACCCACGCGATATCCGCACCGGTACGACGCTCAATTTCAGAGTCGGAATCAAAGAATTCGAGATGGAGTTGGCGTGCTAATTGACGACCGATGGTACTTTTACCAGCCCCCATGGGGCCTACCAAGAAGATGTTACGTTTTTCAGCCATTGTATGCTTTACTTCACTTGTTTAACTAGCTGTGACTCACGGAATCCGGAGTGTCTCAAGACCTTCCTTTACCCAACCAAAAAAGATGCGCGATTATCGCAAGTCGCAGCTATATAAGCAAGGTTTAGGGCGTATTCGTTATAATTCGAGGCGTAACGAAGATTAACAGCTCACGTTTCTCGTTAACCTGACTTTCGGTACGAAACAGCACGCCCACATACGGAATATCACCTAAAATTGGTACCTTGGAGATATCATTTAAGATTTGTTGTTGGTAAATACCACCGAGAACAATGGTTTCCCCGTTTTCGACTAATACTTGCGTGCCGATCTCTTGGGTATCAATAGATACTGCCGGCCCGGTTGGTGTACTTACGGTTTCACCGCGTGTGTTTTGGGTAATGACTAAGTCAAGAATCACACGATTGTCTGGGGTGATTTGCGGTGTTACCTTGAGCCCGAGTACTGCTTTCTTAAACTTCACCGATGTTGCACCAGAAGACGCACTTTCAACGTAAGGTATTTCAGTACCTTGCTCAATGTAAGCTGACTTCTGGTTTGCCGTGGTGATACGCGGACTGGCGATAATTTCACCTTTGTTTTCTCGCTCCAATGCCGATAATTCCAAATCAAGCAAACGGCCATCGGCAAGTTTAGCAACCTGGAAACCCATGGTTGCTGCTGGCGTTGCTATAGGTAAATTCACGTTGAAGTCACCAGCAACATTGGTACTGCCACCAGAACTCCCAGGTGGTGGACTCCAAGGCGGTGGCACACTGGTATCAACTCGTGGTTCTGAAACGCCCCAACGAATACCTAATTCATCACTAATATTATCGCGAATAGTAACCATGCGAGACTCGATAATCACCTGCTTAACAGGGACGTCGAGCACTTTAACCATGGCGCGCACAGAATCGATTTGGTCCGGTGTATCGCGTATCAGTAGTTTGTTCGTACGCTCATCAACAGTGACGGCACCGCGCGGTGATAACAAGTCAGAACTATCGGTTCGCAATATCGATGCAATTTCTGCAGCTTTCGCATAATTGATTTGAATGTATGAGTTTTCTAATGGTGCTAATTGCGCCATGCGCTGCGTTGACTCAAGTTGTTCAGCTTCGCGTTGTGCCAACTCAGCCGCCGGAGCAACAATTAGAATGTTCGCCTCAATGCGCTTATCTAAACCTTTTACGCGTAGAATGGTTTCTAGCGCTCGGTTCCAAGGCACATTATCGAGACGCAACGTGATGTTACCTTTAACCGACTCACTGGCCACCAAGTTCAATTGGTTTTCGTCAGCAAGCACTTGTAACAACTGACGTACCGGAACATCTTGGAAGTTCAGCGATAATAGTTTGGCATCATTACGCGCGTTTTTCGGTTTAGCTGGCTTTGGTATATCGGACAGGTTTAAGCGCAAATAGCCGTCAACTTCGGCAAGTTTGTGCATAAACTTGCGTTTGCCAGCGATTTTAATACGGGTATTGTCGCCATCACGGAAGGTTTCCACATAGGCGACAGGGGTCGCGAACTGGCTAACGTCCATTACATATAGTAGCTCTTCGGGCAGTTGGGTTTTCATGAGTGTTAGCTCTAAATGACCGTCACGCATGCGAACTTCGTGCTGCACGGCGTCACGGTTCAAAGCAATACTGAGCTGACCGACGTCATTTGAAATACCAAAAAAGTTAATACTGGTAACGGCAGGGCCAACAATATCTTGCTGGGACTGGGTACGAACCTCAGGGCCATCAAGTGTCTTGGAAATCGCGACCGGTGTTACAACAGGTACTTCTTCGATCACTTCGACCTTTTCGACTTCCTTAACTTCCTCAACTACCTCAACTTCGTCTACCGCTGGCATGCCTTCAATTTCTTTGAGATCTTCGAATACTTCAACCGTCTCAACCGTTTCGTTAGATTTAGTAAAGGCGATAACCATAACTTCGCCCATACGGCTCATAACGTGCGAGAAAGGCTGGGTAGTATGAATACGCAGCATTGTATCTTCGCGTTGCTGTTCCACCTCGATTCGTTCTACGAAAGGATGGTCACCTGTGGGGTCGCCATTTTCAGCGGCATTGTAGTCAGTACCTAAAAGTAAAAATTCATGTAGCAAAGGATTGGACTGACGCTGCACAATGGGCGATTCCACTCGTTTTTTGAAGTGTGCCTCTAAGTTGAATCGGTCTTTAGCTAGTGCAACTTGTTCAACCCGCACAAGCTCGTTGGCTGATGCGGCCATAGGTAGCAAGAGCGCTAATAGTAAAGTACGGAGAATGTGCTTCATTAGTTTGAGCTCCTTTGCGAGTTCAACAAGTTCAAGGATACAGTACGTTGTTGCCAGCAGCCGTCACCGGTAGCTAACCACTCGCGTATCGAAATTTCTTCGGGTTCTATGGCAGTTATTTGACCGAGGTTTAGCCCTATATAATGGCCTTTTTGAACGCGGTACAAGCGCCCTTCATTGGTGACAACAAGACCCACTAGAGCACTCGAACCCGATTGCATCGTACCGGTAAAACCAACCTGGTCTAAGGCAACGCCTTCTAATTCAGATTTAGGACGATCAAGGTCCGGTTGTGGACAAGCCTGCTCAACACTTTCAATGCGATTTGGGCGTAATTTAGTGGGCTGAAACGGGTTACGATTACTATTCCCGTTGTAGCTAACCTTTTCTAGTTCCGGTAGCTCAGGCGGCGGTGAAATCCCCGGCGTAGCACGCTGTTGTACGGCTTGCGTAAACAGCTCTAAATCTTGCTGGCTTGCAGGCGCACATCCAGCCAGAATGCCGAGTGCCGCAACCGTAACGATAGGTCTTATCATGGTTTCGCCCTCAAGGTTTGCTGCCGATAGGTTTCAGCATTCACTGAAAAGCTCAACATTGCACTGTCGTCGAGCAGCTGCATTTTGAAGTCTTTCACACTAATAATTCTATCCAGGCTTGAGAGCTGGCCAATGAAGTCACCGATTTGGTGATATTCGCCGCGCAGTTCAATGCGCATAGGCAGTGCGGTATAGAACTCTCGAGGTTGTGGCAATAACCATTCAATACGATCAAACTTAAGCCCGCTGCGAGTGCCGATATAGGTGATATCGTCAATTAACTTAGGCGTTTCATCGTCATTGGGCAGCATTGCTAGCAAGGTTTCTAAATTAAGGTTTAACGTTTCTAGCTGCTTACGATACAGCGGCAAGTTTACCGCGGTGGTATATTTCGCTTCGTAATCAAGGCGCAACTGAGACTCTTTGGCCTTTTCGCGTTGGTAGCTTTTAATTTCGTCGGCCAAAATGAAGTGATAACTGAGCCCCAGTACCGCCGCAGCGAGGACGATTAAGACAGCGATACGGAAGGGACGTGGCCAAAACGGTAGTTCGTTAATGTCTAACTCGCGCAGAGTATCCATATTGAAACTCATTTTCTGGCCCCCGTTGTCGATTCTTCTTCCAATGGCACCACCATGCTAAACGCGTCGTAGTTAGCGCTGGTTTCGGAGTCGTTGCGACTGCGGCTGTTTTCAGCTGACACCACATTACGAATTTCGGGCTGCGCAAATACTTGCGAGTTCTTTAAGGAGCGTAAGAATTCGGCAACCCTATTATTGGAAATGCTGCGACCGTTAATGGTCAATTGAACATCGCGCTTATCAATTGACTGTAAAAAGACACCGTCCGGTGTTCGTTCGGTTAGCTCATTAAACAAGACAATGGCTGTATTTCGATCTTCGTGAAGATCTTGAATCAAGTCGATGCGATTTAGAATTTCTTCTTTTTTCTTGTTGATGTTTCGAATTTCAGCAATTTGAGCATCCAGCACTCGAATTTGCGATTCTAAATAAAGGTTGCGCTGGTTTTGATAGCTTTTGAAATCATCAATAACCATATAGGCGAGCCCAAAAATGACCGCCGCCACACCTATAGCCGAGATGGCTTGTATGCCAAACTTAGTTTTGGCTCGCTGCCGCGCGGTTTCACGCCATGGTAGTAAGTTTACATGTGCCATGTTGCAAAACTCCTTAGCGCTAGCCCGGTTGCCTCAACGAATTGCGGACCGTGGCTTTGTAAGTGAGAGAGCTTATTGGGCAAGATAAAGTGATCAAATGGGTTCAGTACGTGAACCGGATAGTCAACGTAATCAGCGATGGCCTCTGCCAACATCGGCAGCATGGCGCCCGAGTTCGTTAACAGCATGGCCGAGAAGCCTTTTTCAGTGGCGTTACTTTGATACATTTGCACGCTACGACTGACTTGGCTCCATAGGTCGCTTAAAAAGTCTTGGATTACCAAAGATGGAAACTCGTCGACATCGCCTGCTCGTAACTTCGCTAAAATTTCAGTGTGATCAAGCTCGCCATTTTCATCAAGAGCGCTCAACAGCGGCACCAAGCCGCCTGCTTGAATCCGGTTAAATATCACTTCGCCATCAGCAATAACGATGGCTTGCATCGCGAATTGGCTAATATCGAGCACAATATACGGGAGTTTACTGGTTAGAACTTCAGGGTAGGTGTGCGGCAATAAGTGATTGCACGCCCGAGCAATGGCTTGGTTATCAACATCCATGATGGATACTTTGAAGCCTGCTCCTTCAAGCGCTTGTACGCGGGTGTCGACACTGACTGTTCGAGTGGCGGTGACGAGCACGCGCTGTTGCCCTGGAAGCTTAGGATGTTCACCTAAACTTTCAAAATCGTAGCGAACTTCATTAATGGGGAAAGGAATAAGAGCTTCGGCTTCACTTTCGATTTTTTCCGCAATGGCCTCATCATCAAGATCGAGGTTCATGGGAACTTGTTTCGAAATAGCTTGGTTGCCAGATACTGCGGCGACGGTTACGCGGGTACTACCGATTTTCTTACGCACCTGCGTAATCATCTTCGATAGTTTTTCTATATCGGTTATTTCATCGTCCGTGATTAAATTTTTCGGTAGCGACGTCTCAGCGATGCTGACTACGTCGTACGAATCACCGTTAGCTAGTAGCTCGACAGCTTTTACTGCGTCTGTGGCTATATCGATCCCTAGCCCTGGCTTTTTACCCAGACCAAATAACGCCATAACGCTCCCCTAAAAATATGGTTCTTTTTATTGGCACTTTATAGTTATTTATTTATTAATGTGCCGAACCTGATATTAAGCGCAAAGTTAATGATTATGCAAAGACGTGATGCAAATTAAATAATCATTATATTTATTATTATATCTTTCTATAATATGCACGCATAATGCGCAACATGCTAATCAGTATAGACGATTAGAAGAAAAGGGGCAGATAATTGAAGATTTTTAGATGGTTTTTTTTCACGACGATAAGCTTGTTCGTGCTTGGCTCGCTTACAGTTGTGGGCCTTTACGTGTATCTAAAAGACGATTTGCCTAGTGTTGCGGAGCTGAAGGAAGTACGTCTGCAAACCCCGATGCAGGTTTACTCATCCGATGGTGAGTTAATCGCGCAGTTTGGTGAGATACGTCGAATACCCCTCAAATTAGAAGAGATTCCTCAACCATTAATAGATGCATTTCTGGCTACGGAAGACCAACGCTTCTACAAACATTTCGGAATTGACCCCATTGGTATCGCTCGAGCGGTGTTCTTAATTGTCAGCACGGGAGAGATTCAAGGGGGCGGTAGTACCATCACGCAGCAATTAGCACGAAACTTCTATTTAAGTTTTGAGCAAACCTTCGCTCGTAAAATTAAAGAAGCTTTTATTTCACTAAAAATGGAAAAAGAGCTGACCAAAGACGAAATATTAGAGTTGTACCTTAATAAAATTGCCTTCGGCCATCGCGCGCACGGTGTGGGTGCCGCTGCACAAGTTTATTACGGTAAAGACGTGCGCGATTTGTCCTTGGCACAAATGGCCATGATCGCAGGTCTGCCTAAAGCACCATCGACGATGAATCCTATCAGCAGCCCTGAACGCGCAAGAGATCGTCGTGCTGTGGTGCTAGGACGTATGCTTGCCGAAAATGTCATCACCCAATCACAATACCGTGACGCCTTAGCGGAACCGATAGAAACCCGTTTGCATGGCGCGGAAGTGACGATTGATGCACCTTATTTGGCTGAGATGGTGCGTGCCGAAATGGTCTCTCGCTATGGTGAAGATGCGACTTACAATAGTGGCTTCAAGGTTTACACAACGGCCAACGCCAAGCAGCAGCGAGCGGCTCAATTAGCGGTGCGAAATAACCTCCATGAATATGACGAACGTCACGGTTACCGTGGCCCTGAAGCGGTACTTTGGAAAGCTGACGAAGCCGCTTGGAGTAGTGATAAAGTCACTCAGCATCTGGCAAGCCAACCGGCCATTGGTTTAACGGAACCGGCTGTTGTTCTTGGTGTTACTGACCAATCCGCATTAGTGATGACGCGCCGCGGCACGCCGGTAACTTTAAATTGGAGTGGCTTGGCTTGGGCACGCCCGTACTTGCATGCTGATCGTCAAGGTCCAGCGCCGAGCAGCGCCACAGAAATACTCAGTGCGGGTGAGCAAATTCGTATTCGCCAAGGCGACTCAGGCTGGCGCCTAGCGCAAGTACCTGAGCCGAGTGCGGCAATTATTGCGTTACGCCCTGAAGACGGTGGTATCGCGGCAGCAGTGGGTGGTTATAGCTTCCGCGTGAGTCAATATAACCGTGCCATTCAAGCGAATCGCCAAGCGGGTTCAAACATCAAGCCGTTTATTTACTCGGCGGCGTTAGAAAACGGCTTTACCCTAGCTACTTTGGTCAACGACGCTCCGATTAACCAATGGAATCCTGGCAGTGGTATTGCATGGCGTCCGCGCAACTCGCCGGATGTGTATGAAGGGCCGATTCGAGTTCGCCAAGGTTTAGCTAAATCTAAAAACGTGGTCTCGGTGCGCTTGCTACGAGCCATGGGCGTAGATACAACCGTTGAATATTTGACCCGCTTTGGTTTTGCCATTGATGAGCTGCCGCGTAATGAATCTTTATCGTTAGGTTCAGCGTCTATGACACCGCTTGAAGTGGCTCGTGGCTACGCAGTATTCGCCAATGGCGGCTACTTGGTAAATCCTTACTTTATCGAGCGCATTGAAAATGATGCGGGTGAACTCCTTTATGAAGCACGCCCAGCAGTGGCTTGTGTGGAGTGTGAAACTGGCGAGCGCGAAGTTGTCCAAGCGCCGCAGGTGATTAGCGCACAGAATGCCTTCTTAGTGACTCAGGGCATGACTTCAGCAGTGTGGGGCGGTGGTAGTTGGCAGCATCGCACCGGCTGGAATGGTACGGCCTGGCGCATTCAGCGCTCCAAGCCTATCGTTCGCGCTGCTGGCAGAAATATTGCCGGTAAAACCGGTACCACCAACGATATAAAAGATACTTGGTTCTCAGGTTTTGTGAGTGGCCTGGTCACTACCGCTTGGGTTGGCTTTGATAACCTTGAGCGTGCGCTCGGCAGCACGACCATGAACTCGAATTTGAACAGCAAAGAACAAGCGATCTCAGGTGCTGAAGCGGGTGCGAAAACTGCATTACCCATGTGGATTAAGTTTATGGAAGTAGCACTAGAAGATACTCCAGCGGAGCCGTTTCAAGTGCCGCCAGGGTTGGTTTCAGCGCGAATTGATTTAGCGACAGGAAAGTTAAGTCGTGCCAATGACTATACGTCGCGGTTTGAATACTTCTTGCCGGGCACCGCCCCAACCGAGTATGCCGAGCCGAAATCGTCGCCAAACATCTTTGCTGACGACGATAGCATCTTCTAAGCTTTAGTCTTGATGCCGGTTGCTGAGGTGGCTCAGCAACTGGTTCAAGTCAGATTGAACCCCACCAGCCGTAACTTCTTTACCAGCACCAGGGCCACTAATCACCAGCGGCATTTCTGCGTACCAATCGGTATAGATCACGAAGATATTTTCGCCCGGAATTAGATTGGCCAACATATCGCCTTCAGGTATGTACTCAATACCCACTCGTGCCCGCACGCTGTCATCAGGTTGTACCGCAAAACTGGCTAGCAAGCGTGGTACTTTCGCTGATTTTTGTGCATCTAAATAGAGATCATGCATTTCGTTATCAAGCTCAGGTAAGCGCTGCATAAACTCGTCTAGCGGAATATCGGCTAAGTGTGCTGGCAGTAAGCTATCGATATCGATATCTTTCCAATCAAGGCGCAAGCCAATTTCTCGGGCCAATATCAGCATCTTGCGAATAATATCCTGACAGGATAGATCTTCACGCGGATCCGGCTCACTCAAGCCTCGTTCTTTGGCTTCACGAACTAAATCGCTGAATTTCACCTCAGCATTAAAGTTTTCAAACAGCCAACTCATGGTGCCCGAGAAAATGCCGGAAATACTGCGAATCTTATCGCCTGAATTACGCAAATCGTTGAGTGCGAAATTGAGCGGCAAGCCTGCGCCCACGGTGGTGTTGTAGTACCACTCACGCTCATACTCGCGCTGAATGGTTCTAATTTCATTGTATTGCGCTTCACGGGACGCACCAGCGCGTTTGTTGGCACTGATGATATGCAAACCGTTGGCAAAGAAACTGGTGTACAGTTGTGCCACTTCAATAGAGTCAGTCAAATCGAGCATTACTAACTCGTCATAGGGCGCATTAGGCAACTCAGGAATGAGCTGGCTCATTTCGTAGGGGCGCGCATACTGGTCGAAGTTTTCTTCCCAGTCATTGAGTTCAAGACCGTTGTAATCGAGCCACATGCGGGTGGAATTCAAGATACCAATAATACTGACATCCATTTGCTCGTTAATACGCTCCAGCAAACGGCGGTATAACGATAGCCAAGCACCACCAATATTGCCGCGACCTACCACCAGCACACCCAGGCTACGACGGTAGTTGAATAGGTGACTATGCACTCGGTTGAGCAAGCGGTTATCTAATTTCTGCTCAAGAATGGCGATAATGGCATTATTGTTGGGTGAAAACGCCAAGCGTCGAATACGTTGTGGATTCATCTCATTTTTAAAGGTTTCGTACTGCGAGGTTTCCTGAATGCGATTACCCACCAGAGCAACCATGGAATAGCCTTCCATTTTGATCACATGCTCGGCTTTATCGACTTGCTCAAGCCAGCGTTCAACGTAGTCTAAATGGTTTTGATGGAAGGCATAGTAAGCATGATGCTGGGCCACTTCATTCCAACTGATGAGCGGCGTTAACTCGAGGTTCTCAAATTGCTTAACCAGTTTCGCGTCGGTTAAATCAACGCGGAATAAAATCACGTCGGCAAGCGACGTTAACACCTTCGCTTGTGGCTCGGTATCATCATACTGACCAATACGGGTTTGCTGGTTTTCTACTTTCAAACTGGAGCGCACCGCAATAACCATACGCTGGCGATCAATGGGCTGAAAGGTGCGTGGGTGTAATACAGGGCTACCGAGTCGAGCGAGCTCTTCAGCTTCGTACCAATCTAATAGCGGCAGGCTAACTACCCGTTCTACTTTGCGTGGATCGGCAGAATAGACCCCGGCGACGTCTTTCCAAATAGTGACTTGTTTCGAGTCGATCAAACTACCAACTAAGGTGGCCGAGTAGTCACTACCATTGCGGCCTAAGATCAGGGAATTACCCTCAGGATCTGAACAGATAAAACCGGTCACCACAAAACGGGTTCCAGGGTGCTCAGCAATTCGGTTAAGAAGTCCAGCGCGTGACGTTTCAACGCGGATAAAAGGCTCGGGTGCATCATCAGCAATTAAGAATGAACGGGCATCGATATAGTCAGAGCTAATGCCTTGTTGCTGCAATAGGGTGGAAAGCAGACGCGCGCTCCACAGTTCGCCGTACGACAGTAATTCGGCCTGGCGCGAAATCGTTTCTTCATTTTGTAGCCAACGCTGCCAGCGCTCAAAGTCTATTGTCGACAGTTCGAGTAGGCGCTGTTGGTGTTCACCGTTTAACAGGTCTTTTATGAGGCCTTGCTGGTATTTTTCCAGTTGCTTGAGCAGCACCTCGGCAACCGCTGGCTCTTTACCTTTGGCATCAATAATTGCCAAGATACGGTTGGTGGTATCACCCGCCGCTGAAACCACTACCAGATCGCTGGCGCCGGCGTATTCAGTCACGATACGCGCTACACGTCGATAACAATAGGCGTCAGCTAAACTGCTACCACCAAATTTATGGACTTGAACCTGATCAGCCACCGCTGCAACTTGTTCTGGGGTGACCTGTAACTCGACCGTCATAATGCGCGCGCTTTCCCGTTGAAAGGTAAATATTGGACTTCAATTATATGACGCAAAACTCAGCTGTTAAAGGTGAATTCAGTGACATTACGCAAGGTTAGCACAAAAAGACGTATAGACAGCTATGCGTATAAAGTTGACTGATGCGAATTGCACAGTACAATTCATTGCATGAAGTCACACTTTATTTAATTGAAGGGTACAGTATGGATTGGGATGGTGAGTATATTTACCCCTATGTCGAGCATGGGAAAAAGAGCGAAAAGGTGAAGAAGATCACCGTTTCGATCCCAACAAAAGTACTGAAGGTACTAACCGATGAGCGTACGCGCCGACAAATTAAAAACTTGCGCCACGCCACCAACAGTGAGCTGCTGTGTGAAGCATTTTTGCATGCTTTCACGGGTCAGCCGCTACCAACCGATGATGATCTGCGCAAAGACAACCCGCACAAAGTGCCGGCCGAAGTGCGTGAAGAATTATCCCGTCGTGGTCTACCGATACCCGGCGAAGATTAGCGCCAGTCCTTTGGCGCTAGTCGCTAGTTAAAGAAAGTACTCGAGTGCAGTTTCGTCGCAGTTATGTTTGCGCGGACAGAGCTCACAGTCTTTCATCACTTTTTCTGGCAACTTCTCTTTTACCGTTAACTTAAAGTTTAACTTGGTAAAAAATTCAGGAACGCGAGTTAACACGATAGTGCGACTAATACCTAACTCGCGCGCCTTCCATAACAGCCAAACCACTAACTCAGCACCAAGCCCTTTGCCTTGAGCATGGGGGAATAGACCTAAACTGCGAATTTCGGCTAAGCCGGTGCCATAAACATAAAGCGCACCGCAGCCCACCACTTCACCGTTAATTTCAGCCACCGCAAAGCTTTGAATCGCTTGTAGTACATCGGCTTTATCGCGCGGTAAGTTTTCACCTTGGTCGGCCCAATAGGCAATTAGCTCACAAATTTTATTGGCATCGGTTAAGCGCGCCTGACGAATATGCTGGCTGGCCGCCTGTGCGGCATATAACCAATCGTGGGCATTCTTCAGTGCTAGTTTTACTGCGCTAGGAGCTGTTCCGCCAAGTGCTTGGCGTTGATTTAAACCGAAATGTAAGTCGAGTACCGGGTATACATCGGTGTCGATTTGTGGGCAAATCGCCTGCATCGCACTAAGTTCAAGCGACTCCAACGGCACTCCAGTGTGCTGTGCTTGTACAACAATTTCGCCGGTAATGTGGTGCGCATCACGAAATGGAATGCCTTTACTAACTAAATAGTCGGCCAGCTCAGTGGCATTGCTATAACCGAGAGCGGCTTGCTGTGCTGCATGAGCCTCGTTGACACTGAGTTCAGGTATTGCAAAGGCAAGCATGCTCAAGCATTGTTGATAAGTATGCAGCGCCGCAAACAAGCCTTCTTTGTCTTCTTGCATATCTTTGTTGTAGGCCAGCGGTAACCCTTTCAATGTGGTTTGCAGCGCTTGCTGATGCCCCATAACGCGACCGGTTTTGCCACGCAGTAACTCAAACAAATCAGGATTTTTCTTTTGCGGCATTAGCGATGAACCGCTACTAATACGATCGCTCATTTGGAAGCAGCCGGATTCGCCCGAACAATAGAAGATCACGTCTTCTGCGATCCGCGATAAATGGATCATACCGGTGCTAGCGGCGTTTAAAAGATCCAGCGCAAAATCGCGATCCGATACCGCATCTAAGCTGTTTTCAGCGGCATGACGAAAGCCCAGCTCTTGTGCCAAAGCGAGCCGATCAATAGGGGCGGTGGTGCCCGCTAAAGCGCCACAACCTAAAGGGCTCACATTCAGTCGCTTGACCGACTCTTGGAGTCGACTGACATCGCGTTGCAACATCTGCGCGTAAGCTAATGCCCAATGCCCGGCCACAATGGGTTGGGCCCGCTGCAAGTGGGTATAGCCCGGTAGCAGCGACGCTTGGTAGCGCTCGGCAAAGTTCAAGAGGGCATTTATCGCAACCAAGTTATTTTGAATTAACTGCTCTGCGAATTGCTTGCAAAACAATCGCAAATCCGTCGCCACGAGGTCATTACGACTGCGACCGGTATGCAGCTTCTTCGCGGTATCGCCAATTTTTTCAATCAGCTGTGATTCAACCCAGCTATGAATATCTTCGGCCTCGGTTTGCAAGGGTAACTCTGGGTTTTCCGCAACGGCAGCAGCCAGTTCACTCAGCGCTTGTTGTAACTGATCCTTCTCGGCACTGGTAATCAGCTCAGCTTGTTGTAAGGCTCCAGCCCAAGCTTGTGAGGCTTGAATATCATACGGTGCCAGCACGTAGTCGAATTGCAGTGAATCGTTAAACTGCTTAAATTCAGCAGCACTTGGTTCACTAAAACGTCCACCCCATAAACTCATTAGGCACCTCCATCTTCGGGCTTATGTAGCGCCCGAATACGACTAGCTAAGCTATATAAGCGAATGAAACCTTCGGCATGCTTTTGGTCATACACATCGTCTTCGTCAAAGGTCGCAAACTCATTTGAGTATAGGCTGTTCACCGAGCGTTTCTGGGTGACTGTGACTTGGCCTTTATAGAGTTTCACCACCACCTCGCCGGTTAATGGTTGAGCAATGGTGGTCGCCGCCGCTAACATGGCGTCTTTCAATGGGGTAAACCAGCGTCCGTCATACATTAACTGGGCAAACTCATTGCCTAACCGAATGCGGTAGTCTTGTGTGGTGCGGTCCAGCACTAAGCTTTCTAAACCTTGAATGGCGGCATACAAGACTTCACCGGCTGGAGTTTCGTAACAGCCGCGTGACTTCATGCCAACTAAGCGGTTTTCAACCATGTCTAAACGACCAACGCCGTGTTTACCCGCAACCTCATTTAAGTAAGTGATCGCTTCAACAGCGGTGTAGGCTTGGTCGTTGATATGGGTCAACTCGCCGTTAGCAAAGGTTAGCTGCAACTGCTCAGCTTGATCGGGTGCTTGCTCAGGCGCAACTGTCCATGCCCAAACCGATTCGGTTGGTGCATTCCAAGGGTCTTCAAGCTCACCGCCTTCGGTTGAAATATGCCAAAGGTTGGCGTCTCGGCTATAAATCTTCGTCGCGGAGGCTGAACATGGAATATTACGCTCGGCGAGATAAGCGAGCAGCTCTGGCCGCGACCGCATATCCCATTCACGCCACGGCGCAATAACGGTTAGTTCAGGTGCTAGCGCTGCAAAAGCAGATTCAAACCGCACTTGGTCATTGCCTTTTCCTGTGCAACCGTGAGCGAGCGCATCGGCACCTACTTCACGTGCCACAGCAACTTGGGCTGCGGCAATAATTGGCCGCGCTAACGCAGTCCCGAGGAGATACTGGCCCTCATAAATCGCCCCAGTTTTTAAGGTGGGGTAAATAACATCCTTGGCAAACTCTTCTTTAAGGTCAACGACGAAGCAGCTGCTAGCGCCAGAAGCTATTGCCTTTTCTTCGACACCTTCAAGCTCTTCCGCGCCTTGCCCAACATCGGCAACAAAGGCGACGACCTCGCAGTTATAGTTTTCTTTCAACCACGGCACAATGGCAGAGGTATCAAGGCCGCCCGAGTAGGCTAATACAACTTTTTTAATAGACTGGCTCATGCGTGGTTACCTTTCATTAAGTGAACGAGTACAGCGTTTTGGGCATGCATGCGGTTTTCCGCTTGTTGCAGTACCAACGATTGCGGGCCATCAATGACTTCAGCGGTCACTTCACGACCGCGGTAGGCCGGTAAACAGTGCATGAAGAATTTGGCGTTTAATTTTTTCATGAAATCTTGATTTACTTGATAGGGTGCAAAATCATGCATGACGGTATTGCTGTCACGCTCTTGTCCCATTGATAACCAAGTGTCGGTATAAACTGCATCAGTGGGTTCAAGCTGCGCTAAATCATGAGTCACCGCGATTTGCGCACCGGTAACTGCTGCTTGTGTTTGCGCTTCTTTTAAAAGATCAGCGTTTGGGGCGTAGCCTGGTGGCGTTACAATCTGCATGTTCATGCCCACTTGCGCGGCTCCGGCCATCAGCGCGTGGCAGACATTGTTGCCATCGCCAACGTAGGTAAGGTGTGCGCCACTGAGTTCCCCTAACTGCTCTTGCAGCGTCAGCAAGTCGGCTAAGCTTTGGCAGGGGTGACATTGGTCGCTGAGGGCGTTAATAACCGGCTTACTCGACGCGGCCGCCATTTCATCAAGTGTGCTTTGTGCAAATACCCGGGCGACAATGGCATCGTGCCAAAGGGCCAGATTAGCGCCTACGTCACTGGCCGGCTCACGCGAGCCCACCAGATTTTGAGCATCAAGATAAATACTATGACCACCAAGACGGTTAATGCCGGCGGCGAAGCTGGCGCGGGTACGTAAGGATGGCTTCTCAAAGAGTAAGGCAATGCTTTTGCCCTGCAATGATTGAGACCAGCTGGCTGGATTTTTCTTAATGGTTTGCGCAAGTTGCAGTAACTCAGCAGTTTGTTGCGGATTTAAATCCTGCATTTTAAGTAAATTTTTCATGGGTAAACCTAAATGTGCGTACTAAAAGTAACGGCTAGGAAAATTTTATGCGGGTTCCAGCTGCTTCACCTTTCGCCAAACGGGTGAGCACTTTGGCATCTTGCCAGCCAGCCACCGCGATACTTCGTCGCGATGCTTGCGCCGCTTGCACGGCGGCATTGAGTTTGACCACCATACCGTCACGTACGGTGCCATTCTCAATTAGCGCTGCGGCTTGGTCGATGGTAATGGTTTCAATGAGGTGTCCTTGCTGATCGAGAATGCCCGGAACATCGGTAAGCAGAATCAAATCAGCATGAAGAAGTTGAGCGACAGCAGCGGCAGCGAGATCAGCGTTGACGTTTAACCGTTCGCCATTATTGCTGGTGCCAACTGAGCTTAGAATAGGTAAGAAATGCTTATCAATAAGTTGCTGCAGCAAGTGTGGTTGACCTGGTGATGGAATGCCTACCGCACCGCGAACAGTATCAACTTCACAGCTCACTGAAGCGCCGGCAGCAAGGGTCAAGCCAACACTGGCTAAACCATGCTGCTGGGCCAAAGCGCAAAGTTGGCTGTTAATATCGCCCGCCAATACGCCAGCCACAATGGGCATATGTTCCGCCGGTGTGATTCTTTGACCTGCTGATTTTTCACTATTGAAGCCAAGCTGCTGCAACATGCTTTGCACTTGGTCACCGCCACCGTGAACAATGACTAAGGCTCGCAGTTGAGCGAGCTTGGCGATTACGGTGAGTAGCTGTTGCAAGCTATCCTCGCTGGTGAGTACCCGCCCACCTAATTTAAGCACTAGGGGTGTCATACCACGCCTCCCCGTGAAAGTAGGCCGGTATGTGCAGGCAGGCCAAAATATTTATTGGCGAGCTGCACAGCTTGAGCAGCTGCGCCTTTTAACAAGTTGTCGATGGCCACACAAAGTATCAGTTGTTGCTGATGCAGTTGTGCATAAATATCGCAATAGGCCGTACCTACCACCTGACTCAGCGCCGGTGGTTTATTGCACAGTCTAATTAGCGGTTGTTTGGCATAGCTGTTTGCCAAGGCTGCATTAACCTGCTCGATAGTGACACCAGCTTGTACTTGCGTGTAAATGGTGGCCAAAATGCCGCGCTTAAAATTGCCAAGATGAGGAACAAAAAGCACGTCACGCCCGATTGCTTGGCTCATTTCCGGTTGGTGCCGATGGGTAGCCACGCCATAAGCTTGCAGGCTCACTTCACAAAAGCTGGTTTGAGTTGCTGCTTTACGACCCGCACCAGAAACACCACTTACGGCATTCACTATGGGGGTGCTGCTTGCGGTTAATAGTGGTAGCAGTGGCTTCAAAGCCAAGCTTGCGGCGGTTGGGTAGCAACCGGGAACAGCGATAAGAGGTTCGGTGCCATCAAGCTCGGTCCATTCTGCTAAGCCATAAGGCACAGGCTCTGCTAACGCAGGCTTTTCAAAGCCATAAGCTTGCGCGTGAATGGTGGCATCATGTAACCGAAAGGCACCTGAAAGATCGAAGACAATCAAGCCGGCGGCGATAAGCTGTGGTGCGAGTGTTGCGCTAACTTCGTGAGGTAAGGCTAAAAAAACCACTCGAACCTGCTGAGCTAGGGGCTCAAGCAAATCCGAGTGCCAAGGTTGCAGAACCAAACTGGTTTGTTGCGCTAACTGCGGATATAGCGAAGCAATAGGTACTGCTTTCTCACGTGCGCCGGAAGAATAAGCAAACTTTAGGTCAAACTGTGGGTGATTATGCAGAAGCCATAACAATTCAACACCGCTATAACCGCTGGCGCCAAATATGGCACAAGGAACGACACTATTCTGTTGCATAACCACTAAGATCCACGACGAAATTAACTATAATGAGAATCAGTGTATTGAATTCTTATTCATTAAACAAGCATAAAAATGCTATTTATTTGTGTTTTTATTCGTCGCAGGCAAAAAAAATCCCGACGCTAAGGTCGGGATTTATTAAATGGTCTTTAAAAAAGCTTTTTTATTCAGCCATATAGTTCTTTGGCAAATCTATTCGAGCCGCACCAGAGGCCACCGCTGCTTCAGCAACAGCTTTTGATACTTTAGTGCGTAAACGCGGATCAATTGGCTTTGGAATGATGTAATCAGGGCCAAATTCTAGCTTATCGACACCGGCTGCAGTCAGTACATCGGCAGGTACAGGTTCTTTTGCCAACTGACGAATCGCTTCTACGGCCGCTAATTTCATTTCATCATTAATAGCACGTGCACGCACATCTAATGCACCGCGGAAAATAAACGGAAAGCACAATACGTTGTTTACTTGGTTCGGGTAATCAGAACGACCCGTTGCCATAATTAAGTCATCGCGTACTGATTGCGCGAGTTCTGGCTTAATTTCCGGATCCGGATTCGAGCACGCGAACACTATGGGCTTCGGCGCCATTAACTTTAATGCTTCTGGCGATAACAAGTTCGGGCCAGAAACACCCACAAATACATCAGCGTCGGCAATTACTTCTTCTAGCGTGCGCTTATCGGTGTTGTTAGCAAACAAAGCTTTATATTCGTTGAGATCTTCACGGCGGGTATGAATCACGCCCTTAGAATCGAGCATATAAATATGTTCGCGCTGTGCGCCACACTTAATGAGTAGTTCCATACAAGCGATGGCGGCAGCTCCCGCGCCTAAACATACGATTTGTGCTTTGCGTAGGCTTTTGCCTTGAATCTCAAGCGCATTCAGTAAGCCCGCCGCTGTTACAATAGCGGTACCATGTTGGTCATCATGGAAAATAGGTACTTCACAACGCTCGATGAGCGCCTCTTCAATTTCGAAGCATTCAGGTGCTTTAATATCTTCTAAGTTCACGCCGCCAAAACTATCAGCGATATTGGCCACGGTATTAATGAAATCTTGGGTAGTGCGGTGAGTTACTTCAATATCGATTGAATCGAGTCCAGCAAAGCGTTTGAACAACAACGCTTTACCTTCCATCACTGGCTTAGAGGCCATAGGCCCCAAGTTACCGAGGCCTAAAATGGCAGTACCGTTGGAAATAACGGCGACCATATTGCCTTTAGCCGTGTACTTGTACACATCATCAGGGTTTTCAGCGATGGCGCGCACAGGCTCAGCCACACCAGGGCTGTATGCTAGTGCTAAATCTTTACTGGTTTCCGCGGGCTTGGTTAGCTCAATACTAATTTTTCCTGGGGTGGGATAGGCATGGTAGTGCAAAGCTTGTTTGCGAAAATCGGTCATGGTGGATAGCACT
>JBLWUG010000015.1:0-48336 GCA_048269045.1 Pseudidiomarina sp.
GGGGTTTGTGCAAATGTCAGAATTGACTACGGTTGCTCGCCCCTATGCAAAAGCAGCATTTGATTTTGCAGTAGAGAACGGCGCTATGGAAAAGTGGCATGAAATGATCGGGTTCGCTGCAGCAGTAGCGAAAGATCAAGGTATGGCTACCTTTTTAAGTAGCGCCGAAACGCTAGATAAAAAAATTGAAGTGTTCATTAATATTTGCGGTGAGCAATTAGATGAAAAAGGTCAAAACCTGATTCGTTTAATGGCGGAAAATAACCGTTTGGACACATTACCTGCGGTATTTGCTTTGTTTAGTGAATTCCGAGCGGATTACGAAAAAGAGATCGCTGTTGATG
The DNA here is from genome assembly GCA_048269045.1 of Pseudidiomarina sp. Taxonomy (GTDB): domain Bacteria; phylum Pseudomonadota; class Gammaproteobacteria; order Enterobacterales; family Alteromonadaceae; genus Pseudidiomarina. The sequence continues at coordinate 345 of JBLWUG010000015.1, forward strand.
TAACTTCAGCGGTTAAATTGACTAAAAAGCAGCAGGACAATCTGGCGAAAACGTTGGAACAACGTTTTTCACGCAAAGTTAAGCTGAATTGCAATGTCGATGCAGCAATTGTGAGCGGCTTATACATTAGAGCCGGTGACACAGTTATCGACGGCACGGTGCGAGGCAAGTTAGATAGACTTGCGCACGCACTGCAATCCTAATTGGGGAATTGAGCATGCAACTGAATTCAAATGAAATCGCAGAACTGATCAAAAAACGTATTGAACAGTTCGAAGTGGTCAGTGAAGCTCGTAACGAAGGTACTATCGTTTCTGTAACCGACGGTATCATCCGCATTCATGGCCTTGCTGACTGTATGCAAGGTGAGATGATTGAGCTTCCTGGCAATCGTTACGCTATCGCGTTAAACCTTGAACGTGACTCTGTTGGTGCCGTAGTAATGGGCCCATACGCAGATTTACAAGAAGGCGTTAAAGTAAAATCTACCGGTCGTATCCTTGAAGTTCCAGTAGGTAACGCACTACTAGGTCGTGTGGTAAACACCCTAGGTGAGCCTATTGATGGTAAAGGTCCTATCGAAGCTGAAGGCTTTGAGCCCGTAGAAAAAATTGCACCTGGTGTAATCGAGCGTCAATCAGTAGATGAGCCAATCCAAACGGGTTATAAGTCTATTGACGCTATGATTCCAGTTGGTCGTGGCCAGCGTGAGTTAATCATCGGTGACCGTCAAACCGGTAAAACCGCATTAGCTGTTGATGCCATCATCAACCAGAAAGATTCTGGTATTAAGTGTGTGTACGTAGCTATTGGCCAAAAGGCATCAACAATTGCTTCAGTAGTACGCAAGCTTGAAGAGCACGGCGCTTTGGAAAACACCATTGTTGTTGCAGCATCAGCTTCTGAATCAGCAGCTCTGCAATACCTAGCGGCCTACTCAGGTTGTACTATGGGTGAATTCTTCCGTGACCGCGGTGAAGATGCATTAATCGTATATGATGACTTGTCGAAGCAAGCAGTTGCTTACCGTCAAATCTCACTACTATTACGTCGTCCGCCAGGTCGTGAAGCATACCCAGGTGACGTCTTCTATCTTCACTCTCGTTTACTTGAGCGTGCTGCGCGTGTTAACGCCGAGTACGTTGAAAAGTTCACCGATGGTAAAGTTAAAGGTAAAACTGGTTCATTAACGGCGCTACCTATTATCGAAACCCAAGCGGGTGACGTATCAGCGTTCGTACCTACCAACGTGATTTCAATCACCGACGGTCAGATCTTCTTAGAAACTGACTTATTTAACGCGGGTATTCGCCCGGCTGTTAACGCTGGTATCTCGGTATCGCGTGTTGGTGGTGCTGCACAAACCAAGATCATCAAGAAATTGGGTGGTGGTATTCGTTTAGCATTAGCACAGTATCGTGAATTAGCAGCGTTTGCGCAGTTCGCTTCAGACTTAGATGAAGCAACTCGTGCCCAGCTAGAGCACGGTCAGCGTGTTACTGAGTTGATGAAACAGAACCAATATATGCCAATGAGCGTGGCCGACATGGCCGTGTCTATCTTCTCTGCAGAAAAGGGTTACCTGAAAGACGTAGAGCAAGACAAAATCCTCGACTTCGAAGGTGCGTTAATTTCGTACATGCGTAGCGAGCACGCTGAACTGATGGCAGATATTGATAAAACTGGCAACTATAACGACGACATCGAAGCTCAGCTGCACGAAGGCTTAAAAACCTTCAAGAAAACGCAGTCTTGGTAAGCGCAGAGTGGCCACTTCATAGTGGCCACAAGTCGTTGAGTTAACAGGAGAATATCATGGCCGGCGGTAAAGAGATAAAAACCAAGATCGGGAGTATTCAAAATACTCAGAAGATCACCAGCGCAATGGAGATGGTTGCTGCGTCCAAAATGAAACGGGCTCAGGAACGTATGGCTTCAAGCCGTCCGTACGCGGATAGCATTCGTAAGGTGATCGGTCATGTTGCCCAAGCAAACCTAGAATATCAGCACCCTTATTTAGAAGAGCGCGAGATAAAACGGGTTGGCTACATTGTCATTTCAACAGACCGTGGTCTGTGTGGTGGATTGAACACAAACGAGTTTAAAGCCGTTGTGCAACATGCCCAAGCACAGAGAGATAAAGGTGTTGAAGTTGATTTTGCAGCAATTGGTAACAAGGCTACAGGTTTCTTTAAACGCTTTGGAGGCCGTTTATTAGCGCAAACCTCAGGCTTAGGTGATAAACCAAGTGTGAATGATGTGCTCGGGACCGTACAAGTAATGTTAGATGCCTTTGATGAAGGCCGTTTAGACTGCTTGTACGTGGTGTATAACAAGTTTGTGAACACCATGACGCAAGAGCCAACGATAGCCCAGTTGCTGCCGTTGCCAAAAGCAGAGTCTCGTGACGACGTTCAATCAGGTAGCTGGGACTACCTGTATGAGCCTGACCCACAGCCAATTTTAGAACTGCTGATTCGCCGTTATGTTGAAGCAACAGTTTATCAAGGCGTGGTAGATAATATCGCTAGTGAACAGGCAGCGCGGATGGTGGCAATGAAGGCCGCTACCGACAACGCCGAAGACCTCATTGATCAGCTGCAGTTGGTGTACAACAAAGCGCGTCAAGCAGCGATTACGCAGGAAATTTCGGAAATTGTATCGGGCGCCGAAGCGGTTTAAGGCGAAGCTTGCAAGAATTTTAGAGTTAGAGGAAATGTCATGAGTCAAGGTAAGGTCGTGCAAATTATTGGCGCGGTTGTGGATATCGAATTTCCACAAGACGCAGTGCCAAAGGTATACGACGCGCTGAAGGTGACCGACGGTGACCTCAAGGGTTTGACCTTGGAAGTTCAGCAGCAGCTAGGTGGTGGTATTGTGCGTGGTATCGCACTAGGTACTACTGACGGTCTGCGTCGTGGAATTACCGTAGAAAATACCGGCGAACCAATCATGGTACCAGTGGGTAAGAAAACCCTTGGTCGTATCATGGACGTATTGGGTCAGCCGATTGATGAAGCGGGTGAAATCGGTGAAGAAGAACGTATGTCTATTCACCGTGATGCACCTTCGTACGAAGAGCAGTCAAGCTCTACCGAACTTTTAGAAACGGGTATCAAGGTAATCGACTTGATTTGTCCTTTCGCTAAGGGTGGTAAAGTTGGTTTGTTCGGTGGTGCGGGTGTAGGTAAAACCGTAAACATGATGGAGCTTATCCGTAACATCGCAATCGAGCACAGCGGCTACTCAGTATTCGCCGGTGTTGGTGAGCGTACGCGTGAAGGTAACGACTTCTATCATGAGATGAAAGATTCAAACGTACTCGACAAAGTTGCGCTGGTTTATGGCCAGATGAACGAGCCACCAGGTAACCGTTTGCGCGTAGCGTTAACCGGTTTGACCATGGCGGAAAAGTTCCGTGACGAAGGTCGTGACGTATTGTTCTTCGTAGATAACATCTACCGTTATACCCTAGCCGGTACCGAAGTATCTGCATTGTTAGGCCGTATGCCTTCAGCAGTAGGTTACCAGCCAACTCTTGCAGAAGAGATGGGTGTACTACAAGAACGTATTACTTCAACGAAGACTGGTTCAATCACCTCAATCCAAGCGGTCTATGTACCTGCGGATGACTTGACTGACCCATCTCCGGCAACCACCTTTGCGCACTTGGACGCAACCGTTGTATTGTCACGTGATATCGCCTCTTTGGGTATTTACCCAGCGGTTGACCCACTTGACTCAACTTCGCGTCAGTTGGATCCGCAAGTGATTGGTACTGAACACTACGACGTAGCTCGTGGCGTTCAATCAGTATTACAGCGTTACAAAGAGCTGAAAGATATTATCGCAATCTTGGGTATGGACGAATTGTCTGAAGAAGACAAAATGACCGTATCACGTGCGCGTAAAATTCAGCGCTTCCTGTCACAACCTTTCTTCGTTGCTGAAGTATTTACAGGTTCACCAGGTAAGTACGTTTCGTTGAAAGATACTATCGCTGGCTTTAAAGGCATCTTAAGCGGTGACTACGACGACCTACCAGAACAAGCGTTCTACATGGTTGGTAGCATTGAAGAAGCGGTCGAAAAAGCCAAGAAAATGTAATAAACCGGGAGGTTTAAATGGCAGCTAAAACTGTACAGCTTGATGTGGTCAGCGCTGAAGAACGTTTGTTCTCTGGTGCAGTAGAGACCGTACAAGTGACCGGTAGCGAAGGTGAGCTGGGTATTTACCCAGGTCACGCCCCGCTTCTAACAACAATCAAATCAGGTATGGTTCGTATTGTTTTAGAAGGTGGTGTGGAAGAAATCATCTATGTTGCCGGTGGTGTGCTGGAAGTGCAGCCTCACAACGTCTCGGTGCTTGCCGATACAGCTATTCGCGGCGAAGAGCTTGATGAACAACAAGCGCTTGCAGCCAAAAAACGTGCTGAAGAAGCAATTGCAGATTCGGCTTCTGATTTAAGTTATGCAGAAGCTGCGGCAGAACTTGCGCGAGCGTTGGCACAGCTAGAGATTATTCGTAAAGTACGCAGATAATCAGCGCCAGCTCTTTAAAGAAATTGAAAAGACCCGAAACACTTGTTATCGGGTCTTTTTTTCGTCTGTTAATTTTACGTATTGCTCGCTAGAATGTGGGCACCTATATATTTGTCACTAAAATGGAAGGATTCATGCCGCTAAGTGTAGTAGTACTTGCCGCCGGAAAAGGCACCCGTATGCGTTCAGCACTTCCGAAAGTGTTGCATCCTGTTGCGCACAAGCCCATGGTTCAGCATGTGATTGATACCGCGCGAACGCTCGAGCCTTCGTCTGTGCACGTTATTTACGGACACGGCGGTGATCGCTTGGTCAGTACGCTCAAAGATCAACCCCTTAATTTTGTCGAACAAGCCGAGCAGCTTGGAACCGGACATGCCGTACAGCAAGTGGTACCGCACTTAGCCGACGACGAGCAAGTATTGATACTTTATGGTGATGTGCCATTAACTCGTGCTTCCACCCTTGCCGGCTTACTTGAAGCTGGGCGTAATACAGACTTGGCATTGCTCACGGTAACCTTGGATGATCCAACTGGCTATGGTCGAATTGTTCGCAATGCGCTCGGTGCAGTTACTGGGATAGTCGAGCAAAAAGATGCCAGCTCGGTGCAATTAGAAATTACCGAAGTAAATACCGGCATTATGTTGGTTAACGGTTCGGCATTAAAACGTTGGTTAGGAAAGCTCTCCAATAACAATGCACAAGGCGAGTACTATTTAACTGATATTGTCGCTATGGCAGCAGATGAAGGCGTTGCTATCGCAACGTCACAGCCGCAAGATGAGAGCGAAGTTGAAGGTGCGAATAACCGCGTACAACTGGCCGGTCTTGAGCGTGCTTATCAACGCCGTCAAGCCGAGCAGCTCATGTTAGCTGGTGCTACCCTGCTCGACCCTGCACGCGTAGATGTACGCGGCGAAGTGAAAATTGAAAATGATGTAGTTATTGATGTAAATGTCATTTTTGAAGGTACAGTGGAACTTGGCGAAGGCGTCGTTATTGAAAGTAACTGTGTACTTCGTAATTGCCGTATTGGCGCGGGCTCACGAATAAAAGCGAATACTGTAATTGAAGACGCCACACTCGCAGAAAATTGTACGGTTGGCCCTTTCGCACGGCTCAGACCAGGTGCTGCGCTTGATGACGGCGCACAAATTGGCAACTTTGTAGAAATTAAGAACACCCGCATGGGTAAAGGCGCCAAAGCAGGCCATCTTGCCTACCTTGGTGATGCTGACATTGGTACCAATGTAAATATCGGTGCGGGAACCATTACCTGTAATTATGACGGCGTGAATAAATCGCTGACACAAATTGAAGAAGGAGCCTTTATCGGCTCAAATAGTTCTTTAGTAGCACCCGTTAAAATAGGGAAAGATGCTACCATCGGTGCAGGGTCAACAATAACTAAAGATGTTGATGACAACGAACTTGCAGTAGCCCGTGGTAAACAACGGAATATTAACGGCTGGCAGCGACCAGAGAAAAAAGGATAGAGACGTATGTGTGGAATTGTAGGCGCAACTTCTGAACGCCGTATTAGTGAGATTTTGATCGAAGGTTTGAAGCGCCTTGAATATCGTGGCTATGACTCAGCAGGTCTCGCGGTATTGAGTGAAGATGGAACCCTAGAAAGTGTACGTCGCACCGGTAAAGTACAAGCTTTAAAAGATGCGGTTGGTGAACAACCTTTAGCGGGCACTAGCGGTATTGCTCACACCCGTTGGGCAACCCACGGTGGTGTAACCGAAGCCAATGCGCACCCACACATTTCTGAGAACTCCATTGCGGTGGTACATAACGGTATTATTGAAAACCATGAAAAGTTACGCGCGCAATTACGAGCTTTAGGCTACGAGTTTAAATCAGAAACCGATACCGAAGTGATTTGTCACTTGGTTCACCATGAGCGCAAAACTCATGCGGATTTATTTGATGCCGTACAAGCCGCTATTAAGCAATTAGAAGGCGCCTACGGCACCGTAGTGATGGATGCCAACGATCCTGGCCGATTGGTTACCGCACGTTCAGGTAGCCCACTGGTGATTGGCTTAGGCATTGGTGAGAACTTCCTCGCTTCAGATCAGTTGGCACTATTGCCGGTCACGCGCAGCTTCATTTATCTTGAAGAAGGCGATATGGCGGATATTACCCGTACCGAAGTGAAAATATTTGACCAAACCGGTGCACGCGTTGAGCGCGAAATCCATGAATCCGATGGTAATTACGATGCCGGCGGCAAAGGTAATTATCGTCATTTTATGCTTAAAGAAATTCATGAGCAGCCCACCGCTGTGCGTAATGCCTTAGAAGGTCGCTTAGTCGATGGTCGCGTTACCGATGACACCTTTGGCAACGGCTCGTTAGAAATATTAAAAGATATTGAACACGTGCAAATTATTGCCTGTGGTACTTCCTATCACGCTGGCATGGTCGCGCGCTATTGGCTGGAGTCATTGGCTGGCGTTTCCTGTAACGTGGAAATTGCGTCCGAGTTTCGTTACCGTCAATCGTACGTGCACCCAAATAGTTTATTGTTAACCATTTCACAGTCAGGCGAAACGGCAGATACCTTAGCGGCGTTACGTTTGTCGAAAGAACTGGGCTACAAGCACAGCTTAACGATTTGTAACGTTAGTACCTCATCAATGGTACGTGAATCAGATTTAGCTTATATGACGCGTGCAGGTACCGAAATTGGTGTGGCGTCAACGAAAGCCTTTACTACCCAGTTAGTTGGCTTGTTAATGCTTACCTTAGCGATTGGGCAACAGCGCAATATGACTGATGCGCTACAACAAAGCATTGTCAGCTCATTGAAGTCGGTGCCAGCTAAGCTTGAAGAAGCACTGTTGCTGAGCGATTCCATTGAAGCCTTAGCGCCGGAGTTTGCTGATAAATACCATAGCTTGTTCTTAGGTCGTGGTAGCCAGTACCCGATCGCAATGGAAGGTGCATTGAAGTTGAAAGAAATTTCATACATTCATGCCGAAGCCTATGCAGCAGGTGAACTAAAGCACGGCCCGTTAGCGCTGATTGACGCTGAAATGCCGGTGATTGTGGTGGCACCTAATGATGAGCTACTAGAGAAGTTGAAGTCGAACGTTGAAGAAGTACGTGCCCGTGGCGGTATTATGTATGTCTTCGCCGATAAAGATGCCAACTTCCCAAGTGATGACAGCATGCGCGTAATCAACGTGACTCACTGTGACGAACTGATTGCACCTATCGTGTACACCATCCCGTTACAGCTGCTTTCATACTTCGCTGCCATTATTAAAGGCACTGACGTTGACCAACCACGTAACCTCGCGAAATCGGTCACCGTTGAGTAATTAAGGTATTAGAAAGAACTGAATAAAAAAGCTGGCTTCATTGCCAGCTTTTTTATTTATATACAACCACTTGGTTACGCCCTGCTTTTTTGCCTTGATAGAGGGCTTTGTCGGCACGTTTTAACCATACTTCGATAGTCTGGTCTGGCTCCAATCCAGACGCAATGCCAATGGTTAGCGTCGTGCATTTTTCAACGCCGAAGATTTCGATAATTTGTTTTTCTACGGTCGTTCGAAGTTTTTCAGCAATAATTATCGCGCCCGGTTCATCGGTGTTAGGCAGCAAGACAGCAAACTCTTCGCCGCCCCAGCGGGCTACCACATCTTGTGTACGAAGCGTGTTAGCCATTGTCGCTGCGATAGTTTTCAAACACTCATCGCCTTCTTGATGTCCAAATTTATCGTTGAACTGTTTGAAGTAATCCACATCAACCAGCAATATCGACAACGGCGAGTTGGTGCGAGTTCGCTGTTGCTGAGTCAATGTGAATGCTTTGACAAAACCACGGCGATTGTTCACGCCGGTTAAATAATCAGTTTCAACTAAACGTTCTAAGGCTTGATTGGCTGCTTCCAATTGCTGGGTTCTTTCAGCAACCTCTTGTTCAAGCTGTATCGTTAAGCTTGCGAGACGGTGCGTGCGCCATCGAATACCTCCATAAATAGCAATAGCGAAGGAACCGATAAACAGAAAGATAATCCCGCCATTCATCCACCAAGGTGAATCAATTTTGAATTTCAGAGTCAGGGGCTCAGGGCTAATCAGACCGTGGCTATTTTTGCCCTCGACTTCAACAATATTGACGCCTGGCGAAAGGCTTGCGAGTAAAAGTTTATTATCGCGCCGCCACTCTGACCAGGTGCCAGTATCCCCACCTAAGCGATAACGATATAAATTTTTATCGGATTCACGATAGTAGGTAATACTGAACTCTAAATTAATGCTCGGGTGGTCAAAAGGTAAAGAAAATTCAGTTTGGCTAAACTTTTTCTTGGTAGTGAAATCGCTGTTTCCGAGTAAAATTTTACTTAGCCGAACATGAGATTGAATTTCCTCAATAGCAATATCTGTAGGGTCGAATTGAAAGGCGCCATAGGCGCTTGCAATGACAATCATTCCTGAATTCGAACGAACAATTCCGCGCTCAGGAAACGAATCAACGGATAATCCATTGGTAATGCCAACGATTCTAATATTGTTGTTTTTTGGGTTAAAACGAATTAACCCTTGGTGCGTGATTACCCAAAGAAATCCGTTGTCGTCATTGGTTATCCCTAAAATGTGTTTGGAAGGAAACCCTTGATTTTCGCTGAACTGAGTTACCGAACCAGTATTGATATTTACGCGCCATAACCCTTCATTGGAACACATCCACAGCGTATCTTCAGGGTAAGTATGGGTACATAGAATAGGAGCTGGAGCGCCTATACTTGGAAGTTTCGGGCTACCATCAATGGGAATTAAAGCGGAATACCGAGTGGCGGCATATAAGCCATGGCCGGGAATTTCAAAAATTGAGTAGACCGTGTTGCCATGGAGCCCCGACAAGCTTTTATCAACCCATTCAAATTGGTTGGTTGTGGGTAAATATCGAATGATACCGTGGCCCCAAGTTCCGAAAGTTAACTGAGCGTTGTTATCTTCATAAACAGCGGTTAGTCGTACACTATTAATGTTTAATTGTTTAAGGCCAAGATATTCAGCAAGGTGATTGAAGTTGCTCGCCGACGATTTGAATATTGAATCATTAGTACCCACCCATAAATTATCATTGCGGTCGACGTGCAATAAGCTAATGTCGTGAATGTTGCTATCGGCAGGAAAAGGTACAAACTGCCACTGTGAATCACCACTCGAATTTGATTGTTTGAATACACCTTGCTCAGTTGCTAACCATAAATCCCCCACGTGGGAATAGTGAACGGCCTTGACGGAAAGTGTTCGTAACGGTACAGACAAGGCTTGCTGGTTCATTAAGTTGGTAAATTGACGGGTGATTCTGATGCCGTTAAAAAGCCCCTGTTCTCGAGTTCCAACCCATAAGCCCATCGCCTCATCGAAGAACAAATTGCGAATGTCTATTCCCGGCAATTGCACGATCTGGCTATTATAAGTAAGTAACTCTAGTGAGGTGGAGTCAACGTTCAATAATCCTCGGTTAGTACCAATCAATACGGATGAGCTCAAGGCGTCGGGCAAAATATCATTGATTCGCGTATTGGCAAGCAGTTCAGATTGGGTATCTAAATCAACCAGTACAAACTTCTCGGTTTGGTGGTTAAATATAAAGAGACCTTGGTCAGTACCGACCCAAAGCGAATCATTGATAAGCTCGATAGTACGAATTTCATTGGAACGGCTTTGTCCCGACTCACCGGGCTTAATAAGGTAACGTTGCCACCACGAAAGGTCTTTGGCTACTTTAAACAAGCCGTTCGCTGTGGCCACCCATAGTGCGCCCTCTGATTCGAGCAACCACCAGATACGTAAAGCGCTTAACGGGTTGGTTTCGGGCAATGAATGCACCTTTGAAGGGGAATCCTTTTCAATATAATTTAGCCCCGAAAGCGTGCCTATCCAGAGTCGATTTGAGCTATCGCTAAATAGCGTTTGTACGCGGTTATCATTAATTGCGTTGGCATCAGTCGAAGCAAGATAATTAGTTCGATTTTGTGTTGATGAATCCCAACGGAACAGACCTTTACCCCAAGTACCCGCCCAAATAATATCGCCTTGCACATCTAACTTTGAAATATCAGCAGTTTGTCCTTTCCCGAGTAAGATATCCGACCATAATTGGTATTCATTACCATCGTAACGAATGAGCCCATCAGTATCTGTTGCTAGCCAAATGAGTCCAAGCTGATCAGCGGTAACGTGGTATACAGAGGCTTGTCTTGCAGCGACGGAGTCATCGACATGAGTAAATTGAAAGGAAACGTTTTTATCAGGGGTGCTAGCCAGCGCGCCTAGGCTGGCCATAAATAACATCAGTACAATAATGTTAGCTAGTAATAATTGAGCATGTTTAGCCATGTTATTATTCTAATAATATTAGAGTTATACCTTACAGATTAACCAAGAATCATAGAGTTGCCTAATTTATTTATGGTTTAGTGGTGCTATTTATATCTATAAAGTTAACGATTCGCTAAGATTAGCCAATGAAAACTAAACTCCTTATGAAGCTATCTGCACTTGGTATCGCAATACTGTTATTTACAGTCTTGTGCATACCCTCGGTGTTAATGAACTACTTTTTTGCGTGGTTGATCGACTTTGCCATTACTATTAATTTTAGTTCCTGGGTAACTCACGTTGTTATATGGGTGCTTGGCGTTGTGGCTACTATTGGGCTGATGAACACTAAAGAAGCGGGCGAACTAACCGCAACGATTATTACCGGCAAGCGATAACGGCGAAAAATTAAGAATCGACTAAGCTATAAAAAGAGTGACTTACTCATTTTATAAGGACGTCGTTATGGATATGAAAGTTTTAGTGAGCGTACTGGGTTGGTCGGCACTATTAAACTTTGTGGTTCTGTTGTTTTGGTTTGTGATTTTTATGTTCGCAGAAAACAGACTATACCGAATATTTAATTCATTCTTTAGCCTGTCCCAAGAGCGCTTTAATACCATTAACTTTCTCTTAATGGGTGCATTTAAGATGGGGATCTTTTTGTTCTTGCTTGCGCCTTATATAGCGTTGCGGATACTTGGCTACTGAGATAGTGCCTTGTTAAAGATGGTTGCTTAAGAAATCTAAAAACATTCGCACTTTTGGTGATAAGTGGCGGTTATGGGGATAGATTCCCCAAATGCCGTCATTGTCGGTTTGATAGTGCGTAAGCACGGATACCAACTGCCCTGACTCTAGCGCAGGTTGTACGTAGTAATCAGGAAGTTGTACCAAACCTAGCCCTTTCAATGCCGCATCAAGCAGCGCCCAGCCGCTATTACAATAAATATTGCCGGCAATACGCACGGTGCGAGTGTAGCCACTATCTTTAAAGCGCCAGTAATCGAGTGTGCCCTTCAAGCAGTTATGCTCCTCAAGCTCAGATAGAGAATGAGGCTGGCCATGAGTCGCGAGATATTCCGGCGATGCACAAACATAAAGTGTACGCGATGATAGTCGCTTCGCCATCATGCTGGAGTCATCAAGTTGCCCCAGTCGAATAGCAAGGTCATAGCCTTCGGCAATCAAGTCTACTTTTTGGTTAGTTAAATGAAATTGCACTTCGAGTTCAGGGTGTTGCTTTAAAAAATCATGAACTAGCGGTGCGATATTCTTTTCACCATAGGTGACCGGTGCGGTTAATCTTAAGGTGCCAGTGGGCACCAATTGCATGTTGGTGAGCGTACGCTCAGCTTCTTCTAAGCCATCCAGTAATGGTCGGCAGTGCTGATAATAGATTTGCCCAGCTTGGGTTAAGGATACGCGCCGGGTGGTGCGATAAAAAAGCTTGGTAGATAGTCTTTTTTCAAGCGCACTAATTTGTCGACTCACTTGCGCCGTTGATATATTCAAGCGTTTCGAAGCCAGCGTAAAGCTTTCGAGTTCCGCCACCGCAACAAACTCAACAACACCTTCCCAAGTTAGCATTCAAGCACCTATCAACTATAATGTGGAAACCTTTTTAATGCGGCTAGTATAACCTAGATTATTACCACCTGGTAAAAGTGATTTGTAAAACAAGCCGATTATCTCCTCTTTCGTTATCAATATAATAGCGTCATTAGATTCACTTCATAATCTGCGAATACTGTTTTATTACAGGAGAACACCATGACTAAAATGATTAAATCTCGTGCGGCCATTGCTTGGGGCCCAAACCAACCATTATCGATTGAAGAAATTGACGTAATGCCACCACAGGCGGGTGAAGTGTTGGTTCGTGTTATTGCAAGTGGCGTGTGCCATACCGACGCTTTTACTTTATCAGGTGAAGATCCTGAAGGCGTTTTCCCAGCTGTACTTGGTCACGAAGGTGGCGGTATTGTTGAGGCTGTCGGTGAAGGCGTAACCAGCGTTGAAATTGGTGATCACGTTATTCCTTTATACACGCCAGAGTGTGGCGAGTGTAAGTTCTGTACTTCAGGTAAAACGAACCTGTGTCAAAAAATTCGTGAAACCCAAGGTAAAGGCTTAATGCCAGATGGTACCACTCGTTTCTACAAAGATGGTCAGCCAATCTATCATTACATGGGTTGCTCAACCTTCTCTGAGTACACCGTATTACCAGAAATTTCCTTAGCGAAAGTTAACAAAGAAGCACCTCTTGAAGAAGTATGCTTATTGGGTTGCGGCGTAACCACCGGTATGGGTGCTGTATTGAACACTGCCAAAGTAGAAGAAGGCGCTACCGTTGCCATCTTTGGTTTAGGCGGCATTGGCTTGTCAGCCATCATTGGTGCGACCATGGCTAAAGCCAGCCGCATCATTGCTATCGACATCAACGAAAGCAAGTTCGATTTAGCACGTAAGTTAGGCGCAACCGATTGCATTAACCCGAAAGATTACGACAAGCCAATTCAAGATGTGATTGTTGAACTCACAGACGGTGGTGTGGACTACTCATTTGAGTGTATCGGTAACGTCAATGTGATGCGCTCAGCATTAGAGTGCTGCCATAAAGGTTGGGGCGAGTCGGTGGTGATTGGTGTTGCTGGTGCAGGCCAAGAAATCTCAACACGTCCGTTCCAGTTGGTTACGGGTCGCGTATGGAAAGGTTCTGCATTTGGTGGCGTTAAAGGTCGTTCAGAGCTACCAGGTATTGTTGAACGCTACATGCAAGGTGAGTTTAAGTTGAATGACTTCATCACGCACACCATGGGTCTTAACGATATTAACGAAGCCTTTGATTTAATGCACGAAGGTAAGAGCATTCGTTCGGTTATCCACTTTGATAAGTAACTGGGGGAAGTAAATGTCAATTGAACATGTAAGTAGTAATAAAGTATTTGGCGGTTGGCATAAGCAGTATAACCACCAGTCTAGTACGACAAACTGTACGATGAGGTTTGCGATCTTTCTGCCGCCACAAGCGGCAGATGGAACCAAAGTTCCGGTAGTGTACTGGCTATCAGGATTAACCTGTACTGATGAAAACTTTATGCAGAAAGCTGGCGCTTTCCGCGCCGCTGCTGAGTTAGGCATTGCTATTGTTGCACCTGACACCAGCCCTCGTGGTGACGATGTTGCTGATGCCGAAGGCTACGACTTAGGTAAAGGCGCAGGCTTCTACGTTAATGCAACGGAAGAGCCATGGAGCAAGCACTATCAGATGTACGATTATGTGATGGATGAGCTCCCGCAATTAATCGAGTCGATGTTCCCAGTTAGCGACAAACGTGCTATCTCGGGTCACTCGATGGGCGGTCACGGTGCGCTGGTCATGGCATTGCGTAACCCAGAGCGCTTTAGCTCTGTGTCGGCTTTTAGCCCGATTGCGAACCCACTGAATTGCCCATGGGGTAAGAAAGCTTTAACTGCTTATTTAGGCAAAGATACTGAAAAGTGGGCTGAGTATGATTCAAGCGTGCTCATGGCTAAAGCGAAGCAGTTTGTTCCTGCATTAGTGGACCAAGGTGAAGCCGATAACTTCTTAGTAGAACAATTGAAGCCAGAAGCTTTAGTTGCTGCTGCAGAAGCAAGCGGTTACCCGTTAGAGCTGAATCGTCATGAAGGTTATGATCACAGCTACTACTTTATTTCGAGCTTTATTGAGCAACACTTAAAGTTTCACGCGAAGCACTTCTAAATTAGAAGCCATCGCTTAAATACAAAGAGCCGAGGTTGTTATCAACCCCGGCTCTTTTTTATTGCTTAAATAATTCCGTCAAAATCACTAGCATCATGGCGTTCCGGTAATTGCTTACCATCATCCCCCCAGGTTTTATTGACTATTCTTCCGCGTTGTACAGCGGGTCTTTTAGCAATAGCTTTTGCCCAGCGAATTACGTTTTCGTAGGTATGCGCTTCTAAAAACTCTGCGGCATCGTACACCTGGTTAGTTACCAAAGCGCCGTACCACGGCCAAATAGCCATATCAGCGATAGAGTAATCTTTGCCAGCAATAAACTCATGCTCAGCAAGTTGTTTATCAAGTACATCTAATTGGCGTTTTACTTCCATCGTAAAGCGATTGATAGGGTACTCGTACTTCTCAGGCGCATAGGCATAAAAATGACCAAAGCCCCCGCCTAGCATTGGGGCACTGCCCATTTGCCAAAACAGCCAATTTAGAACTTCGGTACGTTGTGCAAATTCTTTTGGAATAAAGGCGTTAAACTTGTCGGCCAAATATAGCAAGATTGACCCCGACTCAAATACTCGCGTTGGCGGCGAAGTGTTGTAGTCAAGCAGTGCCGGTATTTTTGAGTTTGGATTGATGTCGACAAAGTCACTACCAAATTGGTCGCCTTCCAATATTTCTATCAGGTGCGCATCATAATCAGCGGCAGCAATACCCATTTCTAACAACTCTTCCAGCAGAATGGTTACTTTTTGGCCATTCGGTGTTGCCAAAGAGTACAGCTGTAGTGAGTGCTTACCTTTTGGTAGCATTTGCGAGTGTGTTGCACCAGCAATTGGGCGATTAATTGATGCAAACTTACCGCCACTTTCTTGGTCCCACGACCATACTTTTGGAGGGGTATAATTACTCTTGGCCATTTAAACTCCTATATTCCGCCTATAAAAAAACGGCACCGAATGTGGGCGCCGTTTTTAAGTATAAGCGTTTAAAGTTATTGTTCGATGACAATATCGTTTTCGACGTTTTTAACGCCTTCGACGCCACTTGCGATTTGCTCGGCAAGTTCGCGCGCGTCATCGTCAATGGTGACACCACTAAGCACTACAGTACCATTAATGGTTTCTACATTAATAGTGCTATCACGTAGCGACTCAATATCCCATAAGGCGGTTTTTACGCGCGCGGTAATAGCACTATCACTAATGAAATCGCCGGTTTCCTCGAGGGTTTCGCGACCCATTTCCATAGCATCAGTTGCCGTTTCTTGAGTGGCTTGCTTCGCTTGCTCATACGAACTTTGGCTTTGCTCGCTACTCGGCTTCTCCTGCTGCGGACTACATGCCGTTAAACCAAAAACTGCTAGTAAAGATAATAGCGAAAAAATGCTAGTTACTTTCATCGTTAAACCTCCATTTAGGGTTACTCTGACTACTTAAGATAGTCAATGTGGTTAACATTTCGAGCTTGTTTACTAAATTTTTTCGCTTTATTTATCGAAACTTAAAAGGTGTACTCAAGCCCGATTGATGCAGTTTGCGGCTTGTTAGGTCGTGCACCATGTGGTGAACGCGAAACGATACGCTGCTGATCAAACAAGTTATCGACTTTAAAGAATACAGTGGTTTGCTTACTTAGCGGGTAACGGCTAATGAAATCAACCACAAACAATGACTGGGTGTAACCAAACTCGCTGGCCGTGTTGTTACAACCAACATTCACACAGGTTTCATCCATATATTTAGCTACGACATAGTTATTCCAGCCGCTGTCATGCTCTAAGCCTAATTGCAGGCTAAAGGTATGCTCAGGAATACCCGCTAACACATCGCCGTCAACAACCCCTGATACCGCGTTATCTTCGGTAATTTCAGCATGCGTGTAGGTGTAGTTGAAGTGTGCAGGAACATTAAACGCACCCATCTGCCAGTTTTGAGCGAGCTGTAACTCTAGACCTTGTACTAGGGCTTCACCCGTAGTGAAAGTGCCTGAAGTTTGGCCATTGCTACATGGGCTGGCTAACGAACATACTTCGGCTTGGTTACTGAAGTCGCTACGGAAAGCGATAGCTTCAACAAACATGTCGTTCTCAGTAAAGCGGAAGCCTGCCTCAATATTGGTGCTGGTTTCTGGCTCGTCAGTTTCTGTTGCACCACCGCCAATCGGAGAGAAGCCGCGATGGATGCCGCCTAGCACTTGCCATTGTGAGCTTAAGTTATAAGTGAATGAAACACCTGGTAAAAACTCTTGAGTGGTATTGCTACGGAAACTACCCAATACCGAGCGATCTGGAGCATCAAATTGCTCACGTTGGGTTTCGATATCTTCATAACGAAGCGCTAAGTTCACCAACAAGTCTGAGTTCACTTGCCATGCGTCAGTTAACCAAAAGGCTACAGCATCGCCAGCTTCTAAGCGGTTATTACCGCCAGTCGGTGCAATGATATTTTGAAAAACTAAGCTGCCATTTACTTGATCGTATACTTCGATCGGCTGGAAACGATTCATTTTGTCATTGTGGTCACGAATACCAAATTGGACTTGGTGATCGCCAAGATCAGCGTTTAAGTTTAATTCCACACCGTAAGATTGGTACGCGCGATTACCGTGGGTGTATTCAATACCTTGGGTATCTTGAGTTCCGTGTAGTATAGCTAACGCATTAGCATCGCCTGCGTTGGCTGCATTGACTAACGAGTTGATGCTGGTTTTAAACCAGTCGCGATGAAATTCATTGCGGTAACCAATAGCAGTTAGTGATAAGCGATCGCTAAGATCAAGGTCGTAGGTTAAGGAATACCCTTTGTGAGTATTATCCATTTGATCGATGCTTGATAATCCATAGCGGCGATTTGGATTTTCTTTAAAGTCAGCGTCGGTAAGACCTGCATAGGTTTCATTAGAAACTTGCTCAGAGTACTGCATTTTTGCCAGTAAACGTTGGCGATCGCCGGTCCAGCTTAGTTTGACCAAATAGTCTTCAATATCGTAGCCACTATCTCGTTTGCTGCGGTCAATATCTTTAAAGCCTGCACTGCTACGTTGCACGGTATCAACTAAGTAACCAAAAGCACCTTCATGACCACCTACATAAGCATGAATGTCTTGGGTGTTGTTTTCACCTATTTTTGCCACCACGCGGCCACTTTTTTCTGTAGGAATAGGTGTTGTACTTAGATTGATCACGCCACCAGTGGTTTGCGGGCCATAACGAAGTAATGGCGCACCTTTAAGGATTTCAATGGTTTGCATGCGGTAGGCTTCAGGAAAGTAGTACGCAGCAGGAGCAATGTAAGGTGCTGGAGCAATCATCACACCGTCTTCCAGCAAGGTAACTTTACTGCTACGACCGCCACTTGCAGCTCGAATACCAATGTTAGGGCGCAAGCCTTGGCCATCTTCCTCGCGAATGTATACGCCAGGGACGGTTTTAAGCAGTTGGTTAATATCGGTATTAGCTTCGATCTTTATCTGCTTGCTATCGATAACTGCGCTTGAACCAGGCATGGTTCGTGCGGCTTGTTTGTCACCAATAATCTGTAGAACCTCGAGTGGCGCGTCTTCTGCTTCGGTAGCATGAGCACCGCTGACAAGTGCCAAACTGATAGCACTCACGAGTAAAGATACTTTCATAACAATCCTTAAATGATGCGTGATTTGAATTTTCGCAAATTATAAATGCGAATCACTCCCATTTGCAATACCGAATTTTATTTTTATATGTTTATATTTTGTGGAGGATCTATCTAATTTATTGCTATTTGCTAATATAGCTAGAGTAAATTGAGTGAGGGATTAAACATGCAATGGATGATTTATGGCGCAAATGGCTATACGGGCGAGTTAATTGCTCGGCAAGCACAGCAACAAGGCTTGCGTCCTATCTTGGCTGGCCGCAATGAAACCGCGATTCGAAAATTAGCGGAAGAACTGGATCTTTCAGCCCGAGTGTTTGATGTTGATGACCAAAACTCAGTATATATGTCTATACAAGATGTAGATTTGGTGTTGAATTGCGCAGGCCCCTTTGAGGTGACCGCGCAACCAATGATGGAAGCTTGTATTGCAAACTTTACGCATTATCTTGATATTACAGGTGAAATATCTGTATTTGAACGTGCGAGAAAACTACATCGGCCTGCTTTAGTTGCCGGGGTTGTTGTTTGCCCTGGAGTCGGATTTGATGTGATTCCGACCGATTGTATTGCCGCGCAATTAAAACAACGTATGCCCGATGCGACCCATCTGGCTTTAGGTTTCGATTCCGAATCTCGCATGAGCCGAGGTACGGCGAAGACAGGTATAAACCAGCTTTATAAAGGTGGTGCTGTACGTGCCGATGGCCGAATAACTAACGTCCCTTTGGCTTATCGATCCCGTGAAATTGACTTTGGTGGTGGTACCAAGCTCGCCATGACGATTCCTTGGGGAGATATTTCTACCGCCTTTCATACTACGGGTATCGAAAACATCGAAGTTTATGTCCCCGCTTCTAAAAAAGTCGTTAAGCGTTTACAAAGATTAAATAAAGTTCGTTGCTTGTTAGGTTTGGATAGCGTAAAAAACTGGCTAAATAAGAAAGTTGAAAAGCAACCAATAGGCCCAGATCAGCAGCAACTTGACCATGCGAACACCTATGTTTGGGGTGAAGTCAAAAACGCCGCTGGAGCAGTAGAAACACTGCAATACAAAGTGATGAATGGCTATAAGCTAACCAGTTTGGGCGCCATAGACGTTGCAATGACTATACTACGTAATCAACCTAGTGGTGGTTACCATACGCCATCACAATTGTGCGGCGCCGATTTAATCAATAATTATCGAGTTGAATAATGGGAGTTTAGTATGTTCGACCGCAATGCGGGATTAGTGAAATACGCTTGTATTATATGCCTATGGTTTGCCAGTGGTGAGGCAGCAGCACAGCGAGACCCCGCATTTGATGTGAACGATTTAATCGGAACCTTTTGGGAATTAGGTGAGGATCAGAAGCGTGGTATTTTTGAGTTAAGAACGTACCGAGCAAACTTTATTTTACCGGTTCATCACTCTTCGAAAATCAATGTACAGCCGAGTTCACCATCTCGTGGTCCTGCAACACCGCTGGAAAGTTTTAAGCCCAATGAAGCTAAGCTACAAATCTCGTTACGCACTAAACTCTTCGAAGATCTGTTATTGCCTGGTGCAGATGTTTGGGTGGCCTACACTCAGACCTCGCTTTGGCAAATGTGGGATAGCGACAACTCAGCTCCCTTTCGCAGCACCGACTATAATCCGGATATCTTTGCAGTAATTCCCATTCCAGAAAAGTTCGACTTTTTACCGGGCGATGCACGATTTCGCTTTGCCAAAGTTGGGTTCGCGCATGAATCCAATGGGCAGCGTGAGCCAGATTCGAGAAGTTGGAACTACTTTCACTTTGGCGGGGTGATGGAACTCGGCGATTTCAGTTGGGAAACCACTTGGAAGCAACGTGTGAATGAAGTGGGTGACGACGACGATAACCCAGACTTAGTGCGCTTTCGAGGCAACTTTGAAAATCGCATTACCTGGCGCGACTCGCTGAGCACTTACAGCGTGACTCGCATAAATCGCGAGCTCTCGTGGGATAAAGGCTCGTGGCAGATTGATTTCACGCACCCAATCAATTCAAGTAAACCCGATGGGTTGCGTTTTTATATTCAATATTTTTCGGGCTATGGAGAAACCTTGCTCGACTATAATCATCGCCAAAACCGTATCGGGATAGGCTTTTTACTCTTAAATATATAAAACTATGTCTGAAAATTATCTGTTAAAACTGTATCACCGTTGTCAGCAGTTGCCTTGTGGTGACTGGCTGTTTTCTAAGTTTTTTGCGCGCAAGGCACCCTATTTTAAAACGATAAAGCCACGCATCAATAAACTAGTACCGAATCATTGTGAGCTTTCCTTTAAAAATCGTAAGGCGGTACAAAATCATATTGGTACTGTGCATGCGATTGCGCTTTGCAATGGCCTGGAAATGGCCATGGGCGCCCTAGCCGAAGCATCCATACCAAAGCACTTGCGCTGGATTCCTAAAGGAATGACGGTAAACTATACGGCGAAAGCGGATAGTGATATTCGGATAGTCGCTACCGCTGATCCCAATGCTTGGCAATCTGGAGATGTTGCAATAGTAACGCAAGGATTCCGGGCTGACGGTACATTGGTGATCGATGGTGTTATTACATTATATGTATCCGAAAAACCGGAAAGGAAATAATCATGAATCAAATTCCAGCGTGCCCGAAGTGTGGGTCAGAGTACGCCTATGAAGATGGCGCGATGTTAGTCTGTCCTGAGTGTGCGCATGAATGGTCGCCAAGTGAACCTACAGCGCAAGCTGAAGGTGAAAAGGTGTATCGCGATGCCAACGGTAACGTACTCGAAGATGGCGATACCGTTACTGTGATTAAAGATCTAAAGGTACGAGGCTCATCGTCAGTAGTTAAGGTGGGTACTAAAGTTAAAAATATTCGTTTAACTGAAGAAGGTGACCACGATATCGATTGTAAAATCGATGGCACGCCAATGAAGTTAAAAACCGAGTTTGTGAAGAAAGCTTAAATCAATTTAAGCAGTTCACGTTCAATGGCGAACACGTGTTCATCGTGTTCGCCAAGCTCTCTTAATGCTTCAGCCAGCTTCAGTAAGTATTCTGAGTTTAACCCGCTTGGCCCTTTTGAGCGTGCAATATGCGCGGCAATTTCTGGTTCTGAAGTCTCACCCAAGTATGCGTCGTTGGTCGGGCCGGCAACGTAAACTAAGCCTTCAACAGCGCCCAAACCATCTAACCATTCAAACTCTGTAAAAAATCGTAGATAACCATTTTTTTCACGGTGATCAAGGTGCTCAAAAACATCGGGAGTCACTTCATAGGCCATGCCTACGCAAATGTGATTCGGTGCTTCAACTAGAGTTGCAACACGGCCAGGTGCTTCGGGTGTTCCCCGGTGGTCATGGGAGCCTTGCCAAAAACGCCGTTGCCAATGGTGGATTCGAGCCGGGCGGCGCTGTAGGTATGGAAAGTCAGCTTTATAGATGAGTGAGCCGTAGCCAAAAAGCCAAACGGTATCTAAGTGATCGAGCGGCGTGCGCTCTTGATTTAATGCAATGGTATTATATGACATAGTACTGTCAATTTTATCAAATTAGGGAATCGAGTTCATGCCATCTCTGGAATTAAAAGTACCACCGCCAATAGTAATGTTGGTGTGTGCAGGTTTAATGTGGCTAAGCAGTGGCTTAGCGTTTGATATTCAGGTCTCGCCGCCGTGGTTAACACCATTAGCACTTGCTCTCGTGACCGCGGGCGCTTTTATTGCAAGCGCAGGGTTAATCGCATTTCGTCAGAGCAAAACAACAATTAACCCGCTTACCCCGGATGCCGCTACCTGCATCGTGCAGCATGGTATTTATAAATTCACGCGCAATCCCATGTACTTAGGCTTTGCCTTTGGCCTATTGGGCTGGGCTGTGTGGCTAGTCTCGCTGGTTTCGCTGCTCTGGGTTGCTGCTTTCATAGTTTATATGAATCGCTTTCAGATCATTCCAGAAGAGCGCATGCTCGCCAAAAAGTTTGGCGAACCTTATACCCATTACATGCAAGTTGCACGTCGCTGGCTATAGCCAAATTTACATCCAGTGGCGCTTACTTGCGGCAATTTCTAAAGTCCACTGCTGCTGCATGACCATCGCTTGTTCTAAAGGAACATACTTAATCGTCTCGGTTCCCGCTGCGCCATGCATAATGACGTCACCGAATCCCAGCAGTCTCAACCAAGGCGATTGATAGACATCGATTTGCTGCATTTTATAGAGTGGGTACCAATTCTCAGTGGTGCCAAATACGCCACGTTTCACCGCCACCCAGCCATGGCTGACATGGTATTGATAGCGCCGCCAGCGTGCGATGACATAGAGTTGTAATAGCACCCAAACTACAGTGGTGATAAGCATTCCATAGACAAGCCCCACTTTAAAGTAGAGCGCGATGGCAGCTATCGGGAACAATATCGCCAGCCATATCGACGGGCCTAGCAATGCTAACGGGCCGAGTCGTTGCCAGGTCACTTGTGATAGATCAGGCAACTGTAGCCAATGGCGTAACTCATGCAGGGTTTCGCGAGTTAGTACCGGCAGTAAAAAGGTTTGTGCCTTATTTGCTGCCTGGGTTACCCGGGGCTGCAGCTGGCTAACCGATAAGGTAAAGCGTTTGAGCAGTCGTGCACGCAAATTCTGTTTAACGCGAATTCGTTGCATCTTGTGATAATGAAAGCTTAAGGTTTGAATAGAAAGAGCCCCACCTCGAGCCTGAAAGCGTTGGTTAGCGATATTAAGCGTCAGGTCATAGTAACGAAGCACCGTAAACGCTAACGAGCCTAGAAACAGCAACACTAAAATGCTGCCTAAAAAAGCGATCGACATCCACATCGCATTGTCGAGAAATAATAAGTTGTTTTCCATCCACGGAAGAATGTGTTCTTCAAACACATCAACTTGGCTCATGGGATAAATAATTAATGCCAGTGCGACAAAAAGCTTGTTATCCATGATGCCCGCGCGAACGATTTCACCTAGTGAAAACTGACGTTGATATTCGGCGGTTGAAGTGGATTCAGTTTCAGCAGTTTCAGCTGAATTAGTGCGCGGTGCAGAGTAGTTCGCAAGTAATTGCTGACGAAGCGACAGCGCTAAACCTTTTTCTAAACCAGGAATTTCGATTTCTTTACCGGCACTGCCAGCGCTATCTACGGCAAGCGTGGTTAAACTAAACGGGCGAAAGTACCAAGTCTCATGCAGCTCAGCTTGTTGGATTCGCTCGTGTTTTAGGGTGATATTTTTTTTGTTAAGTATACCCGTACGTAAGTGAATGGCATCTTCAGCTAGCGCAAATTTAAAGTGCATATAATTGAGTATTGCGCCGGCAATAATAAATAGTAACAATGCGGCGGCAATGGCATACGGGATCCACGCTATGTCAGTAACAAAGATAACCACCAAAGCTGGTGCCAAATTAGTAATGTTTTTAACTAAGCTTTTAATGCCTTTCGCGATAAAGAAAATAAGCGTAATGATCGGCGTTCTTTGCCAGTTTAACTCACTCATCGTCTTGGTCCGCTTCAAGTTCTTCAGATGCCACAGATTGCATGAGCTGTTGCTTCATACGTTCAGCATCTGCTACTTTCAAGCCAGGAATGCTCAAGTCAGCACCACCACTTCCTGCAGTGTAAATAGACAATCGACTCAAACCCAAAGCGCGTTCGATGACACCTTGACGCATTTCGACATGTTGGATGCGATTTAGCGGTACTGCGCGGCTAGAGCGCCACATGGCACCCCGACGTAAGTACATAGCTTCACTGCTTTCGGCATAGCCGGTAAGTTGATATCGGCGTGGCGCCCAAAACAACCCAAAAAATAACGCGAGTATTGCCCAAGGAACACCTAAGTAAAGAGGTGCGGGCAGCCAATCAGTGCTGGGTGAAAATAAATAGAAGCCAGCGCCAATCATGGCGAACACAGCAAAATCTATTAACACTCTTATTTGTAGATGTGTTTTATATCCGGATTCAACCGATTGCCATTGAATACTCATAACGTAGAGGCTTCCATATTTGCTGAGTCGCGCCAGCGACGTTCTAAAACGACGATGGTGATGACATAGATAATGATGATAAATAGGGGTATCGCGGTAAACCGATAATCAGGAAAGGCATACCATAATGCAACGACTCCAAAAGTACGAGTAAGTGCGTGAAATAAGAAAACCCAGTGCTTAACAATCACTGTTAGCGGTAGCCACATGATGCCGGTAAGCACTCCAACCGTCATAACTAAGGTGGTGTAATCCACTAGAAAGAATGGAATGGCGATGGCGTAAACTAGGGCGCTCATACCCACCGTAGCTAAGAATACTCGGTCAAAAAAGTTTTTTGGCCGCGTTTTGTCGAGAAAGTTTTCACCCGTATAGCGCGAAATAAACATACCTAAGTATGCAATCAACCCAGTGGCTATAAACACGGTGTACACCTTTACAATGGGTGATGAAACGAAAGCGCAAACCATGGCAATAACAGCCCAAGCTATAGTGCCGGCTAAAGGCATCGCTAAGAATCTGCGGCGCTGAAATTGATGCAATTGCTGATCGAGAGAAAGCTCTTGAGACATTTAGTTAACCTATTGTTTATTTTTACTTTAACTAGAACTTCAGGGTTGAGCAATGGCAACTTTGTAACAAAAAATACAATTAGGTTAAGACGCCTTAATCTGCGGGTCGAATTTGCATGAGATGACCATTGGACTCATCAGTGATCAGGTAAATATACCCATCTGGCCCTTCTGCAATATCTCGAATTCGGCGGTTAATAGCGCCTCTTAACAGACTTTCTTCGTGCAGCACTTTATCGCCTTCGAGATCGAGTCTTGAGATGTGAGCGCCTTTTAAAGCAGCGATAAACAAGTCTCCTTGCCAGTGCGGAAACTTGTCACCGCTATAGAAGAATATATTGGACACCGCAATCGAAGGCACCCAGTAGTAAATGGGCTGCGTTGTACCTTCGACATGAGTCTGCTCACTAATAATGCTGCCGTCGTAGTCAATGCCGTAGGTAGCTAGTGGCCAACCATAGTTGTGGCCTGCAGCGATAATATTAATCTCATCACCACCTTGTGGGCCGTGCTCAGAGATCCAGAGTGCCCCAGTTTGCGGGTGTACTGCTGCGCCTTGTACGTTGCGATGCCCATAAGAAAATATTTCAGGTAGCGCATCGGCTTGGTTTAAAAACGGATTATCTTCAGGAATACTGCCATCCGGCCAAATGCGTATTAGTTTACCGTGGTGGTTGTGCAGAACTTGGGCATCGGCCATTGCTGAATAGCGGTCGCCCAAAGTTATATACAAATGCCCCTCATTGGAAAAGGCGAGACGCGAACCAAAGTGCGCTCCACTATTGTATTTAGGCGCAGCTCGAAAAATAACTTCAACCTCTGTTAGACGACTTTCTTGCAGTTTAGCTCGTGCTACCGCAGTACCATTTTTTCTCGCATCTTTTGGGTCGGCTTCCGCATAACTGATGTAAATGATCTGGTTTTCGCTAAAGTTAGGGTCGAGAGTGATATCCAATAAACCACCTTGTCCCCGCGCCGCTACGGTGGGAACGCCTGTTACTAGCGATGTGGCTCCATTGGTTAAGGAAACACGCTTGAGGGTGCCAGATTTTTCAGTAACAAGTAGTTCATTAGCGGATATAAAAACCATTCCCCAGGGCGAATTTAAGCCGTCGGTAATGGTAGTCACCGTTAACTTGTGGCGCTCTGTCGGAACATATTGTTGCGCGCCAGCACCCGCAATGAGAGATAAATTTAGAATAGCGAAAAATACCACACTTTGAAGTCTAGCCATTGCCCAAGATCCTATTTAAAAACTGCGCGGTGGGTTTAGTGTAAATATAGAATAAATCGAAAGTTAGTTGATATCTTTCTACTATACTGGTGCAAAGTTCGACTATTTAACACCTAAATTGGAGGTTATATGCGCTTATTAGCATCAAAAACGAGTAAAAGCCTCGCATTGATAGCCGTTGTTTTACATCTAAGTGCGTGCGGAACCATTTTATATCCAGAGCGCAAAGGCCAAGTTAGCGGCCGTATAGATGCGGGTGTGGCTGCATTAAATGGTATTGGTTTGCTGTTTTTCTTAGTTCCAGGGGTTATCGCTTTTGCGGTAGATTTCTCTAACGGCACCATTTATTTGCCTAATAATGCCGCTGTTGATGGCGAAGATAATGTTCGTGTTGTGAATGCCGGCAAAGGACTGACTCCAAACCAACTGCAGCGGATTATTTCCGCTGAAGTGGGTACCAATGTCGACTTATCTAAAGCCGAATTATCTACGGAGATTGCTCCTGATCAAGCCAGTATTGCGCCTCGTCTAGAGCAGCTTCGCACTGCCCCATAAGTTGTTTATATAAGTGGCTCAGGCAATAAGGTCGCAATACACTCCGCTAATTGGCGGAAGGTTTGTCGGCGATTCGTGGTCGGGCGGTAGGCTAAACCAATCTCGCGTGCCGCCTGCTGACCACTAGGCTGTAAAGCCTTCAACTCGGTACCATTCAAAATACCTCGATCAATCGCCATTTGCGGAACAAAAGTTGCCCCTAAACGGGCATCCGCCATTTGTACTAAGCTGTGCAAGCTGGTTGCCGTAAACGGGTTAATCTTGTTGGAATCAGCAAGTTCACAGGCTGCGACCGCATGGTCAGTCAAGCAGTGAAGCTTTTCTAACAGAAAAATAGAGCGATCAGGCAGTTGATTATAAACCACGGGCTCAGCAAGTGGGCTCGCTAGCTCTTGATGCATGACCAACTTAAAAGGATCGCGACCCAATAAGTAACTTTGGTTGCCTTCCAAATCCATCGGTAAAGCCAAAATTACCGCATCCAACTCGCCATTTTTTAGGAACTGCAATAGGTTAGCAGTGGTGTCTTCACGAATATAAAGCTGCAACTTCGGATAATCGTTGTGTATTTTTTTACTGAGGTCACCAAGCAGAAAAGGTGCAATCGTAGGAATACACCCCAGCCGCAGTGGCCCTTCCATAGGGTTTCCTTTGCTTTTGGCAAAGGTAAGCAGTTCTCCAGTTGAACTTAAAATCCCTCGCGCCTGCTCAACAATTTCTTCGCCCAATGAGGTAAATAGAAATGACTTGTGATCGCGCTCAATGAGTTGACAGTCAAGCAGCTCCTCAAGGTTTTGGATGCCAGTACTCAATGTGGATTGGCTAACATGGCATGCTTTTGCTGCTCGATTAAAGTTCTGATGCTCGTGCAGCGCAAGTAAATAACTTAAGTTTCTTAAGCTCGGTAATTTACTCATAGTCGACCTCAATAGTTAAATGTTGCGATGTTGAATCGCTAATATCGATTATAGTAATCCCCTTTATTCGTTTTAACAAATCAAAGTGAATGGCTATTATGGACTCCTAACAAAGACGAGCACCTCTCGTTTTTCGCAACAAATTGTATTTATTAAGAAACAATCAGGAGTTTAAGTATGTTAACAGTAGGCGATAAATTACCAGAATTTGAAATCGTAGGCGTAAAACCAGGTTTCAATATGCCAGAAGAAAATGGTGACAGTGCATTTGAAACGATCACCAACGATAGCTTCGAAGGCAAATGGAAAATCGTATTTTTCTATCCTAAAGATTTTACCTTCGTATGCCCAACAGAAATTGTTGAGTTTGCAAAATTGAACGACGATTTCGCAGACCGTGATGCCATCGTTCTTGGCGGTAGCACTGACAACGAGTTTGTGAAACTAGCATGGCGCCGTGAGCACCCAGATTTGAAAAGCTTGAATCAGTGGTCATTTGCCGACAATGGCGTGAAATCACTAGTTGATGGCTTAGGTGTACGTGACCAAGTAGAAAACGTAGCTTTACGTGCCACTTTCATTATTGACCCGCACGGCGTTATCCAACACGTATCAGTAAACAACCTGAACGTAGGTCGTAACCCAGCAGAAATATTACGAATTTTAGATGGACTGCAAACCGACGAATTGTGTCCATGTAACCGCGCAGTAGGCGGTGAAACCCTATAAATATTGCGGAGAATGATATGAGTATTGCAACTTTCAAAGATAAATTAGGCGAGCACGGTAAAGATACCAAATTAAACTTATCGAGCTTGTTTGGTAACGTTGATGCCACTGGCATGACTGCTCAACAGTTTTACGGAACAGCGCTTGCTTTAGCTTACTCGCTAGGTGATGACGAACTCACTACCGCGGTAAAAACTGAAGCAGAAGGCAAAGTTGAAGCCAGTGTTGATGGTGCGGCGAAACTCGCCGCCACCTTGATGGCGATGAACAACGTATACTATCGCTTTGTTCATTTAAGCACCGACAAGCAATTTGCCAAAATGCCAGCAGGCTTACGCATGAATGGTATGGCGAACCCAGGTGTCGACAAGGTGGATTTCGAACTGTACTCGTTAGCTGTATCAGCGCTTAATGGCTGTGGTATGTGTATTGATGCTCACATTGGCGAACTGAAAAAACATGAAGTTTCGGCAGGAGTAATTCAGCACTCGATTAAAATGGCAGCAATCTTAAATGCCGCCACAACAGCGAAGCGAGTCGCTTAACTTAAGTAAGACGAAAAGTACCAAGCCCAGCTTTATGCTGGGCTTTTTTATGGTTCTAATAATCCATGCCTTGCGGCGAAATGGATTAACTCAACTGTGTTGTTTGCTGCTAGCTTTTTGAGCACTTTACCACGATGGTTTTCAGCGGTTTTCGCTGACATTGATAGCTTGTCGGCTATTTCTTTGGTGGAGTTTCCTGCAACGACCAAGAAAAACACTTCTCGCTCACGACGGGTTAAGGCTTTGAGCGGATGGTCATCCATGTTGCGAGAGGATTCGTCTTGCTGCCGAGTCGGAAAAACTTTAGCGCCGTTAACCACGCGCTTAATCGCAGCAACGAGTTCTTGTGTTGAAGTATCTTTACGCAAATAACCACGTGCCCCAGCTTGTTCCATGGCATTGATATACTCAGCTTCTTCATGCATAGATAAAGCTATGACCTTGGTATCGGGGCGCTGCTGAAGGATTTTATCCAAGGCTACAAAGCCGTTCATGATCGGCATGGAGATATCCATTAAAATCACGTCTGCGGGTTGCTGTAGCACCAACTTGGTTAACGCCAAGCCATCACTACATTCACCCACAACTTCGAGTCCGGGCTGCGCACTTAGCGCTGTCGCAACGGATTGGCGAACTAGAGTATGATCATCGGCAAGAATAATCTTAATCGTCGTCATGACTCACTCGATATTATGCTGTGCAAGCAGCACTTGAATATGGCAGCCGCGATTGGGTTGGCTGGTGATTGTTAATTCGGCACCAAACGCAGCGCAGCGGTCACGCATACTTTGTAAACCAACACCTTGGTCAACGTCATCGAGTGCGAACCCAACGCCGTTATCAATAATATCTAATCTTACGGAAGCTTCTCCGCTACTTAAATAAACTTGGCAAGATGAAGCTTTAGCGTATTTAGCAACGTTGGTAAGCGCCTCTTGAATAACTCGGTATAAAAACAACTGCAAATCATTATGTAGAGCTGACGTTGTCGCGATTTGAATATCACAAGCAACCCCGACGGGTTCAAGAATTTGTCGAGCTAGCCAAGAAACGGCCGCCTCTAATCCGAGATCGTCTAATATCGTCGGGTGTAACAACCGTGAGATTTGTCGAACACTAGCTAAAGCTAACTCGGCAGCTTGATTCAATTCAGCTGGCACGGGCTGCGATAGCTGCTCCAATTGAACTTTGATTCCAGTAAGCAGCTGGCCTAAGCCATCATGTAGCTCTCGTGATAAGCGCGCGCGTTCATGCTCTTGCTGCAACCAAAGCTTTTGCGCCAAACTCTGTAAATAGGATTGTTCATTAGCGAGGTCATGTCGCAGCATCTCTTGCTGCGAGCGCATTTGCTGTATGAGCTCGATGAGTTCATCGGTAGAGGGTGTTTGCTTCGAAATATTGTTGTTGCTCATCGCTTAATTGGTCACGTATATGTTGTAACGATTCCATCTTTTTCTGAGCGGCTTGCTCATCATCGAACAACTGCCAATAAAAGCTATTTCGCCAGTACAATGGGTATCGTGTGAGTTGCACTCGTAACAGTTGTAATGACTTAGTATCGCCCTTGGCAGCCAAATATGCCATATATGATTCATACATGGCCGGAGATACAATGGCGTCGAGGCGTTCCCACACCAAGGTTGACCATGGTGGTTGCAGGTAGTTGACGGCCTCGGTTAACACTTTAACTTCAGTTGGCCGCGACCAAGGTGTGTTCAAGGTTCGTTCTACGATAGCAGTGATTTGTTCTTGGCTATCTGTTGCTCGAGCTAATGCTAGCTTGGTTACTAACCAATCTTTAAGTAGCGCTTGCTCGGCATTGAATTCAGCATCGGTTAGCGCTGCCAGGTGCGAGTCAGCAAGTTGCAATTGGCCCAAGTCGACCGCCATTTCCGCGGCCCATAAATGACTTTCAATGAGGCCCCGGGAATCGCCACTTTGCTGCGCTGCTTCGATGGCTACTGCGATATTTTCTGCCGCTGTATTGATTCGAGATTGTGAAAAGTTTAAGCGACTCAACTGCAAGTAAATAGCGACTTCAATGGCACTATTCCCTTGTTCAGTTATGGCTAGCTTTGAAAGAATTTGTTCAGCTTGTCGGAATTCACCCCGTAGAATTAACAGGTGCGTTAAGCTCAATTGAGTGCTAGTTAAAATGGCTTGCTCATTGAGGTTGGTGAGTGCTTGTATTGCTTGACGCCAGTACACTTCAGCTAAGCTAAAGTCGCCCAACAGAAAGTGGATGAAAGCTACGTTGTTGATGCTTTGACTTTGCACGTAGCTATCACCATGCTGCATGCGTAAATCTAGAGCGCGTTTGTAATAACTCAAAGCTTCACTATAGCGACTTTGTTCTTCGAGCAAGAGACCACGTTCGTTTTCAATATGTGCAATACCCAGGAAGTCGCTGCTTTGTTCGAGTAATTGTTTGGCTTCGCGCAGATGAGCATCGGCTTTATCGTAGTCACCTTTAATCGCAAATACGGTTGCTAGGTTGCCAAGCGTGGTCACCCGATCAGAAAGGGAATGTTCAGCGGTGCGGAATTTGAGCGCATCCTCAAAATACTGTGCGGCAGTATCGAGTTGCGATTGACGCAAGTATGCAACCCCAAAGGCATTTAAGATGAGCCCTTGACCTTGCATATCCTCTTGCTGGCGAAAACGGACTAGCGCTTGAGTGAGCTCTTCATCGATAGCTGCCTGCATGTCCCCTTGGATGATCTTGATACGAGCAAGTTGAAACCACCACATTGCTTGGCTTGAGTCGTACTTTAACGCTCTTAAATACAGCTCACGAGCGGTATCCAAATTATTGAGCGCTGAGGCAATGCTGGCCCGCTCCGCAATGATATCTGGGCGGGTAGGCGCCATCTTGATTAAGGCATCAAGGTAATCAGCTGCGGCGGAAAGGTTGTTATCTAACTGTGCCATAAGGGCTTGGGCACGGTAGCGCCAAAAAGTATTGGGCTGTTGGTCATTAATTATTTGCGTTAAGTAGTCACGCGCACTCGCTTCATTTCCTTGCGCAAGAGCGAGCTCCGCACTTGCGAAATGAACACCTGCAGAACTGGTACTGCCGACAGGGAATTGTTTGAGCAATTCGTTTACTTGCGCTTCGTCACCTGCTTTGGCCGCATCAAGAACTTGCTGTAACTGCGCCAATTGTTCAGCATCTTCGGTGAAAGACACCAAATCTTCTTGGATATAGTCGGAAAGCTCTTCCGACAAAGATTGCATTAAATTCTGG
This sequence comes from Pseudidiomarina sp., assembly GCA_048269045.1. GTDB lineage: Bacteria > Pseudomonadota > Gammaproteobacteria > Enterobacterales > Alteromonadaceae > Pseudidiomarina. The sequence continues at coordinate 32,406 of JBLWUG010000015.1, forward strand.
ATGTTATTGCTGTTCACATCAAATTGGTCGCTAAATAAAGTGCGTCCGCCAGGGTATTCAACCAGTGCGATTTGCCAAAGCGGAGTACCCCCTAGCTGGCGTTGAGCCATCGTCAGTAGCAATTGAATTTGAACGATTTCAGCCAGTCGAGCACGGTCTTGATTCGATTCGGTAGGCTTGATCCCTAAGTTGCTTTGATAAAGTTTTATTTCGTCAGCATCCAGTACGTAAAGCTGCGGGTTTGCCTGCAAATTGAGCTGCAATAAGGTAGCAAAGCTATCTAAATCGGCTTGCCCATCCGTTACTATGGCTAAAGTTGTTTGTTCAGGTTTAGGTTTCGGTGGCGCCGTGTCAGAAATAGCCCAGATACCTACAGCAAGCACAACGAGTACGAAAGTAATAGCCGCACTGAGCGGTATCCATGAAGGCTTATTGGCGCCTAGTGATTGCTTGATGACTGCGAGCGACGGGCGCTTTTGCAGGGTGGCATGCTGTAGTTTGGTTGCTAATCGCGCACGATTGAAGTACCAGATACTTAGCCGAGCGGTTTTGTGTTCATGGCTGAGCAAGTCGAGCAAATACGCGATCACCCGGCCCAATGAAAAGCGGTCACTGGCTTCTGAAATTTGACCATATTGCAGAATTTCAGGGGCAGCATACTCACGGGTGGTTGCATGGGTGCGTTGCGTGTTCGCATATTGAGCACTCACACCAAAATCGACTAGTACTGCATTGTCATCGTCATCGATTACGATGTTATGCGGCTTAATATCACCATGAACAATGCTTAAATCATGACAAGACTCTATCGCGGCAGTAAGTTGCAATAACCATTTATCAACTCGCGCTCGAGTCAGTTCAGTATCACTAATACTTGCGAGGCTAGTACCTTTAATCCACCCCATGGTGAAAAAGACAAAGTGGTCAGTTTGGTAGAACTCATGAATACGTATAATGTTGGGGTGATTAACCTGGCGCGCTAGCAATACTTCACTGCGTAAGGCATCTATATCTTGGCGATTGAGCTGCTCGGCCTCTAGTACTTTGACCGCAACATCAATATCTAAAACTTGGTCGTGTGCGTGATAAACCTGCGCCTGCCCACCCGCTCCTAACAGCGCAATGATTTCAAATCGATCGGCAAGCAACATACCTCTCTCAAGAAAAGAGTGAGCGACTAAGGGCACGGTATTGGTATGTTCTGAAGATTTATTATTTTGAACCATGGCAACATCTATTGGCTAACGCACGCGTTCGATATGTTCAACGTAGCACAGTTCTAATAGGGAATAAATTGTTAGCGATTAAGCAATTAGCTTTTCCATGTAAAAAAGAGACTCGTCGATAGCGGCCAAACTGAGTTGCAGGCCAAGTTGACGCGCAAAAGCATTGATAAGCGCAATATCGCTGGCGCTAAATGCGTAATGCTGAGCCTGACTGTCAGCGTAGAGCACCGCGATAACGCGGTCGGAGATTAGAATCGGGCAGGCAATAGCTGCTTTTATCTGGTGGGTAAAAACGCTGCGCTGTTTAAACAGCTGATGGTGAGTTACCGCATTGTTTATAGCGATGGGTTGGCGCTGCGTTAAGGCTTGCTTGACCAAGGTAGAGCTACCAGTAAACTGCTCGGCCTCCAGCCATGCTGGATAGCCCACACAACGACTGATTTGGTCGTCATCATTAAGATAAATAAGCGCTACGCGATCGCTACCCAGAATATTTTGAATACTTTGCTTAGCGCGCTCAAGCACGGCTTCAAGCCCGATCGCTTGATTGTTTGTTGTGTATTGCGGAAGTGTTTTATGCACTTGCTTGCGCTGCCAATAAAAACGCTTTTGTAGATCATTCAGCTGCTGATGGGTACAAGGCATAAAGCTAGTTTTCAGTTGCGCCATATAAATATCAGTTGGACAACTTAGTACCTGTTTGCTGATTGGCTTAGCATCGATAAAACAGCCATTGGTACTGTTGAGGTCGCGCCATAACCAATGGCCATTTTGAAAGCTAATATGAGCATGATGCCGAGATATGCTGGGGTGAATCAATTGAATATCACAATCATCGCCCCGGCCAACAATGTAGCTACGCTGCTCAAATAAAGCCACACTTTGAGTGGCTTGATGTGGATATTCAATCGCAAAATGAGCAGGCATCGTCTTATCTCTTAAAACGTACGTAAGCTATAACGTAAGGTGCGGCTTAAGCTAAGCATTTGACCTCGAACGTTAACGATATCATCCGACGAACGCCAAACATCAGGAAATAACACACCTTTATCTTTTTCTAGGGTGTGGATCAGCGTGTTAAGTGCTGTTAACGCGGTACGCGTATTTCCATTATTCATTGCCGATTCAACGTCGTAAACCAGGTCGGATAATAATAAGTCTGCTGCTGGCGATAAATGGCTCGATGCTGATTGTGCAAAACTCGTTAAGGCATTGAGTTTGCTTGTGATCACGGCTTGCGCAGAACGCAAATCAGCAACAATAATGAAATCTGAGAATTGGCCTGCAGAGCCGCGTGCGCGGTAGCTGCCAGATCCGGTCATGGTCGTAATATCTTGGAACTGCTCGTCTGCATGAGCATGGAATAAACGTAATGGCGTACCCTGGGTGTAATGCAGTGATTTGGTATAGATTTCAATTTCTGCAGTACCACTGAATGCAAAACCTTTATTTGGATCCGGCTCAATAGATAAACGCACCGGGAATAACGCGGGTAAAGTAACGAGCAAGTTATTCGGTAATTGTGATAGCAACTGTGCGTCGTTCGGATGAATGAGTTCAGCCGTAATGGTGAAGTTGTCAGCGGTTAAACCCACTGCGTTTTCAAAACTCACCTGGAGGTCAAATGTAACTAGCTCAGTAAGCTCAACACTGGCCTCAATTTTATTGCTGGCAGTATTAAAGTTGGCTGTTACTTCTGCAGCGTCAGCTCTATTGGCTACCGCAGATAATGCACAGCACATTAAACTTATACTCAACCAGTTTCGGGCTACTGAAAGCATAGACTTCCCCTTTTAAATGTAAACACTTTGAAACAATCGAGTTACAAAACTACCTGTTGCTGTTCAAAATGTCACCATGTTTGTTGTGAAAAAAGGCCCCGAAGGGCCCTAAGCACTCATTTACAATTAGTTAGCTGCTAAGTATTGGTCGTACATGCGGCCAGCAATCAACGCATAATGTCCACGTGTGATATTGCTGTTACCGTTGAACGTTGCCGTTAACGTTGGCTGTAAGTCGAACGGAGACTGTTCAATACCGAACTCAACACCAAGCAATGATAAATCTAGAGCAACTTGTACATGGCCACGCAAATGAGCTGGAATGCTCGCTTGGTCGCTCAGTTCAATTTGCTCACCGTTGTAATTCACAACAATGGTGTGATTGGCGTCGAACGCGTTAGCTTGAGCTTCTAGTCCTAGCGTTTGCACTAAAGTGTAGGCTAGGTCTAACTTAGAAACGTTACCGTTCGGGTCAAAGTTATTGTTGTCATTGATGAACAATGGCGCTTGCGTATGGTTAGCATCTTTTAATGCACCACCGGCTACAGATACCGCTTGAGCTACAGCAGTGAAGCTATTAGGTACGTTGTACAGCTCAGGCGTAGGCTCGTTAAGTAAATCACGATACTGGCGTGCTGCGCCGCCCATAACGAGGTACTGGGCTAAGTGCTTACGCTTCAGGTTGTTATCAGGACGGAATTTACTCTTCTTCAAACCGTCCATTAATCGTTCTGATACCGCAAACTGAATCGCGTTTTGTAACGGGTGACCATCAATGTCATCGACACCGCTATAGCCGCCATCGTTAAGGAAAGACACGGTACCGGTCATATACTCAGGTACGCCAGGACCATTGGTCACGCCTAACGGATCTGGGCTTACACCAGAAAGTGACGTTAAGCCGTATACATAAACGCCCCATGTTCCTTCTTGAGCAGGTGCTGATACGCGCATACCGGTTTCTAAAACTGGCAGCGTCAGGTTACCAAAATATTCAGTACCATCTGGAGCTACAAGAACTAACTTAGTGGTGTTAGTAAAGGTATCGGCACTGGCTTTAACCCAAGCAACTTCAGGGCCTACATTAAAGTGATGAATATCAGGCTCGCCCACTGGGTTAAATAACACCTCGAATGGCTCAACATTGTCACTCACATCTAAAATCGCGTTGGCGTTAAAGTCGTTTAAATTATTTACAGTTAATGCGTAGTCCATGTTATAGCCAAGTGCTGCAGAAACAGCGGCTTTAGCATTAACATAACCACCACCAACTTCCCATTTTTCATAACCAGGCATGTTGGTTGCGGTTTCTTGCAACAGCTGTTTAATTTCCAGCAGCGATAAGCTCGGGTTAGCTTCCATCATCAATGCGATGATACCGGCCACATGAGGGGTAGCCATTGAAGTACCAGAAATCATGGTATAGAACGGAACGTGTTCAGTAGCCATCGCATCTAAGTCAGCTTCGCCACCGTTTGAAACGAGGTTTGTTGCGGCACGAGTAGAGATGATATCAACACCAGGGGCGACAACAGTGACTTCGTTGTTGTACGTCCAAGTTTCGCCGTCAGGCATTGTGAAGGTAGAGGTTTCGCCTTTTAAGCCGCGCGAAGAGAAACCGGCTAAGTTACCAAACTTATCACCCGCACCAACAGAAATACCCCAAGGGATTTGCGCGTAAGGGTTATGGCTGTCTTCACCCGGGCCAGAGTTACCGGCAGCAAATACTGATAAAATTCCTAACTTATAGGCTTTATAAGAAGCAACGCTTACTGGGCTGTTCGGATCGAACTTACCGCTTGAACCCCAAGAGTTACTCATAATGCGAATCGGTGAGTTAAACGCGTAAACTTTGTTTATGGCATAATCATAGCCACCAACAGCGTCAAGAATTGATACGCCTGCGCCTGAACCATAACCAATCAAGTCAGCATCAGGTGCTGCACCTACATATAGGCCGTCAGACATTGCACCGGTACCAGCGATGGTGCCCGCGCAGTGAGTACCGTGACCCACGTTTAAATCGGTATTGATTTGGCCTTCAAGAACAAAGCCACTGGTTGGAGCCACTAAACCAATCGCTTGGGCGTGCGTTATTGCTTGGACGTTTTCAATAACTTTTTCACCAAACATTAAATCTTGATGCGAAGCATCGATACCGGAGTCGTTAACCATAATGGTTACGCCATTACCGGTGAAAGTCGTGCGGTTACGCGAATAGAACTCGGTGCTTTGTACTTGTGCTACGCCAGTAATTTCGCGAGCATCTGCATTAAAGTACTCAAGTTTGCGGTTTAACCAAATTGAGCGAACGTCATTTTGTTGCGCAAGTTCAGCAATTTGTGCGCGCGTCGCCAGTACACCGACAACAGGTAAAGATGAGAACTGCACGCCTTCGCTAATACCAAGGTCGAGCAAGGTTTGTAGCTGAGATTCTGAAACTGGTTCCATTTGGTTGAAGGTAACCACGGTCATTATTTTGTCAGATACCGCCAGTGTTGGTAGTTTAGCTTGCAGCTGTTCACCAATAATGGCTTCAGCAGCAGCTTGTCCTGGCGCTATAGTCAGCGTCAGCGCTGCGATAGTCGATAAGGTAAACTTTTTCATGGAGATTCCTTGTTATGAATATAATTTTTGTTCTACACCAGCCATCCTTGCAAAGCCGGCCACATGATTAAATAGGGGAATCCCCTCATTATCGTCGTTAATTTAGGTTACAATTGCGTCAATGTTCGGTCTGAAGTGGAGTCGTAAAGGCTATGGAACAAAAAATTGAAGTGCATGATGCTAGTAAGGTAAAAATTCAGCGTCCTGATCCCAGCAACGGAAACAATAATTACGCGCCGCGTAATCGTATCTATGTACGAGATGTGAAGGGCTCGTTGGAGTGGTTTCGCCGCAGTTATGGTTTTATTTTGCTGGCGCTTTTTGCCATTTTGCCGTGGTTACAAGTGAATGGTGAGCAAGCAATACTGCTTGATATCATGGAGCAGCGCTTCCGTATCTTTGGGATGACGTTGTGGCCACAAGACTTCACAGTAATTGCTTGGATAGCCATTGTTTCAGCGTTCGCACTATTTTTTGTTACTACCATCTATGGTCGTGTTTGGTGCGGCTTTATGTGTCCGCAAACCACCTGGACCTTCATTTTCATGTGGCTTGAGAAAAAAACGGAAGGCACACGAAATCAGCGCATGACGCTGGATCGACAGCCATGGAGCGCCAATAAGTTTTGGCGTAAATCTGCGAAACATTTCTCGTGGGTGGTAGTGGCGCTACTTACCGCCATGACCTTTGTCGGTTATTTCGTTGATATTCGCGAGCTATTCACCACCTTCTGGACGTTAGAGTCCGGCTTCTGGGCTACCTTCTCGGTGCTCTTCTTTGCATTCTGTACCTACGGTAACGCCGGCTACATGCGCGAAGTCATGTGTACTCACTTTTGCCCGTATGCGCGCTTCCAGTCAGCAATGTTTGATAAAGACACCATTACCGTCTCTTACGACCAAAAACGTGGCGAGCCTCGTGGTGGTCGCCCACGTAAGAAAGATCCTAAAGCTTTGGGCTTAGGTGATTGTATTGACTGTAACCTGTGCGTGCAGGTGTGCCCAACCGGAATCGATATCCGCAACGGCTTGCAGTATGAGTGTATAAACTGTGGTGCTTGTGTTGATGCCTGTAACGGCGTGATGGATAAGATGAATTATCCACGTGGGCTTATTCGATACACTACCGAACGCAACTTGGAAGGTGGGCGTACTAAGAAGCTTCGCTTCAAAAGTGTTGGGTACTTTGTGGTCATGGTCGTGATGTTTACCCTGTTTGTTTGGGAAATAGCGACACGTGTACCTTTGGAAGTTGATGTGCTTCGTGACCGCAACCAGTTGTACAGCATAGACATGGATGGTTGGGTGCAGAACGTATTTACGTTGAAAATACTAAACAAATCACAATTACCAAAAACCTATACGATTGCGGTTGAAGGTTTTAATGATTATAAGCTGATTGGTCGAACTCAACTTAGTTTACCTGCCGGTGAAGTGGCAAGTTTACCGGTGACGTTAACGGTGAACCCAGATGAAATCACATCTCGCGTTCAAGATGTGACTTTTGTAGTCACTAGTACCGATGGCGAAGTTGAACGCCAGCACGTGGCGCGCTTCTTATATGAGTAAAAATGCCGAGCAAGATTTTAGCTTCTCAGGGTTAACGCCCGACTTAATTGCCAATGCGTTGGCGAGTGTCGGCGTTGATCCGCAATCAGGTTTGCTGGCGCTTAACAGCTACGAGAATCGGGTGTACCAGTTTATTGCTGACGACCAACGTCGCTATGTGGCCAAGTTTTACCGGCCAGCCCGTTGGGAGCAAGCGCAAATTGCTGAAGAGCACGAGTTTTGTATTGAGCTGGCAGCAGCCGAAGTACCGGCGGTAGCACCACTGAACTTGCATGGCCAAACCTTGCATGACTATCAAGGTTATCGATTCACCGTGTTCCCTAGTGTGGGTGGACGGGCAGTAGAGCCGGGAGACTTATATCAACTGGAACGTATCGGCCGGCAAATTGGTCGGTTGCATGCAGTGGCGCGACAAAAAACCTTCCAACATCGCCTGGATATCAATTTCAATGAATACGTCACGCAGTCGTTGGCGACACTGAGAACTTCTCCGTTATTGCCAGAAAGCTTGCAACTGCCGTTCTGGGCCATTGCCGAGCCTTTAGCGGAACAGCTTGAGGGCGTAGACTTTTCAAAGTTTTCAAAGCAACGATTGCATGGCGATTGTCATTTGGGCAATATGTTGTTGCGCGATGAGCAACTAACTTTTGTTGATTTTGACGATGCTCGAACGGGCCCAGCCATTCAAGATTTGTGGATGATGCTGGCTGGCGATGACCGCGCTGAGCGTCGCATGCAATTAGATGCTTTGGTGGATGGTTACGAAGAATTTTGTGATTTTGATAAAGAAGAAACGCAACTGATTGAACCCTTGCGTGGTTTTCGCATCATACATTACATGGCTTGGCTGGCGCGACGATGGGATGATGCTGCATTTAGGCGTGCATTTCCTTGGTTTGCAGAGCAACGATATTGGGAACAACAAATACTGACTCTAAAAGAGCAATTTGCTATTTTACAGGAAGACCCTATTGATCTGCAGCCCAACTTTAATCGTTAAAGGCTGACTTCTTATTTAATAAAAATTAGGAATAACTATGAAAAAATTGTTTTTAGCCGTGTTAGCACTAGTGATGTGGCCCGCAGCCGCGCAACAGTTTGAAGAAGGCGTACACTATGAAGTTGTTGCCGAGCAAGCATCAGCTGAACCGCAGGTACAAGAATTCTTTTCATTTTATTGCGTGCATTGCTACCGCTTTGAAAGTGTAGCGAAAGCAATTGAAGAAGCGTATCCAGGTACGTTAAACAAAGCACATGTATCCTTTATCAACTATCAAGGCATGGGTATAAACATGTCACGTGCTTTTGTTGCGGCTAAACAGTTTAACAAGCAAGAAGAAATCACTAGCGCTATTTTTAAGCGCAACTTTGTTGAACGCGACATGATTTCGTCCGCCGACGACTTGAAGGAAATCTTTATGGCGCACGGTATTGCTGAAGCAGATTTTGATAAAGCTTTAAATAGCTTTAGTGTTCGCGGTATGGCCAACAAAATGGATCGTGACGCGCAAAACATGCAAGTGAATGCGACGCCAACTTTTGTCGTGAACGGTAAGTATAAAATTAAAACTGAAGGCTTCCGCGATAGCAGTGACTTCACTGCAGATTTCGTGAAAGCAGTTGGTTTCTTACTCGAGAAAAAGTAATAGCTTTAAGACGGCTTCGCAATTCGTTTGCGAATGCCGTCTATTACCTCGTCTTTTCGCTTCCAGCGTTCGTTTAGCCAAGTTTGGAAGTGCGCTTTAAACACCTCATCTTGAAAATAATCGCCGATTAAATCATCAGTGACTGGCAAGGTTTCAACATTCACGTAGATATCGCGTAAATTACCGCTGATCAAATCCCATACCGCAGGGCGCTGATCATTGGGGTAGACAATAGTGATATCTAAAATCGCATCAAATTGCTGCCCCATGGTTTGCAAGGTAAAAGCAGTGCCGCCCGCTTTAGGAAGCAGTAAATGCTTCAGATCACTTGAATTTCGAGCGTACTTTTCCTCAGTAAAGCGAGTGCCTTCACAGAAGTTAATCACCGTGGTGGGTATATGCCTAAATTTTTGGCATTTCTTTTGTGTGGTCGCAATATCACGGCCTTTAAGCTTAGGGTTGCGTGCCACTTGCTCCCGCGAGTAGCGCTTCATGAAGGGCATATCTAAGGTCCAACATCCGAGCCCAACAATAGGTACCCAAATAAGTTGCTGCTTGAGAAAGAAGCGTGGCATGGGCATGTTGCGGCATGCCAGATGCATGAGCACTAAGATATCTACCCAGCTACGATGATTGGCAATAATCATGTACCAACGATCGCGATGCAGCAGGCTGTCGCCTTCAATATGCCAGCGCACCGGCTGCGTTAAGTGGAATAAGAGCGACATGGCATAGCCCCAAACCCGAAACACGGCATTTGCGGCAATAGACAGCCCTCGTTGCACGATAGGAATCGGTAACAATAATTTGGGTAAGCCGATAATGATAATGCAAGCACCGATAATGCTGGTGGCGAGCAAGGCAAAAGATAGGTTAATGACCACTCGAAATGGCAGTAATACTTTCTGAAGCATACAAACTCTCATTTATTTTTTTTATGTACTTATGATACGCAAAAGTAAAACTCTTGCCAGAGCTGAAAAAAACATCTAAATTATACTGTATAGATATACAGTAGTTGAGGTGTGGTATGACGCATTCAGCGCAAGTTCAGGAGCTGGTTCGTAAGGGCTGGCTTTGGCAAGGGCAAGACACCCCTCCGCATAAAGCTGAGACAAAGGTTTTGGCGACAGGGTGGGCAGAACTGGATCAGAAGCTAGGTGGTGGCTGGCTAGAAGGTAGTGTGAACGAACTACAAGTGCAGCGGCCGTTTATCGGTGAGTTGGCTTTACTATTACCCTGCTTTACCGCTATGGAAGGTACGGCTGTATGGCTAAACCCTCCCGCTACTCCTTATAGCCCAGGCCTTGGTTACCAACAATTGTCACTGCATCAGCATATGGTAGTGCAAGAAGATGACGCTAAGTTGGCCCTATGGGCGCTCGAGCAATGCATAAAAAACTCTGCAGTGAGTGTGGTTGTGGGGTGGTTTGAAAACCTGTCTGCACCGCAAGTACGGCGTTTGCAGCAAGCTGCAGAAGCGGCAGGAAAACTAGTTTTCATTATTACGGCGTGGCAGCAACAAGAAGAAGCTCGAGCGTACGTTACCCGCTTACAATTAAGTTATCAGCAGCAAAGCTTACAAATTGCCATTAAAAAGCGACGCTTTGGTTGGCCACTAGCTTCCTTCCCTTGTAACGTACAGCGTTTTTTGCCCGAGCGGAGACAAGCGGTATGAACCGCTGGCTATTTATTCATTTTCCATCGCTGCTTGATGGCGAGTTGAAGCAACTAACTCAGGTGCTCTACCAAGATGTAGCGCAAATCGCGATGACACCACCGCAAGGATTGTTGTGTGAAATAGCTAGCTTAGTGAAGTTGCATGGGCATTACGCTGAAGTGATTCAACGTATTCAAGATCGATTGTTGCGGTGGCCTATTGAGCATCAATTGAGTATGGGGTTTAGCCCGCTTTGCGCCCAGTTATTAGCACAGTCAAATGTTGGCGTACTCAGTGAACAGCAAGAGCTCGCGCGACAAGCGTTAATTAAGGTTGCGATCCAAGCTAGCGAGCTACCTCCGCTCCAGCGGCAGCAGTTGGAAGATGTCGGAATAGCTACTGTTGGTGATTTATTAGACATACCTACAGCAGAGCTAGGTGTTCGTTTTGGCCGCTCAGTACTTACTTATATAGCAGAGTTAACCGGCGAGCTTCCTACCCCCAAGCAGTATTACCAACCGCCAGCCTATTTTGATGAGCGTTTAGATTTAATGGCTGAAGTGCATAGCTGGAAGCAGATCTTGTTTCCACTGAAACGCTTATTGCAGCAAGCGGAAGCGTTTTTACAAAGCCATCAGCTTAGCACTAGAACCTTGTTAATTTATGCGCATCATCAGCAAGGAGAGCCAACTAAGGTAACCATTAACTTTGCGCACTCAGTGTGGAAGTACAGTGACTTACTGAGCTTGAGTCAGCTTTATATCGAGCGTGTGCAGCTGCCCTCACCGGCTTTATTGTTACGGGTACGTATGGTTCGTACTGAGCCTAGAGAAACTCATAATGAAGCGCTCATTAATACGCCGCTTACTGTGCAGCAACAAAAACTGGCGAGTTTAGTCAGTCGCTTACAGGCTCGGTTGGGCTCAGAGAAAGTGAAGCGCTTGCAGCAAAGTGATGACTGGCGGCCAGAGTTAACTGGGCAATTAGCACCTTGGGAGTCATCATTAATGGAATCGCAAGCAACAGCGCAGCGGCCGATGTGGTTATTGCCTGAAGCACAGCAAATCGATCCAAGTCAGTGGCAACTCCAATGGGGGCCCGAACGCATTCAAAGCGGTTGGTGGGACGAGCAAGCCATTGCTCGGGAGTATTTTATCGCAGTTGATGCGTGGCAACGGCAAGGTTGGATTTACCGTTGTCAGCAAGGGTGGTATCTCCATGGCTGGTTCTCATAAACCTGTAGCGCTGCATTGTTTAAGTAATTACAGCTTTTTGCGTGCCGCGTCACACCCCCACGAACTCATTGAGCAGGCCTGTCAGTTAGGCTATCAAGCGTTGGCGATCACCGATGAGTGCTCGGTGGCTGGCGTGGTGCGCGCTTATGTGGCGGCGCGTGAACGCCCTATTCATTTAATTATCGGTAGTGAATTTAATATCCCTGAATGGGGTACTTTTATTATGTTGGCGCGGAATCGTCAGGGTTATGCTGAACTCTGTGAGTTAATCAGTATGGCTAGAAGCCGCTGTAAAAAAGGCCACTACCAAGTCACAGTTGATGATTTCTTGAACGGTTTTAATGACTGTACATTATTATGGAAGCCAATATCGTTTGAGAGTGCCGGCGAGTGGCTGCAAAAATTACAGCAGGCTTTCCCCAATCGACTGTGGTTAGCATACAGTCGTCATTATCATGCCGACGATGCTGCGCGTTATCGTTGGTATTCACAGCTCAGTAAAGCCTATCAAGTACCAGTGGTAGCCGCTTGTGAAGTACTCTATCACCAGCCACAACGGCAACAGCTTCATGATGTAGTGACCGCGATCCGTCATCAACAAGAAGTTACGCAGCAAATATCAGCATTAAAGCAGAATCAAGAGCATAGCTTGCGTAGTGCTGAAAAGCTGGAACGTTGTTATCCATCGGCCTGGTTACAAGCTGCTACTGAAATAGCACAGCAATGCCAGTTCTGTTTAAGTGAATTGCGTTACCAGTACCCGTCTGAGTTAGTTCCAAATGGTAAAACTGCCACCGCCTACTTGCGAGAGCTTACTTATCAAGGTGCTGCTAAACGATTCCCGCAAGGGTTACGTGCCGATGTGCAGGAGAAGTTAGAAAAAGAACTGCAGTTAATAGCCGAGCTTAATTACGAGTATTTTTTTCTAACGATTCACGACATTGTGCAGTTCGCGCAGCAGCAAGGCATTTTATATCAAGGTCGAGGTTCAGCAGCGAACTCTGTGGTTTGTTACTGCTTACATATTACGGCAGTGAACCCCGATCAAATCGATGTGCTCTTTGAGCGTTTTATTTCCGTCGAGCGCGATGAACCGCCAGATATAGATGTCGACTTTGAACATGAACGTCGCGAAGAAGTGATCCAATATATTTATCATAAGTATGGGCGGCATCGAGCGGCTTTAGCGGCCACTGTCATTCGCTACCGCTTACGCAGCGCTGTTCGTGACGTGGGTAAAGCTCTAGGCTTTCACGAGCAAGAGTTGCGGCATTACTTAAAGCAGGTAGATAAGCGTGATGATGAGCAAAGTTGGCATCAACAACTATGCGCTAAGGTACCGGAGCTTAAAGAAACCCATCGCGGCCGCTGCTTTGTAGCATTGGTTGAAGCGCTGCAAGATTTTCCGCGGCACTTATCACAACATGTTGGCGGCTTTGTCATAGCAGCGACCCGACTTACCGAGCTGGTGCCCGTTGAAAATGCGAACATGCCCGATCGCACCGTGATCCAATGGGATAAAGATGATTTAGAAACCCTACGTTTGATCAAGGTCGATATATTAGCGCTAGGGATGCTGACGGCGATTCGAAAAATGTTTCATTTGGTGCAGCAGCATCAGCAACGCGAGCTCAGCCTAGCTGCGATTCCAACAGCTGACCCTAAAGTTTTTGAAATGCTGCAACATGCCGATTCTGTCGGCGTATTCCAAATTGAATCCCGTGCGCAAATGAGTATGTTGCCGCGTTTAAAGCCAGCGTGCTTCTATGATCTAGTAGTGCAAATTGCGATTGTGCGGCCCGGTCCTATTCAAGGCGATATGGTGCACCCCTATTTACGCCGCCGTATGGGAGCTGAAGCCATTACTTATCCTAGTGAAGAGGTGAGGCAAGTGCTGGAGCGCACTTTAGGTGTGCCTATCTTTCAAGAGCAGGTGATTAAGCTGGCAATGGTGGCGGCTGGCTTTAGTGGTGGCGAAGCGGATCAGTTGCGCCGGGCCATGGCCAATTGGAAAAGTAGTGGCGAACTCAAACAGTTTGAGAGCAAACTAATTGAAGGCATGCGCGAGCGCGGCTACAGCGAAGATTTCGCGCAACGTATATTTGCGCAAATCTGTGGCTTCGGTGAATACGGTTTTCCAGAGTCGCATTCCGCCAGTTTTGCGAACTTGGCTTATGCTTCAGCGTGGCTCAAACGCTATTATCCAGAAGCTTTTTATTGTGGCTTGCTCAATAGCTTGCCCATGGGGTTTTATTCGGCATCGCAATTGATTCAAGATGCCAAACGACATCAGGTTGCTATTCTTCCTGTAGATATTCAGCATAGTGATTGGCATCACCAATTAGAGCAACAACAGCAAGGGCTAGCTTTGCGATTAGGGCTGCGTCTTATTAAAGGGTTGCAGCAAGCGCAAATGGAAGCTTTATTAGTGCAACGATCCGCAACGGGGTTTCGTAGTTTGGAACAATTACGACAATTCGGTTGTTCGTCGGCTACTTTACAGCGTTTAGCTGCCGCCGATGTACTGACAGCACTGAGTGGGCATCGTTATCAAAGTCAGTGGCAAAGCTTGGCGTTACATACTGAACAGCTACCCTTGTTTGCTCAACTAGAAGAGACCCGAGAAGATAATGAAGCAGCATACAGTGTGGCCAGCCCTAGCGAAGCTGCAGATATAGCAACAGACTATCGCACCACCGGATTGTCGCTGCGCCGTCATCCGTTAGCATTACTGCGTGAGCAAGGTTGGCTACGTGGAGTCAAGACAGCCGCGGATCTAAGCCACTGCCGGCATAAACAGTTGGTGCGAGTGGCCGGGTTAGTTACTTGTCGACAGCGTCCAGGTACCGCATCAGGGGTAACTTTTATTACGTTGGAAGATGAAACCGGTATGGTTAATGTGGTGGTTTGGCAACGTACGGCGAAGTTATATCGAGACGCGTTCTTAGCGGCTCAGCTTTTAGAGGTGACAGGGATATTAGAAATAGAAGGTGAAGTGATCCATGTGGTTGCAGGTGAACTGCAGGATGGTTCTGAGAAGTTAGTACGCTTAGGGTTGCGTACTAACCGCTCAAGAGATTTTCATTAGCCTTTGTTTGCAACCGGCTTAACGTGTTCGCAATAGTCGTTCTTTAATAGCACATAGTTCGCTGCCGACTGCGGTAAGAAGTTTTTCTCTTCATCCGTTAGCGGACGCACGCGTCGTGCCGGGCTACCTACATATAGATAGCCGCTCTCTAGCTTTTTGTTTGGCGCTATCAAACTGCCCGCACCTATGATCACATCATCGCCAACTACGGCTCCGTCCATAATAGTGGTCGACATGCCAATCAGCACACGGTTACCAACAGTGCAGCCATGTAACATGACATTGTGACCAATAGTGACATCATCACCAATAATAAGAGCGTAGCCATCGGGGTTATCGGTGCTGGCACGGCTCACATGTAAAGTGCAGCTATCTTGTATATTGGTGCGAGCGCCTACTCTAATTTTGTTCACATCGCCTCGTGCTGCGACTAATGGCCACACACTAGTGTCGTCACCTAAGTGCACATCACCAACAATAACGGCGCTTCTATCTATATAAGCACCCTCTCCCAACTGTGGCTGTTTGCCACGATAACTTCGTATATCGCCACTCATTTACGGATACCTCTTTATATAGTCCGATTTATTTGTATTAAGACGTTATCCGGAATGATAGCAGAAAGTGCATTAAGGATAAGGGGTGTTATTCGTTGTTCGTTGTTCGTTACTCGTGGTGCCAAGCCGGAGTCGTACATATTTGATACGAGTTGCGCAGGGTTTTTATACGTATTGATTAGATTTGCGGCAGTCGGCAAAAAAACACCTTAAAAAGTGCAAAAGGCGCTTGACGTGGCCGGTTAAATCTCTAAAATGCGCTCCACGCTTGAGGCAGCAAACGAAGTCGCCAAAAGCAGGAGTTTGAAGTCAGAAATTAAATGCGCCGAAAGGCTTGACAAAAAACTCCAACGCCGTATAATACGCGGCCTTGCTCATCACTAAGGTGAGCCACTTCCAAGCGAAGTGAACGTTCTTTAACAATATACCAAGCCAAGCAAACTGTGTGGGCACTTACCGACATTCAGGCAGAGAAAACGCATCTTTGGATGCAGCATCTTCGGATGCACCTGACTTGATTGGATGTAGTGCTTAACAAAATATAGCTTAAGTCATGAAATTCA
>JBLWUG010000016.1:0-36543 GCA_048269045.1 Pseudidiomarina sp.
CATGCGAGAGTAGGTCATCGCCAGGCTTTAAATCCGAGAAAGCCCCTAGCATCCGCTAGGGGCTTTTTTCGTCTCTGCCGATCAACGAACAACGACCAACGAATAACGCTCTTCATCATTTTTCAATCGTATAGAATATATCCCCACCCTGAGCTTCAGTACTTGTCGTTGTCTCAATCAACAAATGCTCACTCAATAAATAGCGAATTAAAAACGTATTCGTATTCTGAAACAGCCCAACACCGTACTTCACATAAAGGCGTGGTGACAGATACTTACCAATATAAAAAGAAGTATCTTCAGGGTTAATCGTAGAGTCGAGTCCAAACTCATCTAAACCGAATATCTTTTGGAGTGGCTTACCGATAGCGTCTGTACCTTTTGAACCTAGCAGTAATAGCGCTTGTAACTGCATGTTTTCATTACCAGGAGTACTACCAGACCCTCTACCTAATATTAAATAAGAAAGCACCTCACCGTCAGGCATTGCTGGTGACGAGAATAAACGAAAGTCCGGTTCAGTTAAGGTGCCAGATATTTGTGCGCCAACCGAAACATTCTCGGTAGCTAGTAAGTTTTCACCCGAACGTACCACTCGTAGATCTAGCCCAGGGTTATTGATAGGGCCGCCACTATAAATCAACGAGCCTCGATCGATATTTAATCGTTGCCCGTATAATTCATAAAAGCCGCTCTTAACGCGAACGCTGCCTGCAGCAGTAAGAGCTCGATTAGGTTGCTCAGTCACTATTAGACTACCATCGAGCTTACCTTCAAAACCAAACGCTGACACGGATATGTTTTCGCCTAAAGTTAAGCGTACGTTCGCGTAAATGGGATACAAACTATTATGCTCCGCTTCAACTAAAACACCTTCGTCATATATGGCAATATCCGTAGATGGCGTGGTGGCGGTGACTGCTAATTCAGGCTGCTTGATATCTGCGAAAGGAATGACAATTTCACCATTGATATTAATCCGCTGATCGCGCAACTCGATAGTGATGTCGGGCGATAGGTCCACTTGAATATTCGGAGTTTGAATGGCTCGGAAGTCTTGTCCTTCTATATGTATAGTAACTTGCTCTTGTTGTGGGTAGATATCACCGCCAACAATTACCCAGCCAGAGCCAGAAAGCGCTTGGCCATCAAGCTCAATCTTGCCGGCTTCATCTTCAGCATTAAATGCGGTAAGCCTTACGTCGGTAAATAACAGGCCGCTTTCCGCAAACCCAATTTCATCAGCAGCGAGCTCTATTGAGCCTTTAACATCTGGTTTCGATAATGGGCCGATAATATCTATGGAAGCAAGCGCACGAGCTCCGGTGTAGCGTAAATCAGGAAGAATCCATTGCATGACCGTCAAGTCGGCTAACTGCATCAAAACCGAGCCTTGGATTTCAGGATTAGCTTGAATATTGGTGACCGTAGCATCACCAATAATAACGCCTTGTTGTTGTTCAAGCTCTGCAGTAAAACTGCTACTGATAGTGTTAGGGTCGCCATTCCATTCAAGCTGCCAATAGTCAAATGCTGTGCTAACTTCCTCATCAAGGGCAAAAAGTACAGTATTTTCACTGCGTACCAAACCATTGAGGTTTATTAACGCCCAGTTGCTGGTATCGGTAACGAATTCAGCATTAAGATCAGCCAAGCCCCATACGCGCTCCGCCACAGCTTCATCACGAAATTTATTGAGCAGGGCGATAGGTAAGTCATGGCCGGAAATCTTGGTACGTTGTAATTTTTGCTCAGCGCTGGATTCAAAACATAGATTTGCATCTTCATTGCGTTTGGAAGTAAGGCAAATATTGCTAATAAAGCTAGCTGCAGGCGCCTGAACGGGAACTCTTATTTGCGCATCCGTTTGCGTGAACCAGGTTCCAAAATCAGGGTGGATTAAATCGAGTTGTTCTAGATTTAATTGGAGCTCTGTTGTTAAGTCACCGGTTACAGTAGTGGTAAATGAAAGTTGACCTACCGCCATTTCATGTAAATTGAGCGCTGATAGTTCCGGTAGTGTTGCAGTTATTCTTAATGGGTCGTTTGCGATCATGGCGCCATTTAGTGTGAGCTGATTAGCTAACCATTTCATTTCAAAACGCTTCGCCTGCAATTGACCCTCGGCATAATATAATGCGCCGTTGGCGAACACGGTATTATCCTCAAAGTCATCTAGCATAGGCAGATGCGCGCGCAAACTATCAATTTCTACGTCAACGGCTAAAGAATCGCTCCACTCAATGGCCGCGGCCAATTGGCTATTTAGCTCATCGGAGCGGGCCACAAGTTTTTCAATAATCAAACTGGTGTTCGTGCCGCGACCGTTACTTTCGACCAAAATGGGTGATAGTTCAGGGTAGCTTAAATTCGCGTTCACATAATAGTTATAGTTATTTAGCGCACCTTCTGTATGTGAGTTCAACGTAGTGATTTGCAGAAATGAGTCGTCGATCAAATATGGAAGCTCAATCGTTGCAGCTTGAATAGAAAGTTTAAACTGTACATTTTCAGGCTCGGTTGCGGCCATTAAGTAATTATCTAAGTGGCCTGAAATCGTTAAGAATCCTGATTGTTCACCAAGTTGGCTGACTTCAAGCTGTGCTATGTTCAGTTGATTGCTATCTAATGAGATGTTCGCATCAACATATGCAGCTTCAATGGTTTTTGGTAAACCTTGAAGCTCTGCTTGTTGTAGATAAGACTCCGCCAATTGCAGTGGTAACTGTTTGAGTTGTAAGTGTGCTTGCCAATCAGGGCTGTCTAATAGCTGCGTTAGTTGTAAATTAAGCTGCTGTTCGGCTGCACTGCCGGCCATGGTGAAAACCGTAGTCGCAACCAGTGCTTCGAGGTCACCAGCAACTGCAGTAGTACCGGTAATATCATTAAGGGTTACTTGACCAATGGCTTGTTGTGAGATGTTCCAGTTCACGTCTAACTTAGTCGTGTAGGGCGCTATGGTCGAGACTTGCGCAGTAGCTGTTGCGCTAATATCTGCATAGCTGACTACTAAGTTGTGAATGTTTAATGACGTGCCTTGCCAATCGAATGACGTTCCCACATCGGGTAAGTGCTGCGATTGCTCGTCAATAATTAACACCGTATTTTGTGCGCTCAAATTGCGAACTTGCAGTTCCCATGGAAAGTCTAAGTTCGGCAGTTCGTTATTAGCTGCCGGTGGTGTCTCAGCTGCACTCGATTTGACCTGAACAGTTAGATCTAGCGTCGTTACTTTATTAAAGATCAATTGTCGATCAAGTAATGATAATGGCTTCCAATCAATGGTGAGTGTTTGCGCGCTTACCATAGTATGCTCTTGCTGGTAGCGTAGGCCGTGCACCTGTAACTCACCTAATAGATTGCCCTCTAATTGTTCGAAAGAAACCTTTTGATTCGCCGCAGTTGCGATGGTGTTGATAACGAATTTGGAGCCGCCCGTGGTTGCGAGCAGCCCGTAAAGTGTTAATGGAACCACCACAAACAAAGCAAGAATAAGCCAAGATAGCCACTTAACAACTCTCATAAGTCAGGCCCTAAAGTAAAGTGAATGCGCCATGGTTTTCCGGGTTCATCAATGGCTTGTGCTAAATCTAACCGTACAGGACCAATCGGCGAAACCCAGCGAACTCCGACTCCGACCGATTGCTTTAAACTCTCTTGCCAGTCCATCATACTATTACCGAGGTCGGTAAAAACTGCCACTCGCCAGTTTGTAGAAATGGCATAATCCACTTCAAAGCTGCTGGTTAGTAAATAGCGTCCACCGACCACCACGCCTTCGCTATTCTCCGGTCCTAATTGCTGATAGGCGTAGCCTCTAATGCTATGGTCACCGCCCGCAAAAAAGCGTAGTGATGGCGATAAGGTATCGAAACTGCCGGCTTTTAACGCCCCGATTTCACCGCGAGCTAAAAAGCGCCAATGCTCATTTAAGCGTTGAACCCATTTTGCGCTTGCGGTAGCTGATACAAAAGTAGTGTCGGCCAAAACCGAGTCGTGAGCCCCTTCAATTTGGAATGAAACTCGAAAACCATCGTCGATAATATTACGGTTGGCAGCTAAGCTTTTGCTTTGAATTAAACTCCACTTAAGTGTTGGAATAAGGAAGTTTGACGTTGCAGTAGGCTCATCACCAAACGAGTAGTCTTCGCGTTGATAGCTGAGCTGATAGGTACGATGCCAACGGTCATAGTGACGCAGGTCGCTGGCTGAAATCTTGGTTAACGTTGAGCGCTGTTGCTCAAAAGAGCGGTCACTTACTTCGCCGGTAAGGCTGTAAGAATCTTTAGCCGGGTCGTTACCGGGAATAATATAACTGACAAAACCTGTGTTTTGCACTTCAGAAAGCCGCAGCTTACTACTCAATCGATGTCCTCGATCATTTAACCAACGGCGGTCGAAACCAAGTGTTAAGCGGGCCCCTGTATCTGTTCCATAGCCAGGTCCAACTTGATAACGGTCTCGTTTATTAGGGGTGAGGGCGACCGCAATAGGGACCTCGTAATTCTCTGCCAAATCCCACCGTGGGGTAACTTCAACGGTATTAAAGTACTCGGTGGAGGATAAACCTACCTGCAGGTCGAGTAGATCTCTGGTAGTGAAGGGCGCGCCCGTAGAGTGCTTTAAAAAGCGTTGCAGTAACGTATCGGAAAGTTCTGCGTTAGAGAATGTGGTTGGGCCAAAAGTGTATCTATGGCCTGCATCAAATGTCAGCGTGATTTGCGCGAGCTGAGTGGAGCGTTCAACCTTCACCTGATTGCGAAGAAATATAGCGTCGTAGTAACCCCGTTCGGCCGCGAGATTACGCAGCTGCGCTTTCAGTTGTTCATATTTATCATGGACGAGAATGTCGTTTTGCTGCGGAGCAAATCGATTGAGCACACGCTGAAACTCGGGGTCATCTGCCCCTGCACCTAATACTTCAATATTGATCTGATCGTAGCGCGTAGGAGGGCCTGCATCGACCGTAAATGTCAGTAGCCACTGCTCATCGGTTTGCACCAATTCATGCGTTATTTCAGCGTGGTAATAGCCAAACGGTTGCAGTGCGGTTTGGATCTCTGTTTCACCTTGTCGGCTTAAATAGCGCACGCGGAAAACTGATGGTGCTGGTTGCCCATCCATTGCGGCAATAGTTAGTAGGGCTCGTGCATTCTCAAGCAGCTTATTGTCGATGCCTTTAATCTCAACGTTGAGCGTTAAATTATCGGACTGCTGATTCGATATTGACTGAGCATATGCAGAACTTATAATCACCGACAGTACCGCAGCCAGTAAGATTATGCCGCTTCGTATGATCATGAATATCCTTGTTACTACATGAATAAATTAGAGTATATCATCGCATTTGCACCGAAATGGCTAAAAAAGCTTCAAACGAACGCGAGAACACCATAAATAGCTTGCTAGATAGTAGGTTGCCAGTATAATTCTGACCTTGTCTGCAGGGGTGTAGTTCCAATTGGTAGAACGGCGGTCTCCAAAACCGACGGTTGGGGGTTCGAATCCCTCCACCCCTGCCACTATCTTCAAGGCAACGTTTAGGCTAATCTAAACGCATGACTAAATCATCATCTTCATCACTATTTTCTAAATCACAACAGCGAGCCTTAGCTGCGCTGAAGTTACCTTTATGGGTAGCGCGTGAATCTGTAGCTAAAGCCGAAGAAAATTGCGCTCGTTACTACCGAGTAAATGCTTGGTTACTGAAGTGCGAAACGACGATGCCAGTGGACCGCCCGAGCTGGCTGCAAGATCTTGAATCGACGCTTGCAGCTGACAGTGACGCGAGTTTGGCAGAAGTGGCACCAACCACAGTGAATGAGTGGCCAAGCGAAAAAGTTATCCCCATTAGTGGTGCCGACCTCGAACAGTTAAGTGAACAGCGCAAACGTCAAATTTGGCAGCAAATTGTTAGTGCATCTTAATTATGAATAACTATCAAATATCCCCTCTAATATGGGCCGATGATGTATGGGAGCTGGAACAAGCCGCGCATCCATTGCCATGGTCAAGGGAAGTTTTGGAATCTTGCTTTCGGCCGAACTACATCAATTGGGGTGTTTACTCGGATTCCGAGCTCTTGGCTTATGTGATCATGCATCAAGCTCTCGATGAGTGGACCATCATGAATATAGCAACGCAGCCTAAGTTTCAGCGCCGCGGTGTTGCGCAAGCGTTATTGAGCAAAGTTCAGGCTGACGCAAGCGCCGCAGAGAAAGTACTTTGGCTAGAGGTGCGCGCGTCAAACCAAGCTGCCATTCGTTTGTATCAGAAAATGGGTTTTGTAGAGCAAGGCCAACGCCCTAATTATTACCCCACAGAAAGTTCGGACCGCGAAACTGCAATTATCATGCGTTGGGTGTCGCCAGCCAGCTAAACTTGGTAAATGTCCGCCTCACTTGGATTCGGTGTATGAAAAGAGTAAGCTTTACTGCCATACATTATTGAATCAAGGTTATGACACAAAATAACAGTGATAAACTAAAGCAGTTGGCGCAACAAGCCGCCACACGTGCCCATGCCCCTTACAGCAACTTTCCTGTTGGTGCAGCATTACAACTAGCTTCCGGCGAAGTGATTTTAGGCTGTAATGTAGAGAATGTATCTTACGGGTTATCCAATTGCGCCGAACGCACTGCAATTTTTAGTGCTATCGCACAAGGTTACGATCCCAGCCAAATTACCGAAGTCGTGGTATTTACTCCCGGTCAAAAAGTGCATGCGCCTTGTGGTGCGTGTCGACAAGTAATGGCGGAGTTTCTTCCCCAACAAACAGCGCTGACTTCAGCCTGTGAAGATGACCAGAAAACCTGGACTATCGCTGAACTTTTGCCTGATGCTTTTACTTTCGATCAGGCCGAATATAGGAATATTGATTAAATGAACCTTGTGAACGCTGCCCGTATGGGTATTTCGTTGATGGATTTAACCACGCTCAATAATGGCGATACACCAGCCACTATTACCCGCTTGGCGGAGTCGGCACGAACCGACTTTGGTGTGCCGGCGGCATTGTGCGTGTTTCCAGAGCATGTGGTTTGGACCAAACTAGAGCTAGCTCGTTTAGCGTTGCCGCAAGTTAAAGTCGCCACCGTGGTTAACTTCCCTGGTGGTTATACAGATGTACAACGATGTGTAGCGGAAACTCAACGAGCGGTTGCGGCAGGTGCCGATGAGATCGACATCGTGATGCCGTGGCGTTCACTGCAACAAGGCAATACCAATCTTGTTGAACAAATGCTGATTGAAGTGAAGAACGTTTGTGGTTCAGCGCCCTTAAAAGTAATTATTGAAAGCGGTGAGTTGGAAAGCGAGGCTTTGATTCGTCAAGCGAGCGAAATAGCCATAGCTTGCGGTGCAGATTTTATTAAAACATCAACCGGCAAGGTTGCTGTGAACGCGACCTTAACCGCTGCCAAAGTGATGCTGGAAGCGATTAAAGACAGCGGCAAAAACTGCGGTTTTAAAGCAGCTGGTGGTGTGCGTACGGCCGCGGACGTGCAAGACTATTTGCAACTCGCCGAATCTATAATGGGAGCGGATTGGGTAAGCCCGAAAACCTTTAGATTTGGTGCCAGTAGCTTATTAGCCAACCTCGTGGGCACGTTAGAAGGGTCTGATCCAGTAGCGACAGGCAAGGAATCTTATTAATGTTTTTACCGCAAGAAATTATCCGTACCAAGCGCGATGGTGGTGAGCTTAGCCAAGCCCAAATTGACTACTTCATTCGTGGCTTAACCAACGAAAGTATCAGTGAAAGCCAAATAGCAGCGCTTGCTATGGCGATTTACTTTCAAGGCATGACGGCGCAGGAACGGGTTTCGTTAACACTCGCCATGCGCGACTCAGGTGAAGTACTGAATTGGCAGGCCCTTGATTTAGACGGGCCGGTAGTGGATAAGCACTCAACCGGTGGCGTGGGTGATGTGGTTAGCCTTATGTTAGGTCCAATCATCGCAGCCTGTGGTGGATATGTGCCGATGATCTCCGGTCGTGGGCTCGGTCATACTGGGGGCACACTCGATAAAATGGATGCCATTCCGGGCTATCAAACTTTACCCGATCTCGATATGTTTTATCGCGTGGTGAAAGAAACCGGCGTGGCGATAATTGGTCAAACCGGTGCGTTGGCACCAGCCGATCGACGATTCTACGCGACCCGGGATATCACAGCTACTGTTGAATCGGTCCCCCTGATTACAGCGTCTATTCTATCGAAGAAACTAGCGGCTGGATTAGATGCACTGGTGCTTGATGTCAAAATGGGCAACGGCGCAGTCATGCGAAATGAACAAGAAGCGACTGAACTTGCCGAGAGCTTAGTGACTGTGGCTCAAGGCGCTGGCCTTAATAGCAGTGCTATAATTACAGATATGAATCAAGTGCTGGCGAGCTCTGCCGGTAATGCGGTAGAAGTAAGAGAAACCATTCGCTATTTGACCGGTGATTTTAGAAATCCGCGCTTACACCAAGTTACTTTAGCTCTTGCCGCTGAAATGCTTAAACTCGGTGGTATCGTTACCACTATCGAAGCAGGTAAAGCTAAAGTTGAAGAAGTATTGGCTTCAGGTGCAGCCGCAGAGCGTTTTGCGCGCATGGTTACCGCGTTGGGTGGCCCAGCAGATTTACTGGAAAACTACACGCATCACTTGCCTTTAGCCGCAGTAGCTAAACCAGTAATGGCACCACAAGCCGGTTATATACAGCATATCGATACCCGCGCAGTTGGTATGGCGGTGGTGTCGCTAGGCGGTGGGCGTCAGCGTAGTGATGATCAGCTGGATTACAGCGTGGGCTGTGAGCAGGTGATTGACCTCAACACCAAAGTTGATGAACAAACGCCGGTGGCAATGGTCTATGCACGTGATGAAGAGAGTTGGCAGGTTGCGGCCGATCGTATAACGGCAGCAATAACTATTGGTGACCAACCAGGTGCAGCTAACCCCATTATATATAAACGAGTAACCGCTTAAGGGTATTCGATAGGAAGTAAAGGTAGTGATATGGCTCGAGCGATTATAGTTGTCTTAGATTCATTTGGAATTGGTGCTGCTGAAGACGCCGAGCGCTTTGGCGATGTCGGCGCTGACACCTTTGGCCATATTGCTGAATATGCACTGACCACGCGCGCGCAAAATGGTGGTGCTAAAGCGTTACATATACCTCATTTAATGTCGCTAGGGCTCGGTGAAGCATACTATGGTGCGACGGGCTCACAACCACCGGGTATTCGACCCGCATCAACGATTGTCGGCCGCTATGGTTGGGCGCAAGAATTATCCTCAGGTAAAGATACACCTTCAGGGCATTGGGAAATGGCAGGTGTGCCTGTGCTCTTTGACTGGGGTTACTTTGACGATAGAGAAGATTCATTTCCGCCAGAACTACTAGCGCAAATTGTTGAGCAAACACAAATTCCAGGCTATTTAGGCAATTGCCATGCCTCAGGTACAGATATCATAAAGCAGCTTGGTGAAGAGCACATGGCGAGCGGCAAACCGATATTTTACACCTCGGCCGACTCGGTATTTCAAATCGCCTGTCACGAAGAGAGTTTCGGTTTAGAGCGGTTATATCAGCTGTGTGAAACCGTTCGCGAGTTACTCGAGCCTTATAATATCGGCCGAGTGATAGCACGCCCCTTTGTTGGTGCAGATGCTAACAGTTTTGAGCGCACGGGAAATCGTCGAGATTATGCGCTGCCACCACCAGCACCCACAGTATTAGATAAAATGCAGGCTGCCGGTGGTGAGGTTATTAGTATTGGTAAAATAGCCGATATTTTTGCCCATCAAGGCATTACGCAGCAGCATAAGGCAAATGGCATTCCTGGCTTGGTGGATAAAACCCTTGAAGTTATGCACAACGCGCCGGAACGCAGTATTATTTTTACCAACTTAGTCGATTTTGACAGTCATTACGGCCATCGTCGTGACGTTGATGGTTATGCAGCTGCACTGGAACAATTTGATACCTTACTCCCCAGTATTCAAGCGGCCATGCGGCCCGATGATATTCTAGTGCTCACGGCTGACCATGGTTGTGACCCAACGTGGCCAGGTTCCGATCATACTCGTGAATATGTGCCAGTTTTGGCTTATGGCCCATCGTTAGAGCCAGGTTTAATTGGCCGCCGCGGTAGTTTTGCCGACATTGGGCAAACCATTGCTGAGCTCTTTGAGTTAGAGCCGATGGACTATGGAATCTCATTTATTTAAGGAAAATTCATGTCTACCCCACACATTAACGCGCACGCGGATGCGTTTGCCGAGACTTGTTTGTTGCCGGGTGATCCACTGCGGGCAAAGTATATAGCTGATAACTTTCTTACCGAGGTGACGGAAGTCACTAATGTACGCAACATGCTGGGTTATACGGGCCGTTATAAAGGCCAACCGGTGTCGGTAATGGGTACGGGAATGGGAATTCCATCCTGTACTATTTATACCACCGAACTGGTACAAAAGTTTGGTGTGAAAAAGCTGATTCGCGTTGGCAGCTGCGGTTCGGTGAACCCTGATATCCATGTGCGCGATATCATTCTTGCACAAGGTGCTTGTACCGATTCGGGCGTTAATAGACAACGCTTTGGTGGCTATGACTTTGCCGCGATTGCAGACTTTGACTTGTTACGCCGCGTGGCAAATCAAGCAGAATCACAGCAACAAAAGATTCATGTCGGCAACGTTTTTACTTCTGACCTGTTTTATCAGGTCAATCCAAACCTGATTGATACCTTAACCAGCCATGGCGTTATGGCCATCGAGATGGAAGCTGCAGGCCTTTATAGTGTTGCTGCGGCGCACCAGGTTGCTGCGTTGACCATCTTAACGGTTTCTGACCATGTGCTTACGGGTGAAGAAATGAGTGCGACTGAGCGTCAAGAGGGCTTCTCTGCAACGGTTGAGCTGGCGCTGGAAGGAACACTCATTTGATTGATGTTTACCAAGCATTTTGGTGGCGTTTTTCTGCGTTATCAGCGACAATGCGCGCGTATTAAGAAGGAAACCATTGATGTCAAAAACCGCTTTCGCTCAGCACGTTGAAAAACGCCGTACGTTCGCCATTATCTCGCACCCGGATGCGGGTAAAACTACAATCACAGAAAAAGTTCTTTTGCATGGTCATAAACTGCAAAAGGCGGGTACCGTAAAAGGTAAAAAATCTGGTCAGCATGCTAAGTCTGACTGGATGGAAATGGAAAAAGAACGGGGTATCTCAGTAACCACCTCGGTTATGCAGTTTCCATACCGCGATGCTTTGGTGAACTTACTCGATACTCCAGGCCACGAAGACTTCTCTGAAGATACCTACCGTACCTTAACGGCGGTGGATTCGTGCTTGATGGTGATTGATGGCGCCAAAGGGGTGGAAGACCGGACCATTAAATTAATGGAAGTTACGCGTTTGCGTGATACCCCTATACTTACCTTCATGAACAAGCTCGACCGCGATATTCGCGATCCGCTGGAGTTATTGGACGAAGTCGAAAACGTACTTAACATCATGTGTGCGCCAATTACTTGGCCAATCAGTTGCGGTAAAAGCTTTAAGGGCGTTTACCACTTACTTAACGATGAAGTTATTCTCTATAAGAGCGGTCAAGGGCATACCATCCAAGAAACCGACATCATCAAAGGCCTCGATAACCCGGAACTTGATGAGCGCCTCGGTGAGTTTGCTGATGACCTACGCATGGAAATTGAATTGGTGCGTGGCGCATCAAATAGCTTTGATAAAGAGATGTTTTTGGCGGGTGAGCTAACCCCAGTATTCTTTGGTACGGCACTCGGTAACTTTGGTGTTGACCACATGCTCGATGGCCTGGTGTCATGGGCACCAAAACCACTTCCTCGTTTTACTGATGACGACAAAGAAATTGTTGCGCAACATCCAGAATTTTCAGGCTTTGTATTTAAGATACAAGCTAACATGGATCCAAAGCACCGTGACCGTATCGCCTTTATGCGCATTGTTTCAGGAAAGTATGAAAAGGGCATGAAAATGCACCAAGTGCGGATTGGCAAAGATGTTCGCATTTCTGATGCTTTGACCTTTGTTGCGGGCGACCGTGAGCAAGTTGAAGAAGCATACCCTGGCGATATTATAGGTTTGCATAACCACGGTACTATTCAAATTGGTGACACTTTTACGGCTGGTGAAGACTTTAAGTTTAGTGGCATTCCAAACTTTGCCCCGGAATTATTCCGTCGCATTCGTTTAAAAGACCCACTCAAGCAAAAGCAGTTGTTAAAAGGCTTGGTGCAGCTTTCTGAAGAAGGTGCTGTGCAGGTGTTTCGACCATTGATTAACAACGATTTGATTGTTGGTGCGGTTGGGGTGCTACAGTTTGATGTTGTCGTGCATCGCTTAAAGTCAGAGTACAACGTTGAAGCTATTTATGAAAACATCAACGTAGCTACCGCACGCTGGGTAAGCTGTGATGATGCCAAAAAGCTGGATGACTTCCGTCGTAAGACTGAAGCTAACTTGTCTTTGGATGGCGGCGATAACTTAACCTATATTGCACCGACCATGGTCAACTTAAACTTAGCGATCGAACGCTACCCCGATATTACCTTTAGTCATACACGGGAACATTAATTATTTATAGGAGGTGGTTTTGGAGTTCAGGAAATTTTTTGACAGCCATTGCCACCTCGACTTCTCCGAGTTTGCTCACGATCGCCTCAGAGTCGTTGAAAAAGCTCAAAATGCTGGTGTCCAAGCTTGCTTGGTTCCCGGTGTAAGCTACTCACAAAGCCAGCAATTCGCCTGGTTAAAAGACTGTGCACAAATCGCTTTATATCGTGGCGTTGGGCTGCATCCTTACTTCATCGAAGAGCATCAAGAAGAGCATTTAGCTTGGGTCGAGCAAGAGTTGCAGCAGCACTCACAACTTGCAGTCGGCGAGATTGGCTTGGATGCAACTTGTGCCCAGTATGAGTGGCAGCAACACCTTTTTAAAGCTCAGCTTGAATTAGCAGCGCGCTATCAGCGGCCAATGATTTTGCATCATCGCCGCAGCCAAGCCGACCTGCTAAAAATAATTAAGCCTTACCTCTCGCAGTTGCCCGTGCAGCCCGGAATCTTGCATGCGTTTAGTGGGAGCACTGAGCAGGCAAAACAGTGGGTAGAGCTGGGTTTCAAACTCGGTGTAGGGGGTGTTATCACCTATGCTCGTGCTAATAAAACAAGAACTGCGATAGCGAAGGCGCCGTTAGCCAGCTTAGTTTTAGAAACGGACGCACCGTCCATGCCACTTAGCGGTAAGCAAGGGCAACGCAATGAGCCGCAAAACGTCGCGGCTGTATTTACGGCACTGTGTGAATTACGACCTGAGGCGCCTGCTGAAATTGCACAAGCGCTGTGGCAGAACACTATGGACGTTGTTGCTCCGCTAGGAAGTTTTACTAGTATCGGGTGACGGCTGACGGTAGCGCCACCGGTTGAAAGTAATGGTTAAGAATACGCCCGCGAGAATCGCAAAGGCGAGTAGAAACTGCCCGTAAAAACTTAGATAACCTAAAATTTGCATGGGCTGCTGTAATAGCAAGTCTTCGTCAATAATGACTTTTAGATAGCCGACGACTTTGCCTTCGTCTTGAATTTCTTCGATGAGCACCAACTCTTGTTGCACGGCGTTGCTATCGACTACGTTGGTCGAAGCTGCAATACTTTGACCATAACGGCCCTGAATTTTGGCGGCAGCTATGAATGGCTGACCTTGCAGGTGATCGACGAGTTGCTGCAAGCGGTCATTGTCATTAGCAATTAGTAAATCTCGAGCATCGTAAGCAGCTTGCTTAGCAGTAAGCTCGACGAGTTCATGACTATGTTTTTGGAAGTTGATCAGGCTAGTATTGTGCATCGCACTCCACGATTGTTCGATTATCACAATCAAAAGTACGGCTAACCCTAAACGACGCAAGCGTCGATAGACAAGTTGAAAACTGCTGATAACATGGCTAGGTAATTTAATCATGGTGCAAATATACGTTGAGTAGGGCGTGTACCGCAAGGAAAACAATAACTCTTAGTGTAAGGTTGTAGGAACAAATGGTTAACTTTGACAAGCCTGGGCTCGCTCTTTTTGATATGGATTCGACCCTCATTACTATCGAATGTATTGATGAAATCGCAGCGCTCGTTGGGCGCAAAAATGAGGTTGCTGCAATTACCGCTGCCGCCATGGAAGGTCAATTAGATTTTGCCCAAAGCTTGCGGGAACGGGTACTAGCATTGGAAGGTGTTGAACGCGACGCTTTTGAACAACTGTTCAACCCAATCCCATTAACCGCGGGAGCCGCAGGCTTGATTAAGTGGTTGCAGCAGCGCGGTTGGAAAACCGCACTAGTATCCGGTGGCTTTACTTGGTTTGCCGAACGCGTGCAAAACGAGCTGCAATTAGATGTGGCCATTGCCAATCAGCTGCAGTGGCAAAACGAGCGCTTAACTGGCTATGTGGAAGAACCTATCGTTGATGCCCAATACAAAGCTAATATGGTGACCGAACTGGCCCAAAAGTTCGGTATCGATGCCGACAATACCATTGCCATTGGTGATGGTGCTAACGATGCCTTAATGATTCAGGCCGCTGAGCTTGGTGTCGCTTTCTGTGCGAAACCTGCCTTACGAGAGATAGCTGATATCGCTATCGACGAACCTAATTTGCTGGCGCTCGTAGACGCCTTTGAAAACCAAGGACATCATTCATGGCAAAAGTAAAAACCGCTTATGTATGTAACGAATGCGGCGCTGACTATGTACGCTGGTTAGGGCAGTGTAGTGAGTGTAAAGCTTGGAATAGTATTTCTGAGATACGTCTAGCCCCTGCTCGAGCCGCTGCGGTAGAGCGCCGAGGTTTTGCTGGCGCGACGCAAGCTAGCGTACAAACGTTAGCAGAAGTGAATTTAGAAGACTTACCGCGTTTTAGCAGTACCTTCACTGAATTCGATCGAGTTCTGGGTGGCGGTATTGTGCCAGGATCAGCGATTCTTATCGGGGGGTCGCCCGGCGCTGGTAAAAGTACCTTGTTATTACAGACCATGTGCCAATTAGCGGCGTCCATGCCAACTTTGTATGTCACTGGTGAAGAGTCGCTGCAACAAGTGGCTTTGCGGGCGCAGCGATTAGGGCTGCCTACCGATAAGCTGCGTATGTTGGCAGAAACATCAGTCGAAACCATTTGTGATTTGGCGGATAAAGAAAAGCCAAAAGTTATGGTGATTGACTCGATTCAAGTGATGCATTTAGCGGATATTCAATCTGCACCAGGTAGCGTGTCTCAAGTGCGTGAGTGCGCGGCTTTCTTAACTCGCTATGCAAAGCAAAATGGCGTGGCCATTTTCATGGTTGGCCACGTGACCAAAGATGGCTCCTTAGCCGGCCCTAAGGTGTTGGAGCATTGTATAGACTGTTCGATATTATTAGAGGGCACCGCAGATTCACGTTTTCGTACTTTGCGAGGCCATAAAAACCGTTTTGGCCCGGCCAACGAGTTAGGCGTATTTGCCATGACCGAGCGCGGTATGAAAGAAGTAACGAACCCGTCCGCTATTTTCTTACAGCGCGGCGAAGAACACGGCAGTGGTTCTATCGTGATGGTGACTTGGGAAGGTACTAGACCGCTCTTGGTCGAGTTACAAGCGTTGGTCGATGCCAGTCAGCTGGCCAATCCACGGCGAGTTGCAGTGGGCATGGAAACCACGAGACTGGCTATGTTATTAGCCGTGTTGCATCGCCATGGTGGCTTGCATATGTCCGATCAAGACGTATATGTAAACATTGTGGGTGGTGTGCGAGTGATGGAAACGGGAGCCGATTTAGCATTGTTACTGGCTATCGTTTCGAGTTTCCGCGAACAGCCGTTACCACGAGATTTAATTATCTTTGGTGAAGTAGGGTTGTCTGGCGAGATACGTCCGGTTTTAAACGGTCAATCTCGCTTAAAAGAAGCAGCCAAGCACGGCTTTACGCGAGCAATATTACCAATAGGGAATCGCCCCAAAGAGGCGATTCCGGGGATGCGAGTTCAAGCCGTTAAAAACCTACAAGAAGCATTAGATGCAATTTAGTGTTCATTAGCCCATTGCTCGATGAGACGCGCTTTCGATAGGCGCGACTCTAGACTTTGCGTGCCACTTTGTGCTGCAGGCTGACAACTGTTATTGGCGATATGATAGTTCGTTGCTTGCAGCATAGGATCATTTTGGTCGCCCCAATCACCGACCAATTGGTCAGGTGCCGGACAGTCGGCCGCAATACCATCAAAATAGCGACCTTCACCTAAAGCGTTAACGATTTCAAAGTTCACGACAAAGGTGCGTTTATCACAGAGCAGCTCAGGTACTTGGCCAACCGGTTTACCGCAAGTGCGAGCACCAATCACCACCACATCGACAAAAGGCTCCAAGGCATTAATGATGAGCTCTGACGAGGAGCAGCTAGCAGCAGTGGTTAGCACATACACTCGATTTAAGTTCAGCTGCTCAATCCCGTCATACAATTGAAACTGTTCAGTGAAATTAGAAGCTTGCTGTTTGGCGTTAAAAATATAGTCTCCGAATACCTCACCAATAACATTATTGCCAGCGGCTTGAGTTGCGGCTTGGTTAGCATAGCGGGTTAAGCCACCACCGTTGTAACGCACATCAATAATGAGTTCATCAACATTAGCGAAGGTGTTAAACGCGCTATTCAAATCATCACCCGTACGATTAATAAAGCTATTCAAAACAAAGTAGCCTACGTTTTTGGTGTCGACTTGGTAGGTATCTATTGCTAATACGGTGTTGGTTTCAACAGTAACTTTGGTGAGTACATCAGTAAAAGACTGATCATCAAGGGTACGCCAAGTTAATTCGACGCTTACTCCGGCTTCACTGGCGCCTAAAGCGGATTGATAACGGCCCTCAGCGAGTAATGTAGCCACCGATTCACCATTGATATGGGTAAGCTCGTCTGAACGCTTAATACCGGCATTGGCGGCGGGGGAGTCTGCATAAACGTAATTTATAAACACGCGAGAGTTGCTGACCAAGCGTGAAGCGAAGCCAAAGCCGATAAATTCTGCATTGACGAAGCGCGATTGGTATTCGGCATCGGTCAAAATGAAGCTATAACGATCTTCTGGCACCGTGAGCGCCGCTAGTAATTCATACACATCGCTATAATTATCAACATCAACGCTTTGCGGTAGTTGGTCTTCCCAAAAGTAATTATCACGCATGTAAGTAAGGAACTGTTGCTTCTCTCCAGTGGCGCTGCACTGGTCAACGATTACATTGGTATTATCATCAGAACTGCTGCCACCGCCACAACCTGCTAACAAAGTTAGCGCGGCAAAGCCTAACCAGGCATAGTTTTTCATTGCATGCTCTCACTTATTTACGTAAATCGATGCTTTTTCTATAGTGACGTACGCATTCAAATTTGGCACACTGCTATACAATTATCAAGCCAGAGAAGTATCTATGACAGCAGTAATGATTGACCTTGAAGGTCCTGAAATCACTCAAGAAGAGCGTGAATTATTAGGGCACCCTGCGGTTGGTGGGGTTATTTACTTTACCCGCAACTTCGCCGACCAAGATCAACTACAAGAGTTAGTGAGACAAACTCGTGCGGCAGCGCGCAACCCGTTAATTCTTGCCGTTGATCATGAAGGCGGACGCGTGCAGCGGTTTCGCGAGGGCTTTACTCAGATTCCGGCGATGGCAGATATTCTGCGATTAGCTGAAAATCATGAACAAGCTTTACAATGGTCGCAAGAGTTGGCGTGGCTCATGGCTTCGGAAGTCTTGGCCATGGATATCGATATTAGCTTTGCACCGGTACTCGATGTGAATGGTATCAGTGAGGTTATAGGCAACCGCGCTTTTGCGACGCACGCTGACTCAGTTATTCCAGTGGCCCGTGCATTTATTAAAGGGATGCACCAAGCCGGTATGAAAGTTACCGGGAAGCATTTCCCTGGGCATGGTTCAGTGAAAGCCGATTCTCACTTTGAAATCCCTATTGACGAGCGCTCATGGGAAGAAATTCGAGACGTTGATTTACCGCCTTTCTTAGAATTGGCGAACTGTCTGGATGCAATCATGCCCGCCCATGTTATTTATCCTGCTGTTGATGACAAACCTGCAGGTTTTTCTGAGCATTGGCTGCAAGACATCTTGCGTGCTCAATTGCAGTTTAACGGCGTGATTTTTAGCGATGATTTGGCGATGGCGGGCGCCACGGTGGCGGGAACTATGGCTGAGCGCGCTTATGCGGCGTTGCAAGCCGGTTGCGACATGGTGTTAGCTTGTAATGACCGAGCTGGCGCTATTGAGGTTATCGAAGCGGTCGAGCCTATGCTAGAAGAGCGTTCGCGTCAGTTGACGCGTTGCTATGAACTGCTATCGAAATCAGCTTCAATGCCTATGGACACACTTCGCAATCATCCGCGCTGGCATGCAGCGCAGAAAGTTATTGCGCAGATGGGTTATTCGTAAGGCACAGGGTCTGTGGCATTATTAATGGCAAATGCCTCGAGGCGTTCGAGGCAGGCGCTGCATTTGCCGCAGGCTTGCTCACGACCGTTGTAACAGGTCCAAGTTTGGCTGTAATCCAGCCCCATCGCTAAACCATCTGCGAGGATTTCAGCTTTGTTTTTGTGCAAATAAGGTACCGCGATAGTAACGGGCTCGTAGTTAGCGATCTGGCTTACGTCATTCATACGCTCAACAAATTCAGGGCGGCAGTCAGGATAGATGTTGTGATCGCCGGAATGGGCTCCGTAATAAACGGCGCTGGCTTCAATCGAAACCGCATAGCCAATGGCTAAAGAAAGCAGAATCATATTGCGATTTGGCACCACCGTGGACTGCATGGTTGCAAGGCCGTATTCGCCTTCTGGAATGTCGACATCAGACGTGAGTGAGCTCGCCGCTATCAGTTGATTGATGGCAGTGATATCTACGATTTTATGAGCAATGCCCAAGCCTTCACAGACCGCCGCCGCAGCATCAAGCTCACGTACATGGCGCTGACCATAGTTGAATGACAACGCATAGACTTCGTGGCCTTGTTTAATCGCGTGGTGTAATACGGTAAACGAATCCATTCCGCCGGAATAGATCACAACAACTTTCGCCATCAAGAGATCCCTTTTTAAACTGATTTACGCTACAATCTGCGCTACTTAGAAGGCAAATTATAACCTAATTCGCGGAGATTCCTATCAGCACTCTTTATCCGATCAACGAGATCTTTCAAACCATTCAAGGTGAAGGCGTTTTTACCGGTGAGCCGGCGATATTTATTCGTCTGCAAGGTTGTCCCGTAGGTTGCCCATGGTGCGACACCCAACATACGTGGGAAAAAAAGCCGAGCGCTGAAGTAACTTTAGCCGAAGTGATTGAAAAGTCAGGTGCTAGCGAAACTTGGGCTGAGGTATCGGGGGCAGATATTGTCGCTGAACTTAAGGCACGAGGATACACTGCACGACACGTGGTGATTACTGGTGGTGAACCAGCAATGTATGATCTGCGCGAATTAGGGCAAGAGCTTGAAGCAGCTGGTTATCGCTTGCAGATAGAAACCAGCGGCACCTTCGCTTTGCAAATTACTGCCGATACTTGGGTGACGGTATCACCAAAACTAAATATGCCAGGTGGTTACTTGGTGCGCCCTGATTGTATGCAAAGAGCGAACGAGATCAAATATCCAGTCGCCATGCAAAAGCATATAGATGAGTTCGATAATCTCTTAAAAGTTTGTCCGCCAGCGGCAACAGCGATCATCGCTCTACAACCAATTAGTCAGCGTCCGCGGGCCACAGAGCTCGCAATTAAAACTTGTATTGAGCGCAACTGGCGTCTGTCTGTGCAAATGCATAAGTATCTTCACATCGAGTAGGCGTTTCCCGTAGGCGCCACTCCCGCAAATTTAATCCTCTTATACTGAGTTCTCATTCTGACTAGCCGCTTTGTGGCAGAGAGGGGGAACTCCATGCGTAATCGAGCACTATCGTTACCATCGCGTCAGCATCTGCGCGGTCAAGGTATGACAGAGTACATCATCATTGTTGCGCTTATTGCTGTAGCTGCGATAGGCGTTTACTCCTTGCTGGGTAAAACCGTGCGCAATCAAGTTGCCGGCATCGCCAGTGAAGTAAGTGGGCAAAGTTCATCATCGCAAATTAATGCGGCTCGCAGTTCAGCGCGCCGTGCCCAAACCTTAGGCCGGCAAGACGTTAATCTCGGTAATTACGATGAAGCCACCGAGTCAGGTAAGAACTAATGTGGCGAACGAATCAGGGCTATCTTAGCGTGCTAATTTTGCCGACGTTGGCGCTACTGCTGATGTTGTTGTTGGGCGCTATCTCGCAGTCAATCAAATTACAAGAGCGTTGGCAACTGCAAGTTGCTGCCGACAATATGGCTATGAGTGCCGCCACTATGATGGCTCGAGAAGTTAATCTGCTAGCGGTGCTAAATCGAGCGCGGTTGGCTAATCAACTAACCGTTGCGCAGCTGGTTGGCATTGCAAGCTGGTATGGCATGCTAAGCAGCGCAAGCCAGCGCACCGCCTTGGTGACTAGCATTATTCCTTATGTGAATGCAGTAACTTCGCGCATCGCTCACATGGTGAAACGACTGGAACGCCCCTTAAACGCAATCATAAAAACTGCGTTATTCGCTCAGCGCTGGATGGCGAATCTATTAACGACCATGCAAACCGCCATTCGCCTGTCTTTTGCGTCATTGATGCCGACCACCTTATCCGAAATCGCCGCACAACATGATTTAAGCGAGGAACCATGGCTGCTCCTTGCCGGCAATGGTGTTACTGAGTTCACCTGGCTGTGGTGGGCATTTATTACACCACGAACCAGTGCTAGCGATAGCGGTAGACTTAAATCGCTGATGGGCGCAAGCCGTGATCCTTTTACTAAAAGCCGGTCGAGTAAATGGTTTGATTTTGGCTTGGTTAAAGTGGAGCGAGCTGGTGGCACTGAACTGCGAGTGTCCAGTTCAGGACAGTGGGATTGGCATGCAATGGATACCTTATCGCTGCATCAACGCGTGTTATTTGGTAGTGGCGAAGTGCCTTGGGGGGAGGCAGCAAAAACAGTCGGTGGTACGATCAAAAATTATGACCGCCAAGACTTTGGCCGCAGTGGCCGGATAAATAGTCGTGCCAGTCGCTGGGCCCGCACGAATCAACGCCAGCTTGCGAATAGTTTCGGCGCGATTCATTACTACGACCGTAAGCATTTATCACCGACGCACTGGCCGTCAGTCATCGTTCGCTTCAAAGGCGTGGTGGCCAAAGCTGGGCTGCGCTTTTCAAGACCTTCAGAACTGTTGCCTCGGGCAGATAAAAAGCAAGAGCGAGCTAATTTATTCAATGCCCTATGGGAGCCTGAATTGCAGTCGCTTACGGCACTACAAAAACTAATGCTGAGTCGATTTAACCATGTTAGTTAAGCGCAGGGTATTGGGCCAGAGCATCCTCGAAATGCTCGCGTTTATGAGTGTGATTGCGGTTTTACTTGGTGGTGTGTTTTTGCATATAGATAAAGCGCTAGCGGGCAAAGTAGAAGCCATTCAAGCTAGCAGAAATGCGCTGTGGGAGCCGACTCCAAAGCCAGTGGTATCCACCACAGATAATTACACTTTCGCGAGACAAGTGGGGAGAATAACGCAACCGTTACAGCAAGTGACGGCACTGAATTTACCGCTCAACAACTTGAAGGTTGTGGGAGCTTCTGAAAGCCATGTTGCCATGGCCATGTTAACAGACCCATGGGGCGTAAAAACCACCACAGGGCTTGTTGATGAACCTGCTAAGTTAACCTTGGCGCATTACTTGACTCGCGTTGGCATTAATCACTTGCTCGATATTATTGGGTTCTTCCCTATGACTGCAGAGTTTCATTCAAAGTCATTGCGCTTTGGTTGGGTCAACTCTGACGCGACCCCTCATGAAACTTTATGTGAGAGGCAATCATGCCAGCCATAAATATTCCAACTACATGGCAGCCGCAGCTCGTCAGTGAAAACCAAAGGGTAATGTTATGGCAACTCCACGCTGAACACATAACCCCTGCGCAGGTAATGAAACAACAATCGTGCCCTGCATACAAGGAGCTAGCGACTATAGCTTTATGTGAAGTGGCAAATGGTTGGTGGAGCTATCAACAGCAGCATGGACAACACTTTTTGAGTTTTACCCGCAAGGTAGAAAAACCATTTAATGCAGATCTGAAAGTGCTGCCTATGTTCTCAAAAGAGAGCTTTAGTCAGTCTAGAATTGACGGCTATTTACTGACGGTAGGTAAAAGTAAATCCACTTTAAATGCTATCGAGCGAATGCTTAAACTGCGACTTTATCAGCGGCAGCCGCAAGCCTTAAAGCTTTCTAAATTTGAGCTGGTGGTTTCACTACGCAACCCAATAGAAACGGTTTATCTTCGCCAAGAAAGTGATGGCGTTGCAATAATGAGTTTGCAGCAAGAGGGGAATCATGGTCGCTAAACACAAAGGGCAGGCAAGTGTAGAAGCAATTATTTTAGCACTGCTATTAGTCACGATTTGGGCCTGGCCAGTGACAGATAGCGGGCAAAACCTTGCCGAGTTACTGGGCAAAGTAGTCGTTAGTACGGTGGCTCTATTTGCTTGGTTGTGGGACGACTTTTTACTACAACCCATGGTGCTTTAGATATGGCTAAGTTGCGTTTAAGTTGGCGTTGGAAACTGATGCTCATACTCATAATTACGGCATTGCTTTCGGTGGCAAGCTTTCAGCTGATACAGCGCTATGTAAATGCACAAAACCGTATTCAGCAGCAAAAAAAAGAGGCTAATCTTACGCCGGTATTGGTGAGCTCAGGAGACTTAGAAATTGGCACCACTATCACGACCAGTGACTTGGTAATTCGTCAGTACCCCATGTCCTATGTACAAGATCACTGGTTAACACCTGAAGATGCGGGTCTCATTATAGGATTACAAACCAGTCAGTATATAGAACGCGGCGAACCGCTTACCCCTGCAGCAATTCAACCGGTACGGCAAAAGTCTTTTAGTGAACGACTACCACCTAACACTTATGCGGTGACGGCTAGTATTAGTCGGGAGCAAGTGCACAACGGTTTGCTTGTTATTGGTGATCGTGTGACTTTGTTTGCCCCTGATATTCACGAAAGTGGCGAATTGCTGGCGCTGCAAAATATTAAAGTATTAGCTTTTGATAATTTGGATGATGAACAGAGCTTTGTGTCTGATCCAGCGCATTGGTTGCCAAGCACCATTACTATGGCGATGACTGCAGAACAGGCGCAACAGTTTGAACATATGAGATTTGTTCAGTATCAGTTGTGGCTGCAAAACCCTGAAACCTCCTACCCAAAACTTAAGCCTCAGAGCCGCATACGTTTACATTTATTTGATAGCCAAGGATGGCACTATGATTACTCTCCTTAGTTTAATAATTTTTATGGTTCCTACCGGCACTGCTGGCGCTGCTGCGCCTGAAAGGTTAGCCATAGTCGCGGGAACAACCGAGCTTATTAAAATTCAGGGTGTTACCGATATCATTGCAGGCGACCAAGACATTGTTGTGCCTCAGTTGGTGCAGCCGTCACAACTAGCGCTTAGAGCTAAGCAACAAGGCCGAACTGAAGTCATTCTGCTTAAACAAGATGGCTCGCATCGCCGCATAGTCGTAACGGTTCGTGATGAAGTGACCGAGCAAGCGCAACTCGAACAAGCATGGCTACTCAGTCAGTTTCCTCAACTCAGGATTGAGCGCCAAGAAGGTATAGCCATGCTGGTTGGTCAGGCTCCCCAAGCTGCCGAACCCACCATCAATGAGTTTTTAGCACGCTATCCAGCCCTATTGAATCAGGTGCAATGGTTACCGCCAGAGTCGCCGGTAATGATCGAGTTACACGTTAGTATTGCGGAAGTGAAGCGGCAGTATCTTAGGCAACTTGGTGTGAATTGGCCGCAGCAAATTGATGGGCCAGTGTTTGGGGAAAGTACTGTTGATTCGTTGCTGGCGCCATTCGAAATTACCACCAGTATCGACATGTTAGAACGCGAAGGTCACGCACGTTTACTGGCGGAACCCAAAGTTGTGGCGAGCAGTGGTGGAGCAGCTGAGTTTCTTGTTGGTGGTGAGATTCCTATTCCACAGGTGGTGGCACAAGGCATGCAAGATGTGCAATTTCGAGAGTATGGAATTGCGTTAAAAATATCTCCGCAAATTAATCTTGATGGGAGTATTAGTACCGAAGTTCTGGCTGAGATGAGTTCGATTGACCCAGCCACTTCAGTCAATGGCATCCCTGGCATATTAACGCGACGAGTTTCATCTCACGTTACGGGACCCAGTGGGCAGGCGATTACTTTGTCTGGCTTAATTAACCATGAGCAGTCCAGTCAATCCGATCAGTTTCCATTCCTACATGACTTACCCATTTTAGGGCGCTTATTTTCATCCGCGCAATTTCGTAACGCGGAAACGGAACTGGTAGTCGTCGTGACCCCCTATTTAAGTTCTGAACTTGAGCAGGAACAACAACAGCAACAACATTCCGCGCGCCTATTACAGGCATTCTATGAAGCGTCAAACTGCGTGGGGCTTATCGATGGTAGCTAAACATGTAGACGAGTTAGCGGAATTTCTAAAAACAGCGCTACAACGCAGTGAAATGAATATTGAGCGTATGCCCCATGAACAATTACGTGATCATGCCCTGGATATTCTAACTGAGCAGTTGGCCGTGTATCCATTAGCGCAGCGCGAATCATTGCAAACAGCTCTGCCCAAGATAGTCGATAACTGCGTGGGTTTCGGTCCGTTGGCACCGATGCTGGCTGATAGCAGCATTTCCGAAATAATGGTGAATGACTATCAAACTATTTTTGTTGAACGCGGCGGCGTTATCGAAGCCACCAATCATCGCTTTAGCAGTGAAAGTGATTTACACCGAGTGATTGATCGTATTGTGATGCCACTTGGGCGACGCTTAGATAGCGCGCACCCCATGGTTGATGCACGCTTACCAGACGGCTCACGAGTTAATGCCGTACTAACACCGCTGGCGATTAATGGCAGTTGCTTAACGATTCGAAAATTCTTGGCAACGGTTATGAGTTTGCAGGATTTAGTGACATCCAGTTCACTTTCAGCAACCGCCGCTGATTATCTAACGCAGGCCATGGTGCAGCGAAAAAACATTCTTATATCTGGAGGCACGGGTTCAGGTAAAACGACGTTGCTTAACTCCTTATCGGCAGAGATTGCAGCAGAACAACGCATCGTGACTATCGAAGATGCTGCAGAACTAAAATTATCACATCAGAATTTAATTGCCTTGGAGGCGCGGCCAGCTAATGCAGAAGGTCAAGGCGAGATTACTATTCGTGATTTATTAATCAATGCGCTACGAATGCGGCCCGATCGAATTATCATTGGTGAGTGTCGAGGCGCAGAAGCCATAGATATGTTGCAGGCGATGAATACAGGACATGATGGGTCCTTAACTACCATTCATGCAAATAGTGCTAGAGAAGCCTTACAGCGACTCGAAGTAATGGTGTTAATGGCTGGTTTCGATATGCCGTTATTAGCTGTGCGCCAACAAATAGCTGCTGCCATAGATATTGTCATCCAAATAGCGCGTTCACAAGACGGTAGTCGGCAAGTGGTAGAGATTTGTGAAGTAGCAGGCATTGACGGTCATGCGATGCAGTTAAATGCGGTGTTTAATCGTGAACACCAGCAGTTAGTAACTACAGGAGTGCCGTCAGAATGGCTGCTAACACAACCCTCTTTTGGCTAATGGTTACTATTGCCCTAACGATTTTGAGCGTGGTCACGCTCGGGGTTATGTTGATTCCACGCTACCTAGCAAGCTGGGGACGGCAGATAAAATTGACCACCGAGCAATCGATGGCTGATTTTTTAATTTATCTGCCAGCACGTCAATTGTGGAGTAGGGCAGCTATGCTGGTGGCGCCAATCGCGTTGCTGGTAGCCATTGCCATATCGGTTGGCGCCATGTTGATAATGGTAACAACCTTGCTGTTGGTATTGCCTTGGTTGAAAAAATTGTTACTCAAGTTGCGACATAAAGCTATTAGTAAGCAACTACCGGACTTCATAGGTCAATTGGCCAATGCCTGTGCCGCGGGGCTTGGCTTGAGCCGTGCTTTTGAAGTTACTGCAGCACAAGTGCCGATCCCCTTACGTTATGAGATTCAACTGGTGGTTCGACGTAATAGAACCGGTGATAGCTTGCATGATGCGTTGCAAGGATTCCATGACCGAGTGCCCATACCTGCAGTAATGTATTTTGTGTTCACGGTGCAACTGGGGCTAAAGCATGGCAGCCAACAAGTAGAAACATTAAAGCGACTCGCGCTCTCGATTCAGCAACAAATCTACGCCCGCGAACGTTTATTAAGCCTGTCAGCGCAAGCCCGGATGCAAGGAAAGGTTATGCTGGCGCTACCAGTATTGCTGTTTTTCTTGCTTAAGCATATTCAACCGAGCAACGTCGAACTGTTACTGCGTACAACAGCTGGTAATTTAATGTTGTTCGGCTGCGCTATCTTGCTGACCGTAGGCCACCTTTTGATTCGACAAATCATGGGGGATCCCCATGTTCGCTGATATTGAATTATGGCTTGGCTTAATGGCGGTGGGGAGTTTTATCGCGTTGGTAGTGGTGAATATCAGTTTAAAGCTTATGGCACTTGCGAGTGTTCAGCGATGGGTCATCGAGATATTTGAGGGGTTGCCATCTTGGTTGGTTAATTATTGTCGAAAACAACGCAAATTAGACCTTTATGCACCACCATTAGAACAGTGGTTGCTGTTACGACTGCTGATTATTGTGGGCATTGTTTTAGCAATCATATTGCCGATATCGGTGTCAGTGAAGTTTGGCTTTTTATGTGTGCTTGCGCTGACGTGGATAAACCGCCGGCGTCGACAAAAGCGCTATATGAATCGCGTGATCCACGAGTGGCCGAGCGCTCTAGATATAACCTCAATGCTGCTGCACTCTGGGCTATCTTTGAATGCCGCATTTCATGCATTGCACGATGTTGCAGAAGAGTCCGCTGCGCTTAATGAATTAGCCCGGATAAATCGTCAGCAACAAGCAGGGGTTATGCTCCAAGATGCGCTTGATGAGTTGCACTTACGAATATCTCATCCGCAAATTGAGATATTCTGTCAGGCAATTAAACAGGCAAAGATCACCGGGAGTTCATTAGCTGAAACTTTACAGCATCAGGCGCAACAAGCCAGAAACAATGAACTCTTGGCCGCCGAAAAGCGAGCCCAAGAAATAGGGGTGAAATTACTCTTCCCTTTATTGAGCTGCTTTTTCCCGGTGACTTTTCTACTTATTTTAGGGCCTGTATTTATTGGTTTTATGCAAGGATGATGCTTATGAAACAAGGACGTTTCTATCTCAAACATCGCTGTTTATGGCGAGATGTAAAGGTAATGACTCACTTCCCTCAGCGCCTAGTGGGCATGTTGAATTTAACGGCTTCATCACCGCAACATGCTTTTTGGTTTCCGCGCTGCCAAATTGTGCATACCTGGGGCATGCGATTCTCAATTGATGTGATCGGCTTAGATAAACAATTAAATATTGTCGCGGTGCGCCGCAATCTGCAGCCGCGGCAGGTTTTGCGGCTCGCCGGGGTTGATTCAATAATTGAGTGTGAAGCAGGGTGTCCTTGGCCTTTAGAGTCTTGGCGCGGCCAGCAATTGCGTTTTGTCGCTAAAGGTGAACTGTATGCGTAGCAGAACCTTGTTGCTGGTGGTATTGATATCACTATTTTTAGCGGGTTGTGCAACGACAAATCTTCCTGAGTTAGAAGCCATACAACAGCAGCAAGTTGCACAAGACGCCTATTTGTCAGGCGATCTACATCTAGCCGAAGGCTTGTGGCGCAGGGCCATAAAGCGTAATTCTCAATTACAGCACTTATGGTGCAAAATTGGTCACGTTAACTTT
Organism: Pseudidiomarina sp.; assembly: GCA_048269045.1. Lineage (GTDB taxonomy): Bacteria > Pseudomonadota > Gammaproteobacteria > Enterobacterales > Alteromonadaceae > Pseudidiomarina. The sequence continues at coordinate 28,037 of JBLWUG010000016.1, forward strand.
CGCTTGCACGAGTATGAAGCCGCATTTCAAGCGTATCAACGCTGCCTTGCTGACGATCGAGAACAACCGATAGTTTGGCGCAATCTGGCGGCTGTTCGGCTTCGCCAAGCCACTGAGCTACTGCTCATAGGGCATAAATATCTCGTCACCATTACAGCGCCAGAGACGCAACAGTTTCGCTCCGACTATGAACGCTTAATGAAGCAGTTACTAAGTTTTCATAGAGCTCCAACGGCATTAAGGCCTGCCCATGACAACAATGAAAAGTAGTCGCGGTGTGGTATTACCCGCCATGGTCTTAGCCATGTTTGTATTGGCTTCATTGGCATTGGTTGGCGTTGCTCGGCCCACGACACTAAGCTTGCAGCAAGCACGATACCTACAAGGCTATTGGTGGCACTGGCAGCAGGCGAGTTGGGCCTTTTACGTTAAGCACAAGCGCTGGCCCATGGCTTTAGATGAAGTCGCACTCGACTTGGACTTAGCGCCGCCAAGTGGTGCGGTACAAGGCTTTACTCAAGGGAGTGACTTTGTAATTCATCTCACCGGCCTACAGCGTGACCAGCGGCTGTGGATGCAGCAGGAGATGGCCGAGTACGTTCAAGAAGTAAATGACAGTACACTGGCTGTTGTTTTGCATAATGAAGAAAACATAGCCATGAATTTAGATTGGCTGGCTCGAATTGATATAGCAGCACAGGCGATGCAAAGTGATATTGATCTTACTAATCATCATATTGAGCAGTTAAATAGACTACAAGCGGCGGCAGTAAGTTCCAATCAACTGGTAGGCTCGTCGAGCCTTGCCGTTAATAGTCTTACCGCCGACTCGGTTGTGGTAGATGGCAGCGTGGTTACTATCACGCTAGAATTAACCAATGGTCGGTCATTAGAAAGCATATTGAGTGACTTCCAGCGGCAATATTTGCGTTTGCATCATTGCATGTATACCACTCGAATATGCTTAAATGGCGAGTCTACTCCGCATCCGAGTATTGCTTCGGGTCCGGGCGCAGGTCGCGAGTATGACTAACTTGTTTAAGTTGCAAATGCAGACCGGCTTTGGCTAGTAGGTGCGCACTAATTGGTGCCGTAAGAAAAAGAAATATGGCAATTAGCAGTTCGTGCAAAGACAGTTGGCCTTTACTCGAAAAGTATAAAATCGAACCAAAAATAACGCCGCCAACCCCTAAGGTGGTACTTTTGGTGGGGGCGTGTAAGCGGGTCATAAAGTCGGGTAATATTATTAACCCAACCGAACCAATAAAGGCGAACACCGCCCCGCCGATAATGAGGGCAGAGGCTAGCCAATCGACCCAAACAGGAATGTTTTCCATGATTAAACTCCTCTACTCAATGATGTCGCCACGCATTAAGAATTTAGCTGCGGCAACGGTACCGATGAAGCCAAACATGGCGATAAGTAACGCTGCTTCAAAGTAAGCCGTGGTGTCTCGCCAAATGCCGAATAAGATCAATAGCGCTAATGAATTAATATAAATAGTATCCAAGGCTAAAATACGGTCAGCGAGGTCTGGCCCACGATAAAGTCGTAGCATGTTGAGCAATAAGGCTGCGCAAATCAGTCCAAATGCAATTTGTAACGCGTAACTTAACATTGGAAGATCTCCTTCAACCGCATTTCATAACGCTTTTTAATCTGCTGAATCATGGCTTCATGGTCGGCAACGTTAATGGCGTGAATCAATAAGGCTCGGCCATCACGACGTATTTCTGCGGTGATGGTACCCGGCGTTAAGCTAATGGTACTGGCGAGAATGGTAATAGGTACTTCACCATGAATATCCAGTGGATATTCAACCAATGCCGGCTGTACCGTCTTCTTAGGCAGCAATATAATCACGGCTAAGTCGAGATTGGAGATAATAATATCGCCTAACAATACAATTAAATATTGTATCACCGTCAAGGGCCGCCCCATCGTCGCTTTAAAGTCACGTCCGCGGCGGGTAAATATTGGAATCAAAATAGCTAATATTGTGCCCAGCACAATTAAGCCTGGCGTCACTGAGTTTTGCAGCAACAGCCACACCAGCAGTAAAGTTACGCTTAGCCAGGGCGCAGGAAATAATCGACTCATTATGCGCCTCCATTAGGTAACACAGCGCGAATATAGGTTTCAGGTTGCATCAGGTCGGTGGCAATCTTATCGATGAGCAAGCTGATCGGGTTAGCAAAAGTCGTTAATCCGATTATACACAGTAATAGGGCGCCAATAGCGAATAGCTGCCCACCAGGGTGACGAACTTCGTTCGGCTTCCCCTCAAAGGTATGCCAGAACATACGACTACCGGCTCGAGAAAGCGCTACCAACACAAGGAATGTGCTGATGAGCACAACAGGCCATAAGAATGCCGCATGAGCCCCAGAGTGGGCAGCCTCTAAAATAAATAGTTTACCGATAAAGCCCGAAAAAGGTGGCATACCAATAATGGCGATTGCTACCATAAAGAACATGCCGCCGAGGATGCCGTGCTGTGACATTTTACGGCCTTTAACGATCCGCGATGCCGTTTTACCTCGTTGCGTCGCGATCACGTCGGCGAGTAAAAATAGGGCACCAGTAATAATGGTCGAGTGCAGCAAATAATACATAACAGCGCTAATGGAGCGTTCGGTATTCATGCTAAAGGTGGTTAGCATGGTGCCTACCGAGATAATGACTAGATAAGCCGTTACTGCTCGTAAATCACGACTACCTAGAACCCCGACACCGCCAAGGGCAAGCGTTGCTAAACCTAACCACCACAACCAATCGTAGCCGAGTAGTGCCGCATCGCCGGCATCAGCACCAAATATTAAGGTGAACACCCGTACAATGGCATAGACACCAACCTTGGTCATAATGGCGAATAAAGCCGCGACGCTACCGGTAGTATTGGCATAGGCCTGCGGTAGCCAAAAGTATAAGGGGAGTAGTGCTGACTTCAAGCCAAATACGACTAGCAATAGCATGCCGCCTACGCGTGCAATAATTGCATCATCACCCTCAAGCAGTGCTATTTTTTGAGCAATGTCAGCCATGTTGAGCGTACCGGTTATACCGTACAACACCCCAAGACTAATTAAGAATATTGCCGAACCTGTTAAGTTCAATAATACATAGTGCAAGGTTGCGCGTAGTTTGAACTTACCACCACCATGCATCAGCAAGGCGTAACTCGAAATGAGTAGCACCTCGAAAAATACGAACAAGTTAAACAAGTCACCGGTCAAGAAGGCACCGGAAATACCCAGGATTTGAAACTGGAATAGTGCTTGGAAGTGAGAGCCAAGATTATCTTCACCGTAACAAGCATACACCAGCACAGGTAACGCCAGTACTGCGGTCAGCAATATCATTAACGCTGAGAGTCGGTCTGCGACTAAGACAATACCAAACGGAGCCTGCCAATTACCTAAGGCATATACGAGAGGTCCGTTTTCGACGCTTAGTAATAACGCTACAGCGGCCACAATAGACAATACCGCGGCAACGATACCAATAGCTCGACGAGCGGGTTGCGGGTTATCGCCCCACGGCAACAGCTGCAACAAAGCAGCAAACATCGGTATCAATAATGGGAGTATAACAATGTGCTTCATTAGCATTAGCGCTGCGCCTCCGCATCATTACCACTGGTGTCGTTCACTTCATCAGAGCCTATCTCACCACGTACCCGTACTGCCAAAATAATGGAATACGCGGTCATTGCGAAGCCAATAACTATAGCCGTGAGTACCAATGCTTGCGGTAGCGGGTCGGTATAGTTTTCTTGCGCGCCGATAAGCGGCAGTTCACCAATAACTAAACGACCGGTAGAAAATAAAAATAGGTTAACCGCATAGGACAACATGGTGAGGCCAATAACGATTGGGAATGAACGTCCGCGTAATACCAAGTAGACACTGCACGCGGTGAGCATTCCTACAGTAATTGCGTATAAAGCTTCCATTTAATGGTCCTCCTCTCGTGGGCGATGGCGCGTTGTCATCTGTCCGAAGTTAGCAAGAATCATCAAGGTCGCTCCAATAACAGTTAAATAAACACCTAAATCAAACAGAATGGCGGTTGCGATTTCAAACTCCCCTACAATTGGTAACTCGACGTGCGCGAACCATGAGGTGAGGAAGTTAGCACCAAAGAACCAACTACCAAGCCCTGTAAGCAGGGCAATCAGTACCCCAACAGTGATCAAGGTTTGATAGTTGTAGTTGAAGCGGTGCTTCATCCAATCGACACCGTTTGCCATATACTGAAGAATCATGACTGCAGCAGTGATTAAGCCGGCAATAAAACCGCCACCAGGTTGGTTGTGACCGCGCAATAATATGTAAACAGAAACCATTAGCGCTAATGGGAGTAGCGCTTGTGAAACCGTTTGCAATAGCAGCGGATGCTTAATGCGGTGCCACGGACGCCCGTCCATATCACTCGAAGGCATAAATGGCCGCAGTTTATTGAGCAGTTTGTGGATACCCACTGCGGCAATGGCTAACACTGTGATCTCACCGAGCGTATCAAAACCACGGAAATCGACAAGAATCACGTTAACGACGTTGGTACCGCCACCACCAGACACTGAGTTCTCGAGGAAAAAGTCCGAAATACTCGAAGCAGGTCGTGTTAGCAATGCATAGTTCAAGGTGCCAACAATGCCGCCGACAAACCCAGCTAACAAAATGTCACGGGCAATGCGTCGGCCACTAGACACCTTGGGACTGCGCTGTGGCATAAAGAACAAGGCCAAGGTCATGAGAATGATGCTGACCACTTCAACCACCAATTGCGTAAGTGCGAGGTCTGGTGCTGAAAAGTGAATAAATACTAGCGAAACCATTAGTCCAGCAACGGAAAGCATCATTAGCGAGGTTAAGCGCATGTGATGGCACAGTGCGGTACCAATGGCAGCCAAAATAACAATAATAGCGCCCACCATACTCACAATGTCGATAGGTAGCTGTTGGCGAGTACCGGTAAGCATATCAATATTACTGAGCTCGGGAATCACAAAAATTACACAGAGCGTCAGTAGCGCAGCGATATAGCGTTGTAATGACCCCGTCTCAATGCGTTGCATGAAGTTATCAGAAAAAGCCGTGACGCGGCTCACCATTACGCCAAAAATTTCTTTCGCGTCATGGTGGTCAAATTGGCGATTGAAACTGAATAATTCAGCGCGATTGACATAGATGCCGATACCACCAGCCAATGCCAAGGCACTCATCAGCAAGGGGATGTTAAACCCATGCCAGATTGCAATATCAGCAGATAATGGTGTTAACGCGACCGTATCGATGGCGGGCTGTAAGAAGTTCGCTACAAACAGCATTGGTGCGATACCAACAACAATACAAAGCGCGGCTAAAATAATGACCGGAACTCGCATCATCATTGGCGGTTCGTGCGGAACTAATGGCAATTTGCCTGCCGGTTTATCAAAAAACACATCATGCACAATGCGGATGGAGTAGGCGACTGAAAGCATGGCGCCAACGGTGGCTAAAACCGGAATAAACCAAGATAACGCACCAAATAAATCTTGTTCGTACGCCTCAACAAAGAACATTTCCTTCGACAAGAAGCCATTGAATAGTGGTACACCCGCCATAGCTGCAGCGGTAATCACTGCGAGCACCATAGTAAACGGCATAAAGGCCCGAAGACCACTGAGCTTACGCATATCTCGGGTACCGGCTTCATGGTCGATAATACCGGCAATCATAAACAATGCTGCTTTAAAGGTGGCATGGTTAAAGATATGAAATAAAGCCGCGAATATTGCACCTGGTGTACCTAAGCCCAATAACATAGTGATTAGACCAAGATGACTGATAGTCGAGAAGGCTAGTAGTGCTTTTAAGTCTGATTTGAACAGCGCAAAGTAGGCTCCAAACAACATCGTTGCCAAACCGACTAGGGTGACAATGGTGAACCACTCTGGAGTGGCGCCGAGCACCGGGAATAAACGCGCGAGTAGAAAGATGCCTGCTTTAACCATGGTCGCGGAGTGCAAGTAAGCACTAACTGGAGTAGGTGCCGCCATGGCATGAGGTAACCAGAACTGGAATGGGAACTGCGCAGATTTAGTAAAGGCTCCCAGCAGCACCAAGATTAACGCTGGTAAGTACAGTTCATGGCCGCGGATAACATCGGCGGCGGCGATGACTGTTTCTAATTCATAGCTACCGGCAATATTACCAATTAAAAGAATACCTGCGAGTAATGCGAGTCCGCCACCGCCGGTCACAGCTAATGCCATGCGCGCACCACGGCGTGCCGTGCTTTGATGGAACCAATAGCCGATTAATAAAAACGAAGAAATACTAGTGAGTTCCCAAAACAACCAAAGTAAAAGTAGGTTGTTGGCGATCACAATGCCAAGCATGGACCCCATAAAGAGTAACAAGCAAGAGAAAAACCGGCCGCTATCATCTTCTTTATTGAGGTAATAATGTGCATATATAACGATCAGTAAGCCAATGCCGAGTATTAAACTAGCAAAGAGTAATGACAGCCCATCGAGCCGCAATGAGAACTCTAATCCCAAATTCGGCAACCAACTGGCGAAGTAGGTCGGCACCGTGCCGCCAAAGGTGGTTGGGGCAAGAGATATGAGTAAAGCTAAGCTGGCCAAGGTAACGCCAACAGTGGCGGTGGTGATTTTTAGACGCGACTGATGACGCATGAAAAGCGGCAGCGCGGCACCGAGAAACGGCAGTAAAACAATAGCGGCTAACGTCATATGAACCTTGTATTAAAGTGACTGAATGTTATCTGTCGTTTTTGAAACTGGAATAGAATTTACCACTTAGCTCCGGCCGTTGCCAACTGGTTCGATCGCTTAGGAACCGCGAGTTGTCGAGATTTACAGGTAATGCGAACTCATAAATAAGTATAGTGATTTCGACGAAAACAAAAGAATTATTTGTGTTAAGCTAGCCCGGCGCTTCAGCCAGATGAAGGTTCCGTTTTGGTTACTGCGAATTAATTCTTACTTCGTACTACCATATCGTTTTTTTATCTGTTACAATTCGCCGCCCTTTTTATAAGGGAAAGTCTTTAATTCTTGCTTTGATTTTGAGGCTCGAAATCCACGAAAGTGGACTAGAAAATCAAAGAAAGTAGTGTTTTAAAGTACAAACAGAGGCTCGGAAGAGTCTGTTTTATTAATCAAGCGGAGCACTACAATGATCCAAATGCAAACTACACTGGAAGTGGCCGATAACTCCGGCGCACGCAGCGTACAATGTATTAAGGTTCTGGGTGGCTCGCACCGCCGGTATGCAAACATTGGCGATATCATCAAAGTTTCTGTTAAAGAAGCGATTCCTCGCGGTCGTGTGAAGAAAGGTGATGTTGTGAATGCGGTGGTCGTTCGCACCAAGAAAGGCGTCCGTCGTCAAGACGGGTCAGTCATCCGTTTTGACCGCAACGCGGCTGTTTTGTTAAATGCTAACAAACAACCGATTGGCACTCGTATCTTTGGACCAGTGACTCGTGAATTGCGCTCTGAGCAATTTATGAAGATTATCTCTCTGGCACCAGAAGTACTGTAAGGAGTCAGTTATGGCGGCAAAAATTAAACGAGATGACGAAGTAGTAGTCCTGGCAGGTAAAGACAAAGGTAAGCGCGGAAAAGTGCTGAAAGTCGATACCACCACGAATCGTGTATTCGTAGAAGGCGTTAATATTGTTAAGAAACACCAAAAGCCTAATCCGGCTCTAGGCGTTGCTGGCGGTATTATTGAGCAGGAAGCTCCTGTTCACGTTTCTAACGTAGCGATTTATAACCCAGAGACTGATAAAGCAGATCGTGTTGGTTTTAAGATTGAAGACGGCAAAAAAGTTCGTTTCTTCAAATCTAACAACGCAATCATTTAATTTTAAATTTGGAGTTTTACGATGGCGAAACTGCATGATTTTTACAAAGAATCAGTAGTTCCTGAATTGGTTAAACAGTTCAGCTACAACAGCGTCATGCAAGTCCCTCGGATTGAAAAAATCACACTCAATATGGGTGTTGGTGAAGCTCTGGCAGACAAAAAGATTCTCGACAACGCTGTCGCAGACCTTGAAGCTATTTCAGGTCAGCGTCCAGTTAAAACAGTTGCTCGTAAATCTGTCGCTGGCTTCAAAATCCGTGAAGGCTACCCGATTGGCTGTAAAGTGACTCTGCGTGGCGAACGCATGTGGGATTTCTTCGAACGATTAATTTCGATCGCAATTCCTCGTGTTCGCGATTTCCGTGGTTTGAACCCGAAATCTTTCGATGGTCGTGGAAATTACAGTATGGGCGTGCGTGAACAAATCATTTTCCCAGAGATTGACTACGATAAAGTCGATCGGGTTCGTGGTTTGGATATCACTATCACCACTACTGCAGGCACTGATGACGAAGCTCGCGCTTTGCTCGCTGCCTTTAACTTCCCGTTCAAGAAGTAAGGTGTAGAGTTATGGCAAAAGAGTCAATGAAAATGCGTGAGCTCAAGCGTTCTAAGCTTGT
>JBLWUG010000017.1:0-25660 GCA_048269045.1 Pseudidiomarina sp.
GTTTTGTCGTTCTTCGTTTTTCGTGCGTTCGGCTACGCCTCATTTGTCGTTCTTCGTTTTTCGAGCGTTCGGCTACGCCTCTTTTGTCGTTCTTCGTTTTTCGAGCGTTCGGCTACGCCTCACTCTTCGTTGTTCGAACAACGAGCAACGAATAACGAGCAACGAATAACGAATAACGAATAACGAATAACGATTAACGATTAACGAATAACGAGCAACGATTAACGATTAACGAATAACGTTTTCACTTCAGAAAGGGTGGCGGCCTCACCAGCCAACACCCCGGCACACACATCCCTAACTACGGCTGCTCCCTTCCGGGCCTGACCGGGTTCGCCAGTTCGTGTTGCGGGGGGACCAATAAGGCCACCATAACGGCGCGTATTATCCTGCAAAGCAGCGAGACTAGCAAGGCTAAACCCGCTGACTGCTGGGAAAATAAACAATTTGGGATTATTTCGCTTTTTTGATTCGAGCAGCTATCGCTTGCTGTGCAGTTTCAGAGCTTAAGGCTTGCGCAAAAATATCAGCTTCACGCTTAATTCGAACCGCCACCGGCTCATCATCCGTTTTAAGTAGTCGCTTGGCTGCACGCAGGCCGGCTTGTGGTTTTTCTGCTAGCATTTGCGCGACCTCAGTTAAGGCAGACGATAACTTATCACGTGCAACAACCTGGCTAACTAAGCCATACTCATAAGCACGCTTAGCATCGATAGCATCACCTAATAGCAGCAACTCAGCGGCACGCAGGTAACCCACTTGTTTGGGCAGTAATAGACTAGATGCCGCTTCAGGAACTAACCCTAAATGGATAAACGGCAACGCAAACACCGCATCGTCACTGGCGTAAACAAAGTCGCAATGCAGCAAAATCGTTGTACCAATGCCAATGGCCATGCCATTAACACCCGCGATGACCGGAACCGATAAGCGACTTAGGGTATAAAGGAACTCAAATGGCGGTGCCGTATCATCGAGTTTCTCTATGCTCAAAAAGTCATGCAGATCATTGCCAGCAGTAAAGCTATCTTCGCTGCCGGTAATCACCACCGCATGAATACCGTCGTCACGCTCGGCATCTTGCAAGCTTTGATTCAAGCTACGATACATATCTTGCGTGAGCGCGTTTTTCTTATCGCTGCGCGTGAGCCTCAGCCATAATACCTTGTCGCGTATTTCTTGCTGGACAAATTTACTCATCGCCACGTTGCTCATAAGCTTTACGAGTACCTTCATACATCGGCAGAATAAGTTCTAATGCTGTTTTGCCGCTGCTTTCGAGTTCTTCATTATTTGGGCGAATCGGCGTTACTCGCTGACCCCATTTAATAATACCGGCGCCACAAGTTAAGCCACCGCCAAATACCGCAGATACAATAGTATCTCCTGGTTTTACGATGCCCTGCTCCACCGCTTCACAGAACGCGATAGGCAAAGTAGCAGATGAGGTATTACCGTACTTTTGAATATTGATCACGGTTTTTTCTTCCGGCACTTTACACATCTTCGCCAAATAATCGATCAAGCGCTTGTTTGCTTGGTGCGGGATTAAAGAGTCAATGTCGTCGGTGGTGAGTCCGGTTTCGGCGAACACTTTCTCCACCGCCATGTTCATGCCTTTTACCGCGCGCTTGAAGATTTCCTGACCAACAAAATTGAACGGCATAATGCCATCGAAGCCAAAGCGATCGAAACTCATACCAAATTCAAGCGCCAGCACATCACGAGCTTCGGCATCACAGGTTACGTGCGAGGCTAGTAAACCACTTTCTTCGGTGCTCGCTTCCAGTACCATCGCGCCTGCACCATCTCCAAAAAGCACGGCACTTTCGCGCTTGGTCCAATCGAGAATACGAGTTAAACGTTCGGCACCGATAATCAATACTTTCTTATGGGCACCAGTACGAATCGCTTGCGTGGCATAGTGCATACCATACAAGAAGCTACTACAAGCCGCGTTCAAATCGAAAGCAGCTGCATATTTCGCGCCAATGTCGCGTTGCACTGCGGAAGCTATATTGGGGATTATTTCGTCTGGCGTACAAGTACCAACCAACACCAAATCGATTTCGCTGGCATCAAGGCCTGCGGCTGCCAATGCATTTTTTGCAGCAACCGTAGCTAACTTAGATGTTCCGACATGGCTCACGCGGCGTTCTTCGATACCCGTTCGAGTACGAATCCACTCATCTGAGGTATCCAAAAATGTTGCCAAATCATCGTTTGTCATAACCGCTGGTGGTAAACATTTACCCCAGCCAGTAATTTCTGCGTATATTTTCACGGTATAAAGCCTATAGTCACATGTCGTTTTTAGCTATGATAGCACGAATGATTCACAGTGATATGTCCGACCAATTAAACAAACTATGACCAAGCGCACACAAAAACACTACGCTACACCACAATCTCAGGCCGCACCAGCTGCATTCCAAACTGCTTTGGGGCAATGGCAATTACAACGTTTCCCCGCTCGCAAGTTCGACCCTTTGCAAGCTTGGGATGCCGGCGATGAACTGTTGCATGAATGCATTCAACAGCATTCTTTTGAACAACCGCTATTAATCAATGACCAATGGGGAGCTTTATTAGTCGCGGTTAGCCACTGTAAAGTCAGTTCAATGACCGACTCCTATGTGAGTCGTTGTGCTTGGCATCACAATATAAAACTAAACGCTTTAGATTGTAATTTCAATGCATTAACGCCATTGGATACATTACCCACGGGTACCGATTCAGTCTTTTTAAAGATTCCGAAAAGTTTAAGCTTGCTCGAATTTCAGTTAGCCAAACTCGCAACTGAGCTGAAACCTGGCACGCCTATATTTGCCGCCGCTAAGAGTAAACTTTTTACACCGACGGTGCGAGAGCTATTTCAGCGCTATTGTGATCAAGTAAAGGTCTCTCTCGCACAGAAGAAGTCGCGCACACTTAGTGCGGTATTAAAGCCGGTTGATTCGCAGCCACTCAACTTTATAAATACCTGGTCGATTCCCGAATACAATCTCAACATGAGCCATCATGCCGGTGTGTTTTCGCGCCAGCAGTTGGATATAGGTGCGCGCTTTTTGCTCGAGAATTTACCGCCGAGCGGCGCTGAGCGGGTCGTTGATTTAGGCTGTGGTAATGGTGTACTGGGATTAGTTTACGGCCAAAGCTCACCATCGAGTCAAATCACTTGGGTGGATGAATCTTATTTAGCGATTCACTCTACGCAATTAAACATTGAACAGAATTTACCGCCGCACCACGACTACCATACTCGTGTGGACGATTGTTTAAGTCAGCAAGCAACGGCCAGTGTTGACCTTATTCTTTGTAATCCGCCCTTTCATCAAGAACATGCCATCACTGAGCACATTGCCCGACAAATGTTTCGAGATGCAAAGCGAGTTTTGTGCAAAGATGGTGAATTGTGGGTAGTCGCCAACCGTCATCTGCCGTATTATCAAGCATTAACGCGCTTATTTAAGCAGGTAGAAAGCAAGGCGCAGAACAGTAAATTTGTCATTCTAATGGCTCGGGGATAATTATGCGTTCGTTATGGATAGCACTGTTATTTGGTAGTTGGGTTAGCTTTGCTAGTGCAGCAGACATTCAGCCCGATAATTTATTTCCTAAAGTTAAGCTAGTTACCAGCGCCGGCGACATTGTGGTTGAGCTCAATCGAGCTAAAGCGCCATTAACGGTGGCTAACTTCCTGCAGTATGTGAAAATTGGCAGTTACAACAACACTATTTTTCACCGAGTGGTACCGGGTTTCGTGGTACAAGGCGGTGGTTACGATGCTGAGTTCAATGCAAAAACTGAGTTCCATCCAATCCCAAATGAGTCTGGCAATGGTTTGGCCAACAATTACGGGACCATTGCAATGGCTCGCCAGTCGGAACCCCACTCAGCAACCCGTCAGTTTTATTTCAATATCAATGACAATGAAAAACTGGGTCCCTCTTCCAAAGGCTGGGGCTATGCCGTGTTTGGCTGGATTGTTGAAGGCGAAGCGGTATTAGAAAAGCTCGCTGCAGTTGAAACGCTCACATTTCATGAACCCACTGGCTGGCAAGATGTGCCAGCTCAACCGCCAATGTTGATCCGCATTGAAGTGATGCCAGAATCGTGAGCACCACTACAGCTTGGTATAAAGATTTCGCGGTTTATAAAGAGCCGCGCATTTGGCTGATTTTTTTATTTGGCATGATCAGTGGCTTTCCATGGGTGCTAGCCAGCTCCATGATTGCCGCGTGGCTACAAGAAGCCGGCCTAAACCGTGCCAGCATCGGCTTGTTCGGTGCTGTAACCGTGGCGTACTCAATCAACGCACTCTGGTCACCATTTATTGATCGCGTGAAGCTCCCCTATTTGCATGCTTGGCTTGGCCAGCGCCGGAGTTGGATGCTGGTATGTTTAACGGGCATCCTTATCGCCACCGCGGTACTAGGCCATATCGATGTTAGCGAACAAACCTGGTGGATTGCGCTGTTGGCGCTGATTATTGCATTTTGCTCTGCCACCCAAGATATTGCTATTGATGCGTTTCGCATTGAATCCTTTGGCCCCCATGAAGCACGCTTACAATCCGCTGGAGCTGCTATGGCTACGGCCGGTTGGTGGTCAGGTTATAGCGGTTTGGGCGCGATACCTTTCTTCTTAGTCGATGGTACCAGTGTAACTTGGCAACATGCCTACACCATACTTACGCTGGTTATCGGCGTACAGATGTTGGTGGTCATCATGGCGCGCGAGTCCCAGCGATACAGTATTGAGCCGGTTGCCTTTGAGCGTTGGAATGATTGGCTACGTAGCACTCTAGTGGAACCTATCGCCGAATTTTTCCGCCGTAATGGCTGGCAGTTAGCAGCCAGCATGTTGGCTTTTATATTCTTATTTAAAATTGGTGAAGCCTTTTTGGGCCGCATGTCGATCGTTTTTTATAAAGAAATCGGCTTTACCAATGACGATATCGCCATCTACTCAAAGCTAATCAACTGGTGGGTTACTATTGTCTTCGCCATTCTTGGCAGTTTAGTTAACTTACGTTTAGGCATTGTTCGCGGTCTGCTTATTGGTGGTGTCGCCATGGCGGGTTCCAACTTGCTGTTCGCTTGGATTGCAGGCGTCGGTCCAAATACCAACCTATTACTGGCAGCTGTTATCATTGATGGCTTTACCGGAGCGTGGTCGACTGTTGCCTTTGTTGCCTTTATTAGTTTGCTTTGTAATCGTGCCTTCACGGCCACGCAATATGCTTTATTGGCGTCATTAGGCAACTTAGGCCGTACACTTCTATCGTCATACAGTGGCTTCGTAGTGAATTGGCTAGATGGGAATTGGCAGCTATTCTTTATTTTGACGGCGCTGATGGTTATTCCTAGCTTACTCATCTTATTTATCTTGCGCCGACCACTACAAAAGCTGGAACAAAATTACCACCGCGAGGTCGCTTAGCATGCAGTGGATTGTCATTGGCGAAGGGGCTCTTGGCAGTTTAATGGCCGTAAAATTAGACCAAGCTCAAGAAGCTGTGGCGATAAAGAAACGGCAACAACAAACGCAACCTATTCAAATTCAATTTCAAGATAACCAGTACCGGTTCGATTCAGTAAGTTGGCCCATTGCCCAGCCAGCGACAATAATTGCCGCGGTAAAAGCCTACCAAGTACGTGATCTATTAACGGAGTTTTATACCCACACCTGGCCCCAAGGTACGCGGTTTATCTTGAGCTATAACGGCATGCTGGATCATGAAGATACACTGTTGCCGGTGGATACTTTATTTCTGGTTACGACGCATGGCGCCTATCGTGATGGTCTTGAGTTGCATCATGCCGGGCAAGGTGAAAGTTGGCTGGGTTGGCTCAATAGCGAACAACCCAATAACGCTGCTGAACGAGGTTTAGCTAATCGTCTCAATAACGCCCTCCCCAGCGTTCACTGGACCTCAACCATTGCCATGAAACGTTGGCAGAAGCTTGCCATAAACTGCTTAATTAATCCTTACACGGTCATTCATCAATGCACCAATGGTATGCTTGCAGAATTACCTATAGCCAAGTCTCAACAAGCGGTGGCACAAGAGATTAGCGCGGTAGCGGCGAGTTTTAATGTGCGGTTAGATCCTCAACAATTGCTGGAGCAGGCTCAGCAAGTTATTCAATTAACAGCATTAAACCGCTCTTCTATGCTTAGTGATAGTGAACATCAACGTCCCACTGAAATTGATTTCATCAATGGCTTTATTGCGCGACAGGGAGCCGCTTTAGGCGTGGCTGCCACAGCCAATAATGAGCTGTGGCAACAGGTTCGAGAGCTTACGCAGGGGTATTCGGGTCTTCGATAAAATCGACGACTTCGAGGCCAAAGCCTGATAATGCTGAATAGCGCTTGGGTGAACTCATCAGGCGCATTTTGTGAACGCCAAGGTCGGCAAGTATCTGCGAGCCAATACCTACATTTCGCGAGGCATTAGAGGCTGCAGCACTTGGTTTACGAGTGCCGCTGTCTTCTTCAGCAAAACTCGCGACCTGCTCTAGAATGTTTTCGCCACTTTGCTGGCGGCCGATAACTACCAGTACCCCACCATGTGAGCCGATGTATTCCATCGCGTGCGCCAATAACCAACTGCGCTTGGCGGCGCGGTCGGTGGCGAACAAGTCGTTAAAAGTATCTTGCAAGTGCACCCGCACATTAACTGGCTGGTCTTCACTTACATCGCCATTGATAAGCGCGTAGTGCACTTCTTTATCAATGGTATCTTGGTAGGTGACTAATTCGAATTCACCGTATGCTGTCGGTAGCTTACAGTGGCCACGACGAGCAACGGTTTTTTCGGTGAGTGAGCGATACTCAATAAGGTCGGCAATGGTGCCCATTTTTAGGTCATGTTCGGCGGCAAACTTTTCTAAATCCGAACGGCGCGCCATGGTGCCATCTTCATTGAGGATTTCGACAATAACCGCTGCCGGCTCAAAGCCAGCAAGACGAGCTAAATCACAACCCGCTTCAGTATGTCCTGCGCGGTTCAAAACACCACCTGGCTTAGCCTTCAACGGAAAGATATGCCCTGGCATGACCAAATCTGAAGGCTTGGCATCTTTGGCAACGGCAGCAGCAACAGTGCGCGCGCGATCGGCCGCTGAAATACCCGTGGTAACACCTTCGGCGGCTTCAATCGAAACCGTAAAATTAGTCGCATAAGGTGTATTGTTTTGATTAACCATCAACGGCAGTTGCAGTTGTTCACAACGAGCTTCAGTAAGCGTGAGACAAATTAATCCGCGCCCGTAACGCGCCATAAAGTTAATGGCTTCCGGCGTTACACAATCGGCGGCTAAAATTAAATCGCCTTCATTTTCCCGATCTTCATCATCCATCAAGATAACCATTTTACCTTGACGAATATCTTCAATGATTTCTGCTGCACTATTCAGTGTAGTCACGACGTCGTGTCTCCTCTCATCCGGTGTGGTATCGCTGTTATGCGTATATCTGAACCCACCTGACGAACATCTTTAAAAGACAGCTCAGGTACTTGCGACATTTGTTGCCAGGTTGGCAATTGCAATAGACCATGAGCACTGCTTCCCATCAATTTGGGAGCTAAATAGATGAGTAATTCATCCACCAGCTCGGCTTCGATAAGTGCGCCGGCTAATTCTGCGCCGCACTCCGTCCAAACCGAATTAATCTGTTTATCTGCCAATGCCAGCAGTAACGCTGGCAATTGAACTTGGCCTGACTCTGTACACTCAACAACGAGTGTTTCTACGTGGCTTGGCCAGGTTTTTAGCGGTGTATTTTTGGTGTGCACCAACACAATAGGTGTGGTCGCTGCGAACACCGGTTCGCTACCTGTTAACAGGCCTTGGCTATCAATAATCACCCGCAATGGTTGCTGGCAGTCAAAATTAGGTCGTGCTGTTAGCTGGGCTTGATCGCGTAATACCGTGCGTGCGGTGCTTAAGATAGCGCCACTGCGGGCACGAAACTCATGCACATCCGCTCGTGCTGCGGCACTGGTTATCCATTTACTTTCGCCATTGGCTAGCGCAGTACGGCCATCTAGTGATGCTGCCATTTTCACCCGTAACCATGGTCGCTGACGTTCCATTCGCGCAATAAATTCCCGGTTAAGTTCACGAGCCTCTGCTTCCAGCACCCCTACATCAACGGTAATTCCGGCCGCGCGTAAACGCGCAATGCCGCGACCACTTACTAATGGATTGGGATCTTGCATCGCTACCACCACATGCCCCACACCAGCAGCAATCAGAGCGTCAGCACAAGGGCCCGTTCGCCCAGTATGACTGCAGGGTTCTAACGTCACGTAAGCGGTAGCTCCTGTAGTTGCTGCACCGGCTGCGGCAATTGCATGAACTTCTGCATGGGCTTCGCCAGCGCGTTGATGCCAACCACGACCAACCACTTGATCAGCACGTACGATGACACAGCCCACCATGGGGTTGGGTGCGCAGCTGTATCGACCTTGCGCCGCCAATTCCAGCGCTTGCTGCATAAAGTTTTCGTGCGGGGTTAACTGATTAGTCATTGAGTCGAGCTATTTCTTCACCAAACTCACGAATATCGTCGAACGCACGATAAACCGATGCAAATCGAATATACGCAACCTTGTCAATTGCTTTCAAATTTTCCATGACTAACGAGCCAATCATATGGCTCGTTATTTCACGTTCGCCGGTAGCTCGCAGCGACGATTTCACATTCTGAATCGCTTGCTCCATCGCCTCTACACTTACCGGGCGCTTCTCTAGCGCACGTAATAAACCGTTACGCAGTTTGTCTTCATCGAAAGGCTGGCGATTGCCATCAGACTTGATCACGCGCGGCATAACCAATTCTGCTGTTTCAAACGTAGTAAAACGCTCTTTGCATTCACTACATTCACGACGACGGCGCACTGAAGCGCCATCTGCAACCAGCCGAGAATCAATAACCTTAGTATCTAAGGTTTCACAAAATGGACAATGCATAACGGTTTATTCCTCGGTTAGTCGTATCGATTAACCGTAAACTGGAAAACGTTTACAAAGCGCTTTCACTTGCTCACGAACTTGTTCGATGACCGACTCATCATTGATGTTATCCAGTACATCACACATCCAGTTAGCTACCTGCTCTGCTTCCGCAACTTTAAAACCGCGGCGTGTAATTGCAGGTGTGCCTAAGCGTAAGCCAGATGTAACAAACGGCGAACGTGGATCGTTAGGTACAGAGTTTTTGTTTACCGTGATAAAAGCTCGGCCTAAGGCTGCATCTGCATCTTTACCGGTGATATCTTTATCAATGAGGTCTACTAAGAATAAGTGGTTTTGTGTGCCACCAGAAACAATCTTATAGCCACGCTCTTGTAGTACTCGCACCATAGCGTTGGCGTTGTCTAATACTTGCTGCTGGTAAACCTTGAACTCAGGTTCCATAGCTTCTTTAAACGCAACCGCTTTACCTGCAATAACGTGCATTAGAGGACCACCCTGGCTACCAGGGAATACCGCGCTGTTTAATTTTTTGTGTAATTCAGGATCATCTTTACCTGATAAAATTAAACCGCTACGTGGGCCAGCTAAGGTTTTGTGCGTGGTGGTGGTTACTACGTCCGCGTGTGGTACCGGGTTTGGATACAAGTCAGCAGCAACTAAGCCCGCTACGTGAGCCATATCTACTAACAGGTAAGCACCAACTTCGTCAGCCACTTCACGGAATTTAGACCAGTCAACGATGCCTGAGTACGCTGAGAAACCAGCAACGATCATTTTTGGCTTATGTTCGTGAGCTAATTTGCGCACTTCTTCGTAATCAATTTCGCCAGTAGTTTCATCGAGCCCGTATTGCACTGATTTATATAATTTACCGGAAAAGTTTACGCTGGCACCATGAGTCAAGTGACCACCGTGAGCTAAACTCATGCCTAACACGGTGTCACCGGCATTCAGCAACGCTAAAAATACTGCTGAGTTGGCTTGTGAACCTGCGTGTGGTTGTACGTTTGCATACACTGCACCGAACAACTGTTTTGCACGATCGATAGCTAGATCTTCAACGATATCAACAAACTCACAACCACCGTAGTAGCGCTTATGAGGGTAGCCTTCGGCATATTTGTTGGTTAACTGAGAACCTTGTGCTTCTAATACCCGTGGACTGGTATAGTTTTCTGAGGCAATCAGTTCAATATGCTCTTCTTGGCGTTGTACTTCATCGGTCATTGCTTGCCATAAATCAGCATCGTACTCAGCAATGTTCATTTCGTGTTTTAACATCGGAACTCCTGACATCAGTGACTGTCTAGTGACAGCAAGTAACGGGAAATATCTGGCAGCTAGTTTACCAATATACTTGGGTTCACGCCAACTTAAGGGTTAAAATAGACGATTAAGATTTCTCCTTAGAAGGAAGTTAGTCTGTTATGGCTCAATTTATTTATTCGATGTCGCGGGTTAGCAAAGTCGTCCCGCCTAAAAAGACCATTTTAAAAGACATTTCTTTGTCTTTTTTTCCGGGTGCCAAAATTGGTGTGCTCGGTTTAAACGGTGCCGGTAAGTCAACATTATTGCGGATCATGGCAGGCGTTGATAAAGAATTTGAAGGTGAAGCTCGCCCCTTGCCAGGTACCCAAATTGGCTACCTACCCCAAGAACCACAACTTGATGAAAGCAAAACGGTTCGCGAAACCGTTGAAGAAGCCGTGGCGGATGTAAAAAACGCCTTGGTTGAACTCGATCAAGTGTATGCCGCTTACGCTGAAGAAGGCGCTGACTTCGATGCCCTTGCCAAAAAACAAGGTGAACTCGAAGCTATCATCCAGGCGAAAGATGGGCATAACCTCGACAACATGTTGGAACGTGCGGCTGACTCCTTGCGCTTACCGCCATGGGATTCGCAAATTAAAGTGTTATCCGGTGGTGAACGTCGTCGCGTAGCGATTTGTCGTTTGCTGCTTAGCAAGCCAGATATGCTGCTGCTGGATGAACCTACAAACCACTTGGATGCTGAGTCTGTCGCTTGGCTCGAACGCTTCTTGCATGATTACGAAGGCACTGTTGTGGCCATTACCCACGACCGTTATTTCCTTGATAACGTGGCCGGCTGGATTCTCGAACTTGACCGTGGTTATGGTATTCCATGGGAAGGTAATTACTCGTCATGGCTGGAACAGAAAGACCAACGGTTACAGCAAGAAGAACGTTCCGAGAAAGCTCGCCAGCGTAGCATTCAACAAGAATTGGAATGGGTTCGACAAAACCCTAAAGGCCGCCAAGCGAAAAGCAAAGCACGCATGGCTCGCTTTGAAGAACTACAAAGTGGCGATTACCAAAAGCGCAATGAAACCAACGAACTATTCATTCCGCCTGGTCCACGCTTAGGTGACAAAGTTGTTGATGTGAAAAACTTAAACAAAGCCTATGACGGCCGCGTTTTAATTGACGACTTAAGTTTCAGCGTACCTAAAGGTGCCATTGTCGGTATCATCGGCCCGAACGGTGCCGGTAAGTCCACTTTATTCCGCATGCTGACCAATCAAGAGCAGCCTGACGCTGGTGCCGTAGAACTTGGTGACACCGTGCAACTGGCGAGTGTGGATCAGTTCCGTGACGACATGGACGATAACAACACGGTATGGCAAGAGATTTCCGAAGGCCAAGATATGTTACGTATTGGCAACTTTGAAATTAATAGCCGCGCCTATGTGGGACGCTTTAACTTCCGCGGTAATGATCAGCAAAAGCGCATTGGTGAACTATCCGGTGGTGAACGTAACCGTGTGCATTTAGCCAAACTCTTACGCGCTGGTGGTAACCTGTTGCTGCTGGATGAGCCGACCAACGACCTCGACGTAGAAACCTTACGTGCGTTGGAAGAAGCCTTGCTGGAATTCCCTGGCTCTGCCATGGTGATCTCGCACGACCGTTGGTTCTTAGACCGAATTGCTACGCATATCTTAGACTATCGTGATGAAGGTCAAATTAACTTCTACGAAGGTAACTACACCGACTACGAAGCTTATATGAAAAAGACCCATGGCGAACAAGCTATGGAACCTCACCGTATTCGCTACAAGCCTATCGGTGTATAGCAGGTATAGAAATAAAAAGGGCCGCTACAATAGCGGCCCTTTTTGATTTAGTAGTAAGATTTATTCTCGACGGTGCCCGGTGCAAATTGGTCCACGCTTATGGCGCCGATACGCAGCGCTTCTGCTTTCTTCAGCGCTTTCGCTTCTTCCGCACTAATCACTTCAGCTGCCCGAGCGGCTTTAACCAATTCATCGCCACTTAAATCAGGGGCAATATCGCCGCGCTTTTCCGCCTTACGAACCCGCTGATAAACTTCAGCTTGTTCATGCATGGCTAGAAACGCCAATTCCATATGGCCGGTCATATCTTTTTTGTCATCGCGCCAATAACACAAGAATGTGTGGCGATCACGAGTTACCCCAGGCTCCATCATGCTTTCTGCAATACCTTGCAGTAAGGTATCCGCCGGCTTTTGGTAATGAATACCCAGCGGAAATATTGCCAAGCGTACTGTGCAAGCCATAAAGCGATTCGGGAAGTTAGCAAAGAATGCTCTAAAAGCTTCACCGATTTCATAAAGATGATGCTGCAGTGCATACTCAACATACACTAAGTCACCGCTCTGACGACCTTCATCTTCATATCGTTTAAGCACTGCTGAAGCCATATAGAGATGACTTAATACATCACCTAAACGCGCCGACAGCATTTCTTTACGTTTTAAATCACCGCCAAGTACCAGCATCGCCATGTCTGCTGTTAAGGCTAAGGCGCTACTCATGCGCGTGAGTTGCTGATAGTAGCGCGCGGTGGGCCCGCTCACTGGGCTGCTGTTTAAACGAGCGCCAGTCAAACCCATAGCTACGCTACAGAAGAAGTTGCGTGCGGTATATCCCATATGGCTTAGTAATAAGCTATCGAAATCACGTAAACCTTGCTCTGCATCTGGGTTGGATGCCGCTTCCATTTCTTTCAAGACATAAGGGTGGCAACGGGTCGCACCTTGTCCGAAGATCATTAAGCTTCGCGTTAGAATATTGGCACCTTCCACGGTAATAGATACCGGTGAGGCCATATAGCCGTGGCCAAGATAGTTCAGTGGCCCTAACTGGATGCCCTTCCCTGCATGCACATCCATGGCAGCATTGATCACTTCACGGCCCATTTCAGTCATGTGGTATTTAGTCATCGCCGTGACGACTGATGGGCTCTTGCCTTCACATAAAGCAGCCACGGTTAAACGACGCATCGATTCAATGCTGTAGTTCGTGCCACCTATTTTACCTAAAGCGGCTTGAACGCCTTCAAATTTACCAATGGGTAAGCCAAATTGTTGTCTTACATAAGCGTAAGCACCGGTCATACGAGTACTCACATGGCCAGTCGCTGTTGCTAATGCCGGTAGTGAAATACCCCGTCCTGCGGACAAACACTCCATCAACATACGCCAGCCTTTACCGGCGTAATCTTGCCCACCAATAATCCAATCCAGTGGAATAAAGACGTCTTTGCCGTAAGTAGTACCATTCATAAAGGCTTGGTTTAGCGGTAAATGGCGTTCACCGATTTCAACACCTGGGTGACTGGTCGGAATTAATGCACAGGTAATGCCGATATCTTTGTCATCACCGAGTAAACCTTCAGGGTCATAGAGCTTAAACGCCAGCCCTAATACGGTGGCCACGGGCGCCAGCGTAATGTAGCGTTTTGACCAGTTCAACCGAATGCCGACAACTTCTTTACCCTCGTGTTCACCTTTACAAATAATACCGGTATCAGGGATAGCACCAGCATCAGAGCCGGCTTCTGGCGCCGTTAAGGCGAAACATGGGATTTCGGAACCATCAGCTAAACGTGGTAACCAATGCTGCTTCTGCTCAGCGGTGCCATAATGTGTCAACAGCTCACCTGGCCCTAGCGAGTTAGGCACCATTACGGTTACTGCCGCACTTAATGAGCGCGTGGCAATGCGTGACACTATATGCGAGTTTGCTGCGGCAGAAAATTCTAAGCCACCAAACTCGCGACCAATGGTCATCGCGAAAAAACCTTCTTTGCGAATATATTTCCAAACCTTCGGCGGTAAGTCAGCGTCTTGCTGGACAATGCGAAAATCATCCAGCATCGCCAATAAGGTTTCTAACTGATTATCGATAAAAGCCTGTTCTTCGTCAGTAAATACCGGCGCTGGTGCCTGATGAAAACGGTGCCAATCTGGGCGTCCGCTAAAAAGCTCGGCATCCCACCAGGTATCCCCGGCTTGCATCGCTTCGCGTTCAGTTGGCGACAACGGTGGTAGTACCCGCTTGAAGAAACTAAACATCGGGCGACTAATGAGACTACGACGGATATCCTTGACTGCAAATAACAGGACGCCTAACACGACCAGCAGAATTATAATTTCCATGTCACATTCCTTTTTCTAAAAACTCGGCGCTATTACTGAGCATAGCCGATTAATGAGTACTCGCATCTACGCCGCCAGCGAGAAACGGAATTAAGCGATCGATCATCTGATCGGCTGCAATATTTTCGCCAAAATCAGCTGCTGCAATTTCCCGTAGTGCTGGACCAGATACTTGCGCAAACACCGTTGCACCCAACACAAAATGGAGCCGCCAGAACATCTCGGAAGGGCTCAAGTTTGGATTGGCTTGATGCAGTAACTCCATGAGTTGATGCATAACATGGCCAAAGTGGTCCATGGTATAGCGGCGCAAGTGACCTTGTATTTCAGCATAAGCAAAGCCTAACAGGCTGAGAAAGATGGTCGGCCCGCGCTTACTCACGTGCTGCAACTCTTGTAACGGTTGGCGAAAGCAATCGAATACATCACGAGTGCTAATTTCCGCATGGGATTGCAATTGAATGAACTGTTGCTCTAAAGCCGGCATTAGCACTTCAAGGTAGCGTGCCATTACCGCTTGTATCAGTGCTTTTTTCGAGCCGAAGTGATAGTTAACGGAGGCTAAGTTAACACCAGCATCCGCAGTAATTTGACGTAATGACGTATGATCGAAGCCTTGTTCAGCGAACAAGGCTTCTGCTGCATTAAGGATTTTGTCTTTCGTGGTAATGCGTTTGCCCATTATTACTCGACTCGCTATAACTTATAAACACGCATTCAAACATGCGTTTAAATTTATATTTAATCTATAGTAAGCCAAGTGCTTTCGCAAGCAACTAAGTCGAACTGGTATCTAAAGGAGCAAAGCTTTTCACCATATCATCAATGGCTTTCATCTGCTGCAGGTAAGGTTCTAGCTTGTTTAATGGCAATGCGCACGGGCCATCACATTTTGCATGATCAGGATCCGGATGCGCTTCAATAAATAATCCAGCAATCCCCAGTGCCATCCCTGCTCGCGCTAACTCAGCGGCTTGCGCACGACGGCCGTCTGCCGAGTCTGCTCGGCCACCAGGGCGCTGCAACGCATGGGTAGCGTCAAACATCACGGGCGCCATATGTTTCATGTCATCCATGCCCAACATATCCACCACTAAGTTGTTATAACCGAAGCTACTGCCTCGCTCACACAAAATCACCTCGTGGTTACCCGCTTCTTTGAACTTTTTAAGAATGTGACGCATTTCGTGCGGCGCCAAAAACTGTGGTTTTTTCACGTTAATGGCGGCACCGGTTTTGGCCATAGCTACCACCAAATCGGTTTGGCGTGCTAGAAATGCTGGAAGCTGAATAATATCCACCACTTCAGCTACTGGCGCAGCTTGTTCAGGCTCATGCACGTCGGTAATAATCGGCATCTTAAAGGTGCGTTTTAACTCAGCAAAGATCTCAAGGCCTTTATCTAAACCTGGCCCGCGATACGAATGAATTGATGAGCGATTCGCCTTATCAAAGCTTGCTTTAAATACATAGGGAATACCCAATCGTTGGGTAACTTCCATGTAATGCTCCGCCACCCGCATTGCCAAATCTCGAGATTCGAGTACGTTCATACCACCAAACAATGCAAAAGGCAGATTATTGGCAACCTTAACGTCGCCCACTTTAACCACTTGTGTATTAATCACGATGAACTTCCTTTGCTAAAGTGTACCGACGCGGTTAACCCGCGGCGATAACACGTAATATTTGCCCACAGAAGTAGGCCATATAAGTACCCAAGGCATAGCCAAATACGGCTAATAGCACGCCCACTGGCGCTAGTGATGGGTGGAATGCTGATGCCACCACGGGTGCCGACGCAGCACCACCAACGTTGGCCTGACTACCTACTGCCATATAGAAAACTGGCGCGCGCAATAACCGTGCAACAATCAGCATCGAACTGGCATGAATAAGCATCCAAATCACACCAATAAGAAAATATTTAGGCGTATCGACGATAGCGGTTACATCCATTTGCAAACCTATGGTCGCCACCAGAATATAAACAAATACCGAGCCAAATTTAGAGGCGCCTACGCCTTCTAGCTTGCGAGCTGGAGTAAAGGATAGCAATACCCCTATTGTGGTCGCAATTACGATTAACCAAAAGAACTTTTTATCCAAGCTAAAGTCGACGAGCGCGGGTAAGTTTTCACCGATGTAAGGCGCAATAGTATCAGCCCCCCAGTGCGCGATACCGGTCACACCGAAAGCCACCGCCAGAATAAACATCATATCGGGAAGTTTTGCTTCACGACGATGTTCAGCCTCGTACTGCTCCATTCTCGATTTGATGGTTTCTATAGCCGAGGTATCGGCACCAGTTTTAGCATCAATGAGTTTACTACGGGCAGCCATATAAAGGAGTACGGCCATCCACAGGTTGGCCACGATAATGTCGACGGTGACCATAGCTGAAAAGATTTCACCACCAACTTCATACACTTCTTTCATTGCGGCTTGGTTGGCACCGCCACCAATCCAGCTGCCGGCGATGGTCGTCATGCCACGCCATACTGCCTCTGGCCCTGCTCCGCCCAACAACTCGGGGAAAACTAGGCTGACTAGCAATAGCGCTATGGGGCCACCAATGACAATACCGACCGTACCAGTAAGGAACAAAATAAGTAGTTTGGGACCCAGTCGGAAAATAGCTTTTAAATCTAAACTTAGGGTTAGCAACACTAAACAGGCGGGCAGTAAATACCCCATCACCAACGGATACACCGCGGTACTAGAGCCATCAACAATATTGAAAGTGTTTAACAGTGAAGGAATGAAATAACACAGGAGCAACGCAGGAACCCATTGATAGAGTTTGCGCCAAACTGGATGAGAGCTCGACTGCGTGTAGAAAACCAAGCCTAAAATCACGGCTAACAGCCCGAATACAATTCCGTCGTTGCTTATCAATGCAGAGTTTTCCACAGTAACTCCTTGTTATTGTTATTTCATTAATGCAAAACCTGTCGGGGTGTTGCCCAAGTTTCTAGCTGCAAACGTAGCATTTGTGCACTTGGGTCATCAGGGCATTGCTCAACAAAGTATTGGTAATCATCAACCGCGGCTTGCTGACAGTCAAGTTCTTCTAAGACATAACCACGATCTCGAATTTCGTAAGGATCATTCGGATTCACGGTAAGCAACATATGCACAACAGTCAATGCATTGGCAAAAGAACGGTCATGAATAAAAGCATGCTTAAGCTCGGTTAAATATCGGGTTAATAAGGTTTTTTGTTCTGCTGCATCAAACATTTCCCAAGAAAACTCAATGCTTTCTTCAGTAACATCTTCGAAACGCAACTGCACTTGTTCGCCTTCCAGCAGTTCGCCATTCAATGGATCGACAAAATAACTCTGCTCGTTGCTATCGAATCGCAGCAGTGGATAACCAGGAAAATCAACGATTTCTAGCTGCAGCCCCGAGTATGCTGCAGCCTCTTGAAATAGCAGTGCCAGACTTATGGGCAAACCTGTGCGATAGCTGATTACCCGGTCGAGTAATACACGCTGACTACCTACGATAGGTTCAGGGGCGTCACTGAAGCTCATATCAAAGTAGAAGTACTCCGCCAGTGCTTGCAGCTTTTCGATGCCTTCTAGATCGGCAAATTGCTCGGCAAGTTCTCGGATACTTTGATAGTAGTCAGCAACATAACTATCACTATCGGTATGAAAAGCGCGGCTCACTTCCCAAACAATTTCAATGGTTGGGAGAATTTCTTGAGCCACATGTTCAAGGTATGAAAAGCGCATAAACCCCTTTAAAAACTAAATCTATTATCCGCCGATAAGCGCTTGCTTACTGAAGGCGACATGAAACAGGAAACCAATAGCACCCAGCGCTACTAAAAACCCTAGCGTACGTTGCCAAGCTTTCGCTGCTTTCATTGCCACGATGCCGGCGGCTATATAAACCACTAAACCTAATACTTTATTGCTCGCAAATGCGTCCCACGGGCGATGTGACATCAAACCAATGATGGTTACCAACAACAAAGTGTCGATAACGTGAGGAACTATTTTGACCCATTTTTGGCGAACAATTTTTGCGTCTAAGCTTACCCATAAAAAACGAAGCGCGAATAGTACCACACTTAGGGCTACAAAGGTGACATGCATGTGTTTCCAAGCCAAGTAAGACATTTTGTTATCCTTTCTTATTCGTCATAGTTAACGAGGAGTCGCCGTGGTTTTGCGCAAGCATACGACGAAACTCTTCTTGAATTTGTTGATGTAATTGCGGTTGATGCTCAGCCAACCAATTTTGATAAAACGCCAGTTCATGATCCGCCGACTCACAAGCTTCTACCACATCCATGATGTCGCGGTATGAACGTAGGGCCGACATCACACAAGTAAATAGCTTCTGTGCTGTTAATTCAGTTTTTGCTTTGTAGTCATTAATGTCATAGTTCATGACCACGGCGCGTTCTGGCGCCTGCCCCGGCTGACCGGTACGCAAGACTATTCGGGTGTATTGATTTTGGGCTTGTTCGCGAATAAATTTTACCACCTGCAAACCGGCATCATCAGTATCCATCACCACATCAAGTAATACCATAGCGATATCCGGATGCTCGAGAATGAGTTGCTCTGCCTCGTCGCGCGAGTAAGCGCTGAGAAATTGTAGGCCTTTACCTTCGAACGTCACTTCCATCAGTGCCAAGCGCGTAACCGCATGAACTTCTCGTTCGTCATCAACAATGAGAACTTTCCAACTTTCCGCGAGTTGGCTGTCCACTTCGGTTTGATTATCACCTTCATCGGCAAAAATAAACTCATTCGCCATACTTGTATCTCCCACGTTAGGATTTTACTGACTTGGCTGCCATTGGCCTAAGCTAACCCGTTCGAGATTAGCATAATCGCGCACGCTTTGGATGTTGCTGAATCCGCACTGCTGTAATTGTTGGCGCACCTTGGCACCTTGCTGCCAGCCATGTTCTAGCAAGAGCCAAGCATTAGGCTTCATATATTGCGGTGCCTGTTGGCATATGTAATCAATATCGGCCATGCCTTGATGGTCTGCAATCAGCGCAGAATGTGGCTCAAAGCGAACATCACCTTGCTCTAAATGCGCATCGCTGGCATCGATATACGGTGGATTACTCACGATGAGATCAAACTGACAAGAAGGCACCATTGCGCTGAACCAATCGCTTTGCAAACAAGAAATCGGTATTTTCAAGGCGGTGGCATTACGCTGCGCCAGCGCCACTGCAGCTGGGGATTGATCGACGGCAAAAACTTTCCAGGCTGGTTTTTCGTGCTTCAATGCTAACGCAATTGCACCAGTACCGGTGCCTAAGTCTAGAACTTGCGCCAGCTGAGGTAGCGCTAACTGTAGAGCTGTTTCGACCAGCACTTCGGTATCAGGTCGAGGGATTAAGGTACTATTATCCACTTGAATCGGCAGCGACCAAAACTCACGCTCGCCAACCAGGTGCGCCACGGGATGCCCGCTTGCTCGCGCCGCAATTAATTGCCCAAAGTGCTCAATTTGCGTGGCCGTCAAAAGGCGTTCAGGCCAAGTAAACAAATGGCTTCGCTCACACTTCATGGCAAAGCATAATAGCACTTGTGCATCCAGCAATGGCGTCGGCGACTGGTGCAATTCTTTGCTGGCCAGGCGCAACGCCTCGTCGATGGAAACAGAATCAGGCAATTGCATTATTGTTGCTCAGACAATGCCGCTAGTTTATCTGCATGATCTTCTTGTACGAGTTGCTCGAGAATCAAATCCAGTGCGCCCTCAAGAATATCTTCCAAACGATATAAAGTTAGGTTGATACGATGCTCACTGACCCGCCCTTGCGGGTAATTATAGGTGCGAATTCGCTCTGAACGATCGCCACTAGCGACTAAACTACGACGCGTTGATTGGACTTCTGCTTCACGGCGCTCTTCTTCAGCACGCTGCAATCGAGCTTGCAAAACTGACATCGCTTTGGCTTTGTTTTTATGTTGTGAGCGCTCATCTTGACACTCAACTACTAGCCCTGATGGTAAATGCGTTAAGCGTACCGCGGAGTCGGTTCGGTTAACGTGCTGACCACCTGCACCTGATGCTCTAAACGTATCGACGCGAAGATCAGCAGGGTTAATTTCGATGGCTTCAGCTTCTGGTACTTCTGGTAACACTGCAACGGTACAAGCCGAAGTGTGTACCCGACCTTGAGATTCTGTTTCTGGCACACGTTGCACACGATGACCGCCTGACTCAAACTTCAACCGGCCATAGGCACCGTCGCCGGATACATGGGCAATCACTTCTTTAAAGCCGCCATGCTCGCCTTCGTTGCTGCTCACTATGCTTACCCGCCAGCCATTGGCTTCTGCATAGCGGCTATACATACGGAATAAGTCGCCGGCGAAAATTGCAGCTTCATCACCGCCCGCTCCCGCGCGAATCTCCAGATAACATGGATGATCATCATTGGGATCTTTAGGCAATAGCAGGATTTGCAGTTCATTCTGTAACTGCTCAATTTTTTCTTGGGCTTCCGCCAGCTCCAATTGCGCCATTTCGCGCATTTCTTCATCGTCTTCTTGCAACATTTCGCGAGCACCATCTTCGTCAGCTTGGGCTCGTTGATAGCGAGTAAAACAGGCAACCAGCTCTTCCAGCTGAGAATACTCTCGTGATAACGCACGAAACTTATCTTGGTCGCCGATTACGCCGGGATCACTGAGTAAATGTTGGACTTCTTCATAACGCTCTAACAGCGCTTCTAGCTTTCGAATAATCGAAGGATTCATCATGTGGCAAAGACCTTATTCGTCATCTGCAATTAATTGTTGGAATACAGCTAAAGTCGAAAAATCACTCGCTGCGCCAGCCTCACGCATTACGCGCGTTGGCTGATGTAAAAATTGTCGGGTCAAACGTTGCGTCAATTCAGCTAACACAGCTTCTGGATCTCGACCGGACGCCAGTTGGTTTTGTGCTCGCGTTAACTGTTCTTGTGCCATAACCTCGGTGCGTTGCCTAAAGTCCCTAATCACATCTACATGATCTAGCTGGCGCAACCAGTCGCCAAAGGAGTCACAATGTTCGGCAATAATAACCTGCGCTTCAGCTGCCGCTTCTTCACGGTTGCGTAGGTTTTCAGTAATGATGCCCTGTAAATCGTCGACCGTATAAAGGTACACGTCGTTCAACTCATTGACTTGAGCTTCAACATCACGCGGTACGGCCAAATCGATTAATAGCATCGGCCGGCGGCGGCGCTGACGCATGGCCGACTCCATTAAGCCTTTACCAATAACCGGCAGCGGGCTTGCCGTTGAGCTAATCACAATGTCTGCTTGCGGGAGTAACTCTTCCAGTTCACCCAGGGTATGCGCATGGCCATTAAACTTTGCTGCAACGCGTTCCGCACGCTCCAAGGTCCGGTTGGCAACCATCAATTGCTTTACGCCATGCTCAGATAAATGCTGCGCAGCTAACTCTGCGGTATCACCTGCACCAACCAGCAACACATTGGACTCCGGCAGTTCAGCGAATATTTGACGAGCTAAATTCACTGCTGCATAAGCAACAGAAACCGCATTTTCGCCAACTTTAGTTTCGCTGCGGACAATTTTGGCCACCCGAAAGGTATGCTGGAACAAGCGCTCAAGCACGCGCCCGACGCTCGTTTGGTTGCGCGCAAATTGGTAAGCTTGTTTTACCTGACCTAAAATTTGTGGTTCGCCCAAAACGAGTGAATCTAAACCACAAGAAACCGCCATCAGGTGCGATACTGCCGCAGCATTTTCATGCACATAACAGTATTCACTCAGTTGGCTGGGCGGCATCTGATGATAAGCCGCAAGCCAGTCTATAATTTGCTGGGGGCTACTATCACCGTAACAATATAATTCGGTTCGGTTACAGGTTGAAACTATCACCGCTTCACGTACATTTGCCTGCTCACGCAAAGCCGGCAACGCTTGATGCAATTGCTCGGGCGAGAAAGCGACGCGCTCTCGTAAATCAACGGAAGCTGTTTTATGGTTAATACCAAGTGCGAAAATGGTCATAATATGAAAAAATAGAGAGCCTCTAGCATCTGCGAATCGTTGGCAATTGTACGTTAAAGCCCGGATGATGAAAAGCGCACCAACAGGGATAAGCCCAGTCATGAAAAGACTTTTTCTTATTATAATCGCTAGTGGATGGTTAGTTGCATGCTCTTCTGTGCCGGAACCAGCACTAAGCAGCCAAGTATCTAATCAAGCAGTTGCTGCCCAGCAACAGCAGCTAATGCAACTGCAAAAGTGGCGTTTGCGCGGTCAAATGGCGGTTTTTGATTTAATCAATGATGACCGCCACGGCCTTTACATTGATTGGCACCAAGCCCCTGATCATTTAAGTATGCGCTTCTCCCACCCACTACGGGGTACGCTAGCAACCCTTGAGCAGAACCAAACGCAGGCCAAACTGATTGATAAAGATGGTCAGGAATATATTGCGGCAACCGCGGCTGCGCTTATTAATAATTACTTCTCGATGCAATTGCCCTTCGATGTGCTTCCAGAACTGGTATTAGGCCGGCAACTTAGTGGCGCGGTGCAGCCACAATATCAACTGGTGAACGAGCCCGAACCTCGTGCCTTGCTGTCAAACTACCAAATTATCGCAGCCGACCAACTTTGGCGCGCGGAATTACGTGGCTATAAAGCGGTGCAAAGTACCATATTACCGCATTCCATTGATCTACGATCGAGCGCCTGGCGCATTAAGTTAAGGGTTTCGGAATGGCAACTTTAACCTTACCAGCAGTCGCCAAACTCAATCTGTTCTTACATATTATTGGTCAGCGCGACGATGGCTACCATTTGCTCGAAAGCGTTTTCCAATTTCTGGACGTGGGCGACGTTATTGATTTCACCCCTCGTGCCGACCACAACATAAACTTCAGTTGTACAGAACCGGAGTTAGCGACGAATGATAACCTCGTGGTCCGTGCAGCCCAACAGCTACAAGCATTATACCCTGAGCATGCACAAGGCGTGGATATTCATTTACATAAGCATTTGCCATTCGGTGGCGGCCTCGGCGGCGGCTCATCGGATGCTGCCACCACGCTACTAGCACTTAGGTTTTTATGGCAACTGCCCATTAATACCTCTCAACTTGCTGAAATCGGACTACAATTAGGGGCCGACGTACCCGTATTTGTGCAGGGTAAAGCAGCCTTTGCGCAAGGTATTGGTGAGCAGCTCACCCCTTGTGAACCGGACTGCCCTTGGTACCTAGTAGTGCACCCAGGGGTACAAATTAGTACGCCGTTGATTTTTAAGCACCCTGATCTGCCACGCCAGCATGCACCGTTACAAGAGCGTGTTTGGAACTGGCAAAACAGTCAAAACGACTGTCAGCAACTGGTCTGTGAACTCTATCCAGAAGTTGCAACAGCACTCGAGTGGTTGTTAGAATACGCTCCGTCTCGGCTTACTGGTACAGGCGCATGTATTTTTGGTCGCTTTACTACCGAAGCAGAAGCTCGTGCTGCGCTTGCACATATGCCAGCACGATGGACAGGGTTTGTCGCCCGTGGCTTAAACGAATCTCCGGTCTGCCAGCTTTTGCGGCAGGCTTCAACTGAGAACCTAACCATAAAAACTTGAGGTTTAGTGTGCCTGACATGAAGCTCTTTGCTGGCAATGCGACGCCAGAACTCGCTAAGAAAATTGCCGACCGCCTTTATATTAATCTGGGAGACGCCGAAGTCGGTCGATTCAGTGATGGCGAAATTAGCGTTAAGGTCAACGAGAATGTTCGTGGATCTGATGTTTTCATTATCCAATCTACTTGTGCACCAACCAACGATAACCTTATGGAACTCATCGTTATGGTTGACGCTTTACGCCGCGCATCAGCGGGTCGTATTACTGCTGTCATTCCATACTTTGGTTATGCTCGCCAAGATCGTCGCGTGCGCTCAGCACGAGTTCCGATCACTTCAAAAGTTGTTGCGGATTTCTTGTCTAGCGTAGGTGTTGACCGTGTTTTAACCGTCGACTTACACGCAGAACAGATTCAAGGCTTCTTTGATGTGCCGGTGGACAACGTATTTGGTACGCCTGTACTACTTGAACATCTTAAGCTGCAAGAATTTCACAACCCAGTTGTAGTTTCACCTGATATTGGTGGTGTTGTTCGTGCTCGCGCTTTAGCCAAGTTATTAAACGATATTGATTTAGCTATTATCGATAAGCGTCGTCCGCGCGCCAATGAATCGCAAGTGATGCATATCATTGGTGATATTCAGGACCGTGACTGCGTTATTGTCGATGACATGATCGATACCGGTGGTACTTTGTGCAAAGCTGCAGAAGCCCTAAAGAAAAATGGCGCGCGCCGTGTTTTCGCTTATGCAACGCACCCAGTTTTCTCAGGTAATGCCTACGAAAACATTCGTGACTCGCAAATTGATAAAGTCATAGTTACCGATAGCATTCCATTAACGGCTGAAATGAAGTCTTTAGATAAAGTTCATCAGCTCACGTTAAGCGGCATGTTGAGCGAAGCTTTGCGTCGCGTAAGTAACGAAGAATCAATTTCAGCAATGTTCGAGTATTGATTGATATTTAAGGGGCTAAATGGTAACATTTCGCGCCCTTAAAATACCGCTAAAAGAATTTTAAGGAACTTGTCGGATATTTGGTCGCGAATATCCGGCTTATTTTTATTTAACGGAGACACTCCTATGTCGACTAATTTTTTTACTTTAAATGCAGAAGTCCGCACAGATACAGGGAAAGGTGCGAGCCGCCGCCTGCGTCACGCGGATAAAGTTCCTGCAATTTTATACGGCGCGAAGAAAGAAGCTGTTTCACTGACTTTAGATCATAACAAAGTGAACAACATGGCTGACCATGAAGGTTTCTACTCGCAAATCGTAACTTTAGTAATTGACGGTAAGAAGCACGATGCCATCTTAAAAGATGTTCAACGTCACCCGTTCAAGCCAAAGCTTAACCACTTGGATTTCCAACGCGTTGAGAAAGGTCAATTACTGCATACTCATATCCCAGTACACTGCTTGAACACCGAAACTGCTGTTGGTGTTAAAGAAGAAGGTGGCGTAATTATTCACCACATTACTGATATTGAGATTGCTTGCTTACCGAAAGACATTCCAGATTCAGTTGAAGTTGATATGGCTGAAATGAAGATTGGTGAAACCGTTCACTTATCTGATCTGAACATGCCTAAAGGTGTTGAAATTCTTCAGTTGGCACGT
>JBLWUG010000018.1:0-20864 GCA_048269045.1 Pseudidiomarina sp.
GCTGCCTCAAGCGTGGAGCGCATTTTAGAGATTTAACCGGCCACGTCAAGCGCCTTTTGCACTTTTTAAGGTGTTTTCTTGCCGACTGCTGGATTTCTAAACAATGCGTATAAAAACACCCCAAGATCGTGTCATTTATGTTGCGCCTCGCACCCGAACAACGAATAACGACCAACGAATAACGAATAACGCTCTTTATCTATAATGGACTTTTCATCATCGTCTATTACAATGCGCAGGAATTCTATTCTTGGAGAATCTATGACGCACTCAGTAGTAAACCCTGCAGCCTATGCTGCGCAACTCGAAGAGAAGCAACATCAACTACAAACGATGTTCCAACCTTTTGATGCACCTTCTCTTGATGTGTTTGCGTCACCCGCCACTAATTACCGTATGCGCGCTGAGTTTCGTGTATGGCATGAAGGTGATGATCTCTTTTATATAATGTTTAACTCAGAAACTCGCGAACGTATTCGTGTGGATACGTTTCCTGTAGGCAGTGTACTTATTAATACCTTAATGCCTGCAGTATTAGACTATGTCCGCGACAAGCCAGTACTTCGCTCGCGCTTGTTCCAAGTCGAATTTTTAACCACGACCACCGGCCAGGCACTCGTCTCTCTTATATACCATCGTCAACTGGACGACGAATGGCAGCGCCAAGCTGAAGTCTTCAAAGATTACCTTCAGCAGTTTGGTCTTATATATATAGTAGGACGAGCAAAGAAACAGAAAATCGCGATCGACCAAGATTGGGTAACCGAAACCTTAACCATCGATGGTCGTCCGTACCATTTCCAACAAGTTGAAAATAGTTTCACCCAACCTAACGCTATTGTTAATCAGCATATGATCAGTTGGGCGCTAGCTGCGACTAAAAATCGTCCGGGTGATTTGCTTGAGCTTTATTGTGGCAATGGCAACTTTAGTTTGCCGCTGGCACAAAACTTTAAGCGAGTATTAGCAACAGAGATCAGCAAGACTTCAGTTGCCTCTGCTATATATAACTGCGAACTCAACAACATTGAGAATGTAACTTTAGTGCGTATGTCTGCTGAAGATTTCAGTGCGGTACTGGCAGGTGAACGAGAATCTCGTCGTGCCAATGCGGCTGGTGTGCTGGAGTTTGATTGTCAAACCGTACTCGTCGATCCGCCACGCGCTGGATTGGATGACGATACCGTTGAGTTAATAAGACAGTACGATTTGATCGTTTATATTTCGTGCAACCCAGAAACGCTAGTTAGCAATCTTGAAAGCTTAGCTACAACTCATAAGGTTGAACGCTGCGCGTTGTTTGATCAATTTCCATATACCCATCATATGGAAGCTGGGGTGATATTAAAGCGCTTAGCTTAATTCTGTTGTTGGTTGTTCCAACTGAGGTTCTATAGATGGTGCCGGTGCTGCCGGC
Organism: Pseudidiomarina sp.; assembly: GCA_048269045.1. Classification (GTDB taxonomy): domain Bacteria; phylum Pseudomonadota; class Gammaproteobacteria; order Enterobacterales; family Alteromonadaceae; genus Pseudidiomarina. The sequence continues at coordinate 1,418 of JBLWUG010000018.1, forward strand.
AAGCTGCGTACTAGCTTTAAGTTAATCCAGTGCGCAGCAACTATTAGACCCGCGCCAGCGAGAATAATAAAGGGTTCGCCAAAATCGCCTAAGCTATCTTTTTGCGCGTAGATGAAGCCACCGCTAGCGAGCATAATCAAAGGAAACCACTGACCGTGCTTACGCATTCCTATAGAAAGCGCTACTAATCCTAATAACAGGCTAGTACCTAAAATAATACGCTCAAGTATTTCTTCACCAATAAAAGACATGCCCATCAACGAAAGCATAGGCAGAATTACCGGCAGCAATAGGCAATGAATTGCGCATAGCGTGGTAACCCATATTCCTGTTTTGTCGAGTGAGCGTTGTGTCATAAGTTGGCTTCAATTTCGGTGAATTCATCAAGGTTGAGTTGTTATAGTATAACATTACCTTTCTATGCGCAAGTGATGTCGAAAGGAATTACCTGCTTGATGTGATTTTTTTTTGTCGCGATCATTAATAGGCGATCGACGCCTAAAGCGACTCCCGAACATTGCGGGAAGCCATGCTCTAACGCTTTAATAAGTCGGTAATCTGCCGGCGCTTCTGGGCTACCCATTTGTGCTCGCAAAGCTTGGTCTTGCGTAAAGCGCTGTTGTTGTTCAGCGGCATCAGTCAATTCCTGATAACCATTGGCCAACTCAATACCTCCGACATAAACCTCAAACCGATGTGCCACTCGCTCATCTGCTTTCGAGAGTTGCGCTAAGGCTGCCTGCGAGGCGGGGAAGTCGTAAATAAAGGTCATTTTGTGATGGGGAAATTGCGGTTCAATAACCATCGCCATCGCCAATTGCAATAATGTATCGCGATCGGTTTCGCGCTGTGCGAGCTCAGCAATAGCATCATACTTTTGCAAGCATTGTTGAATGTCACTGACCGACGCTAACAAAGGATCAAGATCTATATAGTGTAAGAAGGCTGCTTGGTAACTAAAGTGCTCAACTTCTGCCGCACCTAAAACCAACCGCAGTAACTGTTCAACTTCTGCCATTAAATCGTCCATGTCAAAATCCATGCGATACCACTCCAACATGGTGAACTCAGGATTATGGCGTGGACCTATTTCATCATCGCGAAATACTTTGCCAAGTTGATAGATAGATTTTTGGTGGGCTGCAAGCATCCTTTTCATTGCGTACTCAGGTGAGGTTTGCAAGAAAAATGGCTGTTGAGGTAGTAGTGAGATTTGCGTTTTGAGATTAGTCAGATGGATATCAGTGACACCAAACCGACTTAATAGTGGTGTATCGACTTCAAGAACATCACGTTGATAAAAGAACTCTCGAAGTTGACGTAACAATGCAGCTCGTTGTTGCAACATCTCTAAGCTTGCACTTGGCTGCCACACATCGGTTAGCTGCATTGTTACACTCGCACCAAATTACTTTTGTGCGCGAGATACATATTCGCCAGAACGGGTATCAACTTTAATGATTTCACCGCGCTGAACGAATAAAGGTACACGAACTACGGCACCCGTAGAAAGCGTTGCTGGCTTGCCGCCAGTACCCGCTGTATCGCCTTTCAAACCAGGATCGGTATCGGTAATTTCCAGCTCAACAAAGTTTGGTGGAGTAACCGCGATCGGAGCACCGTTCCAAAGTGTTAGTACGCAGGTATCTTGCTCAACTAACCACTTAGCCATGTCGCCAACAGCTTTTTCATCTGCAGCTAATTGCTCAAAGGTTTCGTTGTTCATGAAGTGCCAGAATTCACCATCTTCATAAAGATAGGCTAATTCCATATCAACAACGTCTGCGGCTTCAACCGTCTCACCTGACTTAAAGGTTTTTTCAACGACTTTTCCGCTAATTAATTTGCGGATACGGACGCGGTTAAATGCTTGCCCTTTACCAGGTTTTACCATTTCATTATCGATGATCGAGCACGGCTCGCCATCTTGCATAATTTTCAAACCAGCTTTAAATTCATTTGTGCTGTAATTCGCCATAGCTTCCTCATATGCTTCAAATTAAGCGTTTTCGCGCGCAATAATAACCCAAATCGTACAAGTTTTCAGTTAAAATAGTTGCTTCCATTCTAGTCTTAGGTAGGTTTTCTGTGTCTATTCGACAAACTGTGCCCGTTCGCCCTCAGTGGCAACAAGAATTAGCGCAAGCAATCAACTGTCCCAAAATGCTCGCCGATGAACTTCAGCTCCCATTAGAATGGGCTGCGGATCATGGTCAAGCTCGACAATTGTTTCCGTTGCGGGTACCTCGCCACTTTGTGAGCTTGATGCGCAAGGGCGATATTCATGACCCGCTATTGCAGCAGGTGATGCCTTCACTGTCTGAATATCAGCAGCACCCAGAATTTACGACTGACCCTCTCGAAGAGCAGGAAAATGACCACCCCGGTATTCTACATAAATATAAATCGCGGGTACTCGTCATATTACGTGGTGGTTGTGCCATTAACTGCCGTTACTGCTTTCGCCGTCATTTTCCATACGACGAACATCACTTTGGCCGTGAACAACAAGAACAACTAATCGCCTTGATTGAAAACGACCCGCACATAAACGAAGTGATTTTTAGTGGTGGTGACCCGTTATTAGCAACGGATGAACAACTTGATCGTTTAATTACCCAACTTGAAGCTTTGCCGCAGTTGAAGCGTATACGTATTCACTCAAGATTACCGGTTGTTATCCCCAGTCGCTTAACCGAGACTTTAGCGAAACGACTACAGGCGAGTCGGTTGCAGGCGATTTTAGTGATTCACGCAAACCACCCGAACGAAATCGCGCCGGCTTTGCAACAGGGCTTAATGCTATGGGCTGAGCATGGCATTACTTTATTAAATCAAAGCGTGTTACTGCGTAATATTAATGACAACGCTGAGAGTTTAACTGCGCTTAGCGAGCGATTGTTTGCGGCACGAACTTTACCTTACTATTTACACCAGCTAGATAAAGTAGCGGGCGCCAGCCATTTCGCTATCAGCGATGACCGCGCCCGCGAGCTAGAAGCAGAGTTACGCGCTGAACTACCTGGTTTTCTCGTGCCTAAACTAGTTAGAGAAATTGGCGGCGAAGCGAGTAAAACTCCTTTATAAGTTATTCTTCAAACGTTTCTTTAAACCACTTTTTAATCAGTTCTTTCTCAAAGTATAGCGAGTCGCGTGAGCTTTTTTGAATCGTCCGGCGGCTCGTTAACTGACCTAAGTCTTTCAAACGTTCTTCGCCCGCTTGCAGCTCTTCGCCCTCGGCATTCTGGTAGGAGTAAGTGAACTTAATCATTGGATAGCTGATGTCATCCAAGATGCGTTGTACCCGCATACCAACTCGCCCAAAGGTTGGCTCAACACGGCCAGCTATATCGAGATCAAGCACTTGAATATGTAACTTGTTCGCGGCTGGAAGCGTTGCACCTTGCTCTGCAAAATACGCCGATAAGTTTTCCATAACCCGTTGTTCAAATCGTTCTTGGCGGTCGCTAATCGCTTCGATATCGATAAACTTTTTCGGGTCATTCCATTTAACTTCAACTTCTGCAGCATTGACTTGATTCATCAAACCAAATGCCGACAACGCTAATATCGATAACATGATACGCATAACGCACCTCCTAATATATTTATCTGTCATTAGTATAGACGCGTCAATGCTTAAAAGTGTGACATTTAGAAACGCCCGAAAAGCCTAAACCACCCTCACTACAATAGGACAAAATATATCCTATAGCGTGAAATGATGTTTATCGTAAATAACGATAAGGAGAAATCATCATGCAATTCATTCGTAACAGTAAAGGCCACTCGATAGGAATGTTTCAGGTGCTGAGTAGTGGTGTGAAGCAAATCTATTCCGTTAACCCCAGTAAGTTATTGGGCTGGTATGACCCTGTCTCCGATAAAACGATTGACGCTAGCACTGGTAATTGGATGGGCTTTGGTGATCAAACGTTTTTACTTCTATCAAAAACGCTTTAAGCGCTAACAATAAGGAAAACCATGACTAGATTAGCTTATCAGGCGTTGATGATGTGGGATGACCCTCGACAGTTCGAGCATCAACTACTAGAGCACTTAGTTGCTAGTAGTATGGAGGCTGTGGGAAATGCGATTAAAAACAATCCCGACTCTGACTCTCTTACCCCGATGGTTGAGATGCTTGAAGACCTATTGATGCTCACTAATGAGATAACCTGAGAAGGTAATTGTGTTACTGGGTGTTCATAGGCTACTCTGCTGAACTATCTATAGTTTTCGGCAGATACCAGCTTTTATGTCTATAAAATACAAGAACTATACTCACGCGCTCATGAAGTCAGTTAGAAGTGGTAAAGCTGCGGCGCGTAGCGTTACGGAGATACTTGCAGATGAAAACATGCTGCAATGTGTAGAAGAATTTAACCCTGAACTGCTAAATGGATCTGACAATAATAGACTTTATGCTACTGACATAAAACTATACAGCACATTCTTCCGCAATATCACGCGAAAACTCAATGAGCTAGTTGATACATTTCAAGACAACACACCCCCTAGCTTTTTAAAAATAAAGAATCAAGGCGAACGTGGATTTGGCAAAACGCGCTTTTATTGGGTAAATGATGAAATAAGAAATGAAGCTTTGGGGTATGGTACGGTTTCAAACACGCGCGTAGAGGCTCGTGTTTTCGCATTTCGCTTTATTAAAGAATACCTCGGACACTTCTTCCCACCGTCTCTCATTCACGAGCTTAAAAGCGACATAGAAGAGTCTGACGTTGCCAACAAGCAATTTAAGGGGCTAGAAAACAAACTAAAATTTTGGCCGGCATTTATCAATGGCAACGAATTCCCCTCCGCCGAAGATCACCCACACTGGCGTGATGTGTTCGATGCTCTGGTCAACAACCAGGTTTTCACTGCAACCTATGACTCAATTCACACTAATGTGATTCCTGAACAGGTCACACTCTCGCCACTGCGCATCCAATACATTAATCACGATGTTAGATTGCTCGCTTATGTGCACGAAAAAAATATCTATCGCAGCTTCCAGCTAGACCGCATAGAAAATATTCAATGGGCTACAGAAGTTTGTTTTCATAGCATCAAGTGGGACCAATTTGAGAAGTACTACGATTTTGAGTTTCGCGGCGCCGATTGGGTAGTGGACTACCTTAACCGAATTGGCTTTGGGGCAAATATAAAGATCACCTCAAACGGCGGCGGTACATCAAAAATTACGGGGCAGGTACTTATCCCTAAGCACTTTAATCACGACGGCCCTGATGTTTTTGACTGCGTGAATTTTTTATCCAGCTTTGGTGATTCATTACAAGTGCTCAAACCAGAACCCGTAAGAACTGAGTTCAAACGTCGTGCTAAAGCAATGCTTTCACTGTACGAGAGCGACGATTTTCAGAACAGCATCCCCATCTTACTGAAGAGCGCCCACGTGCAGACATCAAATGAGCTCATGTTAGACGCATATGAAAAACGATATCCTTTTTTATAATTGGCATTCCTTGTTATCCACATAATGCCAATAATGATCATCAAAATGTGGGTTAACGCAGTAGCCGATCATAAATAGCGCTGCTTCTAAGTTTCTGACTGCATCACTTGGGGGCGTAGCTTTTAGCTTGTGAGACTTTCTCACAACAGTCTGAAGAATCCAGTTCAGATAAATATTCATTGCCAGTCTTTCAGAATTGGAAACACCAGCAAGATAAGGGAAAATCTGCTTCATAAGCAAAGTGTTTGGGTTTCTCTTTTGCTTAGCCCTACTTAAATTGAAGCGAGAATTATTGGGTTTTGGTGAGCGGCTGTAATCTTTGTTAGGCGAGTCTTGCCAACCAAATCGCAGCGTCTTGTCGAGATTTGCCTCATTAATTCCAAATGCTTTCATATAGTTGGTTAACAACATGCCTAGTGCGGCACCAACTCGGCTATCATAAATCGCGAACTCATCAAGAAATAGAGCAAAAATCTTTGTGGTGCCTGAATCAGATACAATTGAATTGATTACACGCCCTTCAACTTCAATGGAAGTGTCCTGCATCGGATCAAAATCTGGCTTACTTATTTTATGCTTCACTGCATTCAAAAATAAGGCTCGTTGCTCGTCACTCTCTAGATTAAACCTGATATCTCGAGCAATATTTTTCTTATCCTTAACCCCGCCCCAACTCAATATGTCGTTAACACGTTGAAGCACGCCATCGCCGCTTACAACGGACGCTTTCAATGAATCCGATAACTCATTGAGAAAAGCCTGAGTATCGAGCAAATTAAAGACTGTATTGCCATCAAGCTTTTTTGCTGGCCACTTATAATTAAAAGTAGCGTCCTCCAAAGAAGAACAGCTCCACTCCTCACCTTGATTAAAACAAGCACTACTATTTACCGAACGCCATTTATGGTTAAGAGAATACTTTTCAGGCTCATCAATAAGCAAAGTTAGCCACTCAATGAAATCGGATACTTGCTTAATTGATAAGAAGTCTTTTTTATTCACTCTCTATTCTCCATAAATTGATTCGCTAACTTCCTTCAGCATATCTGCACTTAAGACAAAAAATGTCTTAAGGAAAAAAAAGGGATGGAGCGTTAACTCCATCCCTTTTAATTTGTAGTATTTAATATCTACATCGCTGAGCGCGGGTGGCTTACATCATGCCGCCCACAAAAGTTATAACTAATTGATATTGAATATATATATGATATTTCATACACTTATGTCAACAAACCTGTCTACATTAACGTCTACATTAGTGAGAAACTTGTGAGTAACGATACGCATCTAAAGAGAAGAGGAAAGTATTTCTGGTATTGCCGTAGGGTGCCTAAAGACCTTCAGGCGCTGCTGGGTAAAGATCGTATAGAGGAAAGCTTAAAAACTGGGGATGTGCAACATGCAAGGATGTTAAGAGACGAGAGAAATGCTGAGCTATCACGCCTTGCCTACAACTCAACTTCAAGTAAACGCCAAGAGTATAATACTGCGCTACTAGAGTTTGAACACTATAGTGCCCAAGACTATCAGCACGGTAAATATATCGACTTTCCTCTTACTCCGTCAGATCTTAGGCGCATGGGGAGCCATACCGAAGCTGACGCTTTAGAGACACTACGAGGCAATAAGGATATTGCAAAAAAATACGGATTAGCACTTTCAGAAGCAGTCGATCTAGTCTTAGAGCGTAAGGCTAATAGCGTTTCAGATGATACATTGAGGCGCTACAACTACTCCGCTGAAACATTCTCTAAGTTTTTACTTAAAGAAGCAGATGATGTGCTGCTGACTGAACTTAATAGACCCATTGTTCATAAGTTTGTTCGCCATCTAGAGGCATCTAAAGCAAAGCGCTCAACCATACAGGGACACTTAAGCAGGTTAAAGACGGTATGGCAACAGGCAAGTAACATAGGGCATGTGTCTGCAGACAACCCCTTTGAAAAGCAAGAAATAATAGTGCCTGACTCGCGGCTAGATAGTAAAACACAGCTCTTTGAAGACCATGAACTGCTCCAGCTAATAGACTTGATAAACATTGAACCACAAGAGTTTAAACTAATTATAAAAATTCTTGCATATACGGGCGCCAGGCCTGCGGAGATATGCAACTTACGTGTGAGCGATGTGGTAGAACACGATGGAGTTATAGTTTTAAATATCATAAAAGGTAAGACTCTTGCCGCATCTCGATACATTCCGTTAAGTAACGAATTAGTCAGAGATATATCGGACTATACGAAGAAGTTACATCCTAACGAGCCTCTATTTAGAATGTCTGCAAAGGATATTGGTAGGAAATTTTCTCGATTGAAGTCCCGGGTGATTCCTAATGGTGAGCGCAAAGTTCTATATAGTTTACGTGTTCATTTTGCTACAGCAGCTCAACGGGCAAACATTAGGGAAGACATAGCAGCTCAAATAGTGGGGCACTCCAATGCAAAAACACTCACGTTTGGTTACTATTCAAAAGGCTATGAGGTGTCCGCCCTTAAAGAAAACTACGACAAAATCGCAAAGTATATTAAAGAACGATGGAAAGTAGAGATTCAGGTTTAGCACGTTAGCTCTTGATTATAGCCGTGCTTGGAATATTCATCACTCAAGCTTCCGCACGGCTTAAGTAACTCATTTAGCTCTATTGTAACAAAGGGTTAATTAATTCATATCGCTGCCTAGCCAATCACCCTCTATGCTGTAGCCCCCGTGAAATTTATGAGGGCCTTTCCATACAGTCTTTAGAATTACCTTATACTCCTCGCCTGCTTTACGCATTGTTTCAACATACATAGTCCACAGATCTTTCGTCATTGATTTTACCAGTGCTGTATCCCTCTTGTTTAGTCCACATGGATATCTAGCCCATGAAGATAAGCCACTTTCAAACGACTTCAGCATTAATAACGTATCGTTACTTTTAAAAGATTTAGTGTTCCTTAATTTATCTCTAAGTCGAGTAAGCGAGTGAGTTTTAAGCTCTTTATTGAGGCATCCGTCTTTAATCCATAGAGGGTTTTCATAGACCAAAAAGCCTTTTAGAGTATTCTCTAAGGCAAAACCCGCAAGTAAGAAAGATGCACGATCTGAATAGTCGACTCCCCATTGCACCACGCCATCTACAAAGTGATGCAACTGTGTTAGCCCGCTCTGACTCCTAGTTTTCAATGCTTGGTGATGCAAGTTATCAGCTACCAGCAACCATGAATGAGGTACTGATACAGCCTCGAAATCTTCATTCCCCATCATTTCTATTTTCTCTTTCATATATAACCCTAACCACCTAAATAAATTGGACAAAAAATTTGCACGCCTTATATACAATCCAGTGATTTTATTTCTCCCCCATGGGGTGCTGTAATAAATATGGTTGAAGGTTTAGTCACTGGTTAAAATGCACGACATCGGTGGGTATATTGAGAAAGTCATAAGTGGCAGCGGCCTTCATTAGGAGCCTGTTATCGTTGCTTAACAGGAAGTCACAGTGAGTAGCCATGGCAACGTGCTGCATGTCACTGTTTGAGCTCATATATTCACGATGCTTGTGAAGTTTTGGGTCAGAATAATATCCTGCAAGATTCAGTTGAAAGTATACATTAGTAGCAAGTTCTAAGTCGTTGTAATTGCGATGCGTATATATAGGATGCCTGCTATTGACACCAAAATATTCATTAATTCCAATGTCAGAGTTAGCAATAGAGTTGTTGCTTACTATAACTTCCCAGACTTGCTCCACGATATTAGGAGGCTCTAGATTGTTTAAGCGGACTGGATTTAGTCTTAGTGAATTACGGAATCTATTTAAGCCCGACTCTTCGCTGCTGACAAAGAGCAATTGCTCTCTTATTATGGGGAGATAACTTTCGTAGACTTCAGCCGTTATTTCCTCTATACCACGATTTTTATAAAAACTACTATTTAGTTTTGCAAAGGTTCTAGGGTGACTCGATTTTAATAAGTCGGTGCACGCCTTGCTTTGCTTTAATAGGTTTAGGAAGGCACTTCGCATCTTGGCTATGACTTCATCAGCGGTCAGCTCGCTTAGCCCCCCCATGAATTTTCGAGTAATTAAAGTATTAGCTTCTATGATTTCATTAAAGTCATTATGATTAGTGAGCTCTGCATACACATGCTTAGGTGACGCCTCTCTAACCAACGCCTCACCAGTCGGCTCAAAAAACTCATCAAACAGTAAACACAAATGGTAAGCTTGCAGTCGTTCAAGCACATCGAGGTAAGTATCCGCAGCTCCCCCACCACCCTCTGCTCTCGCTATCTCTCGCAAAGTCTCATCTGAATAGACTATTTTATACCGCTCGAGAAGGAACTCTTCCTCTGTTGACAGGGGCATCTTTCTAAACCAGTCGATTACATTTTGATCTAGGTACATTAACGGCTTTGCGTCATCTTTTTCGTAATAGTTTTGATGCATACAGTCATTCCTTTATAACCCAGCCCCACATTGATGTTACCAAAATATAGTACAAAAACAGCTAGTAACAATTTTTCACGTGGATAAGTGTATCACTAAGGTGTACTCTAGCGATACACGCGAGTGAGGCACTACCATTGTTTCATTAGGGTTGCTTTTTATAATTGATACACTACAATCTCAATGGTCTAGAGTCTATTGATACAGTTGAGGTGTATTATTGTGCAGAGGATTGGTTACATAAGAGTGTCTACAGTTGACCAGCATACAGAGCGCCAGCTCGATGGCTTGGAATTAGATAAGACGTTTATAGATAAGTGCTCAGGCTCTACTGTCAATCGACCAGAGCTACAGCGAATGCTTGAACACGTACGTGAAGGCGATACCGTGTATGTGCACAGCATTGACCGCATGGCTAGAAACCTAGAGGACTTGCTCGAGCTTATAAACTACTTTGACACTAAGGGCGTGCAGATTCAGTTTGTCAAAGAAGCAATGACCTTTGGAGGTGCTAAGACTAATCCGATGCAAAAGCTCATGCTATCAGTCATGGGATCGGTCGCAGAGTTTGAGCGTGCGATTATCCTAGAGCGCCAACGTGAAGGTATTGAAAAGGCTAAACAGCGTGGAGTATATAAAGGGCGCAAGCGGTCTGTGGATAGACAACAAGTCATTGAGTTACATAATCGTGGTGTGAACAAGTCACAGATAGCTAAGCAGCTAGGAATAGGCCGTGCAACTGTCTACAGAGTCCTTTCAGAATACGGGTAAAGGTCAGGCGCAGGATAACTGCTGAGAGGCGTGTAGTGGATCTTAGAGCCTTTAACACATGCCTCTTTAGCGCAGAGTATTAGATGTTATTACTTGTTTAATGTTGCTATTTCCCCGAGCTCGGCAAGTAGACTATCAATTTCCATATGCACCTTTGCAAAGTGCTCCTTTCTATATTGTCTCGGGTCGTCTTGGCGCAGCGCTTGAATAATCTCAATCTGTAGATTGTTTAACATGTCTAAAACATTATCGCCCAGCATTTTGGCTAGTGGTTTCGCTTTGTGACTTATGGTCTCACTCAGCTCGTTATACAAATGAGTTAATTCTATACGTGCATAGACAACATCCTCTGCCAATGGGTTATTATCAAAATGCTCTTCTATATATTGATTAAGTTTAGTTGTCGTTTCTTGTATTGCAGAGTAAATCTCGGCAGCACGTATAGCTTGAAACTTAGCACGCTCCTGCGTTACCCATGCATTCACCCCCATTATGGCTCCAACACCAAGTAGTAACGTACCTAAACTTGTTACCACGCTTGTGGCTGTATTTAGCCCATCAATACCGAATCTAGCAAACACGCCTACAAACGCTGCAAGTAACAATGCAACGACTATCAGCAGCATCCAGTAAAACTTAGTAGCCATATTACGCCTCTCTTCCATAAGTGATTAATCCTAGATTCATTACCTTACCTCGATATGAATAAACCTCAAGCGTCATCATCTGATATTCCATGTATATAAAGCAGTCTATAAGTGTCGAGTATTAAGGTCACGCACCTAAACAACGAATAACTAGATGCCAACGATACGATTATGACTAAGAGAGTGCTTTGTCACTCTATGGTTAATAGCTTCATGATTGATTAATACACAATGTAGGCACTTAGAGGCGTACTTAATGTATCTCTCTAGTTATTCATTGAGTCTCTATAGATATATACATCATTAATTTAACTGTTATGGAGACGCTGAGATTGTCTTTAGATACCTAGAGTCTACTTATCGTCATATACAAGTGGTTTAGAGAATCACAGGGAGTCTTAGCGTCCTTTTTGTGAGGATTTAATGGATATTCAATTAATAACAACGTCGAATCGGCATTATGAATGGAGCCAAGCATTAGCTAAGCATAAAGGCTTCAGTGGTTACTTGAGAACAATACCTATCAAAACTGAACTAGGACTTTCTGGATGCTCGATTGATGATGTGTTTACCAATTACTACCCAGCGTTGGCTAATCGAGCTAAGCGCCCAACCAAGCAAGCATTTCAAGCTGCACTATTAGCTATTGCGAGCACCTTTAAGGAGGAAAAGGAACATGCAGAGCAAACAGGGTTTGTATGCGCACTCAGCAACACACACCGAAGAATGGTGCAGCGATATAAGCAGAATGATTTTAGCATGAACAAGCTAGGCGAAGTGCTAAACGATCTAGCTACCAGAGGACTATTAGAAAGGCATGACGGTTTTCGAGGGGAGGGTTACCCAACGGGATTAGCAACGCTGTGGCTGCCAACTGAGCAGGCGAAAGAGCTATTAGAAAGCTTAGGTAATGATGTAATGGTTAAGCCTTTCGTTGGTACGCCAGAATCAATCATATTGAAAGGTAAAGCTGGAAACTTAGTGGACTACCGTGAAACTGAAGAGACTATACTGATGCGTTCCGAGCTGTTTAAGTCTAATAGCTATAGGCAGTCAATCTCTTGCTCGTATCGACCTGTAATTGGCACACAGGAAGCTACAGGAGAGCTTTTGTTGAGCAATCATTATGTTGATATCAAACCTTACGATCTAACCTTTAAGCGCCTGTTTAATGGCTCTTTTAGAATAGGTGGGCGGTTTTATGGTGGTGTTCAGCAGCTACGTGGCATAGAGCGCTCTACTATCATTATGAATGGGTCGCCAACAGTTGAACAAGACATCAAAAGCATGCACATACGAATGCTGTACAACATCGAAGGGCTTGAAGCGCCTACTGATGGATACGACATAGAAGGGTATGACCGCGAGACCTTCAAGAAGGTATCTCTAATAGCATTGAATGCGAAATCTAAACGGTCTGCAATTGGCGCTATCGCTAAGAGCCTACGCGAGTCATTTAGCTATGCAAAGAGTGTCCTAGAATGCTTTGAGCGAGCACATCAACACATCGCTAAGTACTTCTACACCTCGACATGGGAAATGCTGCAATACATGGATGGAGAGCTTGCAAGACGGGTGCAGCTTGCAGCCACAGCCGCCTCGATACCAATAATTCCCATTCATGACAGCTTTATCACTATGCGAGAGCACTCAGAACGCTTATCAGATATTATTAATAGCGAATATGAGCAGCGCTTTGGATTTTTACCCGTGATTGAATAACCCATGACAAAGCTATTTTTAGGGTATCGCCGAGCCTCTAGATAATTCTAGTGGATTACACTGTGATACCCTGCTATTTACAAACTGCGCGACTATATAACACCAAACTCATAGTAGCTTTTAACTCTTACTTCTATTTCGCTCTAAGATCTTTGAAATAATATAATACGGCAACCACAATATCCCTCCCATTAATGGTGCAGTTATTGTCAGCGCAAAGTAATCGCTGCCAGACTCGACCGCAAGAAGCCCCATCACAAACATTAAAAGCACCATGGCTATATATACGTTAAGCCTTCTACTTTTTAGCGTCGTTAAAGTGTTAGTGGGAGTTTGCGTATAGCTATGCGCGGCCTGAGGTTGTGTGTACCCATGAGCAGTCTGGGCTTGCTGGTGCTCCTGCGCCTCTGTAGCTGGCTGTATTACTGGTCGTATCGATGCCATTTCTTTTAGCTTGAACACCAAGTCAATCAATTGCTCCCGTCGCTTAGCAGTTAACGGACTGCCGTATTGTATTCTCTCTAGTATCGGCTTTATTTCATTCATGACATTTTCTGCCTGCTGATACTCGTCTAGCTTATTTAACCCTTCAAAATGGTCATGAACCGTTAGGCCACTAGCCTCTAATTGAGCCACATCAACATTATAATTAGCGAGAAGCGCTCTATAATATGAGTTAGCATCGTTTGCTATCTTTTGTAAGAACTCCAGCTTCTCAAGCTTAGCCGTTTCAGCCTGTGTAAGCCCTCTTGCACCGTGGCCAACTCGTTTTTTACCACCACTCATTGAAACTCGTTTGCCTACCCCAATGCTAAAGCCTTTTCCTAAGCGCTTTCTAAATCCAATCCACATTGTTCTATCCTTGTAGTGAGAGACACCAAAGATTTACTTTACGCTATCCTACAATAAAGAAAAGGGACAGAGCGTTAGCCCCATCCCTTAACTTTGTACTACATAACTGTCTACATTAGTGTCTACACATGTGTCTGCGCACGCATGTAAACCATTGATTTATATAGACATTAGTTGGCGCTCATGGCTTACATCATGCCGCCCATTCCGCCCATACCGCCCATGTCTGGCATTGCAGGAGCGTCATCTTTTGGCAGTTCAGCTACCATTGCTTCGGTAGTGATCATTAGTGCGCCAATTGATGCAGCGAATTGCAGTGCTGAACGGGTTACTTTGGTTGGGTCCAAGATACCCATCTCTAGCATATCGCCATAGACGTCTTGGCCAGCATTGTAACCGTAGTTGCCTTCGCCGTTTTTCACGTTGTTAGCAACCACTGAACCTTCAGCGCCAGCGTTGATTGCGATTTGACGCAGTGGAGCTTCCATTGCGCGTAACGCTAACTTGATACCAACGTTTTGGTCTTCGTTGTCGCCACGTAGGTCTTGCAACTTGCTCGCTGCGCGAACTAAAGCTACACCACCACCAGGTACAACACCTTCTTCTACTGCAGCGCGAGTTGCATGCAAGGCATCTTCAACACGAGCTTTCTTTTCTTTCATTTCAACTTCAGTAGCTGCGCCCACTTTAATTACTGCAACACCGCCAGCTAACTTAGCTAAGCGCTCTTGCAATTTCTCGCGGTCGTAGTCTGAAGAGGTATCTTCGATTTGCTGACGAATTTGGGTCACACGGCCTTCGATAGCTGCTTGGTCACCGTTACCATCAACAATAGTCGTGTTGTCTTTGTCGATTACCACGCGCTTCGCAGTACCTAGGTCTTCTAGCTGAGCTTTTTCTAGCTCCATACCGATCTCTTCAGAGATAACAGTACCACCGGTTAATACTGCAACGTCTTGCAACATTGCTTTACGACGGTCGCCGAAACCAGGTGCTTTAACTGCAGCAACTTTAACGATGCCACGCATGTTGTTCACGACCAAAGTAGCCAAGGCTTCGCCTTCAACGTCTTCAGCGATAATCAACAACGGCTTGCCGGCTTTCGCAACACCTTCCAATACTGGCAGTAGTTCGCGAATGTTAGAAACTTTCTTGTCCACTAATAAAATGAACGGGGTTTCTAATTCAACAGTGCCGTTGTCTTGGTTGTTGATGAAGTATGGCGACAAGTAGCCACGGTCAAACTGCATACCTTCAACAACATCAAGTTCGTCTTGTAAGGCTTGGCCTTCTTCAACAGTGATCACGCCTTCTTTGCCAACTTTTTCCATGGCTTTAGCAATGATTTCACCAATGGTGCTGTCTGAGTTTGCAGAGATTGTACCTACTTGCTCGATAGCTTTAGAGTTATCACATGGCTGAGAAATCTTTTTCAACTCTTCTACCGCTGAGATAACTGCTTTGTCGATACCGCGCTTCAGATCCATAGGATTCATGCCCGCGGCAACAGCTTTTAAGCCTTCGTTAACGATAGATTGCGCTAATACGGTCGCAGTAGTAGTACCGTCACCGGCTTCGTCGTTCGCTTTTGACGCCACTTCTTTAACCATCTGTGCGCCCATGTTTTCGAACTTGTTTTCTAGTTCGATTTCTTTGGCTACAGAAACACCATCTTTAGTGATTAAAGGTGCACCAAAAGATTTGTCTAAAACAACGTTGCGACCCTTAGGACCTAAGGTAACTTTTACCGCGTCAGCCAATACGTTCACGCCTTTAAGCATGCTTTGACGTGCGGTATTACCAAATTTAACTTCTTTAGCTGCCATTTTTTATTTCCTCTTAGCCTTCAACGATTGCCAAAATGTCTGATTCACTCATGATCAGGTACTCTTCACCTTCGATCTTTTGAGTCTTCACACCGTAACCTTCGTTAAATAGCACGGTATCGCCAACCTTTACGTCTAGCGCTTTAACATCGCCATTCTCTAGGATGCGACCGTTGCCTACAGCTACGATTTCACCTTGAGTTGATTTTTCAGCGGCTGAACCCGTAAGTACAATACCGCCTGCAGACTTGGTTTCTGCTTCAGAACGTTTAATGATCACACGATCATGTAAAGGACGAAGTTTCATCTTTGATAACTCCTAAACCTATGTTGGTGGTTGATAACAATGCCCCGGAGAGATTCCGAAGCCGTTAAAAAATTATATGGTGCTTCATAAATGGGGGGTAAAAAGTGGACTTCAAGGTTTCCTGATAAATTTTTTTTGTTTTCGTATACTAAACCGACAATCACTAGTAACTGATTAACGGAAGGTTCTATGGCATCAAATACATTGACTAACTTTCGCATCGTAGTTTGCAGCTGTCCGGATAAACACACAGCACAATCGATTGCGGAAAAGGTGCTGCGTGCCAAGCTCGCAGCCTGCGTTAGTATATCGTCCAACATGACATCAATGTATTGGTGGGAAGGCAGTATTCATGCAGATGAAGAAGTCCTGTTACAAATGAAGACCACTACCGCCGCTATTGAACCTTTATTTGCATTGGTGCAGCAGGCACACCCCTATGATGTGCCTGAATTACTAGCTGTGCCAGTTAGTGATGGTTCAGCTTCATACTTAGATTGGGTTACTCAGGTGGTGCAGCCATGATCGCAATGTGGCACCGCTGGCTGACCTTAGTCACCATTCTAAGTGTCATCGGGCTACTCCAGCCCAGCCATGCCCAAAGCTTTGAACTATCGAAGCAAGACATCTTTTCACAGCAACAGCAGTTTTTGCATGTCGATGAAGCCTTTAAGTTTGATTTTCGACTCCAAGATTATGAGCTGCAAGTTACGTGGAAAATCGCCGACGACTACTATCTTTATCAACATCGATTTGCACTCAAGAACAATCCCAAGTGGGCCCACTTAGTTTCATTGCCCGAAGGCCTGCCTCACGTAGATGAGTTTTTCGGTGAAACGATTATTTATCGAGACTCGGTGACGCTAACCTACCAGCTGGATGAAAACCTTGCTAACGAGCCCTTAATTATTACTTATCAAGGCTGTGCTGACGCAGGCTTATGTTATCCACCCACGGAAAAGGTTATCTATGCCGGCGCGACCAACGCACAAAATGCGCCGGTCGTGTCCGTACAATCAGTCGCCGCTAATAGTCAGCAGAACTATTCAACTTCATGGTTCGATGAAATTAATGAACAGCCATTGTGGCTGTCTTTGTTGTTATTCATAGCGCTAGGCATTGGACTCGCGTTCACCCCCTGTGTGCTGCCCATGTACCCGATTATTTCAGCCATCATTATGGGAACCACTGGCGCAACCACCAGCCAGCCTCGTCAACTAACCACGTGGCGCGCATTTACGCTGTCACTCGCGTACGTACAAGGTATGGCAATCACCTATTCCCTGCTCGGAATTGTCGTAGCGTTTGCCGGGCTGCGTTTTCAAGCGATGTTGCAGCATCCTGTACTATTAATAGTAATTGCGCTTATTTTTGTTGTACTGGCGTTGAGCATGCTTGATGTTTACAACATTCAGTTACCTGCGCGCTGGCAAAACTATCTGAATAACCTCAGCCAAAAGCAACGTGGCGGCGCCCATACCAGTGTATTTGTTATTGGCGCACTATCGGGGCTTATTGCTTCGCCCTGCACCACGGCCCCACTATCGGGCGTGCTTTTATTTATTGCGCAATCCGGCGATTTAACTGTTGGTGGCGCTGTGCTTTACGCATTAAGTGTGGGCATGGGGTTACCCCTACTCGTGTTTGGCGTAACTGGCGGTAAGTTGTTACCAAAAGCCGGCGCTTGGATGAATACCATCAAACGTTTGTTCGGTATGATTCTCATTGCTGTAGCACTGGTACTCGTTGAGCGTCTATTACCTTACACTGTGGCTGACTGGCTATGGATTGCTTTTGTAGTGCTGGCCGCAGCATATTTAATAATGTCAGGCTGGAAGGATATGCAACGCAAGCCGGCCATTGCTTTTGCAGCAGTGTGGCTGGTTGCTGCCGCCACCTTACTTTATCAATGGTGGCCGCAATCATTACAGCATCGCCTGCCTTTTATAGAAGTGCATAGTGTTCAGGAAATTCAACAGCAGTTAGCGCTGGCAGAAGTGGAGCAGCAAGTGGTAATGCTAGACCTCTATGCCGACTGGTGCGTAGCCTGCAAAGAGTTTGAGCGCTATACCTTTTCGAAGTCGGAAGTTCGCGACGCTGTACAAGGTATACGGCTATTACAAGCGGATGTGACCGAGATTTCGCCAGAGAATAATGCGATACTAGAGCATTATCAGGTACTTGGACTTCCTGCGATACTATTTTTCAAGAACAATAACGAGTTGGAACGCTCGCGAATTACTGGTTTTATGGCAGCTGATGACTTCGCTCACCATGTCGTAGAGTTAAGAAGTCGTTAAATATGTCGCGAACTGCGGTGATAAGACCAGTATTTTGCTGCGTTACTTCATTTTTTAACTATAATGCGGTGATAAGTATTGAATTAGACCCTGCAATTGCATTCTAATGTCAGCTACTGAAATTTCGCAGCAGATCGCAGCACTATGACGTCAGACAAAAATAAAAAATCTAGAGTCCTGCTTCTCAACGGACCCAACTTAAACTTGCTGGGTACGCGAGAGCCGCATATCTATGGCTCGGAGTCGTTAGATGATATTGAGCATCAACTCCGACAGCAGGCGGAAAAAAGAGCGATTACACTCGATTGTCGTCAATCTAACGCTGAACATCAGCTGATTGAGTGGGTGCATGAAGCAAAAACTACCCACGTAGACTTTATTCTTATCAATGCTGGTGCGTATACACACACCAGCATTGCGCTTCGGGATGCGTTAGCAGGCGTTGCCATTCCGTTTATTGAGATACATCTTTCCAATGTTCATGCCCGCGAAGATTTTCGTCGGCATTCGTATTTATCAGACATTGCTACCGGTGTGATTTGTGGATTCGGTGCGCAAGGGTACTTCTTTGCGTTATTAGCTGCTGAGCAACATCTCACTAAGTAACATAAACAGTAACAGCTAATTAAGGTCATCATAGCTCATGGATATACGTAAAATTAAAAAACTGATCGAACTGGTTGAAGAATCAGGTATCGCAGAATTAGAAATCACCGAAGGTGAAGAGTCAGTACGTATTCACCGCGGTGGCACGCAAAGTGCGCCAGTACATTACCAAGCTGCACCGGTTCAGGCTCCTGCACCAGCTGCTGCACCAGCTCCGGCTGCTGAAGCCGCCGCTCCTGCAGCTCCTGAATTATCAGGTCACGTTGTTAAGTCACCAATGGTTGGTACTTTCTATGCTGCTTCAGCGCCTGGCGCCGCAGACTACGCTACCGTAGGTCAGCAAGTAAAAGTTGGTGATACCCTGTGTATTGTTGAAGCAATGAAAATGATGAACCAGATTGAAGCCGATAAAAGCGGTGTGGTTAAGCAAATTCTTGTTGAAAATGGCGAGCCGGTTGAATTCGATCAGCCACTGTTTGTCATCGAATAAGCCCATCGACTCAGGATA
>JBLWUG010000019.1:0-19965 GCA_048269045.1 Pseudidiomarina sp.
TGAGCCATGATCAAACTCTTCCATTTAAAAGTTTAATCGACCCGTTGAATTTCATGACTTAAGCTATATTTTGTTAAGCACTACATCCAATCAAGTCAGGTGCATCCGAAGATGCTGCATCCGAAAATGCGTTTTCTCTGCCTGAATGTCGGTAAGTGCCCACACAGTTTGCTTGGCTTGGTATATTGTTAAAGAACGATTCGCTTCTCGGTGAAGCGGGATGCGTATTCTACGCTTTCCCTGTCGCAGGTCAAGATCCTTTTGAAATCTTTTTTCAGTTTTCACTGAGCTGCGTTGCTGTCCGGTGTTCCCCGTGACAACGGAAGCGAATTATAGAGATCGCCGCCGTTTACGCAAGGACTTTCTTCACTCTTTTGAACTGACCGCTACTTTTTTAATCAGTTGTATTTTTATCGTCCGCAGATTGATCTTTTTTAGGTTGCGGTTGTTGCTTATTCGTTACTTCTTCAGCATCTTCACAATCATCTGCATCACCTACGACATCTTTAAGACGAATCTTCTTAACGGTGCGGAACGTTGTAATTGGGCCCGACACTGCATACAAGAAGAAGATAACAAACAAAACCAGTGATGGTTCGGTTGCGATGACAACGAAAGCTAACACTATTGCCAAGATAGCAATGAATGGAACGCGGTCACGCCACTCAACATCTTTAAAAGAGTGATAGCGGAAGTTGCTCACCATGAGTAAGCCAGCTGCAATAGTTAGTGCTGCTGCAAAATAAGAAACGCTTTGCGCCTCAATTTCATATTTACTGCCTACCCACACTAAGCCAGCAACAATTGCTGCCGCACTTGGAATAGCTAAGCCCTGAAAGTAACGAGAATCAACGGTACCTATATTGGTGTTGAAGCGAGCTAAGCGTAACGCACCACCGGCAACATATATAAATGCAGCGAGCCAACCCAACTTGCCAAGGTCAGCGAGCGCCCAGTTATACATTACTAAAGCAGGAGCCATACCGAATGACACAATATCTGCCATGCTGTCGTATTCAGCACCGAATGGACTTTCTGTATTCGTCATACGTGCAACACGCCCGTCTAAGCCGTCAAAGATCATCGCAATAAATATTGCGACAGCAGCAGATTCAAACATGCCGTTCATTGACGCAACAATGGCAAAGAAGCCCGAGAACAGTCCCGCTGTCGTTAATAAGTTCGGCAATAAGAAGATGCCTCGGTTTTTCGCGGTTGAAGGTGACTGGTCAGATTTATTTGGCATAGTAAGTATGTTCCTAGTTATGGTGGCCGCACAGCATAGCATAGCTTATATCCACCTATAAATAGCAGGACAGACAAGCTGCCCTGCCTAGGTCGACTTTAGTTAGCTTGCGAAATCACTAACTTAGAGTTTTCGACATCTACTTTAATCAGTTGCTGCGGCAGTAATTCACCCGCTAACACCTGCTGCGCTAATGGGTTCTCTAATTCTTGCTGAATCGCTCGCTTCAAGGGTCTCGCCCCGAAAACAGGATCGAATCCAGCCTCAGCTAGATGCTCCAGCGCGGCTTCAGAAAGCTCCATTGCATAATCACGCTCAGCTAAGCGATCAAACAAACGTTGCAACTGAATCTTCGCAATATTTTTAATGTGTTCTTTACCTAATGGGTGGAACACTACGGTTTCATCTACGCGGTTTAAGAACTCCGGACGGAAATGGTGATGCAATATCTCCGTCAACTCAGCCTTCATTTCTTCATAAGACTGTTCATGTGCTTTTTCTTGAATGACGTCAGAACCTAAGTTCGAGGTCATAATAATGACCGTATTACGAAAATCGACCGTTCTGCCTTGGCCATCGGTCAAACGACCATCATCAAGAACTTGCAATAGAATGTTAAACACATCCGGATGCGCCTTCTCAATTTCATCCAAAAGAATAACTGAGTATGGACGACGGCGCACCGCTTCGGTTAAATAACCACCTTCTTCGTAGCCAACATAGCCAGGAGGTGCACCAACGAGACGCGCGACAGAATGTTTCTCCATAAATTCGGACATATCAATTCGGACCATGGCGTCATCGGTATCAAACATAAAGTTTGCGAGCGACTTACAGAGCTCAGTTTTACCAACACCGGTTGGACCTAAGAATAAGAAAGAACCAATGGGTCGCTGCGGATCCGATAAACCAGCCCGTGATCGACGAATCGCATTCGCTACCGAAGTGACGGCTTCCGCTTGGCCAACCACACGTTTATGTAGCTGCGCTTCCATCGCCAATAATTTCTGCCGCTCGCCCTCGAGCATGCGGCTAACGGGAATTCCTGTCCAGCGTGACAACACATCTGCAATTTCTTCGTCAGTAACTTTATTTTTGAGCAAGCTCATGCTCTGACTATCTGCTTCAGTGGCCGCTTTTAGTTGGCGCTCGAGTTCTGGAATACGCCCGTACTGCAACTCCGACATTTTATTGAGATCACTCGCGCGGCGCGCAATGTCCAAGTCGGTCTTCGCCTGCTCGAGTTGGGCTTTAATATTTTGCTCACCCTGAACAATGGCTTTCTCCGCCAACCAGACTTCTTCAAGCTCAGCATAAGTACGCTGTTGCTCTGCTAATTCTTCTTCGAGCAACTCTAAACGCTTTTTACTGGCATCATCTTGTTCTTTCTGTAGCGCTTTTTGCTCCAGCTGTAATTGGATGATGCGCCGATCCAAACGATCCAAGTCTTCCGGTTTCGAGTCAATTTGCATACGAATGCTAGAAGCCGCTTCGTCGATCAGGTCGATAGCCTTATCCGGTAATTTGCGATCGCTAATATAACGATGAGATAAAGAAGCGGCGGCAACAATAGCAGGGTCAGTAATACGCACGCTGTGGTGTACTTCGTAACGCTCTTTCAGCCCACGCAATATGGCAATGGTATCTTCTACCGTTGGCTCTTCAATCAATACCCGTTGGAAACGACGCTCTAAAGCAGCATCTTTTTCAATAAACTGGCGGTACTCATCCAGTGTGGTTGCACCAACACAGTGCAATTCACCACGCGCTAAAGCTGGCTTGAGCATATTGCCGGCATCCATTGCGCCTTCTGCTTTACCAGCGCCAACCATAGTGTGCAGTTCATCAATAAAGAGAATAATTCGACCTTCTTCTTTACTGAGTTCGTTAAGCACTGCTTTTAATCGCTCTTCAAATTCACCGCGATACTTGGCGCCAGCTAATAATGCGCCTAAATCAAGGGACAGCACCCGCTTATGTTTCAAGCCTTCTGGTACTTCGCCATTCACGATCCGTAATGCTAAACCTTCTGCGATAGCAGTTTTACCAACTCCTGGCTCACCAATAAGTACGGGGTTATTTTTGGTACGACGCTGCAACACTTGAATAGTACGACGAATTTCATCATCGCGACCGATAACGGGATCGAGCTTTCCGAGCTCGGCGCGCTCAGTTAAATCAATCGTATACTTACTTAAAGCTTCGCGTTTTTCTTCGGCATTAGGATCATTCACGGTTTGGCCACCGCGAACTTGCTCAATAGCTTGCTCAACGTGTTCCCGCTTTAACCCATGACGTTTTAGTATTTCGCCTAAGGCATGCTTATCTTCGGTTGCCGCCAGTACAAAAAGCTCAGATGAAATAAACTGATCTTTGCGTTGCTGTGCAAATTTATCGCATAAGTTAAGCAGGCTGGCGGTGGCATTTGAAAGCTGCACTTCACCACCAATACCTTGTACCTGCGGCAACTTATCTAAAGCTTCATTGAGCTGTGCGCGCAGCGTATTAATGTTGACCTGCATCAGCGTCAGCATCGGGCCAACACTTCCGCCATCTTGGCTTAGCAAGGCATGCATAATGTGCGTCGGCTCAATATATTGGTGATCGCGACCAAGTGCCAACGACTGCGCATCGGCAATGGCTTGCTGAAATTTATGAGTTAATTTTTCGAATCGCATAATAGCCCTCAAAATATCTGTTATATCCTGACATTTAATGTGGGTATTAATTCATCAGCTTCAAGAGGGAGAGTTGTAATTTTTCCAAATTAAGCTGGCTATACGCCCACACTTTGGCTCGCGACGGTAAGAATAGAAACGTGGATCTGAAAAGGTGCAATACTGGCTTTGGGTTATATGCTGAACACCTTGTCGCTTTAAAACTCGCTCTGCCAGTAAGGGTAGATTCGCAAGCCACTTATTAGAGATATGGGGGCGAAATGTTTGTAAATCAACCAGGTTGGCTGCAGCAAATACATTTTTTACGTCTTCACCAACTTCAAAAGCTGCTACTGAAATAGCTGGGCCTATCCATACCTTTATGGCTGCAGGTTTTGCTTGAAAATGGGTTAAAGTGTTTTCAACAACGCCGTTCGCTAAACCACGCCAACCAGCATGCACAGCGGCAAATTCTTGGCCATCATCGCTACACATAAGTATAGGCAAGCAATCGGCGGTGAGAATTGCACAAACTTGCCCCGCTTCGTTGCCATAAACGGCGTCGGCGATAGCGGCGGATGCCTCGTTGAAATGAACGACTTTGGTGGTGTGCTGTTGGTGTAAGAAACGCGGGGCTGTTGGTAATTGCAATTGCTGTGCTAAGCGGCGGCGATGGCGAATCACTTCGGCAGGATCCGCTCCCACGTGTGCGGCAACATTGCCAGGTTCTTGAACGGTAGTGACCGCAGCAAAAATATGGTCTGGCAATGTCCACTGCGGTCTAATCATGACTTACTCGCTTGGATGCTCACGCCGATCAGTGCGTAACATTTCTAGCAAGCTCTCAAAGTCACTTGGTGTTGGTGCATCCCAACTCATCCATTCACCGGTAATTGGGTGATGTAATGACAAACGCGCGGCATGCAATGCTTGGCGACGGAATGAACGCAAGCCTTCAAGAAATTCCTCAGAGGCCTTTTGCGGCGGACGTGGACGACCGCCATAAGTAAGGTCACCGACCAAGGCATGACGCAAGTGTGCCATGTGCACACGAATTTGGTGGGTACGGCCGGTTTCCAAGCGTAAACGCAAATGAGTATGAGCGCGATAGCGTTCTACTACTCGGTAGTGCGTAATCGCTGGTTTACCCATAGCTACCACAGCCATCGCAGTGCGTTTGGTTGGGTGTCGACCGATAGGGGCTTCCACCACTCCACCGGCAGTCATGGTGCCATTACAAACCGCTTCATATTCACGGGTAATTTCACGATTTTGCATCGCGGTAACTAAATGCGTTTGCGCCGGTACGGTTTTCGCGACCACCATTAAACCCGTGGTGTCTTTATCCAACCGGTGCACAATTCCCGCCCGTGGAACCTTGTCGATAGCCGGAAAATGGTGCAACAAAGCATTAAGCAAAGTGCCATCTGGCGTACCAGCACCAGGGTGAACAACGAGCCCAGCCGGCTTGTTGATAACCATGATATCGTCATCTTCATAAACAATGTCGAGCTCTATTGGCTGCGCTTCGAAACGTTTCTCTTCCTCAAGTACGGCATTAATGCTAATTTCCATACCAGTGAGGACTTTTTCTCGCGGACGATCCGTCACGACATTGTCGATGCGCACTTGTCCTTGGGTGATCCAAGTTTTTAAGCGAGAACGCGAATAGTCAGGGAACATCTCGGCAACTGCTTGGTCCAAGCGCTTACCGTTCGCTGAACTCGGTACTTCTCCGGTTAATAAAATTTGTTCACTCATAAATTATTAATAGGACCTGTGAAAGCAGCTATTGCTGCGCTAGAATGCGTTTAATACCTATAGTGTACCTGTTTGGTCCGCTGCACCAAAGTTAAATCAACAGAGATTAAAAAAACAAATTATGAAATTGAGACTAATATTGGCCTGCGCGACAGTAATGATGTTGAGTGCATGCTCAGGAACAGCAGATGAAGAACTCGATGTGAGCCGCCTTACCGATGTGGAAGCTGGCTACGAACGTGCACAGTTTAACTTAGCTCAAGGAAACTTTAGCTCTGCTTTGCAGGTTCTTGAAGCTTTAAACACTCGTTTCCCATTCGGCCCGCTAACCCACCAAATCCAGCTTGATTTGATTTACGCACATTACAAAGTAGGTAATTTAGATAAAGCTTTAGCTACCATTGACCGCTTTACTCGTCTTAACCCGAATCATCAAGATTACGACTACGCGTTGTACATGCGTGGGTTAACGAATTTACGCTCTGCTGAAAATACCATCCAAGACTTTTTTGGTATTGACCGCGACGACCGTGATCCGACTCAAATCAGAGAAGCCTTCGATGATTTTTCTGAATTAGTGCGTCGCTTCCCTGATAGTAAATATGCGGCAGATTCACGCCAGCGCATGATTGCTATTAAAAGCACCTTAGCGCGTTATGAGTTAGCAGTAGCTAATTACTATGTGAAGCGTGAAGCATACTTATCAGCAGCAAATCGCAGTAAGTATGTATTGGAGAACTTTCCAGATGCTCCGGAAACCGAGCAAGCATTGGTGATTATGGCCGAGTCTTATAAGCGACTGAACTTAGATCAGTTACATGCTGATACTTTAGCCACACTAAAGCAGAACTTTCCAAATAACGACTACGCGCGCCGAAACAGCAACTAGTCTTAAAAGTTGACGCGGTGCTTACACCGCGTCTTCGTTTTCCTCGCCCGTACGAATACGAACCACCCGCTCAATATTCGACACAAATATTTTCCCGTCGCCTATCTTGCCGGTTTGTGCGGTTTCTAAAATCGTATCAATACAACGTTCAACTTGCTCATCAGTAACAACAATTTCAATTTTTACCTTGGGTAAAAAGTCGACCATGTATTCCGCACCGCGATAGAGCTCGGTATGACCTTTTTGGCGACCAAAGCCTTTCACTTCAGATACGGTCATGCCTGCAATACCGACTTCCGATAAAGCTTCACGCACATCATCCAATTTGAATGGCTTAATAATGGCTTCAAGTTTTTTCATGACCGCTCCGTGCTTTTACCAGACGCTCTAACTCATAGCGAAAGTGATTCGTGAGTGGGTAACGTCTTTCTTTACCAAAATTACGAGAAGTTATTTTGGGCCCTATTGCACCCTGTCGACGTTTATATTCATTAATATCAACCAAGCGAGTTACGCGCAATACATCTTCTTCGCTAAACCCACAATCAATGATAGCGGCTGGTGTCCAGTCTTGCTCGACATATAAGTTCAAGATCTTATCCAGTGCATCGTAAGGCGGAAGGTTATCTTCGTCTTTTTGATCAGGCGCCAGCTCAGCTGATGGTGGTCGGGTAATCACGCGCTCGGGAATCACTTCACCGTCGCGATTGCGGAAGCGGGAAAGCTCAAACACCAAAGTTTTCGGAATATCTTTGATCGGCGCAAAACCACCACACATATCCCCATACAACGTACAGTAACCAACAGCTAACTCACTTTTGTTACCCGTGGTAAGTACCAATGACTGGGTTTTATTCGACAGCGCCATCACAATCATACCGCGACTACGCGCTTGCAAGTTTTCTTCGGTTGTATCCACGCCGCTGTAGGCGCTAAATGCCGGGCTTAGCTGCTGCATAAAACTATCGTAAATGGGTTCAATGGCAATCACATCGTATTGCACACCCATACGATCAGCTTGTGCTTTGGCATCGTCCTGGCTCATTTGTGAGGTATAACGGAATGGCATCATTACGGCTTGTACATTTTCCGCGCCAATTGCATCGGCGGCTATCGCTAAGGTTAAAGCTGAGTCGATACCGCCAGACAAACCTAAGGTTACCCCGCGAAAACCATTCTTTTGCACATAATCGCGAACACTTAAAACCAACGCACGGTAAATCAAATCAAGACGTTCAGAGGTATAAGGTGCAGCGCGCTCGTCATCACAGCTCACTTCTTTGCCTAACAGGGTCACGCTCGCACAAGTGGGCTCACAGTGTGGCAACTCTGCAATAACTTCACCTTCGGCATCCATGACTAACGAGTGTCCGTCAAATACCAACTCATCTTGACCGCCGCAATTGTTCACATAAATGACCGCACAACCGCGTTCGCTTATACGTTGCTGCAGAATATGTAAACGCTGTTCGTGTTTATCCACTTCATACGGAGAGGCGTTTAAAGATAATACGACATCAATATTTTCTTGTTGCAGTCGCGCCCACGGTTCTGGGTGCCAAATGTCTTCGCAAATCAGCAAGCCAATACGATGCCCTTTATATTCAAAGAAACCATTGAGGTGACCGGGAATAAAGTAACGCTGTTCATCGAACACGCCGTACTGAGGCAAACGCTGCTTGTGATAACGAGTTAGGCATTGTCCTTGATGCAACACCGACACGGTATTAAACAGCTCATCACCGATACGTTGTGGATGCCCTACCACAGCAACATTGTCTTGCGCGGCATCGGCAATGCGCTGCAGTGACACTTCAATAAGCTGAGCTAAGTCTTCGCGAAAGAGTAAATCTTCTGGAGAGTATCCGGTTAATGTTAACTCTGGGAATACCACAACATCACTCGTTGCTTGTTCGGACAACGTGCGAATAACGAGATCGGTATTCTTGGTGATTGCGCCAACCGTAAAATCAAGTTGCGCCAGAGTAATGGTGATGGGCTTCATCAAGTACGCCTCTGAACTAGATTAAGATACAGGCTGCGTATAATAGAGCAGCGTCCGCTCCTGCGCAATTCGACACTTAGCTTAACGGGAATTTTTCGCCAGCACTGTGCAAATACCATGTTTCTTCGCCGTTATTGTCTTCACTTTGCGCCAGCTCACTCCATTGATAAAAAACATTGCGGTGTACTTTGGCTAATAACCCTGAACCGCAATCAACGTAAGGTTCACCGTTTTTCATAAGCAGCGGGTGCTGGGCAGAGATCGCAAAGGAATCTTCTACATTTGAAGTCACTTGAATAATGGGAATACCCTCATGGTCGAGTTGCTCCCAGGCGGTAATCATAAAAGGAGCATCTGCGACCGTGATTTTCACTTTTTCGGCGGGCGTAATAAGGAAGTAGTCGTCTTGTTCTTTAACGAGAACCGAGGCAAATAATTGAATCAAGGGCAAACGCTTAATTTCTGAGCCTTGGTATAACCAGCGCCCCTTGGCATCAATGTGTATCGGCAGCTCCCCACAATACGGTGGGTTCCAACGTTCAGTTGGTGCCTGCCGACGCTGTTCAATCGACTGCACTAACTGCGCGAGATTCATATTAAGTCACCAAACGTTTCTGGCGTAACAAGTACCATAATGTAGCTTCGGTACGGTTCGACACCTTAATGGCTTTAAAGATTGCTGATAAGTGAACTCGAATGGTTCCTTCAGTAATACCTAAAATTGTGGCAATTTCTTTGTTGGATAAGCCTTGCGCTAACAACTGCATAATTTCCAACTGCCGAGGCGACAAGAAGTGCTCGGCACTGCCTTGGCGATTGTTGGTATCGTCGAGACGCGACTCATCAGGTAAGTAGCGATCATTTTGCAAAAGCATCCGAATGGCTTGCTTTGCTTCTTCAGCGCTCGCGTCTTTAGGTAAGTAACTGCGTACACCATTGCTTAGCGCTTGACGCACGTCTGACAACGGCCGCGCCCAACTAAACAAAACGATATGGGCTGAAGGCGCCATTTTCTTTAGGGTCTGCAAGGTCGGACGCATTTCTGCATCGGGAATATCCATGTCAAAAAATATAATATTGTAATCACTCTGATGACGTAAGTATTCTTGAGCTATTTCAAACGACTGTGCTTCATAAATCGCAAGATCTTCCGAGTAGCTGGTCAACAATTGGATGAGACCAGAGCGTACAAAAAACTGAGCATCAATAATGAGTATTTTCATAGGAGACCACGTGATTCAACATTTCCCTAATAAGGCAACTATTATACACTCTTTAAGAGCTGTTTAAAATTTTGGTGTTGCGTTAATGTAAAATTAGCTTAAAGCATAACCAGTACGTAATACTTTATAAACAATTAAATTCAAGTCAAAGTCGTTAGACTACTTAATATTAGCTGCCAGTGGAGTTTTCATGACCTTTTTACGTGTAAGCCTAGTTGTTTACTTTTTGTTTTTCAGCGGTCTTGGAGTTGCGAAAACCATCATATTTCATAATTTCCAAGGCTATACCCTGACAGGTCAACCCGGCAACGACTCAGAGCTCATGCAATTTAGTGCCATGCTCGTGCGTAATGGAAAAATTTCAGCCGTCGGTAGTTTAACGAGTTTAGAAAGCGCTTATGGCGACTTTAAAAACATTGAAGCCATCGACTTGCACGGCAAGGTTGTTCTACCAGGTATCATCGATGCTCACGGTCATGTTTTAGGCTTAGGTCAAAACTTACAACAAGCCGATTTACGTAATGCCAGTTCAGAATTAAACGCCGTACAAATCACCCAAACCTTTGCTCAAGCAAACTCAGATTCAAGCTGGGTGATTGGCCGTGGCTGGAACCAAGAAAATTGGCCGAGTCGTGCATTCCCAACCGCCAATGCTTTAGATGAGGCTATTAGCGACCGTCCGGTTTATTTAACGCGCGTTGATGGCCACGCTGGCTGGGCCAATAGTAAAGCTTTAGAACTCGCTGGCATTACCGCAAGCACAGTGAGCCCCGACGGTGGTGAAATTATTCGTGATGCGCAAGGTAACCCGACCGGAGTACTGATCGATAACGCGATGAGCTTGGTTGAGCAACACTTACCGGCAGCCAACATTACTGCGCAAAAACAAGCTTTAAATGCCGCCTTTCGGCACCTGCTTAAGCTGGGAATCACTAGCGTGCACGATGCAGGTATTAGCGCTGATAACTTCAAAGCCTACCAAGAACTCGCTAACAACAAACTCCCCATGCGAATCTACGGTATGCTTTCAGCGAATGAACCAGCGTTGCCTGAATTACTCGCTCAAGGCCCTTACCAAACTGATGATGATCGACTGAGTGTGCGTAGCGTTAAAATTTATGCAGATGGCGCTTTAGGTAGTCGCGGCGCAGCGTTACTCGCCCCCTATCATGACGCGCCAAATCAGCAAGGCTTGATGGTCACTTCAGCTGAAACCATTCGTTCGCTGTATCAGCTGATTATTGCTGCGGGCTTTCAGATTAACATTCATGCCATCGGCGATAAGGCCAATCGCATTGCACTCGACGAGTTTGAGCATGCTTATAACACCATTGGTGGCCGTAGCTTGCGCCACCGTATTGAGCACGCACAAATCGTACATCCTAAAGACCTAATTCGCTTTAAACAGTTAGACATCATTGCATCGATGCAACCGACCCATGCCACTAGTGATAAGAACATGGCGGAAGACCGTTTAGGTAAAGCACGCATGGAAGGCGCTTATGCATGGCAGACCTTTGCTCAGCAAGGCACGATAGTTGCCGCTGGTTCTGACTTTCCGGTTGAGCTCGCCAACCCGTTCTTCGGCGTGCATGCCGCCGTCACCCGTCAAGATCGAGATAATCAACCTACCAATGGGTGGTACGCTCATGAAAGTTTGACCTTAGCTCAAGCGCTTCGCGCCTT
Organism: Pseudidiomarina sp.; assembly: GCA_048269045.1. Classification (GTDB taxonomy): domain Bacteria; phylum Pseudomonadota; class Gammaproteobacteria; order Enterobacterales; family Alteromonadaceae; genus Pseudidiomarina. The sequence goes on from JBLWUG010000019.1 coordinate 11,468, forward strand.
CACCTTAGATGCCGCCTATGCTGCGGGACAAGAGCAGGTACTGGGTTCGTTAGAGCCAGGCAAATGGGCAGACTTTATTGTGCTTGATGAAAATCCTTTTACCCAAAACACAACTGCACTGTGGCAAAATAATGTGGTCGCAACCTATGTTGCCGGACACGCAGAATATCAAGCTGACGAGAGGTAATTGCAGAGTGGATATTAAAGATGTACGCCGTGACTATGAGTATGGCAAGTTATCGCGCCAGTCGCTGGTCGACGACCCCATGCAGCAGTTTCAAAACTGGTTTGATTATGCCAAGGAGCATGGCTCGCATATCGATACTACTGCGTTCACCCTAGCGACCGTTGACGCCAACGGACAGCCACATCAGCGTATCGTTTTGCTGAAAGAGATTCGCCCCGAAGGTTTCGTTTTTTATACCAACTATGACAGCCATAAAGGTGATGACATTGCTGCGAACGCGCAAGTTTCCATGCATTTCTTTTGGGCTTCACTTGAACAACAGATTCGCATTTCCGGGCAAGCTAAGCCCATTAGTCGCGAAGACAGCGCCGCCTACTTTTATAGTCGCCCGCGTGAAAGTCAATTAAGTGCACTGGCGTCGCAACAAAGCGCTCCTATTGAAAACCGCAAGCAACTCGAGCAGCGCTATCACGAACTGACCGAAAAATATGAAGGTCAGCAGGTACCTATGCCTGAGCAATGGGGTGGCTACTTAATCACCCCTACTGCTTTTGAATTTTGGCAAGGCGGACGCTACCGCTTACACGATCGCTTCACCTACGCCAAAGTAGATAGCGACTGGGTAATTGAGCGCCTACAACCTTAATCGTTACTTAGCGGCGTGGGTAAAGGTTGCTGAGCACTAGCAGCAACCTTTTGTAATAGCCGCCACAATGCTTCGGTATAACTCACCCCATGCTTTAACTGTTCAGCGCGCGTGGCCAAAGCGCCAGCACCAGGAATACGAACTGGCTGTGCCGGGTCAATCGGCTCGGCTTGGCTCATGCCATCGACTAAGTGCTGAGCCTGGGTTTTGAACTCATCGCTGGAGCCAAAAGCACTGGGGTCAATAACCTGAATCCATACCGTATTGGCGTCATTACCTGCTTGTTCTTGGTGACGACCAAATTGACTCAGCGCTATGGTCCACAACTCACTAAATAGATTAAGCCCCGAACCTTTATAGCCGAGCTCTTGGCCACCCAATGGTGCCAAGACACTGGCAGGGTCGGCCAAAAATGTCGTTGCATCGGTGGTGTAATCGCCCGCGGCGGTAATCAATGCGGCATACGGCAAAGGTCGCTGCTCAGCGATGGCTTGGCGAACCTTACCTGCCGCGGTCATCGACAAACTCATATCTAGTAGCACCGGCTGGTTTTTTGTTGGCGCACCAATGGCAAACGGATTCGGCGAAAACCATGCCGATTTAGCCCCATGCGGTGCCACTACTTGCTGGCCTGGAGTTGCGCACATCATTTGAATCAACATTCCTGCAGATGTGGCTTGCTCTAAATACACAGCTAATGCGGCAACATGCTGAGCGCGCTTCACAACGACAGTACCAGTTCCGCAATTGCGCGCCATGGTCATCGCAGCAGCCACCGCTTGAGGCATCACATATAAGCCTGATAGCATGTCCGCATCCCACAATTGCACCGCTGCGCGTTCGCTCAGTATCTGCGGTGTTCCTGTAGGTTTTGAGCTACCATTCTGTAAGCACATTAAATTGTATTTCAAACGCATTAGGCCGTGAGTTCGGAAACCCAGTAAATCGCCTGCCACTAGATTGGCCGCGATGGCCTCAGCAATTTCGTGACTAGCGCCAGCATCGCTAAGGCACTGATACGCCCAAGTGGTTATGGCGTCAGCATCGACTCGAATCTTTTTTTGCTCGGTCATGGTCATCATCGTTGTATATTGGAATGAGTAAGATAAGCTTACCAAACTATTGAATAGAGGAGAAAGCTAGGTGTCTTCAGCTTCAAAAAAACAAAGGATTGGTGTACTCACAAGTGGTGGTGATGCTCCTGGTATGAATGCTGCCCTACGCGCGGTGGTATTAGCGGCCGACCATTACGGTTTGGAAGTCGTAGCTTTTAAGCACGGCTACGAAGGATTATTGAATAATGAACACATAACACTGAACACGACTGACGTGCTGCACATTTTACAGTACTCAGGCACCATCATAAAAAGTGCCCGTTGCCCTCAGTTTCGTGAAGTTGAAGCGGCTACCCAAGCTGCGCACAACCTCAATGAATTAGATATTCAGGCGCTCATTGTGATTGGTGGTGATGGCTCACTACGTGGCGCCGATCATTTAGCGAACTATTGGGACGGCCAGGTTATCGGTATGCCCGGAACCATCGATAATGACTTGTATGGCACTGATGCCACCATCGGTTACTCCACTGCGGTAGCCATTGCCATGGATGCCTTAGATAAGATTCGTGACACCGCCGATGCGATGGATCGCGTATTTATCGTAGAAGTCATGGGCCGTGAAGCTGGTTTTATCGGCTTAAGTAGCGCTATGGCTGCCGGTGCCGAGCGTATGATTTTACCCGAGTTACAGCGTGATAAGCCGTTAACGGTTGCAGCGCTGGTTAAGCATATTCAGCGAGTCGAGGCGGTTCGAGGGCAAGGCAGCTATGTTATGGTGCTAAGCGAACATCAATGGCCAGGCGGTGCGGTGGCACTTTCGCAACAGCTTGAGGCCGAATATAAGCTACCTTGTCGGCCTTGCCTACTTGGCCATATTCAACGCGGTGGCGCCCCTACGCCAAGTGATCGGGTACTGGCATCACAGTTAGGCGTACACGCTGTCGAACTTATTATTCAGGGCGAAAACCGTGTCATGGCAGGTATTCACGCTAACCAAATGGTTGCCGTTCCACTGGTGGATACGTGGTCGAAGAAGAGCCCTTTAGATGCTAATTTACTACGCATCCAACATGAAATATTTAACCCAGTAAAAAAACAGCGATCGAAGGCATCTAAGTAGTAGTATTTCTAAACAATTGAGAAGATAATACGCGCCCTTATTTTGCCCTGTTCAGATCCATATTTTACGGACGGAGGTGAGTGACATTGAGCACACATCAACCCAAACAAGTTACCAAGGTTTCGATAGCAACGGAAACTCCGGTTCGCGAGTTTTTTGGTGCGCGTACCGAACCTGCTATTTACTCAGATAGTACCCATATTATTGGCTTTGGCTACGATGGTACGGCATGCTTTCGCAAAGGTACTCGCAATGGCCCCGACGGCTTACGCGCAGTATCTGAAGATATCGAAAGTTACTCGCCCTATCTCGATGCTGACCTTTTCGATTTTCCGTTTTATGACCTCGGAAATTTATCGCTGGGCGAGCAAGACGATGTGGAAGCACAATGGCACTATGCGACCGACCAGTTTGCTGAGCTTTTTGCGCCGCTTGATTTGGCGGCCAACAATATTCGTGTACTCACCTTAGGTGGTGAACACTCAATCTCGTATGCACCAATCCGCAAGTATTTGCAGCAGTATCCTGATTTGGTGCTACTGCATTTAGACGCACATGCCGACTTACGTGATGGCTTCTTAGGTTATCACTACTCGCATGCGTCGATAATGCGTCGAGCTCTGGATCATTTTGGCGATCAGCATCAATTGATTCAATACGGAATTCGTTCGGGTACCCGTGAGGAATACCAGTTCATGAATGACAAAGGCACGATTCGTAAATCGCGTCGCGAGTTTTTAGACAGTGTGGCAGCCATTCCAGCTGACCGCCCTATCTACCTTACTTTGGATTTGGATTACTTTGATCCGTCGTTTTTACCAGGTACAGGTACACCTGAGCCCGGTGGAGAAGACTTTCACTCGTACGTGAGTTTGATAAAAATTCTGCGCGAGAAAAATTTAGTTGGGGCCGATGTGGTAGAGCTATCTCCTGAAATTGATCCGACTGGTAACTCTGATGTATTCGCCGCCAAAATCGTGCGCGAATTATTAATTATTTTAAATGAAAAAGGGGCTTGTTGATGGCCGATAACTGGACAATTGACGACGCAGAAGAGTTGTACGGTGTTAACCGCTGGGGCGCCGGCTATTTCTCTATTGGCGACAAGGGTAATATTCAAATTGCACCCAATCATCGCTTACCCGATGTCACCATTGATATGAAAGAAGTGATTGACGAAATTATCTCGGAAGGCATCCAGTTTCCTGCCGTGATTCGTTTTCACGATATTCTGCGCTCACAAGTTGAAATACTTAACGAGACCTTCGCAGAAACAATTGTTGAGGCCGAATATCAAGCCAAATACGTAGGCGTGTTCCCGATTAAAGTGAACCAAATGCGTGAAGTGGTTGAAGAAATCGTTGATGCAGGTCAGCCCTACAACTATGGCTTAGAAGCAGGTTCTAAGCCTGAGCTTATGGCCGTGTTAGCGTTTAACGAAAACCCTGAAGCTTTAACCGTGTTAAATGGCTACAAAGATGAAGACTACCTGACTTTGGCATTATTAGGCCGTCAGTTACGTCGTAAAATGATCATCGTTATCGAGAAATACAGTGAGTTGGAAATGTTAATTCCACTCGCTAAAAAGCTCGGCGTTGAACCCATGATTGGTTTACGTAGCAAAATGATGGTGCGTAGCGCTGGTAAATGGGCTGGCTCAAGCGGTGACCGTGCGAAGTTTGGTCTCAGTATCACTGAGATTTTGAACGTGATCGAGCGCTTGAAGCAAGAAAACATGCTGCACTGTGCGAAGCTATTGCACTTCCACATTGGTAGTCAGTTATCTGATATTCGCAAAGTAAAAGAAGCGGTATCTGAAGGCGCGCGCTTGTACGCTAAATTATATCAATTAGGCGTACCACTTGAGTATTTAGATATTGGTGGCGGCCTCGGTATCGACTACGACGGCACCAGTTCAGCCACAGACTCATCACGTAACTACTCCACCGAAGAGTATGTAGCGGATGTTGTGTATGGCGTAAAACAGGTGTGTGACTTAGAAGAAGTTCCCCACCCTAACTTAGTTAGCGAAAGTGGTCGCGCCATTACCGCTCACCATAGCTGTGTGGTTACCAACATTGTTGGTGAAATTAAAAACACCGGTGATAAGTACGATATTAGCCCAGAAGACGGTGAACATATTTTAGTAAGTAACATGCGTGAGCTGGTTACCGCTGAAGAAATGCACCCGCAAGAACGCTATAACGATGCTGCTTCATTTAAGACTAGTGCTTATGAAGCCTTCAAGTTAGGTATTTTGTCGCTCAATGAAATGGCGAAGCTCGATACCATGTACTGGCAGATTCTATCGAAGATTCATCAATCGCTTGATCACGATGCCTTCGTGTTTCAAGAACTCGAAGAGTTAGAAGATATGCTCGCAAGTCAGTACTTGTGTAACTTCTCTATTTTCCAGAGCGCAGCGGATACTTGGGCTATTGGCCAGGTGCTCCCTATCGTGCCGATAACGCGTTTAAATGAGAAACCTGAAGTACGTTGCTCCATCGTCGATATAACCTGCGACAGCGACGGTAAGCTCAGTAAATACATTGAAGGCACCGAGATTAGCGACAACATTCCCATGCACGCGCTGAGAAAAGGCGAAGACTATCATGTTGGCTTGTTCCTAACCGGAGCTTACCAAGATGTAATGGGTGACATGCACAACTTGTTTGGTCGCTTAACTGAAGTTCATATTTATTGTCATGACGACGAGCCTGGCGATTTCTACATCGAAGAAATTGTACCTGGCACCTCTGCTGAGAAAGTACTCGAGGCCATGCAATACAATACCGACTTCATGGCCAAAATGGTTAAACGCTTCCTCGATAGCGAAATCAGATTAGGAAACATTCCACCTCGCGAAGGCGTTCGCTGGACAGACTTCTATGAGAAGTGTTTAGCGGACACAACTTACTTAAAGGTGTAATTTTCGACAAATCGCGTATTTAACGAGCAAACGAACCGGATATACCCTATTTACTTAAAAAAGCGGTTGACTCGGACCTCAAGATCTCGTTTAATACGCCCCGACGCCCAGATAGCTCAGTCGGTAGAGCAGAGGATTGAAAATCCTCGTGTCGGTGGTTCGATTCCGCCTCTGGGCACCATTATTCGAAAAAGCCTCGCTAGCAATAGCGAGGCTTTTTTCGTTCTGGCAGTAACTTTCACCTTCACACACTATCGTCATTTTCGAGTCATCAAGCAATTCATTAATTCTACGAATAACAGCTGCTTAAAATGGGGGGATTACAATAGCAGTCGTAAGAGTGAAAGCTAGAATAAGAGGGAAAAGTTGAAGTGCAAACAAGGGCAAAAGCATCCCAAATCCTATAGCATCCTCATTACTTTCCATCGATGTGTTGATAAAATTTGCAATCACCAAGATGATCAAAGCGCCAAACAAAGGACCTAGAACTTGACCTGTTTTTATGTAGTGTTTTTTCATTCTGTTTCACCTGTAGTGGCAGACTAAATTTGGCCAATTTGACGCTTCCCTAGAAAGTTACTTACTTAATATTATCTGCCTTATTCTTAGACTCACTTAGCGGAGGCACGTTCCATTCCTCTCTATCCTCGTCCGTTATTACATCTATATTAACCTCATACAAATACCATTCTCCTGATTTATCGACTGTATATTGAGTTCCGTACCATTGAGGTTGCTTAAAGTACATCATTAATCGGTCCCATGATGCAGCTTTCAACCAATTAGCACGCTTATACCCGAGTCTTGAAGATATTGTAGCAAGGCTGTGTGCAAGACGAATATCCTCTACAGATCCGCTATGCTGGAAGATAACCGCTGCATAAAAATGTTCCTCTGCAGAAATTATCTTTCCTGCCTCTAATAAGTCGAGAACTTTATTTCGGCGTTCTGCATCATTTTTATCAAGAATTTCCCAATCTACATCAGAAGCCTGTCTTGCTTTTTGATCTTCATTGAACAAACGCACCAATTCACTATTATCCTGCGCATTAACACTCGAAGATAAAATGAATAATATAGTAACACCCAAAGAAATATATAATCTCAACATACCTATATCCTTGTAATATAGTAGGACACTTCAAACAGTTTTCGTATCGACCTTGTGACGATACTCCCGAAAGCACGAAAACCGATTCATAATTAGCAAAAAATATTATTATCGGTAGTCACAATATCTACACTTTTCCACCGCCTTTCTCGGTGAGGAGTAGCAGTCCTTTAAAGCTTTCTAGTGCACAACACCATCCACGATCAGTAGGCTGTACTTATCGTGGATGATGGCTGATCCGACAAGGTATTGATTACCCCGAGTTTCCTTCATTGGCGGTGCTACTCAAAGTCCACTGTAAACTTTGATATTCTTAGGTTAGTAGTCTGAGATTATACAGGCTACTTTATTTGGGGAAAAAAAGATGAAGCTAGTAACTTTAAGTGTAGTTGTTGCATGTAGTTTGTGTATTGTATTTGCTCATCCAGTGCTGCTACTTTTCGCGCTTATTTTTACTAAGCCTTATTGGCTTGGGTAATCACTGACTTTGGAGGGAGTTATGTTTTTGTCTAGAGCTTCTCTTTTCGGAATTTTGGGAATTGTTCTGGCGTTACCTACTCTAATAAATCTCAGTATTACGCTGTACTTAACTCTGGGTTTTTTAGTGATGACATTCATTCTCTTCAAAGATATCACTCCTGCTGTACTCTATGCTAACGCGCAGCAGAATAATATGAGAAAGTTAGTAAACTTCTTTGTCAGCAGCTTATTTTCAGCTCTAATGATAGCACTTATTTATTCGGTGTCTTTTTATTGGTTAGCGTGATATTGACGTCTGCATAAAAATCTCCGCTCAAATAACGCCGTTATGCCAACACCTCTTTCACACGTTCCTGCAGCTTCGGCACCACTTCTTCGGCAAACCATGGGTTGCGTTTCAGCCAAATATTGTTACGTGGGCTTGGGTGCGGTAGCGGTACGACTTGTGGCCAGTGGGCTCGCCAATTTGCGACTACTTCGGTGACTTTCTTGCTTTCGTTAGGTAGGTGATAGGCCATGGCGTATTGGCCAATAACGATAGTGAGTTGAATATTATGAAGTGAGTTTAATAATGAGGCGCGCCATTTAGGCGCGCACTCAGGGCGTGGTGGTAAGTCACCGGACTTACCGCGGCCAGGGTAGCAAAACCCCATGGGGAGTATCGCGAATTGCTTGGCGTCATAAAAAGCTTCTTTGGTTACGCCTAACCACTCGCGTAGACGATCACCGCTAGCATCGTTAAAAGGAGTTCCAGATTCATGAACTTTCAAACCGGGGGCTTGGCCAGCAATGAGAATTCGTGATTGCTCATGCATTTGAACGACTTGTCTTGGGCCAAGCGGCAAGTGTTCCGCACAAAGCGTACATTGCCGCACATCTTCAAGAAGTGCTTTCAAACTAGTCATAGCGCCCTCTGCTTAGCAGTAATTAGTCAACTGTCACTTCAACAAAGTCGAGTGACATGAAG
>JBLWUG010000020.1:0-14861 GCA_048269045.1 Pseudidiomarina sp.
GGCGCGGAAGTACATGGAATTTTAACCGGCATGATCGCAGGTGGAGCCAGCATCGAAGGCGATGAATGGTTACTGTTGCTGAGTGACCTCATCTACGAAGGCCAATCATTTACGCCAACCGTACGCGATGAATTGCGGAGTATTGGTGGCAACATCTTAGCCGCCATGCGTGATCCTGACTTAGGCTTTCAACTGGTATTGCCTGAAGATGAAGAAGCACTGCATGAGCGCTTGACCGCATTAGTCAGTTGGGTGCAATCATTCTTGGTTGGCTTTGGCGTGAATCAAACCAACTTAGCAAGCTTATCTGAAGATCTGCGTGAAGCCATTGATGACATGGTTGAAATTGCCAAACTCGACTTCGACATTGAAGATGATGACGAAGATACCGAGCGCGCGTACTTTGAAATCATCGAGTACTTACGCATTTCTGCGATGTTGTGCTTTAACGAACTCAGCAACTCAACCTCTTCGAGCTGCAAAACTAATAAAACGCTGCACTAAAATCTAGTAGGTAGTTAACTCTATGCAGACCAGCATTGCTGTCACTGAATATCAGTCACGTCGTCAACACTTGTTAAATCTACTCGCGCAAGAAAGCGAGAACGCCATTGCCGTTATTCCGGCTGCGACACTGTTGACGCGTAGCCGCGATACCGAGTATCGATTTCGCCAAGATAGTGACTTCTTTTATTTAACGGGATTCAATGAGCCCAATGCCCTATTGGTACTGGCACCAGCAGCTGATCAGCCGGTTCGCTTTTTCTGCCAGCCATCAGACCCGCAAGCGGAAGTATGGCATGGGCGTCGTATGGGTGTTGAGCAAGCGCAAGCTGCGCTGGGCGTTGACGCCGCGTATAACATTAACGATGTTGATGACTACCTGTACACCATACTTGATGGGGTAGAAAAGGTTTTTTACCCGCACGACAAAGCAGATTTAGCGGCGCAACTTTTTGCCATTGCAGATGAACTGCGCGAAGCACCAAAGCAAGGCCGTGTCGCTCCGCAAGCATGGGTGGATATTAACCCGTGGCTAGGCGAGATGCGCATCATCAAAAGTGCTGCCGAACTCGATTTAATGCGCCAAGCCGCAGCGATCAGCGTGAAAGGGCATCAACGGGCCATGTTGTATACGCGCCCTGGTGTGTTTGAATATCAAGTTGCTGCCGAGTTACATCATGAGTTTGCCATGCATGGCGCACATGATCCGGCTTATGGCACCATTTGTGGTGGCGGTGAAAACGCCTGCATTTTGCATTACACAGATAATAATTGTGAATTGCGCGATGGCGATTTACTGCTCATTGATGCTGGCGCAGAATATCAGGGCTATGCGGGTGATATTACTCGCACCTTTCCAGTCAATGGTCGTTTCTCAGCACCACAGAAAGCACTTTATAATGTGGTGTTGGCAGCGCAAGAAGCAGCTTTAGCAACCATTAAACCTGGCAGCGATTTGCCAACGGCTTTAGCCGCTGCCGGTGAAGCCATTACGCGTGGCTTGTACGACTTGAATATATTGCAAGGCAATCTTGAAAATCTGATTGCTGAAGATGCATTCCGGCCATTTATGATTCATGGTTTAGGCCATTGGCTAGGTCTGGATGTGCATGATGTGGGTACCTATACCGCCGCCGGTAAAAAGCGCGCCTTTGAGCCGGGCATGGTATTAACCGTAGAGCCAGGCATCTATATTCCACGCGGCATGCCGAACGTGGATGAAAAGTGGCAGGGCATCGGTATCCGCATTGAAGATGATGTGATAGTCACTGCAGAAGGGCATGAGAATATGACCGCAGCAGTACCAAAAACCGTAGACGAGATAGAACAGTGGATGAGTCAACGCTAACGGACAGCATTGCTCCAGTTGTGATCGCAGGTGGCGGCCTAGTGGGCGCGCTCACCGCTTTGCTGATCGCACGGCAAAATCCTCATTGGACGATTACAGTTCTCGAACCGCAAGCTGAAGGTCCAGCGCAAGACAAACGCACCATTGCCTTGTCTGCTGCAACAGTGGCGTTACTGCAACGCGAAGGCATTTGGCCATCAATGGCGGCACACGCCTGTGCAATTGAACACATCCATGTAAGCGATCGCGGACATCTCGGCATGACGCGCTTGCATGCTGAGCAAGAAAGAGTTCCCGCTTTAGGGCAAGTGATCGCCGCCTCAACGCTCAATCGCAAACTCTATGAAGCCTGCTTAGCGCAAGCCAATATAGATTGGCAGGCTGGCGCTTGGTTTGAAAGTGCGGTGCGGCACGTAGATACCATAGACGTAGTTTTCAAACAGCAAGATGAAGAGCGCAGCATCACTGCGAAATTATTAGTGGGTGCCGATGGCTCACGCTCGCAAGTGCGACAGCAGGCCGGTATTGAGATGCAACAAACCGACTACCAACAAGTTGGCATTATTGCGACCCTCGATTTGAAAGACGACCTAGAAGGTTGGGCGTATGAACGTTTTACCGAAACTGGGCCTATTGCGCTTCTTCCCATCAATCAATATCAAGCGTCGTTGGTCTGGAGTTTAACACCAGCACAAGCGCAGCAAATGATGGATACCTCAGATGCGGACTTTCTGGCCGCATGCCAAGCGGCATTTGGTTACCGCGCTGGGCGCTTCCTCAAAGTCGAAAATCGAGTTCAATACCCCTTACAGTTGCATTTAGCCGAGCAAAATATCTGTCAGCGCACGGTATTAATTGGTAATGCCTCGCACACGCTGCACCCGATTGCAGGGCAAGGCTTTAACTTAGGCGTGCGTGATGCAATTGCACTGAGTGAGGCGTTGCGGGATTGTGATGATCCTGGTCGCTACCAAGTGCTAAACGGTTATGACCGTGACCGCCGCGACGATTACCAGCAAATAATTGGTTTAACTGATGTCTTGGTCCGTTGCTTCTCGAGTGAGGCGACGCCATTAGTGGTCGGTCGCAACTTAAGTTTAGCGGCACTCGACTGGTTCGCTCCTGCGCGAGCTCGATTCGCACGATTAACCATGGGGTTTCGAGACTAATATGAAACATACCTTCGTAATCGTTGGTGCCGGCATGATCGGCTTGTCAGCCGCGGTGGCGTTGCGCAAGCAAGGTAATACCGTGCATTTGGTCGAGCGTGGTAGCCGTCCCGAGTATAACCAAGAACCACAATTACGTGTAAGCGCGCTGGCGCATCACAGCCGGGCTTTACTCGAAGCGTTGGGCGTGTGGGCAAACCTACCGCATGAGCGTTTGGGCCCATATTCTGGCATGGAAGTTTGGGACCATGACAGCTTTGGTCGCATCAAGTTTGAGGCCAGTGAAGTCGACGCGGAAGATATTGGTGCCATCGTTGAAAACCTCGTGTTGGAACAATGCTTGTGGGATGCCGCCGTAGAAAATGGTGTCATCATTCACGCACAGAGCCAAGTCAGCGCAGAACAAATTGGCGAACACCAAGTTAAGGTACAGTTTCTTGATCAAGCGGGTACCAACCAAGAACTGCAAGCAGACTATTTAATTGCTGCCGATGGCGTGAACTCAAGCGTGAGACAACGTGCACAATTACCGCTGACCTTTTGGGACTATGAACAACGCGGTGTTGTGGCAGCGTTACGCACCGAACAGCCACACCAAGGCATTGCACGGCAAGTATTCCTGCCGACCGGGCCAGTAGCATTGTTGCCATTAGGTGATTCCCATCAGGTATCTTTGGTGTGGTCAGCTGATCAAGATTTAGCCGCAGACTTGATGACTACCGATGATGCCGAGTTTCAAAAGCGTTTGTTAGCGGCCAGTGATAACTGCCTCGGGCAACTTGAACTCTTGACCAAGCGTGCGGCGTTCCCGTTAAAAATGCAATATGCCCAACGCTGGATGCAGCAACGCCTGATTCTGGTTGGCGATGCCGCTCATAGTATTCACCCATTAGCAGGGCAAGGTGCGAACTTAGGCTTTGGTGACGTTGAAGCTTTGGTTAAGGTATTTGCTCAAGGCGCTAATCCACGACTGTTGCGCGAGTGGGAACGCGAACGCAAAGCCGCAGCGGTAACCATGACGGCGGCTATGGAAGCCTTTAAACGCGGCTTTGGTACTGCCAACCCAGTGGTGAAGTTGATTCGTGGTTTAGGTTTTGCTGGCGCGGATAAATTCTTACCCATAAAGCGTGCATTGGTGCAGGCTGCGCTGGGCTCCAAGTAACTAAATTCGTTCTTGGATAAACTCCGCTAACTGTAACGCGGCTTTATTTTCAGCATCGGCTTGCCACATCACCACACTCACATCACCCAGGTCAGGCAAAATGTGCTGATCAATCGCTCGAGCTTGCTGCAAGTTTGCCGGCACCGTACTTTGCGCCAATACCGTTAAACCTAAACCACTATCAATAGCCGCGGTTAACCCTGAAAAGTCGGCATTGGTGTAGCTCACCCGCACCGGAATCTTGGCTTGGCGCAGGGCGGTTAATGCGCGTCGGCGATAGATACAGCCTTCAGGGGCAACCACCAAAGATAGTAACTCTTGGTGAGCCAGCTCTTGCGTGTTACCCACCCACACCAATGGCTCTTGTTTTAATAGCACTAAGCCGGGACGGGTCAATCGTTTGTCGGGTTCTTTCAGGGCAATCAGCAAATCATAATGGGATTGCTCATCGTAGAGTAAGTCTTTACTCAGCGCTGACGTCACCGAAAGCGTGATATTAGGGTAGGACTGCGAAAACTGGCCCAATACTTGCGGCAATAATTTACTGGCAAACTCACTGGGAATACCTAATCGCACTTGCCCGGACAGCGATGGTTCAGTGAAACGCGCAAACATTTGGTCATTTAAACTTAATAATTGGCGCGCATGCTCAATAAATTCTCGGCCAACTTGGGTAAGATGAATGCGGCCACCGCGTCGATCGAGCAGTTCAGCTCCGATGAGTTCTTCGAGGCGTTGCAGCTGTAAACTAATAGCCGGTTGCGAACGATTGAGCTGCTGCCCAGCGGCAGTATAGCTTTGCAGTTCGTAAACGCTTATAAAGGCTCGCAATGCTTCTAACGGTAAATGTTGCATAATCAATCAATACCCGAAATAAAATTACATATGTAAATACAAAACCTAAGTATATTTAAAATATTAATGAATGTATAAGTAATATTCATTTGTTGAAGCGCGCTTTGAGTTTTATAATCACACTCTATTTTTATATGCTCACCGAATCTCTTTAAGCATTAACTAAAAAGGACAATCAAGGTCATGGCAAATCGCACCCCTTTGTACGACGCCCACGTTAAAGCTGGCGCTAAAATGGTGGACTTTCACGGCTGGGATATGCCGTTAAACTATGGCTCTCAAATCGAAGAGCACAACGCAGTGCGTAATGACTCTGGTGTGTTTGATGTGTCTCACATGGGTTTAGTTGATGTTGAAGGAGCCGACGCGAAGCCATTTCTACAGTACTTATTGGCGAACGACGTGGCTAAATTGAGCGTGCCAGGCAAAGCCTTGTACAGCGCTATGTTGAACGAACAAGCTGGGATCATTGATGATTTGATCGTTTATTTCTTTAGCGACGAGTCGTATCGCTTAGTGATAAACTCAGCCACCCGCGAACAAGACATGGCTTGGATTACTTCGGTAGCAGCCAAATTCGACGTAACCATCACCGAACAAACCGAACTCGGCATGCTGGCGCTGCAAGGCCCTAAAGCTGCAGATAAACTAAAATTAGTGATCGGCGATGACGCATTCAAAACCGTTGATGGCATGAAGCCGTTTATGTCAGAGCAAGTGGGCGACTACTTCGTTGCGACCACAGGCTATACTGGTGAAAAAGGTTACGAAATTATTGTTCCAGCTGACCAAGTGGTTGGCTTGTGGGATACCTTATTAGAGCATGGCGTACAGCCGTGTGGATTAGGTTCTCGCGATACCTTGCGTTTGGAAGCAGGTTTGAACTTATATGGTCAAGACATGGCCGAAGATGTAACTCCGCTTGAATGTAACATGGGTTGGAGTGTCGCATTTGAGCCGGCAGAGCGTGACTTTATTGGTCGTGGCGCACTTGAAGCTCAAAAAGCAGCGGGCCACGCTAAATTGGTCGGCTTAGTCATGAAAGAGAAAGGCGTATTACGTCAAGGCTTGAAAGTAGTGACTGCAGATGGTGAAGGCGTAATCACGTCTGGTACGTTCTCGCCAACCTTAGGTTTCTCTATCGCTTTAGCGCGTGTGCCAGCAACTGTTGGTGAAACCGCTGAAGTTGAAATGCGCAAGAAAATGGTTACCGTAAGCGTGGTTAAGCCAGGCTTCGTACGCAACGGCAAGTCCGTACTTTAAACAGATTTCATAGAATCATTGAGGAAGAACAAATGAGCAATATTCCAAAGGAACTAAAATACGCTTCAACGCACGAGTGGGTGCGTAACGAAGGCGATGGCATCTTCACTGTAGGTATTACCGAGCACGCACAAGACCTATTAGGCGACATGGTGTTTGTTGAGCTTCCTGATGTTGGTGACTCAGTAGCAGCCGGTGACGATGTTGCGGTTTGTGAATCTGTTAAAGCGGCTTCCGACATCTACGCACCAATCGCTGGTGAAATCGTTGAAGTGAACGAAGAGCTAGAAGATGCACCAGAAATGGTCAACAGCGATCCTTTCGGTGATGGCTGGTTGTTCAAAATTAAAGCTGACGACGTCAGCGAAGTTGAAAGCTTGCTTGATGCTGAAGGTTATCAAGCAGTTGTCGACGAAGACTAAATGAAAGCTTTGTAATTGTAAGCCCCGGTCCTTTTTTGCCGGGGCTTTGCATTTCATATTACATGTACCATTGGGTAACTAGGGAATTTGAAGTAAATGACAACAACTACGCTGAAGCAGTTAGAAAATCACGGTGAATTTATTGCCCGTCACATTGGCCCAAGTGCTGATGAGACTGAAGCAATGTTGGCCGAATTAGGCGTTGACTCACTAGAAGCATTGACCACCAGTACGGTGCCCGGTGCTATTTTGCGCGACCCGTTTTTGTCTGTCGGTGAGCCGATGACAGAGCGTGATGCTTTGGCACGTTTAAAAGCAATCGCGAGCAAAAACAAAGTATTAACGTCATTTATTGGTATGGGTTATTACGATACCCTCGTACCAAACGTTATTTTACGTAACGTTCTCGAAAACCCAGGTTGGTACACTGCGTACACGCCATATCAGCCAGAAATCGCGCAAGGTCGTTTGGAAGCTATTCTTAACTTCCAACAAATGACCATCGACTTAACTGGCCTTGAGTTGGCGAGCGCATCTTTACTTGACGAAGCAACCGCAGCTGCCGAAGCCATGGCCATGGCGAAGCGCGTAAGTAAGAGCAAATCAAATACGTTCTTTGTGGCGGACAACGTGTTCCCACAAACCATTGACGTGGTTAAAACTCGTGCCGAGCAGTTTGGTTTTGATGTGGTGGTTGGCCCGGTCAGCGAAACCAACAACCAAGAAATCTTCGGTGCGTTACTGCAATACCCAGATCGCAACGGTGAAATTCATAACCTTGAGCAAATCATTGCTGATGTTCACGCCCAAAAAGGCGTGGTCGCAGTTGCTGCTGACATCATGAGCTTGGTGCTATTGAAGTCACCAGGTGAAATGGGCGCCGACATGGTATTGGGTTCAGCACAACGCTTTGGCGTACCTATGGGCTACGGTGGTCCACACGCTGCGTTCTTTGCTACCCGCGACAAATTTAAGCGTTCACTGCCAGGTCGTATTATTGGTGTGTCTAAAGACACCCGTGGCAACCTCGCATTGCGCATGGCGATGCAAACTCGTGAGCAACATATCCGCCGCGAGAAAGCCAACTCAAACATCTGTACTGCACAAGTATTGTTAGCCAACATGGCTTCTTTCTATGCGGTATATCACGGCCCACAAGGCCTGAAAACCATCGCGTCACGCATTAACCGTTTAACCAACATTGTTGCTTTAGGTATGCAAGACAAAGGCGTTAAGCTAGTGAACAGCCACTGGTTCGATACCTTAACCTTCACCTATGAAGGCGATGGCGATGCGCTCGTTAAGCGTGCAGTTGATGCTGGCATGAACTTACGCATTGATGGCAACAACCAGTTCGGCGTGAGCTTCGATGAAGCCAAATCACGTACCGACGTTGAAGCCTTATTCACCGTATTATTCGGTGATGACCACGGCCTAGACGTTGAAGTACTAGATTCACGTGTAGCTTCTGGTGAAGTTGAATCGATTCCGGCTGAATTGCGTCGTGAAAGCGCAATCTTGGAACACCCAGTATTCAACAGCTACCACTCAGAAACTGAGATGCTGCGCTACATCAAGCAATTAGAAAACAAAGATTTATCTTTGAACCACAGCATGATCTCTTTGGGCTCATGTACCATGAAGTTGAACGCGACCGCGGAAATGATTCCGGTGACTTGGCCTGAGTTTGGTCAATTGCACCCGTTCTGCCCAGTGGATCAAGCGCAAGGTTATGCTGAGTTACTAAGCACCTTATCTGAGTGGTTAGTGGATATCACCGGTTACGATGTGATGTCACTGCAACCGAACTCAGGTGCACAAGGTGAATACGCAGGTTTATTAGCGATTCAAAAATACCACCAGAGTCGTGGCGATGCGCACCGTAACATCTGCTTAATTCCAAGCTCAGCACACGGTACCAACCCAGCTTCAGCCCAGATGATGAGCATGAAGGTTGTGGTCGTCGAGTGTGACAAGAACGGTAATATCGATATCGCCGACCTGAAGAAAAAAGCCGCAGAAGCGGGCGATAGCTTGTCGTGCATCATGGTCACGTACCCGTCTACCCACGGTGTTTACGAAGAAGGCATCAAAGAAATCTGTGAAATCGTGCACGAGCACGGTGGCCAGGTTTACCTAGACGGCGCGAACATGAACGCACAAGTAGGCGTTACCTCACCAGGTTATGTTGGTGCAGACGTTTCACACCTGAACTTGCATAAAACCTTCTGTATTCCACACGGTGGTGGTGGTCCTGGTATGGGCCCTATCGGTGTGAAGAAGCACTTAGCACCATTCTTACCGAACCACAAAGTAGTAAACATTGAAGGTACGGGTGACAACGGCGCAGTATCTGCTGCACCATTTGGTAGCGCGAGCATTTTACCAATTTCATGGATGTACATCGTGATGATGGGTAGCCGTGGCTTACGTGAAGCGACTGAAACCGCAATCATGAACGCCAACTACATTGCCAAGAAACTAGGTGAGCACTACCCAATTCTTTATAAAGGCCGTAACGACCGCGTTGCCCACGAGTGCATCGTAGACTTACGCCCACTTAAAGAAACCAGTGGTATTACTGAACTAGATATCGCTAAACGCTTACAAGACTTTGGTTTCCACAGCCCAACCATGAGCTTCCCAGTTGCGGGCACCTTAATGGTAGAGCCGACCGAATCAGAATCAAAAGCTGAATTGGATCGCTTCATTGAGGCTATGGTTACCATTCGCGAAGAAGTGAAGCGCGTCGAAGCCGGTGAATGGCCAGCGGACAACAACCCGCTAAGCAACGCACCGCACACACTTGCCGACATTATTGAAGGCGAGTGGGAGCGTCCATACAGCCGCGAAGTTGCCGCTTACCCAGTTAACGCTGTTAAAGTTAACAAGTTCTGGCCAAGCGTTAACCGCATCGACGACGTATACGGCGACCGTAACTTAATGTGCAGCTGCCCAGCGGTAGATATGTATCGTTAATTGATGTTGCGTTTTGATCCCTTAAAAGGGATAGATATGAACAAAAAGCCCACCTTGTGTGGGCTTTTTGTTGTTCAATTGGCTAGTAAGTATGGCTATCAATTAGAAATGAGCCGAGCTATTAATCTCGCGGCCTAAAAGAAAAACCTGAAAAATTAAATTACCTTTTTAATTAGTTAAATACATCAAACACGCCTTCTATTGCAAAGGGCTTTTGGGGCCCCATTCGAATGTACTTGTCCTCGATTTGCGTATCCGTTATAGGAGCTGTATGGTTTGACTTAACAAGTAATTAATGAACACAGGAGTTGTGGTGCTACTTTTTCCAAGATATTGAAGAGGTCATTGCCGTCAGCAAACATATTGTGATTGCAATACCTGAAGTACTAGAGGATGAGTAACAAAAAAAGGTAGGAGCAAGTATTTAGAATCGCTGCGTGCAAAATAATAAAATAAAGCCTTACTTGAGGCCTTAGCCTTTAAGGAGAAAGAGTGGAATTTGGAGAGCTAGCAGAACGGCTTAATCGATTGATTGATGAAGATCCAAGCGAAGCTATCCGTCAAGCGCGGGAACTCTCTGGAAGCATCAACATTGATTCTTTAAAAGCCGGAACATTAGTGGATGCTGGAAGCTTGCTAAAAGACCTAGACGCAATTCTTGAAGGAGTTGAATTTTTTCGATTGGCTGTCGACAAGTATAAAGAAAACTCGGCGCTCAACTATAACTTGGCGAATGGCCTTCATGCTCTTTCTTTATCGACTAGTTACGAGGGGTACAGTTGGTATGGAGAAACTAACAAATATCGACAGGAGGCTCGGCATTTGTACTATAACGCAGCTGTTGATGCGAGTGCATCCTCAGATATTCGGTCTCAATCATTTACTAATTTAGGTAACCTTCTATGGTCTTCTTATCGCTGGGTGGAAGCATATGATTTTTATTCTCATGCCTTAGAGGTAAACTCAAAAAATGCTGTTGCTAGCGCAGGAGCTTTGAAAATGCTGAGGTATGCATTAGAGCAAGGCTTGGGTGACCCTGACTTGGTAACAGTAGAGATAGAACATCTTGCCTCGCATGTTCATCAGAATATCGACACTATACACGCCTATACTGGTGAGTATGGCGTGAACGGAATTATGGGCGAAATATCTAATATACGCCCGACCAAAAAGACGGGCCAAGAAACTCATTCCGATAGCTACGGGGAATTTGTTGTAAAAAACAACTTGACGCTTTCGCCGACTATCCACTCCCATCATCACAACTCCGAATATTGGGACAATATTAACATATCTTCGGTAACGTCCCCTTTAAGCTCAGATAGCGTTGTCCCTGAAGTTTTTGCAATGCTCAATGTCCTCAAAGCTGATTATATTTTAGCCAGAAAAATATTCTTCGATGCATACAACGAGCACTTTTATGAAACTGGCAACTATAATGACACACTGGATTCCGCGACTTACGGAATAAATGAATCAGCCTTGACTCTGGCACAACGTAGTGCACTAGATATTCTTGATAAAATATCTGTGGCATCGCTGTCTTACTTAGAGATTAGTGGGGCAAAGAACGCGTCAATGAAGACAGCTTGGTTTAAGGAAGTTAAAAAGACCAAAAAAACGAGAGAATTCGATCCAATCATTAAAGCCGAAATTGAAAGCGGTAATACGGCGCTTTTGGCACTGTCAGAAATTTCTCGAGACCTATCGAACAAACAAAGCTTTTTGTCGAATAAACAAAGCTCAAGAAACTCATCTACACATCGATTTACAATTCTTCACGATATGGAGCTTAAACGAAAAGAAAGCACTTCCGGCTGCGTTGAGCATTTTTATCTTGACGAGTTTTCGCGCGAGTCCCTTGCTACGTTGAAGTTGGCTAGGGCAGCAGTGCTTTATTTTGTTCAAATGATACTTATTAAAGAGAGGCGTCGTTCAGAGACAGCGGGAGTGACTGTACCCTTAATCGTTCCTTCTCATGAATACATTCGAGGATGCGGCGATTAAAAATTTAACAATACGCGTCACTGCGAATTGATAAACAAAAAGACTAGCTAAACGTTTTGCGTTAGCCATCTGAAGGTGAATAATGAAAAATAATATCTCCATAGCCGTAGGCTTTCTAATTCTCGCTTTAGCGGGTTATTTTCTATACGAACTGCTTTTTTGGTTTGGTGGCGCCGTTAAGGACCTAAACCCTAGTGTAGGTGCAGCTTTAATTGCGGGTGCGGCGACCGTAATTTCTTCTGTTTTCATTGCATCTTACAACTCTCGTAAGGCTAAAGAAAAAACAGCCTTTGAGGCTCACCGGGAAAAGAAAGCAGAAATCTATAATAAGTTTATGCAGGTTGTGATTCAGCTACTAAGAAATACCAAGGCGGGTAAGGAGGGTGATGATGTCCTTCCCG
The DNA here is from genome assembly GCA_048269045.1 of Pseudidiomarina sp. Taxonomy (GTDB): domain Bacteria; phylum Pseudomonadota; class Gammaproteobacteria; order Enterobacterales; family Alteromonadaceae; genus Pseudidiomarina. The sequence continues at coordinate 12,111 of JBLWUG010000020.1, forward strand.
AAGATGTTGAAGAGTTTTTTTATAGCTTTACTTCGAAAATCACGGTCTATGGAGGGCCAGGTGTTGTAAAAGCTTACTCGAATTGGCGAGCTGCATCTGCAGGTGAAAATAGTGGCTCACAAAGCCTTTTACTAATGGACTCCTTATTTCGTGAAATGCGTGTTGATTTGGGGGAAAGCAACAAAGGCTTAGATGCTAATGAATTAGTGGGCCTTTTTATAAAGGGCGGACAAGCAGAAGTTACAGAAATGGTAAACAAGGCCCCTAAAGAATACTCGTAAATTCGGCACCTTCGGTAAGATTATGATTATATGGAGCTAATATGCAAGCAATGATAAAAGCACCAGAAGATTGTTCTCACGAGGAGCTTTCTACTTTTGAAAGGCTTATCCTGGAGGCAGGCGAGGTTGAGCCGGGGGGCTTATTACGGCGAATTAAGTCGGCACACAAATTGATTTTTATAGAAATTGAAAATGAATGTGTTTCAGTTGGCGCAATAAAAATCCCAAGCGAAGATTATAAAAATAGAGTATTTCTAAAGGCAGGTGTGGCTGATGAAAAAGTTAATTACCAATATGAGTTAGGTTATCTGTACACATTACCAGACTTCAGAGGGCATGGTGCCGGAAGCTTGTTAATGGAATCCGCGTGTGAAGCTTTACATGGAGACAGCTGCTTCGCTACAGCACGCGAGGAAAATACAAAGGTTCATCACCTATTTAGTAAAGCCTCATTTTTAAGGTTGGGCCAAGTGTATCAAAGTGATCGAGGGAACTATTACCTCGGTCTTTTCGCAACTAAGCCTAAATAAACTCAAGCAGTTAGAGGTTAGTGCATCCGACGCTATTGACTCGCACCACCTTGTATAACGTTAGGTATCTGCAATGAAAATTACTGAACAGAAATGAATACGGGCTATATAGTTAAGCTGGGACTTATAATAGGCATTGTCGGCCCCTACGTTTCTCATCGAGGATTGCGAGTTCAGTCGAAAATACGACAAAATAGTTCTTCTTCATTTCCGTTTTGAATTGGCGCTGATCATGTCAATGGCACGATCCTTTGAAACTACTAGAAAAGCTACAACTATCGGGCTACGAGCTTTGGGTATAGCCTTGTCAAATGAAGAGATGCGACTAGTATATAAGATTCTTGAGCTCAGACGAAAAATTGTTGCTCACTCACCAGAAGAAAAAATGCATTTCAGAGCTACTAGAAAAATATATAGAGCCAGACCCGGTTACTAAGCCTTAGCCTTATGGTGTAACAGTTATTCGAATCTCTTCCTGAAAGTCTTTGGGGCTATTAGGTAAAGGTGAGGCGGATATAATGCCTTTAAGAACTTCTCTGCAGAGTTTGGCAGAAGTGTACGTTAATACTTTTACCTCGCGGACGTAGCCATAGCGATCTTGCTTAAAAGATACCTCACAACTATCGCCTCCATACTCCGATAAATTGTCAGGCATGCTTCTTTGAATCGTTGCCATCATATTAGCTGAGTAGCGGTTTAAACTTGCATTATTAAGTGTCTTAATTTCAAGCGCGGATGCGTCAGTCCAAAAAAGACCTTCTAGAACTAAAAGAGTGATCATCAAGTTTTTCAACATTTGGCTGTCCTCGGATGCCCGACAAACGCGTACTTTACCTCTAGTTTGACGCTTAATTTTTCTTAGCTAGAATAAGATGTTACAAGAAAGTTAGAATTTAGCAAGGAAGTAAACATGGTAAGCTTTAAAAAGTTATTATTCACTGTTTGCTTGGGGCTGTTTGCAAGTAACGTACACGCGGATATAGCAAAAGAAGTTGCGCCATATACTGTGGTACCAACGAGTACGATATCGCCTATCTCCATTGCTACCGTTAAAGTTGATGCCGAAGTCGCAACAGCTCACAGATTTCTTAGCGATAGCTCGTTGAGACGAGAGCTATATGGGAGTCAATTGATTGGTGATTTTCGTGACGCACTGGCGCATGGTTTAAATAAAGTAGCGCATAACTTTATATTGAGATTTATTAACCTCAGAGATATCAAATTAGGATTTAAGTTAGAGTTTGACGACGGGGCAACAATTTTAGTGATGCCTGATGCTCAACTAGAAACATTAGTTGTCTTAGAAGGCGCAACACGAGATTCCGATAAAAATACAATCCCCACCAATCGCGATATGCTTGCCGGCCGCTATACATATACCAGTGCTGAAGGCTATATGTCGATGAAGCAATACCTAGAAATTAACTTCGCGATTACAGAGCTACCTGAGAAAATGTGTACGAAATATACTTTAGATTGCAGCGATAATGGACGGGAACTGTCATGTTCGCTTAGCACCTGTGAAGGCTAATAAAACTCTCAGGCTTTAAAAAACGAATGGCGCAATTGAGAATCATTCTCATCGTGTGTATATTATGCCCATAATTATCCACACAATTTAGGTTCGCTATGCGACGATTACTTGGCATTTTTCTACTTGGGTTTTTACTGCAAACATCATCGGCTTTCGCAGCCGCAGATAATTCTGCTATGGCGTTACGCCAGTTGGCGCAACTATCTGAATACATCGGTGTAGATTACAGTGAAGCTGTAGCCAATGGTGAAGTGGTAAATGAAGGCGAATATGCGGAAATGCTCGAGTTTTCAGCCTTAATCGAGCAAGAACTTGAGTCGCTTTCTGAGCAAAACCCAGAGCTCGCTGAGTTGCTACCGCAAGCGCGTGCGCTGCGAGTCGCCATTGATAACAAAGCGGAGCTAGC
>JBLWUG010000021.1:0-13840 GCA_048269045.1 Pseudidiomarina sp.
GTGGCGCCGAACAACGAGCTGCTGGAGAAGCTCAAGTCCAACCTGCAGGAAGTGCGTGCACGTGGCGGCGAGCTGATCGTCTTCGCCGACCAGCAGGCGGGCATGAGCAACGGCGAGGGCACCCATGTGGTGGCCATGCCGCATATCCACGACCTGCTGGCACCGATCCTCTACACCGTGCCGTTGCAGCTGCTGTCCTACTACGTCGCCGTGCTCAAGGGCACTGACGTCGACCAGCCGCGCAATCTGGCCAAGAGCGTGACGGTCGAGTAACGGCTCTCGCCGGGCCGGCAGCTCTGGTTTTAGACAATAAAAACTGTCGCTAAACAATAAAAACTGTCGCAGAAGGTGGGGGGCCGACCGGGCTCACCACCTGTTACGAACATCTGCACCCTAGCATCGCTCGTTGGTCAGTCCGTCAATCCCATCTGCAGGATAGCCATGCTTTTGCGTATCCAAAGCGATGAGTCTCTGCGCTCATTTATCGCGCGAAACATATTTCTGAATTGGCATGATCCCGAGATAAAGGCTCTTGATCGCCTAACAAAATTTGCTGTCTGTTCTAATGATGTAAAAGTAATAGCTGCGGCTATGGGGTGGTTTGGTTGTTATGGCTTCAACCGTCTTCTTCACCACCACACCTTCTACCCGAGGTATTCAATTTTTAAAAGCAGCCAAGATATTTCTTATTCACACACAGAATATCGCTTCCAATACCATCATTTCGAGTCGGATCGTGTTTCCGCAGCCTTTTGCCCGGAGTGTGTGAAAGAGGATTTGAACGTCCTCGGTTTTTCATATTGGCGAAGAGCACCCCGCCCAGACATCAAGGTTTGCGCCAAACATAATGTTCATCTAGTGAGCAACTGCCCATTCTGCGGCAGGACCTTTGCCTATAAGGGCCATGGTTTGGAGGTAATGTGGAAGGGCTGCGCTGGCCGTCATCTTAGTGAGATACTATCTGTCAAGAATGAAGACTCCTTAGAGCTAAAAAAGGCAAAATTTTTTAAGGACGTTTTTGATTTCGGTTTTGTTATTCCTATCGAGTCCGCCTTATTAGCAGTGAATGATAAATTCTTGTGTTTAATTTCTTCTTACGGCGAGGTTGGTAAAGGAGTAGCAGAGGAGTTAAGATCTAAGGTAAGGCACGTACTTAAGGTTATAGAGGCACATGCCGCTGAGAACAATGCAATGTTTCTTAGTGAATATTCAGGCTTGGCTTTGGACTCAGTTTTATTTCTTTACGAGAGTTTTAATCATTTTCTGGAGGATGTGAAGCGTTATAGGTATGAGCCTCGCCCGGTATCCTCCCTTTGGTCTACTTATCGGGCTTGGGGTAGCGAGTCCGCTCAATATGTTGAAGAGGATTATGTTCATGGCGTAGGTCACTGGTTGTGCCCGTACCCATCTCCTCTCTCTCAACTTAGCCATAGTAACGACAGATATGATCGCCCGACGCTGTACCCGTGTTGCAATTTTCCATCGCCTCGCCGGAAGGGGCATCAGCTGAGTCCAAGGAGAGTTGGCCCTCCTTTACCAGCGGTTCCGGTGCTGGCCAATCACAAAGATAGCAGCTCAGGAACTTAACCGTTAGCCAGGATCTGGGCGCAGCCAGAGAATCATGAAGCAGTTCGAAAATGTCGTTGCGCAGTTGAATAAATGACGCGTCTCGCATCGGCGCAGATAGGTCGCTTTTCCTTGAACTGGAAGATAGAGATTGTTGGCGAATGACGATTAGTTGGAGTCTCCTCAAAGCGGCGTACACGCCACCCACGTGCTGTAGCCGCTGACGATACTGCGTGTGGCTATTTGTGTGTGTTCAAGGCAGTCCCTAATGCTTCGTGCATCCATATCGGCAATCTGCAGTTCATTAATGTAACCAGTTCGTCAGCACTAAGCGCTCTTTTTATTTTTTCGACGTGATCCGGCTTAGACCCTCCTTTTCCTAAATACAGCAAAGCGCTGATAGCCATGCCAACACGAGTTCCAGGGTGCTGCAAAGTCATTGGTGCGGCATGCACGAGTCTGACTTCGGCATTCCCGACAAACAGAGATCTGCTGGGGCCGCTAGTGTAATAAATTGGGATGAGTGGCATTTGAGTGCTGAGTCCGAATCCTCTGATGGCATTAGCGCCATGGATCTGCAGCGTCCAACTGTTCTGCTTGGCAAGCAGTTTTACCAAGTCCAAAACCGAGGGACGAACCCAGCCGGTGTACGGGCTTCGCTTTGGCCGCATGTAGATGCCGGGATAAACGCGCTCGAGCTCGCCTACGCTTACGAGCCGGGCGCAAGCCTTTGAAATAGCGTTTTTCGTTCCCAAGGCTGCAAAGCGCCTGGTGCTGAAGACCCGCCCTTTGGGCATGCGCCGGACCTGCTGTGCCACGCGATATGAGACCGGAAGTTTAGAATCCATGTGGCGAATCACTATTTCGGTGGCTCCAATGACGAGCTCAGCAAGGTCTGATGCCAGGCAATCACACGTCTTCGAAATTCGTCGTCAGGGGTGTCGCTTTCCAAACATTCCTCTAGCCGCCCCAACGAAAATATCTGATCGGCAGATGGATAGTGCCTGAGAAGACTCTTCGCATAGCTCCGGATATCCTGAGGCAGTTCGGGGCTACGAGTTAGCTCTCTCAGAAATTCTTCAGTTTTGATGATGGCACGGGTTCTTTCATGGGGAAGGGTCAATTAAGCGATCTCCAAATGACAGTTTTCACCTGAAATACCTGACTAACCTGCATGCTTCAAGACATCTACTCCAGTGATGCTCCTATCAGTAAAAGATTAATGCAGCTTGGAAGGCTGGTGGCAGTTCTTTACTTTTTGTAATAGCGCACGTGTGCGCGGGTATTGATTGCGAGATTTTAGACAGATAGATAGCTCGGGTGCTAGCGTATAAATATCCTTGTTGCTAACTTTACTACTTCTAATAGAGCAAGGGTCTTCATTAAGTTTCGTTATAAGAAGAGCTTCTAGTGCCTCGTCCCTTAAGGCCCAGTCAACTTTTGAGTTGTTTCCAGTTCTCCCGGTTGGAAGTCTCTCTGTTTCTTTTAGTAACCAAGACTTATCATTGCGATAAAGCCATGCGTAGAGCTTGGGGTTTTCGGAGCGTACGAGTTTAGCGCTAGAGTTAGGGTGTTTTTTGATCAAGGATTTCCATTCTGACCTATTTTTTAATAGGGTTTTGTTGTGTGTGGATTCTGTCCAAGCTTTTTTAACTAACGCCTCAGATCTGAGAAGTTTATTAACTGTTGATATGGTCAGTTTGAATTCTGAGCAAATAAGTTTTTTTGGAGTACCTTTGCGAAGCCGTCTCAATATTTCAGATCGGGTATGAGGTTTGAGGACTTTCGGTTTAAGTTTTTGCGGTAATGTCTCCGTAGACTCCGCAGATCCTTCAAATTGTAAGTATTGACCTACCCTCCCGAATTGAACAGATTGTTTTTCTGCTTTTTCTGCTTTTTCTGCTTTTTCTGCTTTTTCTGCTTTTTCTGCTTTCGCACGGTCGTAGGCATCAATGAAATCGCGGACTTGTCCGAACAGCCAATTGATCATCACGAGGTGCTTGAGCGGATGACTGTGGCCGCGAGGATTCCTGACAAGATGCTCTATGTAGGTACGAGCCTTTTGCGCAGTATGAGGTAGCGACGTAAGAGAGTGGTAAGGCTGAAGCAATGCAGCATATTTGGCCAGTGATGGCGCTGCCTTCTGTGAAATTGAATTTAGAAAGTCCATTTCTTGAAGAGTGTTGCGATAGACCGAGCTTACAATAAATGGGTCAAAGGATCTGACATTTCCAAGAGCAGCCAAATCAAGAACGGAATTTGATAACTGTAGAAGAGCATGTTGGGTAATGGAATTGAAACCTGCAAAGTCCCATGATGTCAGATCGCCTTTGTCTGGCAAAGTCCAACGAAAGCGCCCAGACCATTGCCTATTATGGATGCTTTCCTGAAGCATCTGCTTATGTATAGGGCAGATGCTTACGCCTGGATATTGATGGCAAAGATGCCAGTAAGAAGTTCCGTGGTTATTAATGTCAGCATCAATACAGGCGTGACATGCTTTTAAAGGATGTTCTGCGCCAAAGCGCCCTGTTACCAGGCCAAGCTTGTATTTAATTGATCCAAGCTGCAATCCCTTCATTATATTTAGGGCTGCCTGGATGTGTTCCTGTGACTGGAACGGACGAAAAAAGGGGAAGATGGTTCTTCGAGAGATAATCACGTCTGGATCACCTAGCACCGCCCGCATCGGGTGTCGGAGCGCGTCCAAACTGTGCGGAAAATCATGAGGTAGTGAATTACCCTCTGACTGGAATAATCCACGAAACGTAGTCATCGCGTCAGGGCTGCCCCAAATCACATGATGACGACTACAAACGCTAAAAAATGTCTCATCCTCCAGCCAATTTAAGGCGACAGTTGGCTGCCAATGTACAGAGCCTTGATCATAGATTCGCATAAGCCGCTCACCTTTCCAAAGCAATGAGGATAGTAGTACGTCTATGCTCTTGAGATAACTTGAGGAGATAAGAAAATTTAGTGTCACTATTTTTTGTTATAAAGTCTACGGTAAACCGTAGACTGTCTAAATTCCTAATTCTCCAAACCACCTAGTAACAGTGTGTTTTTAAAAAAATTGCGTAAAATTGCGTGCAAATCCGCCTCCGGAGGCGGATTTTTTCGCCATTTTTTTGTTGTCAGCCTACTTTTTCCGGCGTTAACATGCCCCGCTCTCACGCGAGATTAGAACTTCTAGGACATATAAAATCCTAGGAATCAGCCACTCTTGTGGGCGACGAGGGGTACGTTGGTTGGTTTGAGAGGAAGAAGTGAATATGTGACATCTAGCCAATCAAGGAGAGCCAAAAGCTAGATAGACAAAGGCCCAAGTGCGACCTTGGGCCTCCGTGGAAACGTCAGATTTGACTGCCTGACCTTTCCATTGTCTATCCGCTCAGTGCGGGGCGTCAAGCCTCGTATGTTCTCGCTCATCCTTAGAAAAGTTTTGATCGTGAATGGCGAGGCTTAAGAATGCCCACCTCGGATAAATGGTTTCGCGCCGTCTATAGCCATTTTTGAAAATGACTAGCGCGTTGAACAGCCCGATGACATTGGAATTTAAGGGATGACCCCTCAGCAGAGATTTGAGCTGATAGTAAGCCGGCAAGGCCGCTTTAGGTGGGGGGAAATCTATACGCCTTCCACACTGGCTGTTACTCGTGAAGCGCCAAAGGGTTCTCGTATAAGTCGGCTGAACAGCCGGAAACTTGGGAGAACGCTACATGTTTTGTCCACCCCTGAGCGAGTGTTCGCTCAGCTCGCGCTTTATCATCCTGAACTTATTGATATTCACGAACAAAAAATGTTGTCGCCCGTAACGACGATTCATCCTTTACATGGTCACCCTTTGACAGTTGGTACATTTCCACCGCCATTGCGTGGAACGCTAGAAATTGCAACGCAGATTGGATTCAAGCATCACGAGATTGTAGTTACTAACTCCAGTGGCGAGCGTAAGAAAGTACCATTTCCCTATCAAGGGGATCTTCTGCTCTTTATGGCTAGCCACACGGGGATGCCTTATGCCGTGAATTGGTCTGTGAAGGATGTAAGAAATGCTTTTTCGGAAAGACGGCTCTCAAGCGCCAAGAGCCCAATTCAGCAGAAGAAAGATAGAGATCATGCTCAACTCAGAGCCAAGCTTGAGTTGGAGTATTACGCTAGCGCAGGAATAAGGACGGTTCAAGTCTCCTTAGATATGATTGATCCGGTAGTCATAGCTAATCTGGATCTACTCTTTAGTATGCACGAACTCTCAGTAACGCACGATTCTACCGTAATGTCGGATTTTAGTTGCTCGCTACAGGAAGCTTTTGCGAATGGGATACCGCTGGCACATGTGGCTCTTCAGTACGGTGCTCGTTGGGGGTGTCGTGATCAGTTTATTGCAGCGATCTATCAGGATATTTGGAGTCGGAAATTATCGATAAATTTCTTCGAGCCAATACTAATAGATCATCCGCTCAAACCATCAGAACAAGACCTACTGTCAGTATATGGCAGCCTGTTCGTGGAGTTTGAAGCATGATGCTAGGAGCGCGAATTGTCGCGCCTCAGGGTTTCAAGTGTTTTGATCAAGGACAAGCTTATCATTTTCTTAATAGCGACTCTGATCGAAACCGAGTCAGGCTTGTCTTGTTTGCCAATGAAAACGAAGATGTGAGTGTAGAGCTTATTACAGTTTCTAGGATTGATTTTGAGGAAGGTCTTGAACAGGGTTTTTTGGTTGAAGACGCGCGAGATGACTACCCGCCGTGGTTAGGACCTATTCAAGGTTATTCTGTCTCTCACTTGGAGCGCCGTAGAATCTCCACGAAGGAAAGTTATAGCCAGAAGGTAGATCGTAGATATATGGCTATTTCGGAGTTGATAGCTAATTATCTGATTGTAATTAGTAGCGATAATCCCAATGCTATTATCAATGCTCACGCCAAGAAATCTATTCCACAGCAGAATGCGAGGAGGCTTAGGCTGTGGTTCTATAGTTATATAGTTTTTGGTTTTAATAAATGGGCGTTAATGCCTCCGCTTCACCGTATTGGCGGCTGGAACCGCGAGGCCCATACGAATTCAAGGAAATTAGGCAGGCCTTCTCCGAAAGGACGAAGTTCTGGGTATCCATGCACTGCTGAAATGAAAGAGAAGATTCTTTCAGGGTTCTTGAGGTTTAGATCGGCGTATGGCAGCCAAGAAAGGCTTTATAGTGATGTATTAACCAAAGAGTTTGGCTGCACCGTCGTAACAAGGGGGGATTCAAAGTCTTTCATTCATCCTGATGGAAAACCTTTTCCTTCGATTACGCAGTTCAAATATTGGGTACGCAAACTTATCAATCCGAAAGCGCTCGCCTATGAGTTAAAAGGGCCCCATATAGCGAGAGCTCAAGCCGGATCAGAGGGTAGCTTTGCTGAGAGCCTGACTAACTTGAATCAGCGTGTAGAGTTCGATGGCTATAATCTCTCTGAAAAGCTTTCAGGTATCACTGAAGGCAGTGCAGTGGATGGATTCTGCGTAGTGCGTGCGGTTTGTGGCCTATCGGGAGCCATACTGGGCATCGGCTTTTCAGAGGGTCGAGAAAACATGGAAGCCTATAGGATGGCCCTGTTTTCAATGGCTATTGATAAGGTGAAGTTTGGCGAATTATTTGGGTTGGTGATAAAGCCTGGTGAGTGGCCGAGTATAGGACTCTCCGGTAGTATCGTTTTCGATAGAGGGCCTGGAGCTGGCTACGACTGCACGTCGGAAATACGCTGGCTTGGAAGTCTTGAGTTAACTCCTTCCTTTTCAGGACAGTCCAAGGCAACTGTGGAGTCGTCTCATCCACGGGATAAGAAGACGCTAGATCAGCCAAGCTATGTTCACAGTAAGTTGAACTTCGTACAGATGGCTCGACGTGAGATCATGCGTGTACTATCTGATAATCATAGCTCTGATGCGGCTATGCGGATGACGGAGGAAATGTTACTGACAGGTTTCAAACCTACACCTCACAATATTTGGTGCTATCTCGATAGTCGCGGTCGAAATAGTGCTATTGGTATGCCATATGATAGAGCTGTTAGGTTATTTCTAACCGAGCATCCTGCTACAATTAAAAAAGATGCCGTATATTTTTATGGTCGTAAATATAGATCTCAGGCGCTAGTAAACACCCGAGTGTTCGATCGTATTGCCAGAAATGGTACAGTTTCTGTTTCTGCATTCGCACTAACGATGTGCGTGCGACATATTTGGGTCGAGGTAGAAGGTTTGCTATACGAATTGGACTTTATTCGTCCTGCAAGTACACCGGAAAGTAGTGTCGATATTTCACTGCATGATCTGAAAGAAATCGACAAGATGCGTCGTGCAGTTGCGGCAGATCTTCGACATGAAAGGCCGGCGATTCAACAGGAATTTAGGGATCGATTCGAGAGAGAAACCGGAGAGGAATGGGACAGCGGTCAGCGAAAGCTAGGCCGACCCTCTAAAGGTGGTGCGGCGCTGCGGGATACGGCTGATTTCAACCGCCTCAGAGGAAAGGCAAAGTGAACGAGGTCATCAATACCCGTTTTGACGGCTGCTTGGATGTCGAGCGTATTCGCGAGCGAGTAACTGTAAAGCCCGGTGCTGTTAGAGATTTAGGTGGCAAGGACGTTTTGGTCGCTGCCGAAGCACTCGAAGGTGCTCTTAAGGAAATTTATCTACCCAATGATTTTTCCCTAGCGTTCATCAAGGAAATGGCAACGAAGGCGTCGCTGCACAGCCAGAGACTATTTTCGAGTGAAGTGGAATACATTTCTCGAATTTATAACCCCCCTGACGTGGAAGTCGCTCCTATCTGCCTGACGGGCCTAGCCGGAATAGGTAAGACCCAGACCATAGCAGCTCTGCGGAAGGTTTTGCCTCCACCTGTAGACCTCGCCTGCAACCATTTTGAGGGAAGCTTGAAGTTGACCTCTCACTGGTATGCGAGCGCCAGGGGCAAAGCTGGCGGTAGGCAGATGTTGGCGGACTTTGTTTTGGGTGATCAAAGGTCAACTAGCCATAACGTTGCTAAATTACTCGTCGAGTGCCGCCGTCGGGCAAATAGAGATGGTGTATCGCTACTCCTTCTAGAAGAAACTCAGCACATCAACGCTGGGCAGGGTGTTTCACGAGTCACAGACATCTTGTTAACGTTGGCCGCGATTGGCCCTCCGATGGTGTTTGTCTCCAACTACAGTCTTTTGCACAAGCTTTTGGGTCGCAACAGCGAAGACAAGCAGCGCCTGCTTTCGGAGCCGAGGATCATGCTACCCGATGATCCAGAGAGCTCTGGGTGGAGGAATTACATTGTTGAATGCGTTAGGGTGTCGGGCGGCCACATATCTGGATCAATTGATGACCTCGCTCACGAAATTTATAAGTCTACGTTTGGAATCAAGCGGCTCGTTGTTCAACTTATAAAGCACGCCTACATCGAAGCGCGTAGCTCCGGACGTGAGTCCCTGACTCTGTCAGACATTAGCCAGGCATATCGCTCCGTCGCATATGCGGCGAATCGGGAGGATGTGGAGGAACTGCAGCTACAAGCGCTGCAGAATCGTAGGACAGGTGGCCGGTTAGATCTTCGTTGTCCGTTTGAGCTTCCCGTAACCGTCCGATCCAACATTGTGGCATTTGCCCGCGCAGATCGAGATAACCGTGTCGTAGCCAAAGTCTTTGATTCAGCCCTTAATGAAAGCGAGCGGGCAGCTATGGATCACATTGAGAAGGCCACTTCGAAAACTACTCTGTCGACCAAGGCTCCTCGTGCTCCTCGCTTGCCAAAGGCGTCAGTCGAGGATTTGACCAGCGCCTTTCACCAATTTGTCGAGTCTACAAGCTCTCCGCCTAAACCGAAGAAGCCAAAATAAGTTCGGGTTGCAGCTACTCTCCGTGCGCGAACTAGAAGCGCCCAGTTACTTGGTCAGGGTAGTGAGGGCAGGAGCCCCAGCATCCGGCTAGGACGCTGTTGGTTACCAGTGTGTTCGCCAAGAGAGCTGATTAGAATCTATGCGACCCTTACTGTGTAGGGGCGTTCTTGCTACACAGTGATAATCTGAAGTTTGTGTGTGGAGTTCTAACGTTGGCTGGATTCGGCAAACACCAGCGATAGATGATCGATGCTCAGTAGCTCAGCTCGATACAGGCATTGGTTGTGGGTCATTCCCAGTGCTTCAGCACCTAGTAGTAGCATGCTCTTTTTCCTTCGCTGCTGACTCGACCTGATAGGGGGAATAGAGAGAACGGAAAATCATACGCTAAGGGTGGGCCTGTTAGGCTGAAGTCATAGAGGTTGACACGAACGTGTCAGGAGCCGGTGAAGTCGGCCGCACTCTGACGCAGAGTGGGCCGCTCGCCTGATGTTCAGTTGCGGTATACCCTATCCGTACACCCTGAAAACCGGCTCCCGTGCGTCTGGATAGGGCCGTTGTCGTTTTCAGAAGACGGCTGCACTGAACGTCAGAAGCCGACTGCACTATAGCAGCGGAGGGGTTGGATCCATCAGGCAACGACGGGCTGCTGCCGGCCATCAGCGGACGCAGGGAGGACTTTCCGCAACCGGCCGTTCGATGCGGCACCGATGGCCTTCGCGCAGGGGTAGTGAATCCGCCAGGATTGACTTGCGCTGCCCTACCTCTCACTAGTGAGGGGCGGCAGCGCATCAAGCGGTGAGCGCACTCCGGCACCGCCAACTTTCAGCACATGCGTGTAAATCATCGTCGTAGAGACGTCGGAATGGCCGAGCAGATCCTGCACGGTTCGAATGTCGTAACCGCTGCGGAGCAAGGCCGTCGCGAACGAGTGGCGGAGGGTGTGCGGTGTGGCGGGCTTCGTGATGCCTGCTTGTTCTACGGCACGTTTGAAGGCGCGCTGAAAGGTCTGGTCATACATGTGATGGCGACGCACGACACCGCTCCGTGGATCGGTCGAATGCGTGTGCTGCGCAAAAACCCAGAACCACGGCCAGGAATGCCCGGCGCGCGGATACTTCCGCTCAAGGGCGTCGGGAAGCGCAACGCCGCTGCGGCCCTCGGCCTGGTCCTTCAGCCACCATGCCCGTGCACGCGACAGCTGCTCGCGCAGGCTGGGTGCCAAGCTCTCGGGTAACATCAAGGCCCGATCCTTGGAGCCCTTGCCCTCCCGCACGATGATCGTGCCGTGATCGAAATCCAGATCCTTGACCCGCAGTTGCAAACCCTCACTGATCCGCATGCCCGTTCCATACAGAAGCTGGGCGAACAAACGATGCTCGCCTTCCAGAAAACCGAGGATGCGAACCACTTCATCCGGGGTCAGCACCACCGGCAAGCGCCGCGACGGCCGAGGTCTTCCGATCTCCTGAAGCCAGGGCAGATCCGTGCACAGCACCTTGCCGTAGAAGAACAGCAAGGCCGCCAATGCCTGACGATGCGTGGAGACCGAAACCTTGCGCTCGTTCGCCAGCCAGGACAGAAATGCCTCGACTTCGCTGCTGCCCAAGGTTGCCGGGTGACGCACACCGTGGAAACGGATGAAGGCACGAACCCAGTGGACATAAGCCTGTTCGGTTCGTAAGCTGTAATGCAAGTAGCGTATGCGCTCACGCAACTGGTCCAGAACCTTGACGGAACGCAGCGGTGGTAACGGCGCAGTGGCGGTTTTCATGGCTTGTTATGACTGTTTTTTTGTACAGTCTATGCCTCGGGCATCCAAGCAGCAAGCGCGTTACGCCGTGGGTCGATGTTTGATGTTATGGAGCAGCAACGATGTTACGCAGCAGGGCAGTCGCCCTAAAACAAAGTTATGTGCTTTCTCTAAAACAAGCCAGATTCACTGAAACTTTCTTCTGGCTGGCCGCATCGGTCGTTTCGAATTAGCCACCTTTAAAATGCCGTTTTGATGCCTTATTTTGGCTAAAACGGGGTGTTTTAAGTTTCTGTTTTTATTGGTTTTGTTTTTGTTGAGAACTTTCAGGTAAATGATAGTCTTCAAATCAAATGTTTTTTGGAGCCACAGCATGGAAAAATCAAAGCAATTATATAATCAAGTGAACTTCTCACATCAGGACTTGCAAGAACATATCTTTAGCAATTGTACTTTTATACATTGTAATTTTAAGCGCTCAAACCTCCGAGATACACAGTTCATTAACTGTACTTTCATAGAGCAGGGGGCATTGGAAGGGTGCGATTTTTCTTATGCTGATCTTCGAGATGCTTCATTTAAAAACTGTCAGCTTTCAATGTCCCATTTTAAGGGGGCAAATTGCTTTGGTATTGAACTGAGAGATTGTGATCTTAAAGGAGCAAATTTTAGTCAAGTTAGTTTTGTAAATCAGGTTTCGAATAAAATGTACTTTTGTTCTGCATACATAACAGGTTGTAACTTATCCTATGCCAATTTTGAGCAGCAGCTTATTGAAAAATGTGACCTGTTCGAAAATAGATGGATTGGTGCAAATCTTCGAGGCGCTTCATTTAAAGAATCAGATTTAAGCCGTGGTGTTTTTTCGGAAGACTGCTGGGAACAGTTTAGAGTACAAGGCTGTGATTTAAGCCATTCAGAGCTTTATGGTTTAGATCCTCGAAAGATTGATCTTACGGGTGTAAAAATATGCTCGTGGCAACAGGAACAGTTACTGGAGCAATTAGGGGTAATCATTGTTCCTGACTAAGCGCAAGATTCGGCTACGCACATAACAAACGCTTTAAGACGGATTCGCAACGTTTGGCGGTTTTAGTTTGAATTGGCTTTTGTATTTACGGTGTAATAATTGAGTGTTGTGGTAGCGTTGCTCACCACTTAAGCGGGCGTTAGAACGTCCAGGCGCAGTTGCGTTTTTAGTACGTGTCCAATCAGTTTTAAATGAGGTGTGAACATGAAAGCAGAAACGGAATCGCGGATTTTTTCGGTGGATGAATATGTCCGTCCGTCTAACGGCGAACCGATTCGTTCGGTTGTTCTGGAAACCAACGACTCCGTCATTGTTGTTTGGCACGCCCACCCTGGGCAGGAAATAGCTGCCCATGTCCATCCTCACGGCCAAGATACTTGGACGGTTATCTCAGGAGAAGCCGAGTACTATCAAGGTGACGGCGTAGCCACTCATATTAAAGCTGGAGATATTGCCATCGCAAAACCTGGGCAAGTACATGGTGCAATGAACTCTGGCCCAGAACCTTTTATATTTGTCTCAGTGGTTGCGCCGGCCAATGCCGGTTTTGCGTTGGCTGAAAAATAAACAGCCACATATGAGTGCCAAGTTACTACGTTCTAACAATCGGCTGCACGGCGACCGGTTTTCCGCTGCTTCGCAGCTACAAACCGGCGCGTGAGCCGGGCGTTAGACATCATGAGTAACGCAGTACCCGCCGAGATTTCGGTACAGCTATCACTGGCTCTCAACGCCATCGAGCGTCATCTGGAATCAACGTTGCTGGCCGTGCATTTGTACGGCTCTGCACTGGACGGTGGCCTGAAGCCATACAGTGATATTGATTTGCTGGTTACTGTGGCTGCACAGCTCGATGAGACTGTCCGACAAGCCCTGGTCGTAGATCTCTTGGAAATTTCTGCCTCCCCTGGCCAAAGTGAGGCTCTCCGCGCCTTGGAAGTTACCATCGTCGTGCATGGTGATGTTGTCCCTTGGCGTTATCCGGCCAGACGGGAACTGCAATTCGGGGAGTGGCAGCGTAAGGACATTCTTGCGGGCATCTTCGAGCCCGCCACAACCGATGTTGATCTGGCTATTCTGCTAACTAAAGTAAGGCAGCATAGCCTTGCATTGGCAGGTTCGGCCGCAGAGGATTTCTTTAACCCAGTTCCGGAAGGCGATCTATTCAAGGCATTGAGCGACACTCTGAAACTATGGAATTCGCAGCCGGATTGGGAAGGCGATGAGCGGAATGTAGTGCTTACCTTGTCTCGCATTTGGTACAGCGCAGCAACCGGCAAGATCGCACCGAAGGATATCGTTGCCAACTGGGCAATTGAGCGTCTGCCAGATCAACATAAGCCCGTACTGCTTGAAGCCCGGCAGGCTTATCTTGGACAAGGAGAAGATTGCTTGGCCTCACGCGCGGATCAGTTGGCGGCGTTCGTTCACTTCGTGAAACATGAAGCCACTAAATTGCTTGGTGCCATGCCAGTGATGTCTAACAATTCATATATGGACTCTCCCCACAAGTGGTGAGCAAAGCATTGCTTTTGCACCTGTCGTCAGCGCGGTTGCATTCGTATATCCGGCCTGTTGTGGGCTTTCTTGCCCTGGCCAATCTGTAGTTCGCGC
>JBLWUG010000022.1:0-12859 GCA_048269045.1 Pseudidiomarina sp.
GCTAATACACCAGTAGCGCCATCAGTTAATAACTTCATTATAAGTTATGGTTTGATAATGATGACTCCCAGTCAGAAGGTTCTTCCTCTCTGCCTACGTTGTTGCAAAATGCGACTCTCGCGGGTGCATATAGAATCGCACTACTGGTGCGAAGTCGGCACGAGATTTAGAGTAGTCGGGGCTTAGCACTAATTTATCATTTTCATAATGAGTAGCATCTTGTTTTGACAGTTTATCATTTGCTGATTTGACATTTTTGCGGCGTGCGTCGAAAACAACTAAGTACCCTCTCGGAGCGCTTGCGTTTGAGTGGCGTTTTTCTCTATCCATATAGTCGGATAGCTGCTTTGCTCCTTCTTGCACTCGCGCTAATCCATATTCAGTGTATGTTGGCTGGGGGGCGGGGTTCTTAGAAATGGCAGTAGACTTTCCGATCCATTTTATTTCTATGAGCGCGGATGCTCCGGTTCCAAACCACTCAACTCTGATGTCGACTGGCTTGGTTTCATCAGTATTCTGCTCTGGACGGACGCTTGCGTCTCTGTGTAGTAGTTGTAAAGCTTGAACAAGAGAGTCACGCATCAATGACTCTGGCTTATTAGCAAGTACCAGCCTTGCGCCGTCTACACCGCCCTCCCAAACGCCCTTGAGTAGTCTACATTGCGAATGCAAGGCGAGATCTGCAGCGTAATGCTTGAAGGTTTCTTCTAGGCTCGAAAAAGTCGGGACGGCGAAATTACTTCTAAGGTGAGGGGAAACCTTCGGCAGGAAATCGCGGTAATTTTTTGAAATTATCAGATCAGTACTGGATTCATACCGATACACGATCCCAGACTGTGCGATCACAGCCAAGTCTATATCTGAGTCAAGCGAAATCATGCCAAGCGTCCCATCCATGAACACTTCTATGAAAATATAATTGAGAGGAGGGTTTTTTTGAATTTTAATTCCTAAGGTTTCATAGTCATTAAATCGCTCAATTGACCCTAGGCGGGATATTGTAGGTGAAAGTGGTGAGGCAGTTATTCCTCTTACTACGGTAAGCGTTCCAGGTAAGCACTCCGGCGGGCAGCGTTGGTATATGAGTTTTATAGCATCTAATAAAGATACTATTGCTGCGGTGCCGTCTTCTCCGAATGAAATCCTAGCGTGTCCAAGGTAGTCGGTTTTTACTAGGGTTGTTAGATTTTCAATGCTAATCTTCACTGCCGTCGCCCTCCCGGCGGATAACTCGGGCAGACAACCAAAGTACTGCTGGAGAAAGAAGTTCCTGAGCGTTATCACCTAGTGCGCTACGCACTATGCCGTATTCGTCATATAAAAGCTCCACGTCGTCTGCGCCAAATAAGTTGTTGCGCTGTCCGAGTGGAATAGATGCTGCCATTCCTGGTGATTGACCTATAGCATATCTAATCGAGCCAACAGGAAGTGCTAGCGCACATTCTGTCGCGGTGCGGAACCAAGAGCGCCGCGTGGCCAACGACTCAATGGATGTAAGTTTAAGTAATTCGTTATTTAAAAGTGGTTGCACTGGTTGCATGTAGCCAGAGTTGTCTAGCTCAACCAAGCTCCGGTTAACTAAGTTTTTCCTGGCTTCTTCCAGTTCGACACTAAAAGGGAATCCATCAGATGTCACTGCATACTCGTATCCCAAGTCTCCTAAAGGATGGCCCTCAAAAAGGGCAAGTATACAGCCTAAATATGAGAAGAGATGCATCTCAATAATGGACATCGGTTTTATTGACTGTGGCGCGTCATTTAGTATGCAAACAGCATCGCAATATGCTTCAGGAGATATCTGCACTTCGATCACCTCACATCAAAGCCGAATCTATTTCACGGTAGGCATCGAGAAATAGTTTCTCCTCGCTCTGCTGCACTTCACTCAGCTCGGTCCAGTCCGTCATTCTGATTACTTGCATACCTGCAAGGTGCTGCAGACTCGCAAGACGAATTACCAGCTGCGAACTACGCAGATTAGCTGTCATAAGAATAAAGTTTCCGGACTTCACAAATTTTGAAAGCATAGCGCCGGCTCGAGCTTCATAGGCTATATCTAAAGAGCCCTCCGGGGTATCGATTAATAGCGTTGCAGGAGTACTAGACATGAACTCCGTGAGCGCCATGCGCAGCGCAATATCGATAAAAAATCTTTGGCTCTCTGAGAGTTTGTCAGCCGTCAGTCTCAATTTATCGTTCATTCGTAGTCGAAGTCCAAAGCCGGAAACGTTAGCGCCTTGACGGTGCTGGAGCTCAACGTCTACTGGCAGGCCGATGAACTCTTCGGCTAGTTCTCTTAGCCGTGGGATGAACTTCTGGGAGCCTTCTTCATATTGAGATTTAAGCTTCTTCTCGTACTTCCTGAGCTCGTTCCTGTAGGCGTCTCGTTTCTTGTAATGAGTCTGGCTTTGGGCTAAGAAGTCCGCACGTTCTCTTTCTAGAGCCTCTATTTTTTGTTTGAGCAGGGGAAGGCTGCTGGTCGCCTCAATGGCATTTAGCTTGCTGGATTCCTGGTTCTCAAATTCTTGTAAAGCCTCATGTGCTTCGACCTCATTTTCTATTGCCAGGTTGAGTTCGTCGGCGAGTCTTTTGCGAGATCTTAATGTGGTACCCAGTTCTTCTCTGACTCTTATTATTTCATTATCTATTTCTCGTAGCTGTGGGATTGCTTCGTTGTCTGTGAATGAGTTTTCTATTGGGCTTTCGCAAAGGGGGCATTCATGCTTTTCGACTTTGAGCTTCAGTTTTTCAGCAATATCTGGCGCCCCACAAATAGTGCATTGGTTTTCCAGTATGGAGCTTCTGATAGCAGGATGTTGATCTACTGATGAGGTATTTTGGAGGCGCGATGAAAAAATAGAGCGATACTCTACTTGTAATTCAGTTAATGTAGAACTCAGGTCTGCCCAACTTAAATCGACATCTCGAAGCTCGCTTTTTTTGGTTTGAATTATTTGCTCGGTCTGCTTGTGCCTTTCTAAAAGGGCGTTATGGCGCGCAGTAAGCTCCTCGGTTGAAACGAAGTCCTCTTCGTCGTTGGCAGTCAGAGCATCGGTTAATTGCTTGATCCGATCGCTGACATGCTTTGCGGAGAAGCGAACGTTACGGCCTCTTGAACTTTCACGCTCCATTTCGTGTTTTAGTTTGTCTGCGGCTTTCGCTTCTGACGGATCTGTCCCGAATGCTAAATACAAAGCATTGGTGAGTGCTTGATCATCCCACATCAAAAGATGTCTGCCCTCATCAAATGTTGAGATGAAGTGCATTATGAAAACGAATTGCGCGAAATCGTCTAGTCCCGATAGATGTAGGACTTGGGCCTCATAAGCGTCGCAAAGCTCTGAGCTGTCTTCGCCATCGTCAATGCTTCTGACTTGATGCTGGCCTGTGACAGGGTCTGTAATTGTGAACTTACAAACAGATCGTCCCTCAAAAAACATTCGCTGAACAGTTATCGTCGCATTGGGCCATCGCAATTCAATTGTAATGCTTGCGATGTCGCGGGAGTTTTCGCTAATTCGCCCTGTAAAGTAATCTTGTGTTCTGTCGATTCTTGAGGCTTCTTTGAAGTACTCTTGGGCTGACACGAACTTTCTCAGCGGGTCAGGTATGGCTCCCGTTAGTGCAAAATTTACTGCGTTCAAGAATGTCGATTTGCCTAGGCCGTTTGCCCCCATTAGACAAAATACATTGCGCTCAATCCTGACGTTAGTGTTTGGGTTGTGTGAGTATAAATCAAAGTTCTCTAAGCACACCTGAGTAATGCTGGGGAGTGCAATTCTAGCCGGTGATCCTTCTTTTTCCATGTCGCTCTCCTGTATGCCGTTAATTGCGCTCAAACACCAAGCAATGTTCAGCTAGTTCGAAATTTCCACCATGTTGTGAGCTGTTCCGCATCGATCTAATTGCGCCGTGTTCGACCACCCGAAAGCCAAGGTGTTTAACGCTCTGAGCTAAAATGGCACCAACATCTATATGGACGCCGGCATACTGGCTGTCACCAATTGCAACTACAGCATGGTGGCCTGGCTTCAGAATTCGTTTTAATTGGTGGAATATAGACCACAGGTCTTCAAAATATAAATTCACCATTTCGGGTATATTTATATTCCAGAGCTCTGCTCTGCGTTTTGTTAGCTCGGATAGAACTTCGTTAAGCAATGGGGATTGGACGTTGTTTGTGCTTGGAGTCCACTTCGTCTGAACGTGTGAGCGCAGCGTGGCGCTGCGTAGATTCTTATTGTCCTGGGAGGAATTTAAGTAGCCAAGCATCCATAGTTCCAAGTTGTAGACATCCGTATAGTCAAACGAATTTGGATATGGAGGGGAGAAAATTGCTACGTCTGCCGATTGCACATTTGAGAGTGCTGCTCGAGCGTCGCCTCTATGGATGATATGAGTTGAAGTGGGGGTGCTGGAGAATTTTGTCAGGTCCTGTGATGCAATATCTATTGCGCGATCAAGGGAGTCAATAAAGTCTTGGTAGGTGCGCTTTCTAGTCTGCCAGTTCCTACGATATCTTCTTCCCTTGCCATTGATTACGACATTGCTATTTTCAACTAGTACGCTTCCGACTAATACTCTTAATAGTCTGGCTTGCTCCGGGGGCAGGCTTTTAGATGATCTAATTATGGCTCTGGCGCATGAAAAAATTTCACGGTTAAAAACGTACTTTTCTTTCACTCCAGGCTCAATGAGTGTAAGGGGCATGCCAGGTGAGAGTTCGTAGTCTGCGTCTTGGATCTCAAGATTTGATATTATCCCTTCGTAATTTGCGCAGAACTCAGATGCGGGAATATTTGTGAGCTTGGCTTCTATTAAGTCTGCTAGAAATGGATTTACCTCAACGCCTTCTGAGTTTATCCCTAGCATTCTGCATGTTATAGCGGTAGTTCCGCTTCCTGAAAACGGGTCTAGGCATTTGTGTACTTGGTATGGGAGTGCGGTTAGTGTATCGGTAACAAATTTAGGAGAGAATGCTTCTTTAAAGTGAAACCACCGCTGGAACGGAAGGTTGGCTGCACCCTGGTTTGATGAGGTGGGTGAGTTCTCGGAATATGCCAGCAACCAGGCAGTGACATCATTGGTTCTGAAAGCGGAGGCAGAAAGCTTTCCAGAGTTTTCTATAGTTTCTTTGAGGGGTGCTGACCAAAAGGTATTCATTTAAGGTGCCTTGATTCTTTATCACGATCAAAAAATAGACGTATCCGATTCTCGGGATGTCCCATCGTGCTTAACCCCTCACTTTATGGCCTGCCGCAAGCTCTAGGCAAGGGGGTGGAGGGGACAGCAGCCTCTACTGTTTGCTAGGAACGGCAGGCTGCTTCCCTTACGGTTGGGGAAGTCGTGTGCAATGGGTGATTTGCAGGCCTTCTTTATTTTTTGAGCGTAGGTTTCTTGGCAGCCTCCTGCTCTATCTCTTAAAGACTCTGCATCGTCCGGCATTTAGGAAACGACGAGCATCCCCAAAACTGCTGCCCCGCCTTCGGCCCTGTCTTCACCGCGCGTATCAGCAGAGCACTGCCACATTTCGGGCATTGCCGCTCGGCTGTTGGATCACTACGGCGCTTTAGGTTTTGTACATGCTCGCGGTGGGTGGCGAGGGTCGGTGCGCGGCGGCCGGTTTGCAGGGTGTGCAGCATGGCGTCGACTTCAGCCTCGCTGAATATCGGCTGCTGGAATGACTGGATATAGCGGATAAAGCCGATGCCCTGGGTGACGTTGGCCGGCACTTCGGTTTTGAAGGTGCTGCCGCCGACAAAGGTGATGACCGAGTGCAGGTGCTCGGGACTGACGCCAAGGGTGGCTTCCAGGGCTTTGAGGTGCTTGTAGTTCTGCCGCAGCGGGTTCTGGAATTTGAAGGTGCGTTTGTAGAGCTTCTGCGTCCACTGCGCCTGTTTCTCGCTGCCGAAGATCCAGCCGCTCATGTTCTTCGTTTCCAGCACGAAGATGCCGTAAGGCGAGAGGAATACGTGGTCGATCTGCGTGGTGCCGTCTGGCGTATTCAGTGTGACGTTGTGCAGGCGGCGGTAGGTTTGCTTGTCCAACTGCCAATGGGCGAACAGGCGCACCAGCAGTTCACCGATCTGCCCCTTGGCCCAGGGTGATTTGAGCAGGCCGATCAGCAGCGCTGCTGGGATGAACCAGGTCAGCATGCCCCAGACCTGGGCGACTATCGGGCTGTAATCCATTTTTCTTCCTTGAGCCGAGCTGCTTGATGGAGAGGCGAGCAGGCGTGCCGAAATCCAGTTGCCTGGCACTGCTTCGGATAATGGCTAATTGCCTTTGAAGGCTCAAGGGGAGCGCGACCATTTTCCTATGGCGCGATGACGCACTAGGGCTGACTTGGTCGGCTTAGGTGCTCAGCGTGCTATCTGGTAACGAGTGCTGCGCCCGCCACCGGGCAGTCGTTCGATGCAGCCCTTTTCGAGTAAATCGCTCAGATGACGGGTGGCGGTTGCTTTGGATACCTTGGCCACGGCTTGGTACTGGGCTGCGCTGATACCGTTTTCGAAACCTTTTTCGCCGCCATCGAGCAGGCGGTTAAGCACTTTGACTTGCTCTGCCGATAGGGTTTGGCTGCGGTGGGCCTGCCAGAAGCGTGCCTTGACCAGCACGCGATCGATACGAGCAAGGGCCTGCTCCAGGCTGTTGAGCAATGTCTCGAGAAACCACTGCAGCCAGTTGGTGATATCCAGCGTGCCTTTCTGACTGGCTTCGAGAATGCGGTAGTAACCTTCGCGGTCGTCGAGGATGCTCGCGGACATGGCGTAGAAGCGGATGGCTTGTTGCTCGCCCTGAGTCAATGCCAGGTCGGTGATGGCGCGCGTAAGGCGGCCGTTGCCGTCATCGAACGGGTGCAGGGTCACGAACCAGAAGTGGGCGATGCCGGCGCGCAGAAAGGGGTCAAGGCTGGCATCGTTGCGGCTGCTCTCGAACCAGGCGAGAAAGTCCGTCAGTTGCGCTTCCAACCCTGCGCGGGGAGGGGCTTCGAAATGTACGGTGGGGCGGTCGATCCGACCTGAAACGACCTGCATGGGCTCTTCGCCACGCAGCGCGCCGATGTGTAATGGTCGAGCCAGCAGTTGGTCGTCGCTGGGGAATAGCCAGCGGTGCCAGGTGAACAGTCGCTGCTCGTCTAACGGCTCTTGATGCGCGCGGGTGGCATCGAGCAACAGCTCCGCCAAGCCTTCGGAGCGGGACGTGGTGCGGCCTTCTTCGTTCAGCCCCAGGCGCCGCGCCAGTGATGAGCGCACTGAGCCGACATTCAGCTGCTCACCCTCGATGGCTGAAGAGGTGACGATGTTCTGCAGCATGGCATCCAGGCTGCTCTGCACCTCGGTGTCACTCCCCACAGCACCGAGCATCCCCAACAAACGCCCCTGAGTCTGGCTGCAGGCTCGCAACAGCGGAGCGAGCGCTTCGGCTTGCCAGCTGAAGTGCGGCCAGTCGGGCTGCTGCCAGATCCAGAGCGGGTCGTTCATAAGGGTTGTTCATCTATGAGCCGATTAGCGAGCCTATTCGGCTCACGCGATGAGCCGATAATGCAAGCTATTCGGCTCACTGTCCAATCTTCAACCGGGCTGGCCTGGCTTGAGTGGCATGCCTAATCAGTGCTCCTGGTTCAATTCTTGAAGACGCTTCAGTACTTCGTTCCGACACTGAGGATAGAAAATCCAATTCTTGTACTTGGGGTTGTACTCGCCTCCCAGCTCATTTCGCCAGGTTTTAAGCAGTTCAGTGATTTGTGGATTGAATGACCAGGAGCGCACGGCAACTGAGCCTGTAGGCAGTATTCGGGCGGATAACCACATCCCCATAATCGTATAGCGGTGCTCGGTACATTTGGCTTGGGGGTCAGCTGAAGGGGGCTTGGCTGCAATGGCTTGCCAGTCAATTGCCGGGTGCGCAGGTAATGGGGGCGGTTCGGGAAAGATCCAGGATTTGTTGCGTGTCTGCTCCAATATATGGGCTTTCACCTCTTCCG
Organism: Pseudidiomarina sp.; assembly: GCA_048269045.1. Lineage (GTDB taxonomy): Bacteria > Pseudomonadota > Gammaproteobacteria > Enterobacterales > Alteromonadaceae > Pseudidiomarina. The sequence goes on from JBLWUG010000022.1 coordinate 7,988, forward strand.
AGGGAATAGGCTGCTTGTTGAACAGCAGTTCGCTGAGGTCAATTTCGACGGTATTAGTGCCGGCGCTTTTGATCCGTTCCAGTTTTTCCTCGCCAATGAACGAGGTGACCGCGACCTCGATGAATAGCTGGCTGCCATCTCTCAGGTGGGCGACCAAGTCTGGCTGAAATCCTTGCTGTGGGACTTCCTCATCCACCCTTTCGAAATCCCACCAGCTGGTTTTGTCTTCGCTCCCCGGCCAAGTGCCAGGCATTGGGGGGAGTTGCAATCCGAGCTGGTTGCGGATGACTTCTTTGGCGTACAGATGCAGCAAGCTTTCGCGATTGATGAAGCAGCTTTCCTTGTTCGAGTGGTGTGAGAAGTGATGCTCACGGATCAGGCCTTTGCGAGCGACTACCGGCTCACCGCAGCATGCGCATGAGCAATTGCACGCAAGTCCACGGATGGCGTTTGCAATGGTGATCAGTTGGCCGTTTGTATCGAGTGCGGCTTGCTTACAGGGCAGGCATTTCGACAGATCATCTACACCAGGACGGAAAATGGTGAGGTTAAGCCAGCCCTGTTTTTACGACTGATTTTCCGCGAGGGTGTACTGGAGAACCGCAGTTTGCGTGGTGTGATGATGTTACTCACAGTGCTGCTTGGTATGGGGTTTCTGTCGCTTTGGGTTTTTGCATCGCTATGGAGTCTTTCCGCAATTGATCAGGCGCTTACGCTACGGCAGCTCGTCATCAGCGTTTTAGTGGTCTTTCTGGCTTGGTGCATATGGCGTGGCGTGCATCAGCCATGGGTTGAGTTGGTAGACAACCGAGTCGTAAAGGCACCGGCTCCGTTGCTTTCATTCAAGGAGGATTCTGCCGAGCTCGAAATGTACCGTGATGATGAGAAGAGACCTTGGACAAGGTTCGTGCGCTTCTCAAGTGAATGTCCCTTCTGTGGTGGCCGGATTTTGTTAGCAGAAGGTAGGCCAGATCACCAAATGCCTCTTGTTGGCAGGTGCGGTGAAAGTCCGCACGCGCACGTGTTCAGTTTTGATCGGGCCAGATTATCAGGGGTCTATATCGGCCCAAGGCTTCAGGCTTAGGTTTCAAGTTCCAAGCTGATCGCAATGAGGAGTAGTAGGCACGCGCCAAAGCCAGCACTGGAGGGTGTTTACGCGGTGCACGGCACGCCAATGCACTCATTGAGTGCCGTCTCTATCCCCCGTGCAGACTGCTTTCCGGGCCAACGAAGTGCCGCCACCTTTTATCTTGCCCTCCGCCTTTTTGTGCATTCCGAATGTCGCGTAGTCAGAGCCAGCGGCGTTGCAGTCGCGTGACTTCCTCCATAAACCGGCTATAAAAGCGGTCTTTGGGGGCAAGGCGTAGTGCTCGATCGATACACTCCTGAGCCTTAATCAGGTTCTGGGGTTCACTATTGATATAGGCATAGGTCTTTTGCAGCTCACATAGGTGCTTCGGCTTGCCTAGTTTCTCTGCTGTGTTTAGGTGTTCAAGAGCATTGGCCTCATCACCAATCCGGCTCTCGATCATGCCCAGAGTAAAGTACACCTCCGCTTCACCAGGAAGGAGATCCCTCGCTTTACGCGATTGCTCCAGCGCAGCAGGCAAATGGCGCTTGCGCATTAGAGTGTATGCATATCGATCAAAGAGCCAGCCATTCTTGGGGTCTTCGAGCACTGCCGTTTCGTAGTACTCACAAGCAGCGGTGTAGTTGCCTTCGTTGTAGCTCTTCCAGGCAGCGCGCGCAGCTGGGGTACGGAATGCTTCAATCGCACGGTCAGATACTTTGGCTTCGGCGCTGTTTAGAAATTCTTGGTAGCGGCGCTTAACCCAGTTGACGTCATCATCGGTCGGCTCTCGTTTACCGTCTGTAACTTCGTAGCGCTCCACACAGTAGTTGTAAAACTCAGGACTTAGGCTGACCTGCAAGGCCCCCTCAACCCTAGAAAAGCTACCGATGCCGCGGCTCTCTTCAATAGCTTCACTCGCAGCGGCAACTGTTACGCCAGTTCGCTGACAGCAAAGTTGGAAAAGGTACTGGTCGTGGTTGTCTCCAAGTCGGCTCATAAGCAGAAGGACGCGTCGAAGATCTGAAGTGAGACGGCTCCATGCGTCGTCGTACAAAAACTGCCCAAGATCTTGGCGCTGCATCTTCTGCACCCGCTGAAATGCTGCTTCAAGCCCTGTTCCTTGGGTGGCGGCAGCTTGGGCAAAGACTTCCAAGGCGATCGGTTTGTTGATTAAAGCCCGAGAATATTTTTTAAGCGTTGCAGAGCCGGCCTGGGCAATAGCATTGCATCCAAGGGTTGCGCCCCGTTTCTTCAGGAAATCTGCCCCCTCCTCGTCATTCCAATTCTCGGTTTGAACCGGAAGAGCCTCAATCAACTCGCGACGACGTGAGGTCAGAATGACCCTGCCGACTCGTCTGGTCAGTTCGTTGATTTGAGCTGCGAGTGCCTTCACGTCGGCATCGCTGTTGGCCATGGTTTCAGTGTTGTCGAGAATGATCAGGTGGTTGTCTCGAGACACTTCAAATTCGGCTTGAAGTGTCGCAAGTTTTTGCACCACCTCTTTGGGCGACTTCTCAAACCACGAGCGTTCGAGCTTGGGTGTCGTGAGCATTCGAGCAACATCCAGAACGACATCAGCGACGCCGATTTCTTGGACAGAGATCTGCTCCAGGCCGCTGAGACCCCACCGGGTTTTTTTAGCCGTATAAAAAGTAATTATCTCAGGCTTCCACTGAATTCGCGTTTTACCGTCGAGCCAGCGGTGGAGGAACTCTACTACCATCGTGGTCTTACCGACGCCTCCATCACCCCAAACCATACATTTTCGAGAGTCTGGATCGTCCGCCCATTCGCACAATGAATTGATTTCAGTATCTCGACCGGTAAACACATCCTCAGAAGCCAATCGATCAGGAATGTATACAAAGGGGCGCCATGTATCAGACCATGTCGGCTCGGCGACTTGGTATTCCGGTGTGCTGGGTTGAGGCAGTCCTAAGAGGGCGTTTTTAACCTCGTAGGTGATTTCACCACGAGAAAGTAGCGTCGTTTGGACTTGGGCATCCACTTGCAACCTGCCAGCAGATGCCTGGCGCAGGTTGCGGTAGCAGATGGGATCGCCATTGGCTAAGCGCAGAGTCGTAATGGGCTCAAGGGGACGTTCCCCTAGCTGCGGGAAGTACAGCGTGTCCTCTCCCTTTACGACGGTAGGCAAAAAGTTGGATATGCCTCTAAGCATCAGTCGTGCGACAGCGATGTCAACTGCCGGTGTCCAGCCTCCAGGCAGGCCGTGACCTTCAGCTCCATCATTACGACTTCTGACAAATGTAAGGAGTACGCTTTCCAGGTTTGCGCGAGCACTTCCTACGAATGGCCGCAGTTCTTCTGATAGCTCTGCTTTTTCCCAGTACAGGCGTCCAACCGATTTCCAGCCAATATTTTCGGCAGCAACCACCAACTGAGATAACAGGCTGATCAGGGTTCCATCGGCAGGATGCTTGAAAGCATTGAGGTCAACAGGGGTTAGCAAGGACAAGCGAGAGCTGTCTTCTTCCAGGGCACGTACGACCCACTCGCCTAGTGTCACACAGGCATGCTGCATAGCAATGCGGAAAATACCAAGGATCGCGATCCTGACATGCGCCGGATCCTTAAGCTGCTCAGCACCTTTGATTCGAGCGTCCATTAGTTTTTGCACTTATTGCACTCCTTGCTGTATTCAATTTCACTGAGCTTGTGTCCTTGCCACACTCGGGAAAAATTTGGCCAAGGCGATGACAAAGATCCGGGAAATATATGCTAAAACCGTCAAAGTGTGGCAGTCAGGCTATTGCCATTTGTACCGTCTACCCCCTATGACAGGTCAGGGACATGCAAAGCGCAGGGCAAGCTGAAGTAGCTGGTTGGTCGTAGGTCTCTTGTCACCGACTCCTGCAGAATCTTGGAGTGCCAAGTGTAAGCTGGCCCTGTCTACATGGCCGACACGGATGAGCAAGTGACAGCTTCTGTCCGTTCTCCGCCTGTATCTGGCTCCCCGTACTGTGAGCTTCGTGCGGGCATACTTATGGTTAGCGTAAGCCGGCAAGGCCGGCTTACGTACGTCTGCGTTACAGCTCCAAGGAAAGGGGCTTGGCCGAAGGGCCACAGCATCTGTGTGAGCATATGCGCTGGTGGACGCGGCTGAGGAAGCCCACTTCAAAGGCTCTTCGTTCTATCGCACGCGGTAGTAAGTCGCGCTCGGCGATCATGACTGCCCAGAGCCAGCCGCTGCGAGCATTATCAAGCCAGCTTTGGGCCAGTTTGGCCCCTTGGTTGAATGCTTCGCTGCAGTCTGCCGTCCAGGTGATCTCCACACCAGGGTGGCCGTCGTGAGGTGGAAGGCAGGTCATTACACCTTTGCTCATCTCGCACCTCCTCGCGCCTCGGATAGGGCTCGGCGATAGAGCACGACCATCTCATCGAGCAGATCCAGAGCTGAGTAAGCAGCGATCCGTACGCGCAGATCATCCGGCTGCAACCCATCTGGTTCGGCCAACTGATCCAGCAGATTGCCTAGCATGACTCCACGTAGTTCAGCTGCAGCTTCAGCGTGTAGGGGAGAGCGTTCGGATTCATGCAGCGGGCTTCGCTGTAATGGAAAAGGTACAACGCAGGATTCGAACTCAGTCATGGCGCACCTCCTGATCAGAGGTGAGCAGCAAGACCTGAAGCCCAAGGCGGAGCTCTTGGGTAAAAAGGGGGTAGCGCATTTTCCTTATGCTCCTCGGTTTGATTAAGGAGCTGCCACCCACCGTTCTGACGCAGTATGGTGGCAGACCGTACGGGGGTCAGAAACCGGTAACCGAGGGAACCGGCCAGGC
>JBLWUG010000023.1:0-12458 GCA_048269045.1 Pseudidiomarina sp.
CCTTTGCTGGCGTCGCGTAGGCGACGGTTCTTAGAGCCGACCGGGCGAACAGGGCAAAGGTTCCGGCAAAAGCATGACGTTCGGATGACAGGTCGCCGAGGCCAGTGGGTACTGGCCTTGCTGGAGCCGGGAGGCGGCGCCAATCACTTCAATCAAAGAAGCTGGTGTGGCGACTTTATGGAGGCAAAAAGCTGTGCAATGCGAAGTCTTGAAGATGGCTGGCTTACGCAGCTCATGGAGCTAAGGATTATGAGTTGCCTCGAAACGCGGTAAACCTAGTGAAACCGTACATGGGTTAGCGTAGGTACAGTTAGCCGGAAGCATCATGAATACTGGTGTTGAGCGTAATTTGGAGAAAGCCTCAGAAACTGAACACGGTACTGCTAACGTACTGTTCTATGTACCTTTGAGAGCGCAGTGTGTGGCTTCAGCGGCGCAAGCAAGAAACCGCTAGGCGGTTTCTGTCAGCTGTCATTGGATATAAGGTGAAAACGTGAGCCACGTTTACTCTTCCGCGTACCAATGCTTTGGAATAAGCGCAACATCTCCACGCCATTTTTCATCGGCGATAGCGGACTGATACCAGTCCTCCTCAATATCGGCATGGTCGGTGACGATCACCTGAAGGTCAGGCCCCAGCTCCTCTTCGACCACCTTGAAGAGCCATTCGAACATTTTCTTGACCGCTTTGCGGTCCTCGTCGTTCTCAATTTCGTCAATGTTTCCGGTCACGGCCTTGTCAGACGGGAAGTACACCTGAGTGGGCTGATCAAAGAAGATGAACCTGCCGACGGGACGATTTTCTTTGATGAACCATTTGGCTAATGCCAGATAAGCCACGAGGTGATAACCAACCCAGTTTTCACCGCTGCCCATGCGGTAGAGCGGCGTCCTGCCGTGGGGCGTCTCGGCCACGACAGTAAGCTTAGGTATATCAAGACGGATAGGATGTTCCGAGTGTTCCAGTCCAAGTTCCCTTGCCCACCGCGTCATATCCTCGCTGATGATGCTGATCTGGGCGTCCAGCCTCTCTTTGAGAGCATCAGGATTTAGCCTCTCTTCGAGCTCTTCGATCTGCGGCTCAAGCGCAGCAATTTGTCTCTCGATCGGCCCGGTATCGTCTGCCCAGTTGATGCCGTCCAGATAGAGCGATACCCGACCAGCGACTCTGGATTTCAGCAGATTCCTGTCCTGCAAACCTTCCGAAGTAGCGTCCTTGGACCTGATCTGATTCATGCTGTCACGAGTCTTCTTGATCTTATCTGCCAGATCATTCTGCTCCTTGATCAGGCCCTGAATGTAACCCGTAATCCGTGGGCGGTTTCGCTCGACGCCATCGAGCTTGTGCGCAAGGTCTGCAAGGGCTTGCTGAATGATGCCCTCGGCGCTATCAGCGGCTTCATGCGGGTAGTCGCATATGGGGCAGATATTTTCGGCTGCCGCTGCCTTCTTGAAGAGGCCAATGGATTGCAGCCTGAAACTCTGTTCTTCGGCTTCTTTTTCAAAGCCGGTTTCCGATCTTGCGAACTCGTTGGCGGCATTGAGCTTGAACCGCACCTCACGCTTTTGCTGCTGGAAGCGCTGATATTCGCGCTCCAGTGCGGGCAACGGATCGTCGGTGTTGTCTTCAACAGGAACGAGCGGCGGCATCCAGTTGCTGATGCGGTAGAGGCTAGCAAGTAGGTCTTTCTCGTTGGGGATGAGATCTTCACCTGTATAAAGACCGGCTTCTGCGGCTTCCGCCAGCAAGACATAACCTTTCTGAAGCCCATCCCCTTTCAGAGATTCAAGTTCATACAGCTTCTTGGTGAGACGTGTCTTTTCCTGCTTCAGGCCCCGCAAGGAGGAGAGGTCCTTCAGGCGGTCATCTTCAGCAGCCCCCAGGAAATATGGAATGGTGTCTTTGATCGCCTGGGGAATGTGCGGTTCTGATTGTCGGTGAAACAGGATCTTTTTAGCAGCGATCTCATCCTGGCTCTGAAAGAGATAATATCTTGAGTGTTTGAAATTGATGGAGATGGAAGCGCGTGTCTGACCTTCAGGAATTTCTGTTTCCTGCTCCGGGACACCAAGCTTCTCCGTCAGGAAATTAACAACGCTGTCAATGTTCGTGGATGACTTAAGCTCCGACCTGTCCGGAACCTTTATGTCCGCCTCCACAATCATATGCGATGTGCTGCTGGAGTTTTGCCCCGGCAGTGGCGCAGCGCGGGCAATGAACACCTGCGTATCACGGAATTGAAGAAGGATGGCGTACCAATCGACGGTTTTCCTGATGAAGCCTTCTGCAACTCCACATTCACTGGAACCCAGGCAGTACTCTACGATATCCAGAAGGGATGACTTTCCCTTCTTGGATGCTCCCGTAATGATATTGACGCGGGAGGGATTAAATTTCACATCTCGGCGCTCTCCGTTTTTGCCGTAGACGGATATTTGTAAAATCTGCATGGTCATGGCCTGATCCCTAGCTGTGCGTAAATGGTTTCAACGGTCGAGGAATGGGCAAACCATTTTCCTATAAAGTTGGCTGCATGAAGAGCTTGCTTCATGCTCTCGCTCTTATTGAAGAGGCTGGGCGCTTTGGCTAGTTCATTACTGGCAATAACGTAGTACGCCTCTTCTGTCAGTTGGATGACTTTCCTATCCAGCAAAAAGAGCGTGGCAGCGTTGACAACAGGAATACAGGCTGACGCCATCGTCGAAAAATCAGATAACTCTCCTCCTTGCTCAGCAACCCATGAAGCTATGGGAGTCCTGTAGGTCGTCGGCAGACTGGCCGCGATACGCGGCGATAGCGCCATCGGGACCACTATATAGGGCAATGCGCAGTGCATCCCCTGCTCATTGACTTCGCAATAGGCCCGCAATGATGAGAGGAAAAGAAAGCCGGCATAGGCCGGGTTGTATAGATTGATCTCTTCCTGCGTCAGAATTTCTCTCAACGACATCAGGCCGCTCCCTTCTTATCTTCCTTTAAAAGAAGGGATTGGTAATTGGGGTGCCAGCCTATTTTCAGCTCATCAGCTAGAGTATGATAACTTCCTCTGGCGACGTAGGGATGGTTAAAGTCTCGCCGAATGGCCAATGCGCCTTCGTTCTGGCACTTGCCGTAGACATCTCGCCCAGATTTTCTACATTGCTCGACATCACTAGTGTCAACATCTGGAAGAATGAGAGACGAGTGGTTTAACCATTCCTCTTCCAGTCTTTTCAAATATGATTTGAGTTCGCCGGGTTTGATGAGCCCATCTCTTGACCAGCGTGAACGCTGTTCGCAAGCACGGTAATAATTGATTATCGCAAAGCGGATCGCCTGGTTTGGTATCCCTACCAGACGCAACTGCTCTACAAAATTTCTATCGTCGCCATCGACATCAATATCCTCTGGCTCCGCGTCGGCATAATCTGCTGTCAGATTGGTCAAGGAAAACTGGGAGCGCAGATCGTCGATGATGGCGACGACCTCACCGAGGCAGACTTCCTTTTCATCTGACGACGACATGGCGCTGATAAAGCGCTTAAACCACTCACCCTCCAGGCGTGTGCTGAAAGCATCGATATGTCTTTTTTCGGCAGTGGTCCTGAGTTCCTTTTTTATCAGTTCCGCTACATCCAGAATGCTCGCGGAGCGGCACAGGATATTGATGGAGCCGATAAGCTGGTCCTTTTGCCAGTCCAGCAAGGCGTTGTATGCCGCATAGGCCGGTAGGTTTGTCGCGTTGGAAGTCTCGGCGGCAATCCCATCGAGGAGATTCCGTGCCGTCTTGATGTCACGGAAGGAAGCAGGCAGCAAAGCCGCCACGAGCCCGGTGTCAGGCGCGCTCTGGGTCGTGATAAGGGTGAAGTTCGTCGTGGCGGGGTCAAGGCCGCCCTTTGTTATGCCCTCTGCCCAAACCCTGATGGTTTTCCACAGGTCGGCGCTTCTGTCGGTCAGGTTTCCTTCAGTGCCATGGTATTTGGTCTGAAGAATGTCGGCGGGGTTTCCACCTGTCTCAAAAGCGATATCGTCCAGCTTTTCGATAGAAACGAAACATTCATCCGGGTCCTGGACCTCCCGGATTTTCTGAATACTTAAGAACAAGGCGTACCGGGCCTGGTACAGGTAACCAAGCATTGACGCTGTTGCATCGAATTCATTTGCTTTGCTTGCCATAAGCATTCCCTTCCAGGCAAAAGCGACGTAGCGACTGGCACTACAGCTTATTTTTCTAAATTATCAGTGCCCGTATATCGACGACGGCACGGTCGGGTAAGCCCGGTACAAGTGGCGGAAGACATTTTCAGTGAGCGGTGAGCGCCTTAATGTCATCCACGCTGTAATCACTCTCCGGAAGCCCTGTGCTGTCGTCGTACAGGAAGTCAAAAGAGAAAAAGGGGACAGATTTATTTTCTGCCCGAACACTCTTTGATCGTGTCATTGTTCTACCTCTCAAAGATTCTGCATCGTTCGGCACTTGGGAAAAGCCGAGCATCCCCAAAACTGTTGCCCCGTCTTCGGCCCTGTCTTTACTTTGCGAATCAGCAGTGCATTGCCGCATTTCGGGCAATGCCGCTCTGCTGTCGGATCACTCCGGCGCTTTAGGTTCTGCACATGCTCGCGATGGGTGGCGAGGGTTGGCGCGCGGCGGCCGGTTTGCAGGGCGTGCAGCATGGCGTCGACTTCAGCCTCGCTGAACACCGGCTGCTGGAATGACTGGATATAGCGGATAAAGCCGATGCCCTGGGTCACGTTGGCCGGTACTTCGGTCTTGAAGGTGCTGCCGCCGACGAAGGTGATGACCGAGTGCAGGTGCTCGGGGCTGACGCCAAGAGCGGCTTCCAGAGCTTTGAGGTGTTTGTAGTTTTGGCGCAACGGGTTCTGGAATTTGAAGGTGCGTTTGTAGAGTTTCTGCGTCCACTGCGCCTGCTTCTCGCTGCCGAAGATCCAGCCGCTCATGTTCTTCGTTTCCAGCACGAAGATGCCGTAGGGCGAGAGGAATACGTGGTCGATCTGCGTGGTGCCGTCTGGCGTGTTCAGGGTGACGTTGTGCAGACGGCGGTAGGTCTGCTTGTCCAGCTGCCAATGAGCGAACAGGCGCACCAGCAGTTCACCTATGTGCCCCTTGGCCCAGGGCGATTTGAGCAGGCCGATCAGCAGGGCTGCTGGGATGAACCAGGTCAGCATGCCCCAGACCTGGGCGACTATCGGGCTGTAATCCATTTTCTTCCTTGAGCCGAGCTGCTTGATGGAAAGGCGAGCAGGTGTGCCGAAATCCAGATGCCTGGCACACCCGGATAATGGCTAATTGCTTTCAAGGGCTCAAGGGGATCGCGACTATTGTCTTAAGGGCGACGTGTGGGGCGACTGGCCGACAAGCGTCTGTTCTGAAGCAGCAGTTTGGAGGTATCTCGGCGTGAGCCGATTAGAGGCGCTATTCGGCTCATTCCATGAGCCGAATCGAGTACGGCATTCATGGATGCAGTGATATGAGGCCTTGGCAGGCTTGGGGCATAGACGCGAAAGCCGCGCAATGCGCGGCTTTCAAAGATGGTGGGCCCACACGGACTCGAACCGTGGACCAAAGGATTATGAGTTGCCTCGAAACGCCGCAAGCCCAGTAAAACCGTTAGCAGCTTAGTGCAAGTGAAATAAGCTGAAAGTAGCGTCATTACTGGGCTTGAGCGCAATTTTACAAAAGTGATAGAAGCTAGGCACTGTACCGCCAGTGTACTGTTTTTTGTACCGCGGATCGGTCTTTTCCATCAGGCTATGTTTCATCGTATCGCGTGGCTTATTTCAAATAACTTCAATTTCATTAGGGTTTAGCCATCCGGCTTCTGTCACACGGGCCTTAGCTAGCTCAGGCTGAGTCGTATAAACGACAATCGCGAGACTCTCTTCGGCTCGGCTACAAGTGACGTAGAGCAGGCGCCGAGTACGGGCCAAGGAATCATCCTTTCCGTCACGTTGATTTTTCATGTCGCTGTCAGAGGCTGGTTTTACACCCAGAAGCTTCTCGTAGCTGAATAGGAAACCACCTGCTTCCTCGTCATTCAGGATCACCATTACCCTAGGGAACTCCAGACCTTTCACCCCTTGATGTGTGTCGAACGGCGATAGGCCTTTGGTATAGCCAGCGAAAGCTTCCATTTCGGATAAACGGCGTCCCAGCAGAATTCGATAGGCATGTGTTTCCAATGCATCGCGATCCGATGTGTCGGGAAAGACGTCTGTGGTGGCGCCCATGAGTATTGCTGCTACGAGGCGGTCGGGGAGTTCAAGGAGGCCTGTTTGAAGCAGAAGATGAACTACATCGCCTATCAACGGATCGGTGTCACTGAACAGTTTGCACAGCGACTCGGTGGCGGTACCTACGGTCTCAAGCAACGCTAGCTGATCAGGAGCGCTTTTCATTAATGTAGGATCGAGAAGTGGAGAGTGATGTCGAACAGCTTCCATGAGGCTGAAATCGTCAGTGCTCGCAGCTTTTAGAATGGGGAATACCCGTTCAAAAAAGAGCTTTAGAACAGGTAGCGTCCCGTCCAATAAGCCAGTCCGTAGATGCTCAACGTCATATAAGGGGGTGAACACACCCTCGAACCCCATGCGGCGACCAGCCATCTTGTGTTCAAGGATGAGTGTTTTTCGTCCTGACTTACCAGATGCCCATTCCGCATCGCCGGTGATGCTTGCCATGCGCAGTGCGATGTCTTCTTCAAGACTGAAGCCCTGGTCTGCAGGTTGTTGGGTACAGAACATTCGAACCGTACCCTCAATCGCATTGGGTTTTGGCTTCTGCTGATGATTGTCTGCACTAGCTCGAATCGCGTTAATGAGATCAACGACACGGGTGGGGCTGCGACGGTTTATACGTTTCTCGGGTAATGCCCAGTTCTTAGGAATTGCTTCCTCAAGACGTATTTTTCCGTCGTTATAGATACGCTGCATCGTATCACCGAGTAGTCCTAAGCAGAGTCGCTCAGGAATCAAGGCCTGTGCTTGTAGGAACGCGTCCATGAGAGGCCCATAGGTATCCTGACTTTCATCAATCAACAGCACCGGATGCAGATCAGCCATGATATCCAACAAGGGAGGGCGCTGAATGAACGCAGCAGCCATCTGAATGACTTCACTGTGGTTCAGTGCCTGGCGACCGCGATTGTCGCCGGTCGGGCTATAGATGAATGTCGAGATATCATCTAGAGAGTTGAGTCTACGAGACTTGCTGTCTCTGGATGCTTGGTTGGCTAGATAAGTCTTGTTTTGTCCTCTGGCCTTTCCGAGTTTTTCGCTGAGCTCATCAATGTCCTTGGTTAGTTTGTCCCGCAGCCACTCTCGAATGTCGTCGTTGAAACCTTGGATCATCCGCCAAGAAAAGGCGTGGATAGTTGATACAACTACCAGCGGATCATACTCAAGGCGGCGGGCAATCTCCTCGCACGCCGCATTTGTATAGGTTATTATCGCAATCTGGCGGCCTTCAAATGTTAATCGTTGCCGCTCTCTATTCTTTAGGCTCTTTACGGCCTCGACTAACGAATGAGTTTTTCCAGAGCCGGCACCAGCATATAGGAAAAAGCTCTTCGGACGATCAAGGCTCAGGCATTCCTGAATAACCTCGTCAGCGTCGGGTATTTCATTCAATGTGGCTTCCGGCTGAGCAGTCATGGCGTAACCTCGACACTTGCCGACGGGACGATCAAGAGTTCTTTGCTCTTTCTTTCAAGCTTTGACTGTAGCCACACTAAGCCATCATGGATGTAGGCTGGTATAGCTAACTTGGCAAAGTTGGAATCTCCCAGTACGTGAAGGGCAAACTCAGCCTTGTCGCCATCTCTGAGCTTGTTGAATAGCTCTGTACCAAGTCCTATGGATGTCTCGGCTTCGCGTAACGCCTTGGCGAAGGAGCGCACTAACCCGCGTCCTGATTTTCTAGCGAAGTGTTCAGCATTAGTCAGCACAAGGCTGTCTTCATAGGTGTTAGGTAATGCTTCAATTACAGTCGCAGTTTTGGGAAGGTGTACACTGATTGGTGTTTGATACGCGATCCTAATCGAGAATAGGTCATCAATCTGCTGAGCTTTACTTTCAAAATCCAGATTGAGCAGTGAATCGATATCATGCTTGAGACCCAGCGCTTGCATCCAATGACGTATCGTTGGGTTGTTGGTGGATTGGCCCTTATTTCTCTCAACAGGTTTTCCGGTTTGAAAGATTCCGGCATCCAAGTCGGTGATTACCAGTGTGACGATACCCAGTGCATCAATCAGTGGTCGGAGACGATGGGCGTGACTTCCACCGATGTCCAAAATGGTGATGTAACACTGGTCGAGAAAACGGAAATGCTGCCTCAAAAAGTGAGGGAGCATCATGCGCTCAGCCGCCCCCTCGACTAGTATCACAGCATCCGCAAAGAAAAGGTCCGCATGCTGTGCGCGAAGGTAGCGGGTAACAAATTCCTTAGTTTGGTTGGGCTTTCCAAATACGGTACTTAAATTCGACACCGTTGAAACTGGAATTGGCACTCCGGCCATGCCAGACGGCAGCCTGCGGAAGTACCTCAGGTTTTCATAGTCAATCTCATGCGCTACATGGCTTGAGTGGGAGCTGACGATTAATTGCGTTTTAAGGTTCGGATATTTTTTCAGCAGAACGTCGCTGCACAGTACGTGGTAAGCATGTTTTATGAACGCTTGCTGAACCTGGACATGTAGATGAGCTTCCGGTTCCTCAATCAATACGAGATGGATAGGCTCGATACCAGTCGCACTCTGTTGTTCCGGGCCCCTATACTTTTTCAGCCATTCATCCCGGAATGCCATCAGCTTGAAAATCATCGATATGAGATTCTGGTATCCCAGTCCGTTGGATGTTTCAGGAAGCCGAAGAGGTGGAGCTCCAGGTGCTCCTCCTACGGAGTCCAGTTCAAATAGCACCGCGGCTTCGTGGTTCATTCCGTCCGTGGGGGCTAGACGAGTGGCGACTCGAATGGAGGGGTCGGAGTTATTCGGATAGCCCAAGCCGGCCACCTCCTGGAGCGCAGGTGCGAAGCTTGTGCTCAGTCGAGTATCAAAAGCAGTCTGAGCTGCCTCAATTGCTCTAAGCGCCTCTAGGTCAGAGACATCCGGGCTATCGCCTGGATCAAGATGCCTACTGTAGTAAGCTCGCAATTGCTCCGAAAGCTTTCGGCCCGGGCTATGCCCGCCCTCCACAACACCTTCGTCGGAGCTGTCTCCCAAACCGCGTTGAGCATTGATCTCATGGACTCGAATCAGATTTGTTAAGGGATTGTGCTCAAGTGGTACTGCTGTTGCTGCAAGCGGCTGCTGGTTCGCTTTGCGAGTAACAGGGTCAGGGGCTTGGAGTCGGTCTGGATCAAGTCGATACCACCGGATCTTGAATGTTTTACCAATTCGCCGATTTAGGTAGTCGTGTAAGCTCTGCGGCCAGAGTGGTAGCGATGGTGGTTCAGTGCCCTCTACTGCCTGTTTCTGGATTTCCTGTTGAAGCTCCTTCACACGTACCCGCTCTTTACGATAGTCGGCAAAGAGCGTGGACATATCATCCGGCTCCAACCGGAACCGCATACCCACGCGACCACCTTTCCAAGCGAAGTTTGGAATGAGATCACGGATATGATGAAGCTCGCCCTGCGCTGCTTCGAGCCAAATATCTAGAGTGGGCAGCCAGTTAGCCCACTCATTTGTTGTGGGGAGTTCGAAACTGCTATCAGCTACCTCCCAAGCTTGGCCAATTGCATCGATGGTCGTGAGATGGCATAGCGTCAGATCTTGTAGCCTGAAGATAGAGGCTTTTGACAGAAGGAATTTGCGCAAGGCCAACATAGCGGAGGACTTGCCGCTGTTGTTGGCTCCAACGAGTAGAGTGGTCTCGGCTGCGAGATCAATTCGTACAGAAAGTAGTTTACGAAAATTTGCAATTTCCAAATGCTGGATTTGCATAGTCTCTTCTCTGCTAAAAGGTGACATGTGGCATTGGGGGAGCTACCACGATTCTTTGCGCTCTCTTGTATCTATAAGATTTGCATCGTTCTGCACTTGGGAAACGCCGAACATCCCCAAAGCTGCTGCCCCGCTTTCGGCCCAGATTTCACGGTGCGAATCAGCAGAGCGCTACCGCATTTAGGGCATTGCCGCTCTGCTGTCGGATCACTTCGGCGTTTAAGGTTTTGCACATGCTCGCGATGGGTGGCGAGCGTCGGCGCGCGGCGGCCGCTTTTCAGGGCGTGCAGCATGGCGTCGACTTCAGCCTCACTGAATACCGGCTGTTGGAATGACTGGATGTAGCGGATAAAGCCGATGCCCTGGGTGACGTTGGCCGGCACTTCAGTCTTGAAGGTGCTGCCGCCGACAAAGGTGATGACCGAGTGCAGGTGCTCGGAATTGACGCCAAGGGCGGCTTCCAGGGCTTTGAGGTGTTTGTAGTTCTGCCGCAGTGGGTTCTGAAATTTGATGCTGCGTTTGGGAAACTTCTGCGTCCACTGCGCTTGCTTCTCGCCACCGAAGATCCAGCCACTCATGTTCTTCGTTTCCAGCACGAAGATGCCATAGGGCGAGAGGAATACGTGGTCGATCTGCGTGGTGCCGTCCGGCGTGTTCAGGGTGACGTTGTGCAGGCGGCGGTAGGTCTGCTTATCCAGCTGCCAATGGGCGAACAGGCGTACCAGCAGTTCACCGATCTGCCCTTTGGCCCAGGGCGATTTGAGCAGGCCGATCAGCAGCGCTGCTGGTATGAACCAGGTCAGTATGCCCCAGACCTGGGCGACTATCGGGCTGTAATCCATTTTCTTCCTTGAGCCGAACTGCTTAATGGAGAGGCGAGCAGGTGTGCCGAAATCCAGACGCCTGGCACTGAGCCGATAATGGCCAATTGCTTTCGAGTGCTCAAGGGGATCACGACCATTGTCCTATGGTGCGATGACGCACCAAGCGCTGATGAGCTCAGCTCAGCGTGCTATCTGGTAACGGGTGCTGCGCCCGCCACCGGGCAGTCGCTCGATGCAGCCCTTTTCCAGCAGGTCGCTCAGGTGACGGGTCGCGGTGGCTTTGGATACCTTGGCTACGGCCTGGTACTGGGCGGCGCTGATACCGTCCTCGAAACCGCGCTCGCCGCCATCGAGCAGGCGGTTAAGTACTTTGATCTGCTCCGCTGATAAGGTTTGGCTGCGGTGTGCCTGCCAGAAGCGCGCCTTGACCAGTACGCGGTCGATGCGAGCAAGGGCTTGCTCCAGGCTGTTGAGCAGCGTTGCTAGAAACCACTGCAGCCAGGCTGTGATATCCAGGGTGCCTTTCTGGCTGGCTTCGAGGATGCGGTAGTAACCGGCGCGGTCGTCGAGGATGCTCGCAGACATGGCGTAGAAGCGGATGGCCTGCTGCTCGCCTTGGGCCAGCGCCAGGTCGGTGATGGCGCGCGTAAGGCGGCCGTTGCCGTCATCGAACGGGTGCAGGGTCACGAACCAGAAATGGGCGATGCCGGCGCGCAGAAACGGATCGAGGCTGGCATCCCTGCGGCTGCTCTCGAACCATGCGAGAAAGTCCGCCAGTTGCGCTTCCAGCCCTGTGCGCGGAGGCGCTTCGAAATGTACGGTCGGTTGGTCGATGCGACCGGAAACCACCTGCATCGGCTCTTCGCCGCGCAGTGTGCCGATGTGCAGAGGCCTAGCCAGAAGTTGGTCATCACTGGGGAATGGCCAACGGTGCCAGGTAAAGAGTCGCTGTTCGTCTAGCGGTTGTTGATGCGCATGGGTGGTATCGAGCAGCAGTTCCGCCAGGCCTTCGGAGCGCGAGGTGGTACGGCCTTCTTCGTTCAGCCCCAGGCGCCGCGCCAGTGATGAACGCACCGAACCGACATTCAACTGCTCACCCTCGATGGCTGAGGAGGTGACGATGTTCTGCAGCATGGCATCCAGGCTGCTCTGCACTTCGTTGTCACTGCCCACCGCACCGAGCATTCCCAACAAACGACCCTGAGCCTGGCTGCAGGCTCGCAACAGCGGGGCGAGCGCTTCGGCTTGCCAACTGAAGTGCGGCCAGTCGGGCTGCTGCCAGATCCAGAGCGGGTCATTCATAAGGGGTGTTCATCTGTGAGCCGATTAACGAGCCTATTCGGCTCATTCAGTGAGCCGATAATGCCGCCTATTCGGCCCACTGTCTAATTCTCAAGCCGGGCTTGCTAGGTTGATGAGCGCGTCTGATCAGGGTTGTTGCGCGCACGCTTTTTTTAGCGTTTCAGAAACATCGTTGAAAGAGGTCATTTGTAGCTCTTGGGCTACAAAATGGCACAGTCCGAGCTGTCTTGTAGCTCAAGGGCTACAAGCTTCCAGGCATGACTCTGTGTCTGCATCGGTTTCCGGTTGTAGGTTTGGTTACCGATGCCTGTTCCAAGCTGATCGCAATGTGGAGTGTTAGGCACGCGCCAAAGCCAGAACTGGCGGGAGTTTGCGCTGTGCATGGCA
>JBLWUG010000024.1:0-11741 GCA_048269045.1 Pseudidiomarina sp.
AACCGGCTTACAACGTTGCTAGCCGAATAGTTCCCAGCGCTGAGAGTGAACCCTACAATCAGGTAGGGAGCGACCTCCGGCCACGGACTGCCGATCACAACCGGCAGAAATCGGCCAGGAGCGGACATTCAAAGTGAGTGAGAAACAAGGGGGTGACTTAGTGTCAATATAAAAATATTGTTGTTATAAGCAACCCAGGAAAGTATCAAGAATCCCTCACTGCAGGAGCAGCGACCCCATATATTCAGTCAATAAATCCGCTGACCTAGTCTCTATAAAAGGACAAAAATGACATGGCAGTCTCCGCAGGAGACTCCACCATAGGCAAGTGACCAATGTTCTTCATTATCTTGATTTCCGCATGTGGAATTGCCTTTTTTAAAGCTAAAGAACCTGACCAATGCAAAACTCTATCTCTTTCGCCCCAAGATATAAGAACTGGCCCCTTGTAAGATGTGAGAGCTTTATCCAGAGGCAGTTCTGGATGCGGCATTCCATCAGTCATTCTATGTATCTGGTCGAATACTTTTTCATTCATATAAAAATCCAACTCAAACTCGGCAGCCAAATGATTTAGGATTGGTGAAGGGATATATGGTGGATTGACAAATACGAAGTCCAGCAACTCTGAAAACTCTCTGCTGGTTCTCGGCAAAATAACTGGATGCCCGCCCTTTTGGGTGAACTCAAACATTTCACTCAACTCTGAGTCTTGAACGCCAAACGGACTAATTAACCATAAGCGCTGCACATTTTCAGGGTATCTTGCAGCGAAATTACCTGCAATGTACCCGCCCATTGAGCTACCTGCTATATAAAAGTTATCTATATTTAATGCATTAACTATCGACTTAAGCCTTTTAACCTGTGTGCGAACGTCATAATCTAGATCAGGGCTCTTTGTGCTATTGCCAAATCCTGGCAAATCGATCGCTACCACATCAAAGTCTTTAACAAGGTATCTGGAAATTCGATTCCAGTTATCTTTATTTGCTCCAAAGCCATGCAGCAAAATTAAAGGGTGACCACTCCCTCCGCGAAGATACTCAACTTCCAATCCATCGATTTCTAGTCGTTTTAGCTCAAGCCCGCCATAGGCACGCTCAATGCCAACAAAGTAGCTATATAGCTTTGAGTCTGGGGCAATCAGATAAACAAGAATTGCGGCTGCTACAATTGCCGAAGCAGAAGCTAATATATTTTTTACCATTTCACCTCCCGTCCCAGGATAAAAAACCAAACATCAGATATGAGCGCTGACCATCTGATAGATCTTGTTGCCCTCAGGATTAAAAAGGTGCACAGCATCGAATATTCATCAAGTGCAATTATTTCTGTATCTTTCCATCGCTTTTTTATCTGGCACGGGTTGAGTTAGCACGAAATAGGGTTTTGCCAGGTTGGGATTGAAGACATACGCATAATGTGGCGCTTTATTTGTAGAGTGTATTGAATACTTCCCGTACTGCTTGTCCAGGTCGACATTAAGCCTGCTCAACTCATCACGATCTAGAGGAGGGAATACCTGTGCAATACCCACAACCTTCCAATTTCCAGCTGTATCAAGTTGCAATGTGAATTGTGTTTCCACACCTGCTGGCTTAAGCGTTTTTCCAATCATGCTTCTAGGTGAGCATGCTTTGCTCACTGCAGGCAACATCATAAGTATTCTATTATCAAAGCGGCCCTGTAAAAGTGGCATGGCCAACTCTGCCGGGTACCTTGGGTAGGCAGCATCTAACTTCCGCTTCTGGCGCGGGGATAATTGGCGCCCAAATGAGTCGACAGATTCGTATTTGAACGCTTTAACCGCATTTATTGAATCCCCCAGACAAACCCCCTCTACACATGGACGAGCCTGGGCATCGAACGGGAAAAGCAAAAGAGTCACTAACGAGGCGCAATATGAAACTGTATAAGCTCTCAACTTACCAGCCCTCCATAAGTCCTTTAAGTTCATTTATGGTTTGCTTTAACTCATATGCAGTAGATTTGGCTTCGCGAGCAGTCTGTGTAATATCTTGTACTGTATTCACAGTATCCCGAACGGTTATGCCAGCATCAGAATTTTTTGAGGAAACTGCACTTCCTCCATTTAGATTCGACTGCTGACGTTGCTCAGGCAGAGGCGTATGTTCACCAAGCTGGCCGCTATTGCTGGCACAGCCACCCAGGAAAAATTGAGCGCTAAAGATAAAGGCAAAAGCATGTTTTTTCATTTTAAAACTCCTTTTTTTTGACAAAGTTATGCTCAAAGAAATAACTTCCATTCAGAAGATATTTCTTGTGTTCTATTCATGTTTGGCTGGGTGCTAAATCGGCCTAGTCTAGGTGTAGAGACTCAGTAATTAATTTCAGAAATTAATATTCCGAGCAATAATGAAAGCACGAAAATCATTGCCTTTACTTCCGTGGCGCTCTGCAGAAATGATCTGTAATCCAGCTTTTATCATGGCGTCCTGTAACTGCGCAGCAGTGAAACATAAAACAGGCGGAGCTTTTCCTACAGCTTTCATCAGAGGTAAGGCGATTTTTGGTATAAGGGGATTCATCTCATTCAGGCAGGGTGTCTTGGAGATTAGTAAGCCTCCTGGTTTCAGAGACTTGACTACCAATTTAAGCGTCTGAGATAAGCTCGACACTAAATGCAGCATATTAAATGCTAAGACAATGTCGTAAGAGTTATCTTCTGATAAAGATCCATCAGCATCTGCCAAATTGAAACTTAGTTGTGGCACCGGTTGGCTAGCGAGTTTCTCCCTAGCGATGGCAATCATCTGTTCGGATATATCTGTAGCCACCAATCGTCGCGTGGCAGGAGCCAATCGCAGTGCGGTTGATCCTGTGCCACAACCGATCTCCAGCACCTCATAGTCCGTTGACAGCGTTTCTTTTACGCGCTGCAACGTCCTTTCATAACCTACCAAGTCAGCAATAGGATCACTCGCATATTTGCGTGCAACTCGATTCCAGAAGCGCGCTTTGTTGGCCATGGCAGCAGAGGTTGTATCTTCAGAACCTCGGTCGCCGGGAGAGATGACAGGTGAGCACATGGGTGTGCATCCTTTGCATGGGTATATAGCGAAATACGACAACACGGTTGATACTATCCCGGCTAATCACCCGGCGGTATTGAGATAAATTGCAGAGGACATATGCATTTACGCATGGATAAGGTCGACTGGAATCAGCTACGAGCTTTTCTGGAGACAGCAGAAGCCGGCTCGTTGTCGGCAGCAGCGCGCAAGCTCGGGCAGACGCAACCCACTCTCAGTCGCCAGGTCGCCGCGCTTGAACAAAGCCTAGGAGTGACGCTCTTCGAGCGGGTAGGCAAAGCCATGGTGCTGACGTCAACGGGCAGTGAGCTATTGGTGCATGCACGTCTGATGGGGGCTGCGGCTAGAGACCTGGGGCTCTCTGCTAAAGGTCGCTCGGAATCTCTAGAGGGCGTTGTTTCGGTATCGGCTTGTGACGGGATTGCATCCTACCTGCTCCCCAAAATTTTGCTTCGGCTCCGTAAGTTCGCGCCTGGAATATTCGTGGATGTTGTTCCAACGGATGGCCTCAGTGACTTGCTTCGTCGTGAGGCAGACATCGCTATCCGCCATGTTTCGCCCACGGAGCCTGAGCTAATTGGCCGATTGGTTCGCAATGCATTTGGATATTTTTATGCTTCAGAGAGTTGGGTGCGCGAAAATGGCCATCCACGCACGGCTGCTGATATCGCACACCATGATTTCATTGGCGCAGACCGATCCGGAAACTATCTGGCCTTTCTGCAAGCTCATGGCCTGCCAGTAACAGCCGCTAATTTCCGCTGTTTTGCAGATAACACCGCGACTCATTGGGAAATGGTACGCCACGGTTTTGGAATAGGTGCTCAGATTGAGGATATTGCTAATGACACCGCAGGTGTTGTCCGTGTGCTTGAGGACGTGCCACCAGTACCATTTCCGATCTGGCTGGTTACCCACAGGGAATTACGCACAGCTCGATGCATACGTATAGTTTTTGATCTGCTTTGTGATGCTCTTGCTCGCTAATAGTGAAACTATATACGCCAGCATTAGTTTTCATCGGATCTTGGTTGGCCTGACAGCCGCCACGAAGAGATTATCTGCTAGTCTTAGAAAAGTGTGTACTCTATAAAGCTGTCGCAAAAATTAAAAATTCACAAAGCCTTCATACTTCCTGAAACAACGCGCCAATCATCACCAAACCGATACCAGATACGTATGTAACGGATCCTTTGATTTTTAGTAATCCCGTCTATGATGGATGTCACATTCATGAGAGTTGATACGACCGCAGCGTATTCAAAACACTGACTCCACCGATTAATCACATTCATCTTGGTTATAGAAAAATTTGGCGACTTGTGCAAATTTAAATCATCCACTTTACTGACTAGCGTTCCATCAAGGGCTGTAAACGACAGGGAGTTGTCGAGAAGTAGAGATAGCTCATCGATATCTCCTTTGAGTTGAGCTATTCTCAAGCGCTCTTCGACTTTGCTAATATCGAATTCATTGCTCATCTATATGCTCGCCATGTGATGCTAAACAACCCTATGACAATTAGAATGAATATACAACCCAACCCAATTCTAAGCTTGGCATGCTGGAATTAAGCAAAAAAATCATAGAAATCTCCTTTACGGAGAGTTTGTCAGCGTCTGTCAATCTGAGTTGCAGTTGTGGCACAAAGGAACTGCTTAGCTTTGCGCATTGCGCTAATTATCTACTCGGATAAATCAGTACAAGACAGTCGTCATATTCCCGTGATCAAACACCAAGCTTTGGTGCTTGTGCCGCAATCTATCTAGGAATTTATACGTATTAAAGTCGTGGGCGGATTACACCAAAACCAGGTCTACAACACTTTGGATGGCATGCTTGGACAGGCCTTATTCAGAAGCGCGACTTTAGTTTTAAGAAGCTAAATATTTATTGCCTGTGTGACAGCCTTGGTAATATCGATTGAGTGTGCTTTAAGTTGATCAGAGACGTAATCCAGCAACGCAGTCATGATATCTCTACGAAAAATAATTTGGCACTGCTATTTTTTTTAGATGGCTTATGCATTTACGTATTAAGAATATCTATTTCGTAGGCGCATCCGGCCGTCTGCTTCTGGCCGGTAGCTGCCTATCCCGCTATCGGCCAAACGCGGGCGCTGGGTGACTGAAGGCCCTGCCATAGCTTCGGCTCTCTGGCGAAGGCTTTCATCCTGTGCGCTTCAGTGCCTGCTGCCAGCTCTCCAGCCACTAATCCTGCTCGCCATCATGCCTGCAACTCCGGCCTGACAGGCGTGCGACAGGGAGACCGATTCCTAGACCCACCACTCCCCCCAGTGCAGAGACAGCAAGCTGAGACACTTTTTCAAGTACAAGCAGCGCGACAATCGCCTCTGATCCAATTCAGAGGCCATAGCGTGAGCGCTTTGCAAACGATTTCCCTGGCGAAGATTGTTGTCGGGCACAAGCACAAGCTCAGTGTTACCTGGCTATTGGTAATAGCTGAAAATCTCCTTATGGCTTTGCTGCCGCTCTTTATCGGCTATTCGATCGACAGTCTGATGAACAATCAGTATCAGGATGTACTGATACTGGCCGGCGTGTTGACTGCCTTGGTCATCGTGGCAGTGGCACGGCGCATTTACGACACCCGTATCTATGGCGACATTCGCGTAAAAGTGGGTTTGGATACCGATAGTCGCCTGCGCAGCCGCCCGGTGAGTACGCGCAGTGCTCGTTTGAGTATGTCCCGCGAGCTCGTCGACTTCCTCGAGCACGACCTGCCGCCACTGCTCACCGCCATCATTCAGTTGCTGGTTACATTGATCGTGCTTGCCAGTTTCAGCCCTTGGCTTGCGATGAGCGCTGGAGGTGCTGGGCTACTGATGCTCACGATCTATGCCCTGTTTCACCAGTCCTTCGTAAGGCTGAATGCACGCCTGAACAGTCAGGTTGAGCGTCAGGTCAACGTACTCAGTTCCCTCCCTCCTAGCGGCCTGTATACGCATCTGAGAAAGCTAAAGGCGCGTGAAGTTAAGCTCTCCGATACCGAGGCCGCGCTCTACGGCATCGTGTTCATGGTGCTGTTCGCCTTTGTGCTGACCAACCTGCTGTTGACCACTCAGCTAAACACACCGAGTGCAGGCCAACTGTTTGCAGTGGTGACCTATTCACTGGAGTTCGTAGAAGCGGCATTGCTCTTACCGATCACATTGCAAACCCTCTCGCGTCTGCGCGATATCCACGGGCGACTCAATGCAGCGTAATTCAAGGATGCGACGCACCCTGCCCATAGTTGGCGGCATTGGCCTGCTGCTTGTGGCCATTACTCTGGTGATCATTACCGAACCTGCGCCGGTTACGACCAAACCGCTCGCTGCTGATCCTGCGCCGGTGACAGTAGTGACGGTATACGCGCAAGCTTTCGCTCCGACACTTACCGTGCTGGGCACAACATCAGCACGCTGGCGGGCTGAACTCAAGGCTCGCAGCGGCGCGCAGCTGCACTGGCTCGACGACAGCCTGGAGCCGGGCTCCATCGTGCACAAGGATCAGTTGCTGGCCAGCCTCGACACCACCGTGCTGGAGGCCCAACTGGCGCAAGCCAAAAGTGATGTGGCTGAAGCCAAACTGCAACTGACACGCACCCAGCTTGAACAAGCCGTTGCGCTGAAAATGCTACGCGGCGAGCAAAACACTGCCTTCGGTCGCCGCGAGCCGCAAGTTGCTGCGGCGCGACTCGCGCTTAGCAAGGCCCGCGCCACTGTCACAAGTGTCGAAAAAATGCTGACGGATACACAGATCCGAGCGCCGTACGACGCAGTGATTTTTCAGCGGCAGGTCAGCCCTGCGCAACATGTTGAACAGGGCCAGGTACTGTTCGAGATTGCCGCCAGCGATAGCCTGGACGTCAAACTGCCGATCAGCGACAACCAATGGCAACGCTTATCTGGCGAGTTGGGCAAGGCCAAAATCAGCTTGGAGGACCGTCAGCAGCAACGCTGGCCAGCCAGCTTGCGCTACCTCGCGCCACTGGCCAATGAGGTTACCCGCCAAAGAGAAATCGTGCTGCGGGTCGATACTCCCTACCAGCGCATACCGCGCCTGCTGCCCAACCAGCACGTTAAGGTGCATCTGCGTCTGACCGAACAGCAAGATGCCATGCAACTGCCCCTGAGCGCGCTCACCCGCGACGACGAAGTCTGGACGGTGCAAGAGGCTCGACTGGTCAAAGAGCATGTTCGGCGGCTGCAGCATACAGAAGCCAGCGTCTGGGTAATCTTCAACGAATCACCAAGCGAGCCGCGCCAAGTGGTGCTTTATCCACTGCACTCCATGCTGCCTGGGCAAGTAGTGACGCCGATTGAGGCAGAGTTATGAACTACCTGAACCGCTGGTTCATTGCTAACCCCGTCGCGGCCAATCTGCTGATGATAACGATCCTGGCTGCTGGCTTGTTGTCGCTGACGCAACTGCGGATTGAGTCGTTCCCGCAGATTGCCCCTAGCAGCCTGGTGGTCAACATTGCCTACCCAGGCGGCACTGCGGCGCAGATCGATCAGAGCGTAACCCAACGCGTCGAATCGGCGATCAGCGGTATCGGTGGGATCAAGCAGATCCTCAGTCAGTCCAGTGCCGGCATGTCCAGCGTAAGAGTACGCAAGACAGCAGCGGCCGACTTGGACAAGCTGGTCGAAGAGGTACGCAATCAGGTCAACGCGATAGAGGGAATGCCACAACAAGCGGAGAAACCGCAGATAACCCGCGAGGAGTTCACCAACCTGGCCGCCTTTGTCATCGTATCTG
The DNA here is from genome assembly GCA_048269045.1 of Pseudidiomarina sp. Classification (GTDB taxonomy): domain Bacteria; phylum Pseudomonadota; class Gammaproteobacteria; order Enterobacterales; family Alteromonadaceae; genus Pseudidiomarina. Next base: position 7,823 of record JBLWUG010000024.1, read on the forward strand.
GCCCGCATGACAACAGCATGCTGCAACCCATTGCCAGGCAGGTCGAGCTGGCCCTCAAACAGCACCCACGTATCGCCAAGGTAGCCAACCTGGGCAGTCGTCAAGCGCTACTGGTCATCGAACCTGACCTCGACAAGCTGCAAAGCACCGGCATGAACCTGGAGCAGGTTGCCGACGCGGTGGCACGCAACTCTCTGGAAACCCGCAGCGGCGAGATGAAAAACGCCGCTGGGCGCCTGCTACTGCGTGGCGACGGCTACGCCGATGGTCTGCAGCCGCTCAGCAGCATTGCCCTGCTCAATAACGCTCAAGGCACAGTGACTCTGGGCGATGTCGCTAGCATCAAACGCAAGTTCCAAGACGACGGAGCGATCGTCCGAAACAACGGCCAGACTGCCATCGCCCTATTAGTCAGCACCGCCAGGGAAGACAACCTGCTGCTGGTCAGCGAAGCCATCGCAGAAACTCTGGCCCGCCAGCAACGTTTGCTACCAGCGGATATCACCCTGACAACTATGGCGGACATGGCGCCGTACATCCGCGAACAGCTTGGACTGTTGGGTAACAGCGCGTGGCAGGGGCTGTTGATTGTTACCGTGCTGCTGGGGCTGTTCCTCGAGTTGAAACTGGCATTCTGGGTCGCCGCGGGTATCCCCCTGGCCCTGGCCGGCACCCTCGCCGCGATGCAGGTTTTCGAGTACAGCGTGAACGATATTACCCTGTTCGGTTTCATACTCGTGCTGGGCATTCTGGTCGATGACGCCGTCGTCGTCGGCGAGAGCATCTATGCTCAGCGGCGCGCTGGGCGCCCTCCGGCTGAAGCTGCCTTGCAAGGCGTAAACAGGGTTTCCGTCGCAACCGTCTTTGGGGTGCTGACCAGCATTGCCGCATTCTCACCCATGCTGTGGATCAACAATGAGCTGGCCAAAGTGCTGGCAGGTTTCTCCGCCGTGGTGATCTTCGCACTGATGTTCTCCCTGCTGGAAAGCAAACTGATCCTGCCGGCACATTTGTGCGGCAACGAGATACGAATGCCCCTGGGTCTGAGTCGCCTGCAGCATGGTGCCCAAAGCGGCCTGCAGTGGTTCATCAACAAAGCGTATCGACCACTTCTGAGTGCGGCGCTCGAGCACCGCGCCGCCACCCTGCTCGGCTTCGCCGCTTTTATCCTGCTTGCGTACGGACTCTGGAGCAGCGGCGCAATCCGCAGCGCGATTTTCCCCGAAATCCCCGGGCGCTACATCACCGCAAAAGTCGACCTAGAGGACGGAGCCCCTTTGGCGTTGCAAGCCAGAGTACTGGAACAGCTAACCCAGAGTGCCGAACAGACTTCCAGCACGTTGATGCGAGAATATGCGCTGAAACAGCCACTGCTGATCAACCTGCTGAGCCACTCTGATGGCTATGGCGAGATCGAGGTAACCGCCGAACTCAGCCAAGAAGCCCTGCGTCAACTCCCCAGCAATACCCTGCTTAACCGCTGGCGCGAACGGACGGGTCCCCTGGAAGGCGCGTACGCCGTGAGTTTTGCTTCTGCGGAATCGCCTACGGGCGGCAGTCGACTAGCTATTGCAGCCTTGGACCGAGACCTGGCCCGCGATGCCAGCCAAGCGCTGGCGAACGCGCTTGCCGGGCTTCCCGGCGTAAGCGACGTGTATGACGACGGCCAAGGCGGACAGCCCCAGATCAGCCTCAAGCTCAACGAGTTTGGCCGCCAACTGGGCCTCAGCCAATACCACTTAGCACAATTGGCTGGAGAAGCCTTCGGCCAACGCGAAATTCACCGCATGCTTGAGAATGGACAGGAAACGAAGCTGATCTTGCGCTATCCCGCTAGCGCACGTCGTAACAAGGAGCAGTTGCTCAACACGCCCGTGTTCCTGAACAACGGCCAAACAGTAGCGCTCGGCGATGTGGCGGAGCTACACATCGAACGCGAGCCTGAAACCTTGTACCGACGTAACCGTGAACAGGTGGTCAATCTGTATTGGCGACAGGACCGCGACATTCAGGCACCGGAGCACACACTGGAACAACTGCAGGACGAAATTGCCACAGTCGAAGCGCGCTACCCCGCAGTCACGATCAGAGCTGCCGGAGAGTTCGAAGAGATCGACGAGGTACAGGATGGTTTCAAGCAGGCCATGCTGCTGACTCTACTTCTTATCTACTCACTCCTGGCGATCCCGCTCAAGTCATACTGGCAGCCGCTACTCATAATGGCAGTGATCCCCTTCGGTTTCGCAGGGGCGATTTTTGGCCATGGGCTCATGGGGTTACCGATCAGCCTTCTATCGATGTTTGGAATGCTGGCACTGACCGGAATCGTGGTAAACGATTCACTGGTACTGATCACCCATTTCAACCAGAACATCCGCACAGGTTTGGGCCTGCGAGAGGCATTGATCAGCAGTGCTAGTAGTCGCTTTCGCGCTATTTTTCTCACTACTGTAACGACTGTATGCGGTCTATTGCCGTTGATCAGCGAGAGCAGTGAACAAGCTCAGTACCTGAAGCCTGCGGCAGTATCGCTGGTGTTTGGCGAGCTGTTTGCCACCGCCATTACCTTGATTCTGGTCCCGATTTTGCTCGGCATCAGCTATCGGCTCAAAAAACCAGAATCTATCGACAGGGGCAGCGCGATGTTGCCACTTTCCAAGCCCTGCACATAGCAGCTACAGACAAGTCCTAGCTCATGGAGCAAGAGCAGATGCGTAATACCCCTCACATGTTGGCGCCGGAACATGCGCTGCTGAAAAACCTACCGCCCCACCAGCGCAAACGATTTGAGACCGCATTGCAGCTCATACACTCGACGCAAGGTTCGGCACTCGCCTGGCAGGAGGTGGCCAGGCGTAGTGCCATCTCTCCGTATCATTTCCACCGGCAGTTCACCCGAGTATTTAATGAAACACCCGGCAGCTACCTGAGCCGCGTGCAACTGCAGTGGGCCGTATCCATGCTACTGGACAGTCCACAGAGAAAAATCACAGATATTGCTCTGGCCTGTGGTTTCTCTTCCTCCCAGGCACTGGCCAAGGCCTTGCAAAGAGAGCTACAGCAAACGGCCAAAGCAATCAAAGTGATCGGCAAAAGCGGCACGCTGGATCAGGTTAGAAGCGTGCTCGAGCCTTTGGCACACCGTGTACCGTCGAATCAAAATCCGCTAGAGATTCAACTGGCAGAAAACCTACCCTGTCGCCTTGAGGTACTTGAGGAGCGCGCTCTACACATCGAAAGGCTTCCAGATATCAGTTTCGAAGAACTCTGCGAGCGACTGGGTGACAAGCTCTACAGCCGGGCGATCCTGACACCAGTGAAATTACTCGACGCCCCCTGGGAAGACTGCATTCAGTGGTTTGGTAGCTGGTGTCCGGTAGTGACAGAAAGCGCCAAACACAAGCGGGTCCCCACCGGCGAATACCTTACCTGCGAGTGCTATATCGCCTCGGACATGGGCTATATGGCAGCGCTAGAAGGCATGGAGAAACAGGCAAAAAGGCTTGATGTCTGCCCTGATTGGGATGGACTGTGCGTCGAGCAGATACTTGAGATAGATGACTCGATAACAGGCGGTATCGTGCTGCGCGTGGAAGTGCCTGTGAGGCGCTAAGTTGGGCCGAAAACGGCAGACTCGGGCGGAATGCACACAGCCCGGGACAGACCAGTTGCCGGCTACTAGGTCGACTGGATGGACTAGGAACAATGATTCCACGAGCCACGCCCCCGCCCCAGCACCTCCAGAAAAGGTCGGCAAAGACAGTCAGAGAATCGCCGAACTCGTCAGAAGTGACTGTTCAGAAACCACTGAGCAAAAGACTGAATTGATTTTGTGCTCGAACTCCCTGGCAAGGTACTCAAGTTCAGATCACATGAGGTAGCCTTGTCATGTCAGTAGGGAGAAAAGAAATGCAAAACA
>JBLWUG010000025.1:0-7721 GCA_048269045.1 Pseudidiomarina sp.
TATCAATATTGAATTGGACCAAGAGTGAGACACTACCGGACGCTTATTGCCAGGAGATAAATCGTGAAAGACTTATTAAAGTTTTTAAAACCCGTAAACCAGACTGAAGAGTTCGATGCAATTCGCATCGGACTCGCTTCTCCGGATATGATCCGCAGCTGGTCGTTCGGTGAAGTGAAAAAGCCAGAAACGATTAACTATCGTACGTTCAAGCCTGAGCGCGATGGTTTGTTTTGTGCGCGAATTTTCGGCCCAGTAAAAGACTATGAGTGCTTGTGTGGTAAATACAAGCGCTTGAAGCACCGTGGTGTAATTTGTGAGAAGTGTGGCGTTGAAGTCACCTTAACCAAAGTACGTCGTGAGCGCATGGGTCACATTGAGCTGGCAAGCCCAGTTGCACATATTTGGTTCTTGAAATCGTTACCTAGCCGTATCGGTTTAATGCTAGATATGACTTTACGTGACATTGAGCGCGTATTGTACTTCGAATCCTACGTGGTCACTGAAGCCGGTATGACCTCGTTAGAGCGTGGCCAAATTCTTACTGAAGAAGAGTATTTGGATTCACTCGAAGAGCACGGTGATGAGTTTGAAGCGAAGATGGGTGCAGAAGCTGTTTTAGCATTATTGCATCACATTGATATTGAAGCTGATATCAAAGTATTACGTGAAGAGTTGCCTGAAACCAATTCAGAAACCAAGCGTAAGAAAATCAGCAAGCGCTTGAAGCTGCTTGAATCTTTCTTCCACTCTGGTAACAAACCAGAATGGATGATCTTGAAGGTTCTGCCAGTTCTTCCACCAGATTTACGTCCGCTAGTTCCACTAGACGGTGGTCGTTTTGCTACCTCTGATTTGAACGATTTATATCGTCGCGTTATCAACCGTAACAACCGTTTGAAGCGTTTATTAGACCTAGCTGCGCCAGACATTATTGTCCGTAACGAAAAACGTATGCTGCAAGAAGCAGTTGATGCCTTGTTAGATAACGGTCGTCGCGGTCGCGCGATTACTGGTACTAACCGTCGTCCGCTGAAATCTTTAGCAGATATGATTAAAGGTAAACAAGGTCGTTTCCGTCAGAACTTGCTTGGTAAGCGTGTAGACTACTCAGGTCGTTCTGTAATTGTAGTTGGTCCTACCTTACGTTTACACCAGTGTGGTCTTCCGAAGAAGATGGCGTTGGAACTATTTAAGCCATTCATCTACGGCAAGCTAGAAGGTCGTGGTTTAGCCACCACCATCAAGGCTGCTAAGAAAATGGTAGAGCGCGAAATTCCAGAAGTTTGGGACGTGCTTGACGAAGTAATCCGCGAACACCCAGTGATGCTAAACCGTGCACCAACGTTGCACCGTTTGGGTATCCAGGCGTTTGAGCCGGTTCTCGTTGAAGGTAAAGCGATTCAGTTGCACCCATTAGTATGTGCGGCTTATAACGCTGACTTTGATGGTGACCAAATGGCGGTTCACTTACCATTAACGTTAGAAGCGCAGCTTGAAGCGCGTGCGTTGATGATGTCAACGAACAACATTCTCTCGCCAGCAAGTGGTGACCCAATTATCGTTCCTTCACAGGACGTTGTATTAGGTCTTTACTACTTAACGCGTTCAAAAGTTAACGCGAAAGGCGAAGGCATGATTTTCAAGAGCGCTAAGGAAGCTGAAAAAGCTTACCGCATGGGCTTCGCAGAATTACATGCTAGCGTGAAAGTTCGTTTGATTGAAAAGTTAGTCGACGAAGACGGCAACAAAACCGAAACCTCAACTATTTATGATACGACTGTTGGTCGTGCGATCATGTCTCTGATTTTACCAGAAGGCATGCCGTTCGAAATGATTAACCAGTCGATGGGTAAAAAGCAGATTGGTGCGGTTCTGAACCATTCATACCGTTATATCGGTTTGAAAGAAACCGTTATCTTCGCTGACCAAATCATGTATACCGGCTTCCACTATGCAATGATTGCAGGTGCGTCAGTTGGTATCGACGATATGGTTATTCCTGATGCGAAGAAAGATATTATCGACGCAGCAGAAGGCGAAGTTGCAGAAATTCAAGAGCAGTTTGAGCAAGGCTTAGTAACTGCTGGCGAAAAATACAACAAAGTTATCGATATCTGGTCGACGGCGAACGAGCGTGTCTCAAAAGCCATGATGGATAACTTATCGAAAGAAACGGTTGTTAACGCTGCCGGCGAAGAAGTAGAGCAGGATTCATTTAACTCGGTTTATATGATGGCTGACTCAGGTGCTCGTGGTAGTGCCGCACAGATTCGTCAGTTAGCTGGTATGCGTGGTTTGATGGCTAAGCCGGATGGCTCAATCATCGAAACACCTATCGTAGCGAACTTCCGTGAAGGTCTAAACGTACTTCAGTACTTTATTTCAACGCACGGTGCGCGTAAAGGTTTGGCCGATACCGCATTGAAAACAGCGAACTCAGGTTACTTGACCCGTCGTCTAGTAGACGTTGCGCAAGACGTTGTTATCGTTGAACAAGACTGTGGTACTGAAGAAGGTCTAATCATCAAGCCTCTAATTGAAGGCGGTGATGTTGTTGAACCGTTACGCGAGCGCGTATTGGGCCGTGTTGTTTGTGAAGACATCATTGTCCCTGGTAGCAAGCGCAAAGTATTGCTGCCACGTAACACCCTCCTTGACGAGAAGATGTGCGACATTTTAGAAGAGCACTCTATCGATGAAGTGAAGGTTCGCTCAGTAATTACTTGTGCCACTGACTTTGGTGTTTGTGCCAACTGTTACGGTCGCGACCTTGCGCGCGGTCACTTAGTGAACCTAGGTGAAGCCGTTGGTGTTATCGCTGCACAGTCAATCGGTGAGCCAGGTACACAGTTAACGATGCGTACGTTCCACATTGGTGGTGCGGCATCACGTGACTCAGCAATCAACAACATTCAAGTGAAGAACAATGGTTCTTTGAAACTACATAACGCTAAATATGTAGAAAATACCGATGGCCACTTGGTAATCACTTCACGTTCAACTGAATTGACCTTGATTGATGAATTTGGTCGTGAGCGCGAGCGCTATAAACTGCCATACGGTGCAACGCTGAAGAAAGATGAAGGCGATGCAGTAGAAGCCGGTGAAGTGGTAGCAAACTGGGATCCGCATACGCACCCAATCATTACCGAAGTAGCAGGTCGACTGAAGTTTGTTGACTTGATTGATGGTGTCACCATGACCCGTCAAACGGACGACTTGACAGGTTTATCCAGCATTGTAGTGCTAGAAACCGGTCAACGTACCAGCTCTGGTAAAGATATGCGTCCAATGGTTAAGTTGGTTGATGCAGATGGTAACGACGTTAATATCGCCGGTACTGATATCCCTGCGCAATACTTCTTACCAGGTAAAGCGATTATCAACCTTGATGATAATGCTGAAGTGAAAGTTGGTGATACGGTTGCACGTATTCCGCAAGAAGGCTCGAAAACACGCGATATTACCGGTGGTCTACCGCGCGTTGCTGACTTGTTTGAAGCGCGTCGTCCGAAAGAGCCAGCTATCCTGGCTGAAGTTTCAGGTACCGTTAGTTTCGGTCGTGAAACGAAGAGCAAGCGTCGCTTAATCATTACTTCAGCGGGTGGTGAACACTACGAAGAGATGATTCCAAAATGGCGTCAACTCAGTATCTTCGAAGGTGAGCAAGTGAACAAAGGTGAAGTAATCGCCGATGGTCCAGAAGCTCCACACGATATCTTACGTTTGCGTGGCGTTAGTGCGCTAGCAAACTACATCGTCAACGAAGTACAAGAAGTTTACCGCTTACAAGGTGTTAAGATTAACGATAAGCACATTGAGACGATTGTTCGTCAGATGCTGCGTAAGGCAATCATCTTGAATCCAGGTGAGACTGACTTACTCGAAGGTGAAATGATGGAGCTGACTGAAGTACTTGCTGCAAATGCGAAAGCTGAAGCAGATAAGAAAGTTCCAGCCACCTACGAGCGTCAATTGTTAGGCTTGACCAAAGCGTCGTTGTCTACTGAGTCATTCATTTCAGCGGCGTCGTTCCAAGAAACGACACGTGTATTGACTGAGGCAGCGGTACAAGGGAAGCAAGACCCATTACGTGGCTTGAAAGAGAACGTTATTGTTGGTCGCTTGATTCCTGCCGGTACAGGCTTTGCATACCACCGTGAGCGTGCACAGAAACGTGCAGAGCAAGTCGAAGCGGTTGAAGCACCTAAGTTGACTGCAGAACAAGCAGAGCAACAATTAGCAGATGCTTTAAACGCGGGGGTGAGTGACAAAGATACGGACACTTCTGCTGAATAATCAGTAGACTGTACCTGCCCTCACAGGAAAAAATAAAGAGCCAGAGCTGGAAACAGCCCTGGCTCTTTTGTTTAATAGCTTGACAGGTGAATTTATGACCATTAAAATTCGGCTCCCCATATTAGGGCGTTTAGTTTATTCCCAAACGCTTTTTAAGGTGGGGAAATTGGATTTTCACTCTGTTGAGCGACATCAACATAATCAGGAGTTATGAATGGCAACAGTTAATCAGCTGGTGCGCAAAGGACGTCAAAAGCCGGTTACGAAAAGTAACGTTCCGGCACTTGAGTCTTGCCCACAAAAACGCGGTGTATGTACCCGTGTTTATACAACCACCCCAAAGAAGCCGAACTCTGCACTGCGTAAAGTATGCCGTGTACGTTTGACTAACGGTTACGAAGTATCTTCGTACATCGGTGGTGAAGGTCACAACCTGCAAGAACACTCAGTCGTATTGATTCGCGGCGGTCGTGTAAAAGACTTGCCAGGTGTTCGTTATCACACAGTTCGTGGTGCTTTAGACTGCGCTGGCGTCAATGATCGTCGCCAAAGCCGTTCTAAGTATGGCGCTAAAAAGCCTAAGTCTTAACGGTTCTCCGTTAGTAAGGCCAAACTGTAGTTAATTAAGTTTTGGGGAAACCCTGAATTAATCGGAGAAATTAAGATGCCTAGAAGACGCGTCATAGGTCAACGTAAAATCCTTCCAGATCCGAAGTTCGGATCGGAGTTGTTGGCTAAGTTCATCAATGTCGTCATGGTTGACGGCAAAAAATCTGTCGCTGAAAAGATTATATATGGTGCTCTAGATATCGTGGCTGAAAAGTCAGGTAAAGATCACCTAGAATTATTTGAAACTGCGCTGGACAACGTACGTCCTACTGTCGAGGTTAAATCTCGTCGTGTTGGTGGTTCAACCTACCAAGTACCAGTAGAAGTACGCCCTGTTCGACGTAATGCACTGGCTATGCGTTGGTTAGTAGATGCTGCGCGTACTCGGGGTGAAAAATCCATGGCTCAGCGTTTAGCAGGTGAAATGCTAGATGCATCTGAAAGTAAAGGTTCTGCAGTGAAAAAGCGTGAAGACGTTCACCGTATGGCCGATGCCAACAAAGCGTTCGCGCATTACCGTTGGTAATCACACTAGCAACCTAAAGAGGATTCTATGGCTCGACAAACTTCGATTGAGCGTTACCGTAATATCGGTATCTGTGCTCACGTAGATGCGGGTAAAACAACCACTACCGAACGTGTGTTGTTCTACACTGGTCTATCTCACAAAATCGGCGAGACACACGATGGTACTGCGACCACAGACTGGATGGAGCAGGAGCAAGAGCGTGGTATTACTATCACATCTGCTGCCGTAACATCATTCTGGCGCGGAATGGATGCACAGTTTCCTGAACACCGTATTAACATCATCGATACACCAGGACACGTTGACTTCACTATCGAAGTAGAACGTTCTTTGCGTGTACTTGACGGTGCTGTGGTTGTTTTGTGTGCGTCTTCAGGTGTTCAGCCACAAACTGAAACTGTATGGCGTCAAGCTAACAAGTACGAAGTTCCACGTATGGTTTTCGTGAACAAAATGGACCGTACTGGTGCTGACTTCTTACGCGTTGTTGGACAAATTAAAACTCGCTTAGCAGCGACTCCAGTTCCAATTCAATTAGCAATTGGTTCTGAAGAAAACTTCCGTGGCGTTGTTGACCTCGTGAAGATGAAGGCGATTAACTGGAACGAAGCTGATCAGGGAATGACTTATACCCATGAAGAAATCCCAGCTGACTTACTAGAACTTGCCCAAGAATATCACGCTGAACTTGTTGAAGCTGCTGCTGAAGCAAACGAAGAGTTAATGAACAAATACCTTGAAGAAGGTGAATTAACTGAAGCGGAAATTAAAGCTGGTTTACGTGAGCGTACCTTGAACAACGAAATCGTACTTTGCTTGTGCGGTTCAGCGTTCAAGAACAAAGGTGTTCAAGCGATGCTTGACGCGGTAATTGAGTACTTGCCTTCACCAACTGAAGTTAAGGCAATTCGCGGTATCTTAGAAGACGAATCTGAAGGTGTTCGTAAGTCTTCTGATGATGAGCCGTTCTCAGCGTTAGCGTTTAAAATCGCAACTGACCCATTCGTAGGAACGTTAACTTTCTTACGCGTGTACTCAGGGGTGCTTTCACAAGGTGATACTGTCTACAACCCAATTAAGAGCAAGCGTGAGCGTATCGGCCGTATGGTTCAGATGCACGCGAACGACCGTAAAGAGATTAAAGAAATCTTAGCGGGCGACATTGCTGCGGCGATTGGTTTGAAAGATGTAACCACCGGTGACACTTTATGTGACGTGAACAACGTTATCACACTAGAGCGTATGGAATTCCCAGAGCCAGTAATCTCTGTTGCGGTAGAGCCAAAAACCAAAGCTGACCAAGAAAAAATGGGTGTTGCTTTAGGTAAGCTTGCTGCGGAAGATCCATCGTTCCGTGTACAAACTGACGAAGAAACGGGTCAGACGATCATCTCTGGTATGGGTGAGCTTCACCTCGATATCATCGTTGACCGTATGAAGCGTGAATTCAACGTTGAATGTAACGTAGGTAAACCACAAGTTGCTTATCGTGAGACGATTCGTCAAGCGGTTGAAGTTGAAGGTAAGTTCGTACGTCAATCAGGTGGTCGTGGTCAATTTGGTCACGTATGGTTGAAGTTAGAACCAATGGAATTCGACGCCAACGATGATGATACGCCTAACTACGAATTCGTTAACGAAATCGTTGGTGGTGTAGTACCGAAGGAATACATTCCTGCGGTAGATAAAGGTATCCAAGAGCAAATGACCAACGGTGTTATTGCTGGTTATCCGGTACTTGGCGTAAAAGCAACTCTGTATGATGGTTCATACCACGACGTTGACTCTTCTGAAATGGCGTTCAAAATCGCTGGTAGCATGGCCTTCAAAAAAGGTGCATTACAAGCTTCACCAGCATTGCTTGAGCCAATGATGAAAGTTGAAGTTGTTACCCCTGAAGATTTCATGGGTGACGTGGTTGGTGACTTGAACCGTCGTCGCGGTATCATCGAAGGCATGGAAGATGCCCCAGGTGGACTGAAAGAAGTTAAAGCGCAAGTTCCATTATCAGAAATGTTCGGTTACGCTACTGACCTGCGTTCGCAGACTCAGGGCCGTGCATCTTATGCGATGGAATTCTTGAAGTACGCTGAAGCACCAAACAACATTGCTGAGCAGATTATTGCTGCTCGTCAAACACAAAATTAAGTAGAGTCTGGTCCGGTTCTCTTAGGGACCGGACTTTTAACTTAAGTTAAGGAAAAGTCATGTCAAAAGAAAAATTTGAACGTTCCAAACCGCACGTTAACGTCGGTACCATTGGCCACGTTGACCACGGTAA
>JBLWUG010000026.1:0-7522 GCA_048269045.1 Pseudidiomarina sp.
ACCATTGCTTAAACAGCTCCCCTTGCTCTTTAATTGGAAAGTCGTGTTCTTCAGCACTCGGAAGTTTAATCTTGCCAAAGATAATATCTCGAGCATACCAAGCTTGCAGGTCGAGCTTGTTAAAGGTGAAATACTGGTCGTGCATGCCTAAGTAAAATAACTTCGGGTTATGCTCAAACACTCTGGCCATTCATAACCAATGGGCTGACTGCGGTAACTAATAGTTATCGACTTAGCACCATATTTATAGCACTGCGAAGCAATATCTTCAGCAGAGTAGCTCGAACCAACCATCAACACGTCTTTATTTTCGAATTCGAGTGCATCTCGAAAATCGTGCGCATGTAGCACACTGTGAATTATTCTGTCGCTTTATCATATTCGACCCAGCGCGGCGGGTAAGACGGGATAGCGCGGCCAAAGTGGTGCAAAGTAAAGCTGACTGCTACGCTAAAATAGAGCCTATTAAAGAGCCTAAGTATTATGCGGTACTTCGTCGTCATTTCGATCATTTTGCTGGTATTGATGTTAACCATTGCGCCAGCCGATACGGGTGTACGAGCGATCACACTGAATAAAAGTGAGCTCGGTTGGTCTGTCACTTACCAATTGAATGAACCTGTCCATCGATTAATGTTGTTACGCTCTCCCGACCACAGTCGCTCCGAGCGTTGGCGCGCCCTCGATAGTCAATTTGAAATTGCGTGGCAAGATAATTCTGAGGTCATTGTGCGTCGCGATGGTGAGGCTTTTGACGAAGCTAGTTTTGTATTGGCGTCATCTTTTATAACCCTGCCACAAGATTACGCGCCGTTTGCGCCTTATTCTGACGGCGGCATGCTCGTACATACGGGGCGGTTTTTCGCTTGCGCCGATACCTGCACCGATGCCCATCATGAATGGCCCATGGCAATAAACTTATCCACGACCGACTATCTTCTACTCGATGGCTTTCAATATACGGGCTACCAAGAGTGGTTGGATGCCGATAATGGGCGCGTGATTTATATTGGCCAAACGCCATTGGAATACTTTACCGAAGTACATGCCATTATTGATCCGGCGTTACCCAACTCGTTATACAATCGCTTACGATCAGAAATTCCTATGATGATGAATTACTTTGGTACTCATCTCGAACCCCTGCTTGATACGCCGATGCTATTCGCGAGTTATAGCGGTGCGCATGATTCTAAATATTTTGGCCATCAAGGTGGCGTACTGCCCAACCAAATTTTTATGCATTGGTATGGCACCGGCGCCTTAGAAAATATGAATGAACAGAATACGCTTTGGTTTTTTGCGCATGAAATTGCGCATCTATATCAAGGTGCTGGGCTTAGTTTTTCGACTAACGATGAAGCTTGGATTCACGAAGGTGTAGCTGAGCTCATGGCGTACTTATATACCGATGATAAGCTCATGCCGGAAGAGTCTTGGTTGCAACAAGCACTCAAAGAATCACGGCGTACATGCCGCCAGCAATGGCCGGTAAATCAAAGCATTGCGGTAGCTGCAGCGCTAAATACGCAAGCCAACTACAGTTGTGGTTTAGTGGCCAATGCACAACTACATCAGCAGCTAATTGCTAGTGGTTATCCGCAAGGTATTTATGCACTTTGGACTGAATATGTGCGGCGAATTAACCAAGGTAAAAGTGCTTCAGCGGCAACTTATTTTGACGCTTTTCACGCGTTAACAGGCCTTCCAATTCCTTCATTACGTGGGTTAGTTGATAGTCAAACGTAGGTTTTATGTTAACATGCAGCGGCCTAATAACTCCTCGCGAATGCTAAAGGAAAGCCCGCACATGGTTACACCCCTTGACCTCACTAACACCACTATTGGTATCACTGCCATTGTCATTTTTACCGTTGCCTACATGCTGGTAATGGGTGAAGAACGACTACACATGCGTAAATCAAAGCCGGTGCTCGTTGCCGCTGGTTTAATTTGGATGCTCATCGGTTGGGTCTATATGCAGCAAGGCCTGCCCGGTGTTGCCGAAGAAGCTTTCCGGCATAACTTATTAGAATTTGCAGAGTTGATGCTGTTTTTGTTAGTCGCCATGACTTACATCAACGCTTTAGAAGAACGCCGTTTATTCGACGCCTTGCGCGCATGGATGGTTAGAAAAGGGTTTAGTTACAAACAGCTATTCTGGATCTCCGGTATTCTCGCATTCTTTATCTCCCCTATCGCCGACAACTTAACCACAGCCTTGTTAATGTGCGCCGTGGTGATGAAAGTTGCTGATGGTGATAAGAAATTCATTAGCATGTGCTGTGTCAGTATCGTGATTGCCGCCAATGCGGGTGGTGCCTTTAGCCCCTTTGGCGACATTACCACGTTAATGGTGTGGCAAGCCGGCAAAGTAGAGTTCCAAGAATTCTTTGTACTGCTGGTACCATCGATAGTGAACTACTTAATTCCGGCGTTGATCATGAGCTTCTTTATCGAAGACCGTAAACCCAACGCTATTTCTGAAGAAGTTGAACTAAAACGCGGTGCATTACGTATTACTGGCCTATTTTTACTTACCGTAGGTACTGCTGTGTTATGTCACACTTGGCTACATTTACCGCCAGTACTCGGCATGATGATGGGCTTAGGGTATTTGCAATTCTTTGGCTACTTCTTACGCATGACGTTACCAGGTTCACTAGCGCGCAAACGAGCCATGGCAGAGCGTGTCGGCGATATGGAGCGTTTAAAGCGCTTAGGTGGCGTCGTGCCCTTTGATGTATTCAGCCGTGTGCAGCGCGCCGAGTGGGACACTCTGCTGTTCTTCTACGGTATCGTGATTTGTGTCGGCGGGCTCGGCTTTATGGGCTATCTCGCCATGGTTTCGAATACGCTTTACACAGGATGGGACCCAACCTCAGCCAACGTGTTTCTTGGCGTGATGTCGGCAATTATTGATAATATTCCGGTCATGTTCGCGGTGTTGGCCATGTCGCCAGAGATGTCGCACGGTCAATGGTTACTTATTACCCTAACCGCTGGTGTTGGTGGCAGCTTATTATCGATAGGCTCTGCCGCGGGTGTCGCGCTCATGGGGCAAGCTCGTGGGTATTACACTTTTGCCAGTCACCTGAAATGGACACCAGCAATTGCCTTAGGCTATATCGCCAGTGTCTATGTTCATATTTGGCTTAACCAACACTTGTTCTAATTGCTGGTTTCACTAAGCTCGGCGGTTTCGACAATGAGTTGTCGGAACCAACGATGGCCCGCGTCGTGTTGCAATAGCGGGCTCCAAATCATGGTTAGCTCAAGTGGCGGTATCTCAAAAGGTGGTGGCAGAATAACCAGCTCGTCATCATCTTTATAAAGCGCCGCCGCTTGCGTAGGCAGAGTGGCAATTAAATCTTGGCGAGCCAAGTGCATCGCCACATGATAGTTGCGAGTGAATACGCGAATATCACGCTTGTGACCGAGCTTATCCAGCGCCTCATCCACCCACCCTAGCTTCTGTACGTCGAGCGAATCCATACCCACGCCAACACCAAAGCCGGTTTTACTTACCCACACATGTTCACCCGCTAAATAGCTTGTTAGCGTAGGTGCTTGCACCAATGGGTGATCTTTGTGTACCAAACAACTGAACTCATCATTCCAAAGTATTTTTTGATGAAACGACTGCGGGAGTTTTTCAAAGCGGTTGATCGCGAGATCGACTTTGCCGTTTTCGACATCATGAAAACTAATATCACTCGGTGTCATGATATCTAAGGTGACGTGAGGGGCTTGCTGTTTTAATCGCTCTAATAAGCGCGGTACTAAAGTAGAAGCGGCATAGTCTGACGCCATAATACGCATCACGCGATCGCTGGTTGCGGCATCAAAGTCGCGTGCTGGCTGCACCATTTCTTCAACGGAATATAAAATTTGGCGTACCGGCTCTTGCATACGCAGTGCCGTTTCAGTGGGCAGCATGCCTTCACTGGTGCGCACTAAAATGGGATCGTTTAAAAGGTTACGAAGCCGCTTAAGGCCGTTACTCATAGCGGGTTGAGTGATGTTGAGTTGTGCGGCAGCTTTAGTGACATTGCGCTCGCGCAGAAGTACGTCGAGATAGACCAATAAATTAAGATCGATGTCTTTTATTGTATTCATAGAAAAAATAAATCCCGCTATAAGAATATAGCGGGATTATAGTCAGGATTACTCCCAGAAGAAAGGTGCTCGCTCTGGAGCTTTCGGCACCAACTGGTTCATGGTTTCAGCGTCGTATAAACGACCGTTAACCATGGTATGAGTAACGCGATCACTAACAGAGATATCTGCAAGTGGATCACCGTCAATCACAATTACGTCAGCCAGTTTGCCGGCTTTCAGTGAACCAATGTACTTGTCCATACCAAATTCGCGGGCTGGGTTAATGGTTGCCGTTGCTAAAGCTTCCAGTGGCGTCATGCCACCTTGTGCGAACATCCAAATTTCCCAGTGTTGCGCTAGGCCTTCACGCTGACCGTGAGCTCCTGCAACAACCTCAACACCGGCGTCGTGTAAGCGCTTGGCTACGCGTGCGTTGTTAAAGTGGTTGTAGTGGTTCTGTGGAGCCTTTTCACGGCGTACAGACTTAACTAGAGCCTCTTGCGGCACAAACTTACTGAGTTTAGGGTGCTGCCACACATCAGTTTCGGCATACCAGTAGTTTTCACCCCAAATACCGCCGTATGCAACACCTAAGGTTGGCGTGTACGCAGTTTCGGTTTGCTTCCAGAACTGCTCGATATCGTCATAGATATTCGCGACTGGAATCGAGTGTTCAATAGTCGTGTGACCATCAGCAACCATGCTCAAGTTATGTTGCAGCAACGAGCCGCCTTCAGGCACAACCATCATGTTCAGTTCGCGTGCCGCTTGAATAACTTGCTGACGCTGGTTACGACGTGGCTGGTTGTAGCTTTTCACCGAGAACGCACCCACTTTCTGCAAACGCTCTAAGTGGAACTTGGCATCGTCTAAGCTATCAACATGCGCCGTGTAACCAGGGCCATTGGCACCGTATAAAATTGTACCTGTTGAGAACGTACGTGGTGCAGCAATGATTCCAGCTTTTTGCAGTTCACTGGCCGCGAAGATTTCAGTGGTATCGTTCGACGGGTCGTGAATCGAGGTTACACCGAAAGCTAGGGTCGCGTAAGTTTTCCAGTTTTGCTGTGGGATAATTTCGTTATCGCCTTGCGGGCCGTGAGCGTGACCATCGAACAAGCCTGGCATTACCGTTTTGCCAGTGGTGTCGATAACGGTAGCGCCAGCTGGTACTTCAACGCTATCTACACTACCCACCGCAACAATCTTGTTACCAGTCACAACAACAGTACCGCGAGCAATAACTTCGTCGCCTTCCATGGTGATAACTTGGCCGCCGACAAAGGCAACGGTTTCATTATGAATAGCGGCAGGTGCTTCAAAGCTAATATCCAAGCCGTTTTCGACTTTGGCGAAGCTGTTGTCGCCATCAATCGAGAATAAGCCGTTAACATCGGCATGGTACAGCTCAGGGCCAAGCGACCAGTACAGCGCGTTACCGTTCGCTGTCCATGACAAGCTTTCGCCTGCACGTACCGATAACTGCTCAATTGGGAACTGCTTGTCATTCGGGCTGATATTAATTGGTGCGCCGCGCTCAACTAATGGTGTCACAAATACTTTAAAACGCTCAGCAAATGCCAAGTGCTTACCGTCTGGCGATACGCGGAACTCAGTGGCGTGCTCAGAGGTATATAAAGTACGTTTTTCTTTGGTCGTTAAGTCAATCGACTGCAATGCCGGCGTGCCATCAAAACCAAGCACATACACACGGTCTTCACGGTTACCGAACTGCGGTTGACGACCCGATTCACTGACCAAACGCGGCGTCGCGCCTGCTTTAAGTGGTAAGTGGTAAATACCGGTGTTTAAACCGTGAATATTTGGAGTAATGTAACCGCCACGAATCTTACGATACATCAGTGCGTCGCCGCTCGGTGAGAACACCGGCTCAACGAACTTACCTTTACCGGTTGGCATCACGGTTTCTTTACCTGATTTCAGGTCACGAACAATCAGCTGTGCTTGTTCTTGGTCATCCCAAGTTACATAAGCGAGCTTCTTGCCATCACGTGAATACGTTGGGTAGAGCTCGAACTTGCCTTCACGGTTGGTTAAACGCTTTGGCGTGCCATTCGGTAGGCTACGTTGATACAACTTACCTAAAGCTTCGTACACCACTTCTTTGCCATTTGGTGCAACTTGTACCATGCGCAACATTTTCACCTTGAACGTATCTTGATCAAGGTTTTGTTCAACGCGTAATGCTTGCTGTACTTTTTTGGTGGTATTCACGCTAAATGGAATAATGCGCGTGCTACGTGAAGCCACGTCTAAACGCATGATTTTACCATTGGCCCAGAACACCATAGCTTTGCCGTCTGGTGTCCAATCCATGGTTGGGTATACACCGTGAATTGCCCACGTTTCCTGCATGTCGCGATCAAGGTCTGAATACAAACGGGTATTCTCACCGGTTTCTAAATCATACAAATAGAGTACGCTTTTGAAATCTTCACGCTTGATGTAAGCCAAGTGCTTACCATCTGGTGATGGCGTTGGGCGAATTGCACCACCGGCACCACTAATGATGACTTTGATTTCACCCGTTTCACGGTCAAAGCGCTTAATTTTATAAATGCCTTCGAGCGAGTCTTTGCTGTAATGGAAAGTTTTTCCTGGCGTATCATCTTGTGAGAAATAGATATAACGGCCGTCTGGTGAAAACGCTGGTTCGCCCAAGTCTTTCTGATCATTAGGACGTTCCGTAAGCATCACACCTTTACCGCCGCTGCGGTGATACATCCATACTTCACCGGCACCTAGCGAACGACGCGCGGTAAAGTGTTTACGCGCTACGATAAATTCGCTGTTCGGGCTCCAAGCTGGGCTGTTGAGCAAACGAAAGGTTTCATCAGTCACTTGACGCGGATTGCTACCATCAGCATCCATCACCCAGATATTGTCACCACCATCGGCATCGGAAGTGTACGCAATGTACTTACCATCAGGCGAGTACACCGGCTGCATATTCCACGCGATACCGCCTTGCAGCAGTTCAGCGTCGCCACCTTTTGAAGAGATACGGTAGATGTCTCCGAGCATATCGAAAACAATGTATTTACCGTCTGGGCTCATATCTACGTTCATCCAAGTACCTTCGTTGGTCTTGATTTGAACATCTTTAAATTCGCCTTGAGGTTGGTTTACATCCCAATCTGCGGCATTGCCCACTTGCGGTAATGCAAGGGCAACGCCGATGGCCATAGCCAGCGATGTTAGTTTTTTCATGTTGAAACCTTTTCGTTTTTATAAATTAGTATTTGGCTGCTTCATTCGCTTTCGGCAACGTGGTTTGAATGAACTCACGCACATCTTGGTTCGATTTTTTCAAATCTTCTGCACGTAAATACATCATGTGACCACTGCGGTAGCCTTTAAAACCAATACGATCTTTCATCTTGCCACTTGGGTCGATATG
>JBLWUG010000027.1:0-7249 GCA_048269045.1 Pseudidiomarina sp.
GGTCGTCCAACTGCGCCTGGCGTTGCGCGAGCAGAAGCTCCAGGTCGGCGAGGCGGGCTTCCGCAGCCCGGTGCGCGACCTGGGCTACTGCTAGCTGCTGCCGCGCCTGGGCGGTGGTCTTGTGTGCCGCCTCCTCGATCGTCGCGAGCCGTTCGCGCTCTGCGTCTAGCACCGCGCGCTGTTCGCTCAGACCCTGCTCGGCGACATCCTGGGCCAGTAGGATCGCTTGCTGCCACACCGCTACAAAGGCCCGTGCCACCTCGGCTGGCAATCCGGGTAGGCGCGTCTCGCCGCGCAGGCGCTGCGCCAGGCCATCCCACCACTGATCGAGTAGCGCTCCGACCCGCGCCGGACTGCCGCGACCCAGTTCCAATCGCACGCGTTCCACCGTCGGACGTTCGCCGCGCGCCAACACCGCGTCAGCCGCGGCAAATACGTCGGTTTCCGGTACGCCTACCGCCATCGTCAGCTCCTCGCTATATTAGGTCTGATAAATGAATGTTATCCGATCTTATTTGTTTGAATTTGGAAATATAATACGTTGAACGTATTAAATATTACAGAACACCTATCGCTGGCCAACGAAACGCAGCTGGACCTACATTCTCTGGCGATCAACGCCCAGGAAGCGGCAGCGGCGTTCATCGCCGCTGGTACCGCAGCCAACACCCTGCGCAGCTACCGCAGCGCTCTCGCCTACTGGTCGGCGTGGCTGCAACTGCGCTACGGCCAGGCGCTGGGCGATGCGGCATTGCCCTCCTCGGTAGCCATACAGTTTGTGGTTGACCACCTGGCTCGTCCGACGGCTGGCGGTGGCTGGGTGCACCTTTTGCCACCTACCATCGACGCCGCGCTGGTGGCTGCGCGAGTCAAGGCCAAACTCGGCCCATTGGCCTACAACACCGTCAGCCATCGCCTGGCGGTACTCGGTAAATGGCATCGGATTAACGGCTGGGGCAGTCCAACCGAGACGGCGGCGTTGAAGGCCTTGCTGCGCGAAGCGCGCAAAGCCCAGTCGCGCCATGGCGTGTCGGTGCGCAAGAAAACCGCCATCATCCTCGAGCCGTTGCAAGCGCTACTTGCCACTTGCACCGACGGCGTGCGCGGGGTACGTGATCGCGCCCTCCTCCTGCTGGCATGGAGTGGCGGTGGCCGCCGTCGCTCCGAAGTGGTCGGCTTGCAGATCGGTGATGTACGCCGACTGGATGCTGACACCTGGCTCTACGCACTGGGCACGACTAAAACCGACACCGGCGGGCTGCGCCGCGAGAAACCGCTACGTGGGCCGGCAGCACTAGCCCTCGCCGCCTGGCTGGAAGTCGCGCCTGCCGAATCCGGACCGCTGTTCCGTCGAATTTATAGGGGTGGCAAGGTCGGCACCCAAGGCCTGTCAGCCGACCAGGTGGCGCGAATTGTCCAGCGCCGTGCGCAGTTGGCGGGCCTGGACGGCGATTGGGCCGCGCACAGCCTGCGCTCAGGTTTCGTCACCGAGGCAGGGCGTCAGAGCGTACCGCTCGGCGAAGTGATGGCTATGACTGAGCACCGCAGCGTCACCACGGTGATGAACTACTTCCAGGCTGGGGCGCTGCTATCCAGTCAGGCGAGCCAGTTGCTAGGCCCGGCCGCGGGTGCCACTGCTTCGGAAGAAAGATCTGACAGCGACAGAAGTCCCTGAGAAAACGCCAAACATCCACTTTTACGAAATCGCTGCCCCTCAAGTCGGAGCATGGTTACTGAGGGCATTTTCGATGAAGGGCTTTGTCGGATCAGTCGGCGCTCCGCGATTAATAGCCTTCATGATCCTGAACCATGCAGAACAGAAAGCCACGGTTAACCTGCAGCCCAAAGCAATATGCTGAAGGCTGGTCTCGCCGCCTCAAGGCGAATAGCTCGACAGCGCTCGAGCCGAAACCAGTGAAGTCGGGGCTTGATACAAGCTACTGCTGATTCTTGAACTGAATATGCCCCTTGAGCGCCGCGAGTTCAGCCCGCAATTTACGAACCTCATGAATAAGCGCGTGCTTTTCGTGCGTTAGTCTGTCCGCGTTTGAAATGGATCTCTGAAGCTTTTCTCGCGCAGTAATTATTTCAATTTCAGCCTTGCGGATAACCTCATCACATTGAAAAAAAATCTCTCGTAGCTCTCCTGCAAGGCCATCAAGCACTGAGGTTGTACGGCAGTCCGCCCTTGCAGAGCTTTTCAGTAGCGGAGCCAGTTCTTTTTTGGGCAATTTACGCTCAGCGACTTCATCCGTCTCATGCGTACCAACACCATCCAAGTGCACAGCAGACTCATGAAGATATTTGCTGATTGTAGTAAAGCTGCCGGCTCCGATAGTATTTCTCACTGCCCTAATCGTCACCTGCTCACCTGCTCCAATCAAAAAATTAACCGCGCGCGCTACATCCAAGCGTGTAATGGAAGGTCCTTTAGGTACCATATTAAACTCCTAAATAGCTGTCTTGTTTACAGCACTATAAATCCATAATGACTTGCTGGGTTCCACTGCAAGCCAAGGACAAAGTCCAACTAGAGTCGCTGTCGCGACAGATGTAGAGATGAGGAGTATTAACGACGCGACGCACATGTGGGCACCGTAACATTTTTTCAGAAACGACCCCCAACACTGTTTCCCGCCTCATCGAGATGCCGGCGGGCGCCGCCAACTCATGGAGCAGCCCTTGCCACGTTCTAACTCTAAATTTTATGACATAACCAAGCTCGAGATAAATGCTAGCATCGTATAACAACTTCAAATAATATACTTTCACCAAAACCACTGGGATCTCTTGATCAATGAATGTCGATTGTTGAAGCGCATCAATGTATCCAAAACCTAAGCAATCCAACTTGCTAGGCAGCCACGGCACACTGGAGGTTATGGCTAGCCGCAACCGAATGAGCAGGTAAATTGCAGCTTTGAGGCATGTTGGTCTAGGTGCCTTTACTCCGTCCCAATACCCTAGCAACCCTTCGCAATGCGCAAGACAATACTCATGTCTCTGCAAATGGACTGTCTCTATATTTCGGCATGCACCTTGCCAATCTTTCCAATGACGGCGATTGGACGGCACCTCCCAGTTCACGATCTTGGTTAGACACCGTACGACGCCATCATTCTTAGCAATCGGGCAACCGAGGGAAGTAATGAGTACTTTATCAATGGGGTCTTCAGTGTAGCTACCGATCTTGTCCAGTTTTATAAAGAAAGGTGATCCAGATTGTGCGCCGCTCCGGACAAATGTAAACCACGCCGCTAATGCTTTTCCCGCTCTATATGTTTTTAAGGCGATCGCTGGGGAACAGCGGTATTTAACTTGGTTTAATGCTTGGCAAACATAGAAACCACACTGTGAGCATGGTGTATCAAGCAGATCACGACTCAACATGCTGTGACACCATTTGCACAGCGGCTTGAGGGGGGCATTGTGAATTAGGCATGTTTCAACCTGAGGCAGGCAAAAAAAGGTAGAGTGATATCCCCAGACTAAGCACTCCGGACAGTACCGTACAACCATTGTCGCTGAGAACGGTGCTAGTCGAAACGCTGAGGGGAAATGCATCCTGTAGTCATGCGCCCGACTTGAGGGCAGAGCGCTGGCAACCCTCTCGGGTAGATAGAAAAGCTTATGAACATTCCCAGCGCTTCTTATTTCCAGCCACCGCATTACATCGACAGGATTGACCCCATTGAATCGCGCCAAGCTGGCAATGATTCCGACAGTAGACTCGAATGGATAGGCACGTCGAATAAAAAATGGCAGTTGCTTCACCCCTGCCCTCCTCCATTGAGCATACAAAATTGCGGAAGATTCGATTTCTGCACCACCTCATCGAGCAACTTATCTGGAATGACAATCCTGGAAGAATCATTTTGCGACAGATACCTTAGCAGGTAGCGAATTGATAAAAATAGATGTTCAAGAGGTACGTTGTTCTTATAGCCTCCGGCAGAGGCGGAGTTAAGAGCTTTCCAGAGTGAGCCGTGAAGTGGCTCCAGCCTGAACCCCGTTGTGAATGCTTGAGGTGCGAAACCATTGGTATAGGTGATACCTGATTTAGGAGGATATTCCGATTTTTCGTCAAAAGTCTTTAGTATTACCGCGAGATCTTGAGCGCTGGTGCAGCCTTTAAACTCGATGAGCTCACTCATGAATCGCGCGATTAGTTGCTCGCTGTTCCCAGCATACATGAGATCTTCACGTTGTTTGAAAACAGCTGGCATCGCAAACGATAGTATGGTCATAGTAATCCCTTTACGATCCAGCCTGTTAAACAAATCAAAAAGCACATGTAGATCATGAGATCGAAGTCTTTGAAACTCGTCAAGAAGCAGCACCCAATGGTTGCAAAATTTTTCACCACAACGATTAATGACGTGCTCTGATATCCTATCTAATTTACCTACCGGTGTTTCTCGACTTCGAAACTTCACACCTTCCTCCGTGGCTAGCTGATCGAGTATATTGTTTGTGAAGGAACCCTCTTTCTTGACCACCTCAATTTGGATTACATAAGCGCGCGGCATAAACCCGCGAAGCTTGGAGTTGATGGTCTTGATGCACGAAGTCTTTCCCACTCTTGAAAGGCCGTGAAAAATCAGGCCAGTTTGCCGCATGAATATCGCTTCCAATGCCGTGCTGCTTGCTTTTGCTATTGCATTGGTTATTACCGTGAAATCCTTTCTGAACACGGCATGAGCATCCATCTGATCTCTATTCATCAGCAACGCCCCCTGCGGACTGATCAAAGAAATCATCCAGAAACTCCACCTTAGTCACTCCACCGTCAGTGAGCTGAAATGCAGTTCGTTCAATGCTCTCTGAATCATCACCTGACGAGCTTTGCCCTAATGATGAAAGCTCCCTTTCCATTCGCTGCCATTCCAGTAAGCTTCGCTTATTCGGCTTACTTAAAAGGTTATCTACAAAGGACATTACAATGTCGTCTTTTCGTGTTATTTCCAGCGTTCTGTCCCTGAGTGCACGATTGATCAGCTTCCGTGTGATTCGACTGTGGGCAGTCTTAGACCAGTAGCCCAATACGCTCAGGCAACCCAGCGATTGCCCATTGGGAAGAATCGCTTCCACTTGCCGAAGGTCTTTGGGGTCAATTTTGACGAGCAGTCGCTGCCCTACTAACTCCAGCGACCTTGATAGAACCTTGTTGGTATACCGAGCCTTATCGATAGTGATGTGCGGGGCCACTCCTGACTCGGCACTTCCTCTGACAATACAGTATTCAACATCCAGGCTTAGCTTAGTTTTGTTAAGGCTCTCTTCCCGCGCCGCCGGAAGGTAAATTGGCACTTTATAATTATTCAAATGCGCTCGAATCAATTCAACAGGACTCATTGAGAAGGTAGAGCCGGACCTGGGCGTTACATTTAAGTTAGCCAACCAAACGTCGAGCAGACATTCAGCCTCGTCCACAAATATCTCATATTTTTCTGCATTACTTTCGGCATCAGTTGCTCGGCCAAATCCGGGTCCACTCCCAGTTGTTGACGGGCTCCGATGCATAACTTGTTCTGCAATCTGCTTAAAAGTGTTTTCAATTATGGATCGCCGTTCAGGTCGTTTAAGTTGACCATAGCTTACGGAGAAGCCAATCAATTCCTTTAGCTTAATCTTGATCCTGTCCGCGTGATGCGCCATCGCATTGTCTAAAAAAAGCGCCCCCCACAGCGCTCCCTTCGTTTCCGGAAGCACATAGCCAATCATTCCACTACCTGGAACATAGGATAAGTTCTGCAACTCAGCTTCGTCGCGTGGTTTCCAATTTCCCAGAAAAGCGCTGATCAAAACATCCTCTACGTCTTGAGCCCTTACCTCGCTGCTAAACACGAATCTCGCAGCAAGCACTCCCGTTGACACGGTATCCACAGCGGCCAACAGCCAAAAACGATCTATAACTCTTGATGTGTGAATTCCGGGCAGTGGCTCCGCTTTAACTATGCACATTTGGTCGACTTTGTAGGCATCCAGTTGCACTACGTCAAATGGTAGACTGGGGCTGATCAACCCTTGCTCCCCACTACCTATTTGTGCATGTGTTACGCCAAACTCTCCAAGCGTCGAAGCAGCACACATGAAATCGCTGCGCAGGATTTCATTAATATATTTCTCAATCGTCCTTTGACCTAACCCTTTATGGTTAAATGGCCACTCATCTTCCGTAACACCGGACTCCTTCAGTATCGATCTGAATTTTGCTGCAATGAATTTTCGATCAAATTTCTGACCAGAAAAGTCACTGTGAAATCGGAGAATGAAATTAGAAATTTCAGTTGCAACTGTAGGATGCCTTTCTAATGTCAGCTTAAGAACTCCGCTCAAACCACCCTGCTGCTGGCTTCTCATTGGCTGTACAGGCGCACTCCTCCGGTACTCTGTTGTACGCATCTGGGGAATCAGGGCACGATCGCCATAATATCTACCTTCAGGGTCACGCTGGAGAAATCTATTAGCTAGTCGAGTTTGCTCGGAGTTCGAAATACCACATCGACGATAGATGAAGCTTCCTGTTCTACCCTGGCTAATTAACCGAATAACAGTCAACCTATTGGCAAACACCTCTCTAATATTTTCTTGAAGCGCCTCCGGATTAACATGCATCAGCTCTTCTAGATTGATACCCTTTAAGCGCCCACGAACATTCATGCGCTCACCCATTCGGTGCTGGGACTGAAAAAATACGGTGACAACTCAACTTTAAGACGACCCTCGACAAACATTCTTGCAACAAGATAGTGCACCGTTGCCGTGTCAAAATCTCGTAGTTGCTCGTAGAGATCACTCATGCGACCTCTGACGCGCTGCCTGATGTAAAATTGAGCCTTGCTTACTATTTCTGGCGGAAGAGAATATTCTTTTCCAGCTGCCAAGCATGCACATACCTTCAGCAGAGGCATTACTTTATATTTGTGCGGAATGATAGTCGCTGGTGTAAATTCTCGCAGCGTTGCACCACAACTGTTGGCGTGCTCTCTCAGCTCGGCCAGATAGTCAAAATTGATTTTTTCTGGAGAATAAAGTAAATGCCATTCTAACGTTCCGTCTACGAGAGTAGCTTCGGATGTCAGTAGGATTTTTCGTGGCGTTTTGGTGGGTAATATACGGAATGCGGGATGAAGGTTAAACTTAAGTACGTCTGGCTGAAACTCCAAAAATGTAAGCCAGTAGCATAGCTCAATGTCGTTAACAATCGTAAGGCTTCTTCGAGCTTTATGGCTATAGACTACCCATA
>JBLWUG010000028.1:0-6412 GCA_048269045.1 Pseudidiomarina sp.
CAACCTCAGTACGCTGCACTAAGTCACCAATGTACTGAATAGCTTCTGCCTTTAAACAGTTCGCAGAACGCACAGTTAATTCTAGATCATCCACTGGACGCAAGAGAATTGGATCGAATTCCGGCTTCTCTTCTTTCTCTTCTGGCTCGCTCATGTCACGCAGCTCAACAAATGCTTCTAACTGTTGAGCTAGAATCGTTGCTGCACGGCGAATGGCTTCTTCAGGATCTAAAGTGCCATTGGTTTCCATGTCGATAACCAATTTGTCCAAGTCGGTGCGCTGCTCAACACGTGCTGAATCAACACTGTAAGCAATGCGGTCAACTGGACTGAAAGATGCATCTACTAATAGACGACCGATCGGACGCTCTTCATCGTCAGCGGACTGACGTGCCGAGGCTGGAACATAACCACGACCACGCGCAACTGTAATTGACATTTCAATTTCAGTGTCACCCGTTAAGGTGCAGATCACGTGATCCGGGTTGATGATCTCGATATCGCCATCATGGCTAATATCACCAGCCTTGACAGGGCCCGCTCCGGATTTTTTCAAGGTCAGAATCGCTTCATCTTTGCCTTCCATGCGAACCGCTAAACCTTTAAGGTTCAACAAGATCTCGATGACGTCTTCCTGAACACCCTCTTTTGCGCTGTACTCATGCTGTACACCGTTAATTTCTACTTCTGTCACTGCACAACCTGGCATAGACGAAAGTAAGATGCGGCGTAACGCATTGCCCAGCGTGTGACCAAAGCCACGCTCAAGAGGCTCCAACGTCACCTTTGCGTGAGTCGGGCTGATTTGTTCAATATCGACTAGCCTTGGCTTAAGGAATTCGGTAACAGAACCCTGCATTGTGTCCTCTCTTTTTGCTTAAGCTTTACTTCGAGTAAAGCTCTACGATCAACTGTTCGTTAATTTCAGCAGACAAATCTGTACGTTCTGGAAGACGTTTGAACTGACCTTCCATTTTTGTATTGTCTACTTCCAACCACACTGGCTTCTCGCGTTGCTCAGCAAGTTCCAATGCAGCTGCGATACGTGCCTGTTTCTTAGACTTCTCGCGAACGGCAACAACATCTTCCGGACGTACTTTAAACGACGGAATGTTTACTACTTGGCCATTCACAACTACCGCTTTATGGCTTACTAACTGACGTGCTTCTGCGCGAGTTGACGCGAAGCCCATGCGGTAAACCACATTATCAAGGCGTTGCTCAAGCAAAAACAGCAAGTTCTCACCGGTGTTGCCCTTAATACGGACAGCTTCTTTGTAGTAGTTACGGAATTGCTTTTCTAATACGCCATACATACGACGTACTTTTTGCTTTTCACGTAACTGTAAACCGTAATCAGACAAACGGCCGCGACGTGCGCCGTGCTGACCCGGTGCGCTTTCGAGTTTACATTTCGTGTCGATTGCGCGTACGCCACTCTTCAGGAACAAGTCTGTTCCTTCGCGGCGACTCAGTTTGAGTTTTGGACCCAAATATCTAGCCATGATCTTTCTCCAACTATCGTATGGCGCCTATTAAACGCGACGTTTCTTAGGCGGACGACAACCGTTGTGAGGAATAGGAGTCACATCAGTAATATTAGTGATGCGATAACCTACAGCGTTCAATGCGCGAATCGAAGACTCACGACCAGGACCTGGGCCCTTCACGAACACTTCAAGGTTTTTCAAACCATATTCCTTTGCCATTTCACCTGCACGCTCAGCTGCAACTTGCGCTGCGAACGGGGTAGATTTACGTGAACCACGGAAACCTGAACCACCAGCTGTCGCCCACGACAGAGCATTGCCCTGACGATCAGTGATTGTCACAATGGTGTTATTGAATGATGCATGGATGTGAGCCATACCATCAGCGACTTGCTTTTTAACGCGCTTACGAGTACGAGTTGGTTGTTTAGCCATGTCTCAACTCCCTACTTCTTAATTGGTTTACGCGGACCTTTACGGGTGCGCGCATTTGTTTTAGTGCGCTGTCCACGTAGAGGCAAGCCACGACGATGACGTAGACCACGATAACATCCGAGATCCATCAAGCGTTTGATGTTCATTGAAACTTCACGGCGAAGATCGCCTTCAACAGTATATTTAGCTACTGCTTCACGAAGCTCATCCAGTTTTTCTTCTGACAAAGAGCCGATCTTTGTATTTTCTTCCATACCAATCGAAGCCAAAATTGATTTCGATGAAGTACGGCCAATACCATAAATCGCAGTAAGGGCAATTACTGCATGCTTATTGTCAGGAACGTTAATGCCAGCGATACGGGCCACTAACACGTCTCCTATATTTGTATGGGTCACTGGTTGAAAAGCCCGTTAGGATACTCAACCAGATGCCAATTTGCAAACAAATCAAAGCCGCAGCGCCAAAAAATATTTGGGCCGCGGACTTCGTCTTCGAATTAACCTTGCCGTTGCTTGTGCTTAGGGTCACTGCAAATTACTCGCACCACACCGTGGCGCTTGATTACTTTACAGTTACGGCAGATTTTCTTCACGGAAGCACGAACTTTCATTGCTACACTCCGTATTTATCCAACCTTTAACGGCCGAAGCCTTTTAGGTTAGCTTTTTTCAGGACCGACTCATACTGATGCGACATCAAATGAGTTTGGACCTGCGCCATAAAATCCATGATTACTACTACAATAATTAACAGGGACGTACCACCAAAATAGAATTGTACGTTCCAAGCAATCATCATGAATTCAGGAACCAAACAGACAAAGGTAATGTACAACGCGCCTGCAAGCGTCAATCGGGTCATTACTTTATCAATGTAACGCGAGGTTTGTTCACCTGGGCGGATGCCCGGAATGAACGCGCCAGACTTCTTCAAGTTATCCGCAGTCTCACGTGGGTTAAATACCAACGCAGTATAGAAGAAACAGAAGAAGATAATCGCTGCTGCATATAGCATTACGTACAGAGGCTGACCTGGCGATAACGTCAAAGACAGTTCTTGTAAGAAGTTTGCTACCGCACCCTCGCCTTGGCCAAACCAAGTTGCGATAGTGCCTGGGAACAAAATAATGCTCGATGCGAAAATCGGTGGAATAACACCGGCCATATTAACTTTCAATGGCAAGTGAGTACTCTGCGCTGCAAACACCTTACGGCCTTGCTGACGTTTCGCGTAGTTTACCACAATTCGACGTTGTCCGCGTTCCACGAACACTACGAAATAGGTTACTGCAACTACGATGACACCAATTAGCATTAACAGTAATAAATGTAAATCACCTTGACGAGCTTGCTCTGCCGTCTGACCAATGGCCGACGGGAGACCCGCTACAATACCGGTGAAGATTAGAATAGAGATACCGTTACCAATCCCACGTTCTGTAATTTGCTCACCTAACCACATTAAGAACATGGTTCCGGTTACTAAGCTCACTACAGCCGTAAAGTAAAACCCAAAGCTAGGATCAATTACTAATCCAGGCATTAGATTTGGTAAGCCAGTTGCTATACCAATGGATTGGAACGTTGCGAGTATCAATGTACCCCAACGTGTGTATTGGTTGATCTTACGACGTCCAGACTCACCTTCTTTCTTAAGCTCAGCTAAACGTGGGTGAACCACGGAAGCTAATTGCATAATAATTGAAGCCGAGATGTACGGCATAATACCTAACGCAAACACCGATGCGCGCTCAAGCGCACCACCGGAGAACATGTTAAACATGGCTACGATGGTGTCTTTTTGCTGATCGAACAACTGCGCCAATACCGCGGCATCTATACCAGGAATCGGCACGAAGGAGCCCGCACGGAACACGATCAACGCGCCGAGTACAAACAGCAGACGACGTTTAAGTTCCGACGTGCCACCTTGAGCTCTGTTAGATTCCAATCCTGGTTTAGCCATTTGCTCTATCCTTCGATTTTGCCGCCAGCAGCTTCAATAGCTTCGCGGGCGCCTTTGGTGACCTTGATGCCTTGAACAGTAACGGCACGGTTGATTTCGCCAGACTTGATAACTTTTACGCTAAGCGCGTCTTTACGAATCAAACCAGCTTCTTTCAAAGCTGCGATAGTTACAGTTTCGCCAGCAACTTTAGCAATTTCTGCCAAGTTTACTTCCGCATTCACGAATGATTTGCGTGAAGTGAAGCCAAACTTAGGTAAACGACGTTGGATTGGCATTTGGCCACCCTCGAAACCTGGCTTGATTGAGCCACCAGAACGAGATGTTTGACCTTTATGACCACGTCCACCAGTTTTACCTACGCCTGAGCCGATACCACGGCCAATACGCTTCTTGCTAGTTTTCGCACCAGGTGCAGGGGAGATAGTATTTAAAAACATGTCTTAGTCCTCCACCCTTACCATATAATTGACTCGGTTCACCATGCCACGTACAGAAGGAGTATCCTCCAACTCTACCGTGTGACCAATACGGCGCAGACCAAGACCACGAAGTGTAGCGCGATGCTTTGGTAAACGACCAATACCGCTACGCGTTTGTGTAACTTTAATTGTCTTATTCGCCATTGCTCACTACCCCAAAATCTCGTCAACGCGCAATCCACGCTTCGCCGCTACTTGCTCTGGCGATTTCATGTCGTGTAATGCCTTGATAGTGGCACGTACAACGTTGATTGGGTTGGTTGAACCATATGCCTTTGACAGCACGTTATGTACCCCTGCAACCTCAAGTACTGCACGCATCGCACCACCGGCGATGATACCTGTACCTTCTAATGCTGGTTGCATAAATACTTGTGAACCTGAGTGACGGCCTTTAACTGGGTGCTGAAGGGTATCACCGTTCAACTGAATGGTTACCATATTGCGACGTGCTTTTTCCATAGCCTTTTGAATAGCTGCTGGAACTTCACGTGCTTTACCGTAACCGAAACCCACTTTACCTTGACCATCACCAACCACAGTCAGTGCAGTAAAGCTAAAGATACGACCACCTTTAACAACTTTAGCTACACGGTTTACTGTGATCAGCTTTTCTTGCAGGTCACTTTGTTGAGCTTCTACATTTGCATTTGCCATGTTCGTCTCCTAGAACTGAAGTCCAGCTTCACGAGCTGCGTCAGCCAATGCGGCTACGCGACCGTGATAACGGAAACCACTGCGATCGAAAGCAACGTTTTTCACGCCTTTCTCAATCGCTCGTTCAGCGATCAGCTTACCTACTGCTTTCGCGGCATCTACGTTACCAGTTGTTTTCAACTCGTCACGTAAAACCTTTTCTGCAGTAGAAGCTGCTGCTAGCACTTCAGAACCGTTCGGTGCAATAAGCTGTGCGTAAATATGCCGTGGTGTACGGTGAACGACCAGGCGGTTTGCACCCAACTCTTGCATTTTCTTACGAGCGCGAGTTGCACGGCGTAAGCGAGCTGTTTTCTTGTCCATCGTTTTACCTTACTTTTTCTTGGCTTCTTTACGGCGCACTTGCTCATCGGCATAACGAACACCTTTACCTTTATAAGGCTCAGGTTTACGGTATGCGCGAATATTAGCGGCCACTTGACCTACTAAATGCTTGTCTACACCTTTAACGACTACTTCAGTTTGTGCTGGGACTTCGATAGTAATTCCTTGCGGAATATCGAAGTCAACTGGGTGAGAGAAGCCTAGTGATAAATTAAGTTTGCTACCCGATACTTTCGCACGGTAACCAACACCTACCAATAGTAACTTACGCTCAAAACCCTGCGCAACACCAACCACCATGTTTTGTATTAACGAACGTGCCGTACCTGCTTGAGCGGTTGCATCAGGTGCAACATCTTTGCGAGGAATAGTACGTAGAACTTTGTCATCTTCAACAATTTCTACTGCATCGTTAAATACACGGCTCAATGAGCCTTTGGCACCTTTAATTGTCACTTCCTGGCCATTTAGCGTAACTTCAACGCCAGCAGGAATGACGACCGGTGCATTAGCAACTCGTGACATTTCCTAACTCCTCGTTAAGCTACGTAACCGACAACTTCACCGCCTAAACCCGCTTTGCGAGCGGCACGATCAGTCATCAAGCCTTTAGAAGTAGAGACTACTGCGACACCTAAACCACCCATAACACGTGGTAGTTCATTACGTTTCTTATAGATACGTAATCCAGGGCGACTTACGCGCTCAATTGATTCGATTACAGGTTTGCCTTCAAAGTACTTCAATGACACTTCTAGTTCAGTTTTCACTTCACCAGTAACATTGAAGTCCGCGATATAACCTTCTTCTTTCAGAACTTGGGCAATAGCCACTTTCTGTTTAGAAGCAGGCATGCGCACGGCGACTTTGTTAGCTCCCTGAGCGTTGCGGATGCGAGTGAACATATCCGCAATTGGATCTTGCATGCTCATATTTGCTTTCTCCCGTGACTCGTGGCTTACCAGCTAGCTTTTTTCAAGCCAGGAATTTCACCGC
>JBLWUG010000029.1:0-5978 GCA_048269045.1 Pseudidiomarina sp.
CATTGATGTACCACCAGGCTCGAAGCGCAGCTATCGCGTAACCGCAGATGCGCTAGGGCGCTGGGCCTATCACTGCCACCTGCTGCTCCACATGGAAATGGGCATGTTCCGTGAAGTTCGCGTGGATGAGTGAAGGAGATATTTAATGGGCAATTCCCCGATACGAAACCCCCTTTTCTGCAGTGCCGCAATGTTGAGCCTTTTGGCTGCCCTGTATATCCCAGTGTCGCTGGCCGAAGAAAATCACAGCGATCATGGACGGCACGCCGTTGACTCTTCCAAAGCTGCCAGTGAGAAGCAGCCTCCTCAGGTGCGAGGCCAAGGCCCAGCCAATCAGCAAATGGATCACGGCTCGATGAACCATGAAGGCATGGACCACCAAAAAATGACCGGTGAGCATGGCAGCGACCATGCCGAGGCAGATTCGAACCATGACCATTAAGCTTTCACGTCCATCGTTCATTGCGCTGGCGGTGTCAATGAGCG
The DNA here is from genome assembly GCA_048269045.1 of Pseudidiomarina sp. Classification (GTDB taxonomy): domain Bacteria; phylum Pseudomonadota; class Gammaproteobacteria; order Enterobacterales; family Alteromonadaceae; genus Pseudidiomarina. The sequence continues at coordinate 487 of JBLWUG010000029.1, forward strand.
CACTGAGTAGCGGCTTTACCTTTGCCGCAGAAGAGATGGATCACTCGACTATGGACCACGGCTCCATGCCGATGGACCATAGCAAGATGAACCACGGGGCTGCTCAGGTGCAGATGGGGGGCATGGATCATAGCCAGATGCCCGAGGGCCAGAATTCGCAGGATGGGACTCCTGCTATGGACCACAGCAAGATGAATCATGAGGCCATGCAAGGCCAGATGGGCAGTATGGATCACTCCCAGATGAACCATGGCCAAAATCAGAGTAAAGCTGCGGCTATGGACCATAGCAAGATGGGCCACGGCGCCATGCAAGAGCAAATGAAAGGGATGGATCACAGCAACATGGATCACTCCCAAATGAACCATAGCTCCGCTGATACCCCGAGAACCACCAGTCGTACACCGATCCCCGTCCTCACGGATGCTGATCGCCAAGCGGCCTTCGCGCCTCTGCCTGGACACACAGTGCACGATAGCGGCATCAACAGCTTCTTTCTGCTCGATCAGCTTGAATATCAGGACGCTGATGAGGGCAGCACCCTGGCCTGGGATGCCTCAGGCTGGGTGGGAGGCGATATCAATCGGGTCTGGTTTCGTTCCGAGGGAGAGCGTACTAACGGCGTAACCGAGGATGCCGAGCTGCAGCTGTTGTATGGGCGCTCGGTCGGCCCCTGGTGGGACGTCGTTGCTGGCGTTCGCCAAGACTTCAAACCCGAGTCTCCACAGACCTGGGCTGCCTTTGGTGTGCAAGGCATGGCGCTTTACGCTTTTGAAGCCGAGGCCACAGCCTTCGTCGGCGAAAACGGCCAGACTGCGGCGCGTCTTGAGGGCGACTATGACATCTTGCTTACCAATCGGCTGATCCTCCAGCCAACTGCGGAAGCCAATTTCTACGGTAAGAATGATTCTGAAAGAGGAGTGGGCTCGGGCCTGGCGAATACCGAACTGGGTTTGCGCCTGCGCTACGAAATCGTTCGCGAGTTTGCGCCCTACATCGGGATTTCTTGGAGTCGCTCATACGGTAATACCGCAGACATGCTGCGCGACGAAGGAGAAGATGTTGAAGAGGCGCGCTTTGTCGCCGGCATTCGAATGTGGTTTTAGAGCCTGATATGAAAAAAACAATTACAACCCTGGTGGTAGCAGGCGCTGTCGGTAGTGCAGCAATATTAGCCGGAGCCTATTCCGGCTTGATCAACGTTGGTGCTGACGATCCTCATTACCCAGCCGTGCATGCGTTCCTTTCAATGGCGCGTGATCGCTCTATCGAAGCGCGGTCCAAGGACATTGAGATTCCCAATCTAGATGACGAGGCTCTCATTCGTGGCGGGGCCGGGAACTACAACGCCATGTGCGTTGGGTGCCATCTGGCGCCCGGTGTCGAACAAACAGAGCTGAGTCAGGCGCTGTATCCAGCCCCGCCTAACCTGGCCAAGATCGGCATTGACGCAGGCCCTGCATCCGCCTTCTGGGTCATTAAGCATGGAATCAAAGCAACAGGCATGCCGGCCTGGGGTAAGAGTATGGGCGACGAATATATCTGGGGCATGGTTGCCTTCATCAGCCAGTTGCCCAAGATCGACGCTACGCAATACCAAGCGCTCGTCGCTGCGAGTGGCGGTCACCAGCATGGTGGCGGTGAGAGCCAGACGCACAATCATGAAAGCTTGGATGGCAGCAATTCTGACCATCATGGCAATGCTGCCGCTGGAGGAGAGTCTGGACATCGCGGTATAGCGGCTGCAGACCACCACGGCGGCTCAGCTCCAGAGGCCGATCACCATTCTTCGAGCAGTAACGGCGATGATCACCATGGTGGAAGTAACTCCAGCACGAAAGGCAGTAGCGCCAGCGACCATCATGCCGAGCCGGCGTCCAACGCTCACACTCATGCGGATGGCAAAGAGCACGTACATGACAGCTAAAAGCAACGGGGCACGTTTGGTGGTCAAGCAGTAGTTGAGCTTTTACCGCGACGAGCGTCTTGCTACACCGCCGTCATCGCGGGTTAGTTCGTGTGCTGGCCGCTCAGGTCAGCGAACTCAATAAGCGCAATGACCTCGTCGGGATCGCGTGACGCTTGAAGGAAAAACGGGCCGGGGCGAGAAAGTTGCTCGATACGTTTTTTCAGTTAGCCCTCTCTAGATCATTGATCAGGAACTTCATCTCAGAGATCTCTCGGCGCTGAGCCTCAATGATTTGATCTGCCAGCTTGCGAACGCGCGGGTCTGAAATCTGAGCGCGCTCACTTGTCATGATGGCTATGGAATGGTGAGGAATCATGGCCTTCATATAGTCCGTATCGTCGACAGTTGCCTGGCTACGAACAAGCCACAGGGCAATAGCAAAGGAAGCTGCTCCGCCGGCGAATATCGCTATGTTCATGGGCTTTTTCTTGTACATATTGAGCATGAAGGCGAGCATGACTATCGCCATGACAGCTCCCATTACTAACGACATCCAAGCACGGGTCTCACTCCATAGAACATGCTCAAAAGCGTAAGTATTCAAATACATAACGCCGTACATGATGACGGTTGATGTGGCCACCATCGCAGCGAAACGCCAATAAGACATTTTCATATCAACTCCTCTTGGTGATGTGCTGCCACAGTATTGCATTGACTAAAGTCTGCGTATTTTTCGATCATGCCGGGCAGTTGCGTTACTAATACTGTGAGAGCTCAGATTTGATAATCAGCCCTCGGTGTTACCTAAGAACGGACAAGCCGGGAGGCTGTGAGGTTTCGATTTTTTTAAAAAGCTTACAAAAATGTAATCTGCACCAAGTTTACTCGCTCTCGGGTTTGCGCAGCGCTGCTCCAAGTCGAAGTGACCATGCGCCAGTCTGGCTGCGTGACGCGCTTCCGTGAATTGGTGAGGAACACGGCGCGCCTGGTGACGCTGTACGACCTGTCGAACTGTGGATGTCTCCTCGATATTCGCTGTCGAATGTAGAAGAGGTAAGCCTTTAAGGGGTAAGGGGCGACATCGAGATCCTTGCGGTAACCAGTAATTGCGATTTGTGGAAGATCAGGTCGTTCAGACCTGTTTCCAGTTTCCAAAGCGCAGGAGCTGAACGTTTGTTGGCTGTCACTGAGGTTACGCCAATGTAATTTTAGGGACAGCATCCCGTAAGTATTCACCCGCCACACTCAAATCAGGCCCCAACACTGAGGAAAGCACAATGAAAAGCATGCAAAAGCTCGTTATCGCCCTTGTTCTAACCGCTACATCTCCTTTTCTCATCGCTGCAAATAAAGGCGATCAACCCATGAGACACGACCATACTGTTGGCGATGGTCATGAAGTGATGGTCAATCTGCTAAAAACCGGGCAAGTGCTAAGCGTGACCCCAATGGGTAATTCACCAGTGTCCGGAAGTGATGTAAGAACGTATGAGATTAAAATTAAAACCCCTGACGGAGTCGTCCATTCGGTCGAATTTCTCGGTGCCCCAGTAGGCGTTAAAAACGGCTGATACCACTTTAACGGACACCTCCGCGATATTAATACGATTATGGTTGTTGCAGGTATCAGCACTTACCCTGCAACAATCATCGATGCTTAGGCTTCCCTTTGCTAAGGGAACCCTAGACGTGCAGTTTATACTTGGGATGTTTGAGACAGAAAGCGAGCAATAGTTTTTTAAACGCAAATCGGGGAAGAGGGATAAATGATGAACCAAATTAGTAAAGCACTGGTGACGATTTCGCTAATTTCGGCAGCTTTCGCAGCCGTCGCCGGCACGGAACAAGAAAGTGCTATGCGGCACGATCACACTGTTGGGGATGGTCACCAAGTAATGCTGGATCTGCTGAAGCGCGGCGAGGTGGTGAGTGTGGCCCCTATGAATAAAGAGCGTTCGGATAATAAAGCTATAAATAACACACTTAAGGGAAATGTTAGGCCATATGAAATAAAAATTCGTACTCCAGACGGGCGACTTCACGCGGTAGAGTTCCGCGGAATGCCAGCCAAAATAAACAACCGCTCACATGGTAATAAATGACAAGAAAGTTATTTCTGAGTAGCTGCCACAGGGGTAAGCCGGATCATAACGTCTCCTTACACGGGAGGAGGATCCTGACAGCGTGTCATGCAACAATGGGCTGAGTCGGCCTTCTCGGCTCAGCTCAAAGCAACATGAGCGAGTGATTTAATTTTTCCACAGCACATACAATTTTTACATTCAGTTGGCGTCTACTTCACCAGTTGAGCGAATGTCTGTGGGGGACCCAGTGGTGCTGCTACGAAATCACTACAGTCGCTGTGGAAAACCACCAGTCCGCTCTGATATGCCGCCGATCGCGATCGCGTTCTCTGCCGCGAATATGAGGCCCTGACCAAAAGTGTGACGATACGCAGCGTTTTGAAGCTCCATTGCCATTCTGAATGCCGCCCCTTATGGCCGCGCCGCTATCGCCTCCTACATAGGCTATTACCAAGTTGAGTCTGTCATTGTCGAGCAGTATGTGGTCTTCCTCGTGATGTCTTCCAAAAGGCACCGATAATTGCCGCGGGTAGCTTGCAAACGCGGACGTCACGCAAAGCGATGCATGTGATCGACGAGACCCATCTTTTGGTCTGAGATCGCAGCGGTCAGTATCCCAGCTTTGAGCCGGGAAAGTCTGATGCGGCGCATATCGAGAATACGCCCCTGGTCGATGCCGATGCTGTTCTCTGCTCCGGCAGTGCCAGTTCTATGCCCCTTCATCAAGAGCCGAGGGGCGCCTGTCACCCGTCGGCCCGTCCTAGCCAGAAGCGCTGCGTGGATGGGCCTCTCAAATTTAAAACTTGAGCGCCTGCGACCCCCAGCTCAACGGCTGAATGATTTTCATATGGTGTGGCCGCTAGGTAACTGAGCCAATTAATCGGGATGGCTATGCTTGCTCGAATGCTACCGGCCCCACTTAATCCTTGGGTAATTTGATTCATAACACCAGTGTAATTACCGTGTCATATGAGTAACAGCTTGCCGCTCTTATAATTTCATCACACACGTTAAGTTAGGAGCTGGTTATGAAAGCTTTCAAGATTACGGCAGCAGTGTTTTTTATGAGCGTGAGCTCATTATCCTTGGCAGAGGGTAGCTCAGATCGCGAGTATGGCGAAATGATACGCGCGAACGAAAATACTATGCGGGAGTACGCTACTTCTGTCGGAAAGAAGCCTCCCGAAGTTGTCCATTATCGTTATGGGATGAAGTTGGACATCGCCAAGGTAATTCGTACCACGCGAACCGATATGACCTGCAACGATGTGATGCCGGCCCAAATTACCTATGAGGACTCTAAGGGTGATTTGGCGATTGTTGAGTATCGGGTCGCCGGAACGAACTGTCGGAGATAAGACACCACCTATCGACCCATCGAAGCCTGCATAAACGTAAGAGTCCGAGGCGGTAGTCGCAGCCCGAGACATGCTCCTGGTGCGGCGGTGGTCATAAGCATTTCAGCAATACAATCGTTACTAGCCTTGCCGTTTTTA
>JBLWUG010000030.1:0-5550 GCA_048269045.1 Pseudidiomarina sp.
CTTTAAAGATTGTAATTGCGAGAATAGCTCAGCTGGTAGAGCACAACCTTGCCAAGGTTGGGGTCGCGAGTTCGAATCTCGTTTCTCGCTCCAAATTATAGCCCTTTGCAGACCACAAGTTTGCAAAGGGTTTTTTTGTGGCTGAAGGAAATTAAACTTCTTTTAAAGCCGCCCAGAAAATCCAGATCCAACCAACAATAAAGCACACACCACCGACCGGTGTTACCGGACCGAAAACGCTCATTCCAGTTAATGCCAGCAAATACAAACTACCTGAGAACAAGATAATACCTGCCATGAGGATCCAGCCGCCCGTGCGCAGGCCGCCAGAGTGAGGGTAGGGAATCATGAGCACAGCTACTAGCAATAACCCCAATGCATGGTAAATATGGTATTGCACCCCCGTTTGGAACACTTGCACCATGTCGGGGCTAATGATTTGCTTAAGCCCATGTGAACCGAATGCACCGAGAATAATCGCCACCACCATATTGATCGCGCCAAGCATAATAAAAGTTTTCATGAAAAATCATCCGTTCTGACTAATACTTCAATGTACCATTAAACAAAAATGAGATGTGTGTAAATGGTCTCGATTTGTTTGAATCCTTGCGAAATATATTGACATATACGCCAATCAGCTCTATATCGTCATTGACGTATTTTGCGCACGACTAGTTAAGCTGTTGTTGGTCTGGAGGAAGGATAAAATGACAACAATGAACCGTGAACAATTAATGAGAAAACCTTTTAACGATTTTAAGAACTATCCGTATGGTTTTTCTCGGTCAGGTGACTACTCTATTCGCGAAAGTGAATTATTGACTAAGCATGGTAGCCTCATTGCTGCATTGCTTAGTGGTGACTTGGAACCACAATCGGCAGAAGAGCAATCATTGATTGCCGTCGCTCGTGGTGAAAAGGCTGCTGAGAGTGCGGTTGAGAAGGCTTGGGTGAAATATCAATCGCGGATTAATCGTCCGAAAGTAGTGAGCTTTTATGGTCGCAGCACTTATGCTGATGATACCTTTGAGTCGAACTCAAGTGACGATGATTTAGTCATAGAAGACTAGATACAGAAGAACTTCATACCAGCCTGACTACCTCTGGGTAATCAGGCTAGATGAAAAGCTGTTGCTATTATTTTGTGCTTTCGCGAGCTATGGCTCGATAACCGATATCCGTGCGATAAAATACGTCATCCCAGTTAATCTCAGCAACACCCCGATATGCAGCTTGTTGTGCGGCAGTGACATTGTCGCCAATAGCTGTAACACATAAAACGCGACCGCCACTGGTTACCAATTCACCATCAGCATTTAATTGCGTACCGGCGTGGAATACTTTGGTTCCTGCGGCTTCCGCTTTATCGATGCCTTGAATAACTTTGCCTTTCGCATAGCTATCTGGATAGCCACCTGAGGCTAATACAACACCTACGGTTGCACGAGGGTCAAAGTCGATCTTTTGTTCATCAAGCTTACCTGCACATGCTGCAAGGCATAGCTCCACAATGTCCGACTGCAGGCGCAGCATGATAGGCTGAGTCTCAGGGTCGCCGAAACGACAGTTGTATTCCAAAACTTTTGAGGTGCCATCAGGCGCGATCATCAAACCAGCATACAAGAACCCTTGATAAGGATGGCCTTCATTAGCCATGCCCTCAATGGTGGGCTGAATCACGTGCTGCATGACCCAATCGTGTACTTCAGGGGTAACGACCGGGGCAGGGGAATAAGCGCCCATACCGCCCGTATTAGGCCCTAAATCACCATTGTCGCGGGCCTTGTGGTCTTGGCTCGAAGCGAAAGGTAGCGCAGTCTTGCCATCCACCATCACAATAAAGCTCGCTTCTTCGCCGACTAAGAACTCTTCTACAACGACGCGGCTACCGGCATCGCCAAAGCGGTTGCCTTCAAGCATATCTTCAATAGCGTCGAAGGCTTGCTGTTCAGTCTCGGCAATAATTACGCCCTTACCTGCGGCTAAGCCATCGGCTTTAATGACGATTGGCGTACCTTGCTTGGTTACGTAAGCTTTCGCTTCATTGATATCGGTGAAAGTACCGTAGGCAGCCGTTGGGATTTGGTGACGAGCAAGGAAGTCTTTACTGAAAGCTTTCGAGCCTTCCAATTGAGCAGCACCTTGAGTCGGACCAAAAATGGTTAACCCTTCTGCAGTAAACTGATCGACAACACCAACCACTAGAGGCGCTTCCGGACCTACGATAGTTAGTCCGATTTGTGCTTGCTTAGCAAAGGCTAGTAAGCCAGCTATGTCGTCAGCTGCAATAGCTACATTTTCAACGCCATCTTCCATAGCACTACCGGCATTACCAGGCGCTACAAAAACTTTTTCGACTAGAGTTGATTGAGCTGCTTTCCATGCCAAAGCATGTTCACGGCCACCGCCGCCAATAACCAATACGTTCATCACATTACTCGTTGTGGGTAAGTTTGAAATTGTTTGCTTTCAAGTGCACGTGTTCCGCCGTGATTAGTGGCGGAAATGACGCATACCAGTGAATACCATAGCAATACCATGCTCATTTGCCGCGGCAATAATCTCGTCATCGCGAATTGAGCCACCAGGCTGAATGATAGCAGTAATTCCAGCTTCTGCAGCAGCATCGATGCCATCGCGGAATGGGAAGAACGCATCAGATGCCATTACCGAACCTGCTACTTCTAGGTTTTCATCAGCGGCTTTGATGCCGGCAATTTTAGCGCTATAGACGCGGCTCATTTGGCCGGCACCCACACCAATGGTCATGCTGTCTTTGGCATACACAATGGCGTTTGATTTAACGAATTTAGCAACGTTCCAGCAGAACAATAAATCACGTAATTCGGCTTCAGTTGGTTGCTTCTTCGTCACGACCTGCAAGTCAGCTGCAGTGATTTTACCTTGGTCACTATCTTGCACCAATAAACCACCGTTGACGCGTTTAAAGTCATGGGTAGGGCTGCGCTCGGCAGGCCACTGGCCACACTCAAGTACACGCACATTAGCTTTAGCAGCAATCACATCGCGGGCACCTTGGCTGACCACAGGGGCAATAATGACTTCGACAAACTGACGGTCGATAATGGCTTTCGCTGTATCAGTATCAAGTTCACGGTTAAACGCGATAATTCCGCCAAAGGCTGACGTTGGATCCGTTTTAAAGGCACGGTCGTAGGCGCTTAAAATTGAATCGCCAATAGCAACGCCACATGGGTTAGCGTGTTTTACGATGACACACGCTGGTTCGGCGAAGGATTTTACGCACTCTAAAGCAGCGTCGGTGTCGGCGATGTTATTAAACGATAACGCTTTGCCTTGCAGTTGAGTTGCGGTCGCAACAGAAGCTTCAGCCGGTGTAGCTTCGACGTAAAAAGCTGCTTGTTGATGACTGTTCTCGCCGTAACGTAAGTCTTGCTTCTTAATGAACTGGCTATTGTACGTACGCGGGAATTGGCTTTCTTGTTTTGGTAAGCGCGCACCAAAGTAGTTAGCAATCATGCCGTCGTATTGAGCGGTGTGTTCAAAAGCTTTGATGGCTAAGTCGAAACGGCTCTCAAAAGTAAGGCTGTTTTCGTTAGCATCCATTTCGGCTAATACTGATGAATAATCGTCAGCATTAACAATGATAGTCACATCGTTGTGATTTTTAGCAGCCGCGCGCACCATGGTAGGGCCACCGATATCGATGTTTTCCACTGCATCTTCATGAGTGCAGTTAGCAGCAGCTACCGTGTTTGCGAAGGGATAGAGATTTACAACGACCATGTCGATCGGAGCAATATTCTGCTCAGCCATAACGGCTTGGTCTTGATCGCGACGGGCTAAAATACCACCATGAATTTTCGGATGAAGAGTTTTTACACGGCCGTCCATAATTTCAATTTGGCCGGTGTGTTCAGAAACGTCTTTAACTTGAATATTGTGCTCGCGTAACAGCTTAGCGGTGCCGCCCGTTGATAACAGTTCAACGCCGCGCTCGACTAAAGCCTGGGCAAATTCGACGATTCCTGTTTTATCTGAAACACTTAGCAAAGCGCGTTGAATGGGACGATGTTGCATGTGGTGTACCTTTTTCAAACTCTTTAAAGAAAAAAGAGCACGCAAGGTGCTCTTTAGGGGGCAATTAGTTCATGCCGTACTTTTTCAGCTTTTTACGCAAAGTGCCGCGGTTAATGCCAAGCATTGTAGCGGCGCGGGTCTGATTACCACGCGTGTAAGTCATGACTTCCTCTAACAGAGGGGCTTCTACTTCCGCCAGAACCAATTCGTACAAGTCTTCAGGATCGTGTCCTTCGAGTTGCTTTAAAAACGAGTTCATAGCTTGCTTTACCGAAGTGCGAAGTGGCTTCGGCTGAGCATTGTTACCAATCGTGGTAAATGGAGAAACCTGGTCACGATGTGCGTTTTGATCAAACATAGGTGCGCTCTATCTCTTCTAGTTTACTGTTACAAAAAACTTCGTCAGGGCATCGATTTGCTCTTGAGCATCCTCAATGCTTAGAAACTCCCGACGAAAAACTGAGTCCGGCTGCTGCTCTCGCAAGTACCAGCCGACATGTTTTCGTGCAATCCTCACACCGCTGAAATCGCCGTAATGTTGATGCAAACGCATCACGTGTTTGAGCACAACATCACTAACTTCTTCAGCCGTTGGAGGCGGTAATATTTCGCCGGTTGCCAAGTAGTGGGCAATTTCGCGAAACAACCATGGATTACCCTGTGCGCCGCGGCCAATCATAATGGCATCAGCACCAGTGTAATCTAGTACCTCTCGTGCTTTCTGTGGCGTGGTTACGTCACCGTTGGCTACGACAGGTATCGATATAGACTGTTTTATGGCTTTAATAGTATCGTATTCGGCATGGCCTTTATACATACATGCACGGGTGCGGCCATGTACCGCTAACGATTGAATACCGGATTGCTCAGCAATGCGAGCAATGGCAACACCGTTGCGATGGTCTGGATCCCAGCCCGTACGAATTTTCAGCGTAACCGGCACATCCACTGCTGCAACAACCGCGGACAGAATGCTTTGCACTAAGTCGGGGTGTTGTAATAGCGCTGAGCCTGCCAGCTTCTTATTCACCTTTTTTGCAGGGCAGCCCATGTTAATGTCAATGACTTGCGCACCGTGCTCCACGTTGTGGATAGCGGCCGCTGCCATTAACTCAGGTTCTGAGCCCGCAATCTGTACAGCTTTGATTCCCGGTTCGTCTGCATGTTCCATTCGGTCACGGGACTTTTTCGTGTTCCAGACCAAAGGATTGCTCGATAACATTTCAGACACCGTCATCCCTGCTCCCAATTCACGACACAGTCGTCGAAAAGGAAGATCAGTCACGCCCGCCATGGGTGCGAGTATCACCGGATTGTCTAATTGAAATGGTCCGATACGCATCGGTTAAAAACTGTGCAACTTAAGGGTCGGAAATTTTATGGAATTTAGCTCAAAAAGAAAAGGCTGTAATTTGTACAAAAACAGCCTTTTTTGCATTTTTTGCTCTTGACAAACTGCGCTACAACTACTGTTTGCGCCTTGCA
>JBLWUG010000031.1:0-5252 GCA_048269045.1 Pseudidiomarina sp.
GATGAGCTGAGCACAATGATGCTGAAGTTCAATGTTACAGACGTGGAAGGGCTCGCTTCTATGGGTGAAGACGGCGGCCTTGCTGTCTTCCTTCGTCGTCTGACTGGGCTGGATAGAGCGGCAGCGAAGGAGGCATTCTCATCTTTTGCTGCCCGAAGTGACCTAAATGCGGACCAAAACGAGTTTCTTGGGATGTTGATCGACTTCCTGACTGAGACCGGCGTTGTCGAGCCGAGATTGTTCTACGAAAGTCCCTTTACGGACATCGATGACCTCGGAATCGCCGGAATTTTTTCCAAGATTCAGGCGAAAGAGATCATTGGAATCGTGACGCGATTAAACCAAGTCGAAGCTGCTTAGCCTTCGAGTAGGATTGATATGGGAATACCTCCGCCGGTTTCCTGAGCGCTTGGTTAGGTCGACATAGATCGAGCCTCGTGAGCCTAGCTTCAAGTGATGTGGTATAATTGAGCTAAACACTTTTGCGGCCTGCTCTCAACAAGAAAGCCACTTTTAGCATCTCACCACATACTACGCTGCTCAACCAACCGGCTCTCGTAAGCGAACAGGATGTCCCCTTCACAGGGGCTTAAATGAACCTCTCCAGCGACGCTTATACTGCCTGCCGACAGCAAGGACACACACCGTGTGCTCCCGGCTTCTTCGAGTGCTTGCGCTCAAGGCGGCCCCCCTCCCAGCACGTATATAGGGTCATGCCAATCCCCCAAAACAGGGCCGCGATTGGCAGGACGATCTCGTAGACTTCAATGGACATGGTAAATAGTTCCTTCTCCACCGGCGTGCGATATACTGGGCCAAGCCTAGCGCCCGAAGCTCCCCTAAGCAAACCTACTTCGAAGGGCTTCGGAGATACTAAATTCCGGAACAAACGCCCCTATTATTCAGGTTGCCAGTCCGGCTTGTAAGCAAGCAGACGGCCCACATTGACTGTATAGAAGCGGCCACGCACCCCTGGAATGCCACGTGGTCCTTTACGAGTGATGCGACCGCCTTCACCGGGAGTCATCAACCGCAAGTCGAACATTGCCTTTGCCGCTGCCGTTCCCGCGACCCCGTCAAAGATCTCCGACCATGCCTCTTTTGTGAGGTAAACGCGCGACGCGTCCCTCCAGCCGTAGGGGTTTGAGTTATCGGTGGCCATGGGATCAATAAGCGGAATAGAGTTCAGATTGGCCGCCAAGAAGTCCTGAAGCGGCTTCACATGTGCATCGACCGCTTCCCGCTTTGCTGAGAACCGGCGATCATACCAGTCCATGAAGGCCGATTGCGCAGAGCTGCGCGCCTCTCCGGTGGCCCAGCCTGTCAAACCTGAGTGAGTTGCAAGTTCGCCAGCAATAGCGATCAACGCAAACCTGTTCGCAACACGAGCAATTTGACCGTCGGCTGCGCCGTCCAACTTTTCCAACCATCCGGTGGCGGTCTTATGGATGAGGCCAACAATCGCATCCAACTTATTATCGGCAACCCGACTGACAAGCCGCTCAACAAACACTTTACCCACGGCACCGTGGAACTGGCTGGTCGCTCTCGCAATAGTGTCGGAAAACAAAGAGCCGCTGGCCATCTGATGAAGATCGTCGAACACCCCAAATGCTCTACTATCAGCCTCCACATCGATCAGGCGAACCTCCTGACCCGCCATGACTTCCAGGCGACCTTCCTTCAGTTTTTCTTGGATACTGATCTCGCCGGATGAGATCAGAGCAAGCTTCCAAACCCTTTTCTCCTCAGGAACGGCGTCTTTGGTCATACGCGCCTTTCCCGCGCCATTCCCAAGCATATAGATCGCGCCATGCAGATCACGCGCATGGATTTCCGCGATCTCATCAAGAGGCATCAACATATCGTTCAAGGTTCTGGCAATACCCTCAAGACCATTTTTCGTGGCAAGCCACGACGAGATCATTTCTTTGCTGCCCCATACAGAAGAAGCCAGACGCAACAGAGTAGTCTTGCCGGATGAGGACGCTCCGCGAAAATGCAGACCACCACTGGATTGCCCGACAAGCGCTAGTAGGGGGCCAGAGAACGCCAGAGATGTCGCCAAGATCATCATCGGGTTACCACGGCAGAGCGCTCCTACACTGTTTTTCCAGTCCTCCGCGCTTCCCGACAACTTCAAGCCTTTATTGGCGCTTCCAGCAACCGGCAGAATGTTGTTCCTGCCGATGAGTTCCGCCCCCATGACGAATCCCATGTGGTCTTCATCAGTCCAGCCCATCTGCGCGACAGACTGCAGGAGGTGCGGCGGCTTCGAAAGCCAAAGAAAATCAACAATGAGCTTCTTAGCCTCTTTGTTGGGGGCCAGTTCCAAACCGCAATCTACTAATGTTGCCAGAACATCGTTTGGCCGCTTGTGTAAATCCGCATTACTTACCGGAATTTTGTGCCATTCTCCGCGCTGGGACCTCACCGAGATCAACCGCCCCCAACCGCGCTCACTCCGGTCCGCAAACTGCGCTTCGACGTGCACAGGGCTGGAAATGTAGATCGGCTCGACACTGTCATCTGCAGGCGTTTGATAAAGGCCATCTGACGTCAGCACATACCCATCAGGGATCGCGCTGAGAGCCGCGGAGACGAGCATAGAATGCGCTGTCACCTCTGACTGGACCGGTGCACCAATTTGATCAAGCGATGCGCCGTGGACCTCGTTTCTTACTTTGTCATCAGGGACAGAATCCCTAGCAACATCATCTACTTCTACAATCCGAATGGGGCCGGTGGGATCACTGGGACCGGCCTCGCCATCCTCCGAAAGGGCATTGCCTTCGACGTGCTCTAATTCGCGATCTTCAACCACAGTTTCAGTGGTGTCATCTGCGCGCAGCTTCATAGCGCGAAATGGCACGACATTCCCCAGAGGGTCCACATCTTGTTTGCTGGCCTCGGAATTAAAACGGTAATCCACGGTAGTTCCTTTCTTTGTCCTAGACCGGACATGGTTGATTGTTCGCAGCCGAAAGAACTGCGTTGATAGGTTGACGGTTTGTGCAGAAGGTGGTCCCGCGGCCCCAGTGGAACCGCTTAGATTGCCCGCTTTGCAGGCGAATTTTCGTTTGCGACCTTCGCCTGACCGAGGCGGGTCGTTTCATAGTTGTCGCGGACGATTTGTGTCATGGGGCGCGAAACCCAGCGGAGGTTGACCTCGGCCTCAAGAAAACGACGCGTCCAGGTGGCATCTTTTAAGATGTAGTTGTGCCACCCACGAGCCGCATAAACCGCTTTTGAGAAAACTTGCCGAGAGCCAGAACGCCCTGTGATCTTGCCCGCGCCCTTGCGAAAGGCCTCGTGGATGAGACGCTTTGGATATCCAAGGTCGAGGTAGACACCATGCAAATGTAAGCGACCTTCAGGCCGGGTCGCCTCAATCACGAGCAGGTAGGGGAAATGTCGCAGGTCCGCCGAATTGAGGTTTTCGTTAATCCGCTTGGAGAGAAACCGCGCTGGTTGCGCATGACAGGATACAACGGACCCCACTTTTGGATGAAGATTGAGCGAAATTGCAGAACCCTTCTGAGTTTGGACATATCGGATGATTTCGTAGTGACGCTCCTCTTTAGAGAGACGATCCCAATGCTTGAGAACACATGGGACAGGAGAAGTGATAGACACAGTTACTGATGGCATTGCAGGTATCCTGATGCGCTATTTGGGGATGGATTTTGGTGGGGGTGGTTAAGAAGAACGCGCACTAGACAAACTGCAGGCGCACGTTCCCAAGCGCCCTTAGAAAAAGGCGTAAATGATCATTTGTCCTGGCATAGATCCGGACATTTTTGCCGTGTTCAGTAGATTAGAGAATCTACAAGTCCGGCTGAGTGCAGGCACCCAAAATGGTTCGTCTAACCTGCCTTTCGGGCCACGAACTGAGGTGCCTCAGTGCAAAGCCGCGGGACTAGCCGCTCGCCATTTCTGTTTTCCAAATTGGGAATTGGAACCGGACCGACTTTTCCAATTCCGCAATCTTCTTCGTCAATACAGCGATTTTTGCGATAGCTTCCTTACGCACAGCTTCGTCTGCCAAGTCACTCTCTTCGAGCTCAGCAATCCGAGCCCTCAGCTCCGATTTCTTGTAGTCGTTCACCCGATAGGCGAGGTCTTGGGCCGCTTCCAAAAGGCACCCGAGAATGACTTCGGCCTTTCCGAGTGAAGTGCCTTGAGACGACCCAAATGGATTACTTTTGCCAGTTGGCTCAACTGGATCAGAAAGATCGTCCAATGTGCTGACTTCCGGACCTGTGTCATCCTCGAACAGAATAGGCTCAATACCGCAGAGTTCGAGGTTCTGGCAGTAAGCGGAACCTAGCTGCTCATCGAGGGGAAAAAACTCAAAGAAAGGCTTTTCAAGGTCATATGTTGGCTCAGTTGGGCGCTTCAGCTCTTCGGCCTTCTTCGCCTTTTGCCGCTCCCGGTAACGCCGGACCTTTTCTGCGTTGGACAGTGCCATGGTGTGATTCCTCATCTTTCTTGAGTTACGGTTACACCAACACCAACACCATCAGCAACACCTATTTTGCCCCAGGAGAAGTATTCACCTTCCGCAATGTAATTCCACCCAGCTTTGCCACGACGGAGGATTAGGGAACACTTCCAACTGAACAACGAACGAGGCCCGTCAAAAGAGCCTCCACCTTTACGTTTAGCGCGGTCCGACGATGCCCAGAGCATAGAAACACCTTCAGCCACATCGAGGCTTTCGGCCTCTGTCCCAAAGCCCGTCGCAAGCCAGCAAGCCTCATTCGGCCCGTCCGTGGGCATATCTTTTGGACTGCTTATCCTTCAGTGCAAGTGATCGAAATCGCGCCTTCAGTTCTGCTTGGCGTTCACTCCGCTTTCGATTGGACGTGAGTGAATTTCGATCTGGTCCTAGAAGCCATCGTTCAGAGGGTCATTTGCAAAAACGCCTTTTCGAGCCTCAAAATGTTACATCTGTGTTAAGTCCTCTTTGGAGGAGCCAGTAAAATAAGGACTTTTTGAGTGCCAAATGTAACATTTGACCAGCAACTCCCCCGGTCGATGTTACATTTCAGATCCATTTTGGACGGTTTGAGTTAGCTTTTGGCGCTCAAATGTAACATTTAGGGTCGGGGAATGTAACATTTCGGGGTCGGTGAGAGGGCGAATGTTACATTTGATGATAGCTGTATTGAAGTGACTGCCCCCTTCACCCGCCCGAGAACGTCGCTATGACGCTGTGCGCCCAACCGCAGCACAACGCAAAGCGCGGG